>CAZNJB010000010.1:0-84703 GCA_964573255.1 uncultured Melioribacteraceae bacterium
TCCCTATCCCGGCTTCCCCGCACGCTCTCTATAGCATTACTGCATCATTTCTCAAAAATATTCGCTGAATAATAATAATAATAATAATGATAATAATACGCAAAGCAAAAAATATTCCCCGCAAGTAGTTAGATAGATTGAGAGTTATTCCTTTTGTATAAAGACAATGGCAAGGTTTGTTCTTTTGTTATTCACTTCTTTACGCCCAAACTTTTCGGAGCGGAACGAAGCTTTAGCTCAACAATGCGATTGAAATTGGCGTTAATGAATAGAATGTTTTTTTAACTATTTAAGGCTAACACAAATTAAATTTGCAGTTGAAATCCTCGAACAGCTTTAGGCTGATTTGTCTAATGCAAGAACCTATGTCGATCCGATGGAAAAAAAGGCACCATCAAAAAAAGGGGAGAATACCAGTTCGTAATTGAGCTATTGTTCTTTCTGTTTTTGCTATTTACTATATTGGTAGACTGGAGCAACCTTTGAATACTATAGGCCATTTACACAAATTATTTTACAGACTCTTATTCGGGCTACGCCATCATCCATTTACTCAAATATTTTACTTTAACTATAGAAGAACTAATTATTTATTCTTTTGATTATTTATCAAAAGTTATACCTTATCTTGAATTAACGAATATACCATTCAATTACCTTTTTTTTGTCTTAATATGTAATGAACGGAAATAAATTCACCGGGATCAGCTTTTGGCAGATGAAACTCACTCAATGCACAAATGCCGAGTCCGTCACTTTTTTACTGTAGCTAAGATGCTCTTAAGCAGCTATATGCTTCCATCTTCGGCCGGCTTTGATGTCTGCAATAGTTGATGGTGAAACTCCATATTCCTTAGCGAGGAGGGAAGTACTTTCATCTGATCTCTGCTTTATTTCCATGACAATTTGTTCTGTGAGTTTTGCCTGTGGATTTATCCTGCTTTTTTTTGTTATGGGATCGTCATAATAAATATAATATATACCGTTACTTCTTTTTGATAGAAACATTCTACCTCCTATAGTTAGATAGCATCACTTAAAATCAGACATCGGGTCTTAAAGTGTGCACTCAAGTGTGCACTATTTTTCCGCCAATTGGGGTAATTTGCCAGCTCAGCCTCAAATAGGGAACTACCTCGCTCACGTAAGTTATTTTTATTTCAAGGGCTTGAAGTAGTTGAAGAAAAGTGCGAATTTGGATTAAATTCGAAGAAAATAGCAAATAGTGGAGTGAAAGACAGGACGTGATTTTCAGGGAAAAAGTGAGGGTTACTTGAGGCGGCGACCCCGACGTCGCTTTGCTCCATCGGGACAAGTCGGATTCGAACCGATGAATAAAGGTTTTGCAGAAAAAAGAGGATTATTTAAAAATAAAAAAAAACTATAAAAAACAGGCTTTTTACTTGAGGCGGCGATCGGATTCGAACCGATGAATAAAGGTTTTGCAGACCTTCGCCTTAGACCACTTGGCCACGCCGCCAAAAACAGAAATTTCAAAAAGTCGATTATGTGTCCGGCAAATTAATCTTAATACAAATTGTGAAGTTATTATCCATTTGCCTCATATTACAGTATAGCCGGAATCACAATCCCAAAATTTCAAAAAAAAATCCACTTGATGTGGATTCGAGAGAGCGGGAAACGGGACTCGAACCCGCGACATCAACCTTGGCAAGGTTGCGCTCTACCAACTGAGCTATTCCCGCTTGTATTAAGTCGTTCAAAATTTCAAATGAACAATTTCAAATTTGAATGCCAAATATAATACTGTTTTGGATTTTTGGCAATAGTTTATTTCATTTTCTTTCAATTTGATGTGAAATTTAATAGCCTGACTCTTTCGGTTAACTCTGAGAATCAAGTTAGTCTATTATTTATAAATGAATTGTTTATTTCTCAATATGTTATCGAATTTTGATTAAATTCTTCAAGAATTTTACACAAATCAATTATTATTCAGGATATAACTTGAAATCTTGCTATCGTAATTTTTGCAGTAAACTCACAACTTAATTGGAGTGGAAATTAAAATGTTATACGAGCTTAAACAAAACTTGACAAATCCTTTGCCAAAAAAATTGTATTTTTGTTTGCTGAATTTAATTAAGGTATTTTAATGTACGAACCGGAAAGAGAAGAATTAGTTGAGAAGTTAAAGCAAAAAGGCATAACCGATCATAGAGTGTTAGATGCCTTTATGAAGGTCGAAAGACATTTATTCGTCCAACCGGCTATGATTCATCATGCTTATAAAGATGTTGCTCTTCCAATTGGTCATGATCAGACAATTTCGCAGCCTTATACTGTAGCCGTAATGACTCAGGCTCTGCAATTGAAAGATGGAGATAAGGTTTTGGAAATTGGTACAGGTTCCGGATATCAGGCAGCTATTTTAGCAGCAATGAATTTGAGAGTTTTTTCAATAGAAAGAAATGACAAATTATACTTGCGTACTCAGAAATTGTTCGATAGATTGAGTATTCGTGCGGCGTTGCGGTGTGGCGATGGAACTATTGGTTGGGAAGAATTTGCTCCTTACCAGGGTATAATTGTTACTGCCGGTTCACCTAAAATTCCCAAAAGTTTATTGAAGCAGCTTGATATTGGAGGAAGACTTGTAATTCCTGTTGGCGGTAAGTCGCTCCAGACTTTAAAGATTCTTAAAAAAGAGGCGGAAGAGGATTTCTCTGTTAAAGAAATTCCTAATTTTGCGTTTGTTCCACTAATTGGAAAAGAAGGTTGGGAAAAGAAGTAATAGTAATCGTAGGACCTACTGCTTCGGGCAAAACTCGATTAGGAATTGATTTAGCCTTAGAACTGAATGGAGAAATTATTTCTGCAGACAGCCGGCAGGTTTACAAACATATAAATATAGGTACCGCGAAACCTTCCCAAAGTGAATTGGAAAGCGTTAAACATCATTTTATCAGTATCCTTGAATTAGATGCTTATTATAATGTAAGTATGTTCGAGAAAGATGCTTTAAAAAAGATATCGGAGCTATTTAAGGAGGGGAAACAGCCGGTTGTGGTTGGCGGTTCCGGATTATATATAAAAGCGTTAGTGGATGGAATATTTGACGAAGGGGAAGTGAATTTTGAAATTCGTGAAGAACTGATTAGAATGCGCAATGAGTTTGGAAATGAATATCTTTACCATCAGCTAAAATCTGTTGATCCTAATGCGGCAAAAACAATGCTGCCTCAAAATTGGAAACGGGTTATAAGGGCTTTGGAAGTGTTTCATTCAACCGGAAAATCTATTCTGGAATTGCATAAAATCCATAAACGGGAAGTGGAATTCGATTTTGTTCAATTCGGACTCAATTGGGAGAGGGAAGTTCTTTATAAAAGGATAGAAGACCGTGTGGACTGGATGTTTGAAAACGGTTTAGTGGAAGAGGTTAAATCTCTGTACGATAAAGGATATAACGAAGAAGTGAACTCTCTCAATACTGTGGGATATAAAGAAATATTTTCATATTTTCACGGTGTTATTAGTTTAGAAAGAGCCAAAGAATTGATTAAACGGAATACTAGAAGATTTGCAAAAAGGCAGTTTACTTGGTTCAAAAAAGATGAAAGAATTCATTGGTTCGATATAGAAGATGATTCTGCTTTATTAAAAATTAAATCAAAAATTATAAATCAATTACGAACGAAAAATGAAAGAGAAAATTAGAATTGCATCAGGACAAGGTTTTTGGGGAGATATGATAGAAGCTCCCTATAAACAAGTTACCGAAGGTGAAATCGATTATTTAGTAATGGATTACTTAGCGGAAGTGACAATGTCAATTCTGCAGAAACAGAAAAACAAAAATCCGGAAATGGGTTATGCCCGGGATATTCCGCCTTTAATGGAAAGAATACTTCCGATCTGCAAAGAAAAAGGAATTAAGGTAATTACAAACGGTGGCGGAGTGAATCCGGTTTCTTGCGCCAATGCGGTTCTTGAAGTAGCAAGAGAAAAGGGAATTAAGGATTTAAAACTTGCTGTTGTCTTAGGTGATAACATCAAAGACAGAATAGATGAAATTATTGAAGCTGGTTGTGAATTGAACAATATGGAAACCGGTGAATCTATTATTCCCATAAAGGATGACCTCTTAAGTGCAAATGTTTATTTCGGCGCTTTCCCCATTGTAGAAGCATTGGAAAAAGGAGCTGATGTTGTAATTACCGGACGAACTACTGATACCGGTTTAACTCTTGCTCCGATGATTTATGAATTCGGATGGAAAAGGGATCAGTTCGATTTAATGTCTGCCGGAACCGTTGCCGGTCATATTCTTGAGTGCGGAGCACAAGCAACCGGCGGGAACTTTCTGGGTAATTGGGAGGAAATTCCCGATATGGCTAATATTGGTTTTCCGATTTGTGAGGCATATCCGAACGGTGAATTTATTATTACTAAACACGAAACACTCGGAGGCAAAGTTTCCGTTGAAACTATTTCGGAACAGTTGGTTTATGAAATTGGCGATCCGAAGGAATATATTACTCCCGATTGCGTTGCGGATTTTACGTCAATAAAATTGGAGCAAGTAGGGGAGAACCGCGTAAAAGTTTATAATATTAAAGGGAACAAGGCAACTGAATTTTACAAAGTTTCTTGTGCTTATTCCGATGGTTATTCTGCCGTAGGAACTTTAACCTATTCCTGGCCTTCGGCTCTTACGAAAGCTAAGGCTGCAGATCAAATTTTAAGAAAGAGGTTAGACTCGCTCGGTTTGAAATTTGATGAAGTGAGAACTGAATTTGTTGGCTTTAATTCTTGTCACGGTCCGCTTGCAAAAGAATTGGATGAAAATGATATAAATGAAATTATGCTCAGAATTGCGGTGCGTTCACACGATTTTAATTCTGTTAAAAGATTCGGAAGAGAGATAGCGCCGTTAATATTAACCGGACCGCCGAGCGTTACGGGCTTTGCGGGCGGTGCGCCTAAACCAAGCGAAGTTGTTGCCTATTGGCCTGCTTTAATACCTAAAAAATTAGTGGAACCGAAAGTAGAAATATTGGAGTTATAAATGAAGATTAAACTAATTGATATTGCTCACGGTAGAAGCGGCGATAAAGGCGATGCCGCAAACGTGGGAATTATAGCTTATGATGATAACGGTTACCGTATAATTGAAAAATACTTAACGGCAGAACGGGTTAAAAAGCATTTCGAAGGAATTTGCTTAGGCGAAGTTGACAGATATGAATTGCCCAATATACGAGCATTGAATTTTATTTTACATAATACTCTCGGTGGCGGTGGTACTGTTTCGCTTAAGCATGACGCACAGGGTAAGACTCTGGCTGCCGCTTTATTGAAAATGGAATTGGAAATTGATGATTAAGTTTTTCTATTTTTGCCGTTCAAAATTTTATTAATGAGGAAAAAATGTTTGATGATTATAAAAAGTCTTTAGCTGAATTAAAGGAAAAAATACTTAATCTACGAGGTTATCTTTAAATTAGCTCAGAAAGAGGAAGAGATACAAAAGTTAAAAACCGAATCGGAGTCACCCGATTTTTGGAATGATCAAAAGAACGCCCAAGCGGTTCTGCAAAAAATAAAATTATTGCAGGGATGGATCGACCAATACGAAAGTCTGAAAAAATCTGTTGAAGAATTGGAAGAATTCATCGAAATAGCTGAGCTTGAAGATGATGAAGTATACGGCGCAGATATAGAAAAGGAATTGAATAAACTCAATGCCGAATTCGATAAGGCGGAGTTTAAAAGTATGCTTTCCGGAAAGGATGATGTGAGGAACTGCATTTTAACCATCCACTCCGGCGCCGGCGGAACTGAGGCTCAGGATTGGGCGGAAATGTTGATGCGTATGTACTTGCGATGGGGAGAGCGAAACGGATTTAAAATGGTGCTCCTCGATAGATTAGAAGGCGACGGTGCCGGAATAAAAAGCGCTACTCTCGAAGTAACGGGCGATTTTGCGTACGGTTATTTGAAAGCTGAAATTGGTGTGCATCGTTTAGTTAGAATTTCTCCTTTCGATAGTAATAAAAGGCGACATACTTCTTTTGCATCGGTTTTTGTTATGCCTGAAGTTGATGATTCCATTGAAATTGATATTAACCCGGCGGATTTGAAAATAGACACTTTCCGTTCGGGCGGTAAGGGCGGTCAAAATGTAAATAAGGTGGAGACCGCAGTTAGGATTACTCATATTCCTACCGGAATTGTAGCCGCCTGCCAAAGTGAGCGTTCTCAATTGCAAAATAAAACGAATGCTCTTAAACTCTTAAAGGCAAAACTTTATCAAGAGGAATTGAAAAAGCAGGAAGCCGAAATGGATGAAATAGAAAAGAATAAAATGAAAATTGAATGGGGAAGTCAAATCCGTTCTTATGTATTTCATCCTTATAATATGGTTAAAGACCATCGCACAAATTACGAAACGTCGGATGTTCAGAAAGTAATGGATGGCGAAATAGACGAATTTATCAAAGAGTTTTTGCTCCAGTATTCACAAAATTAATGATGACTAAAAATGTGTTTCTTCCCTGTCATTCTGATGGTATGGGGGAGGGATATGCGTTACTGGAAAGTTATTTGTGAAAAGGGGAATTCGATAAAAATACTGTTGTAATTTTAAGCATTAAATTATGCTTTTGTTTTCCCAACCCATCCCCCTTGTAAAATATTATGACTTCTTAAAATTCGTAACTCCCCCTTCCCTTCAAGAAGGGAAGGGGGAAAAAGGGGGATGGGTTCAAGTAAAATGTTTGGTTATATAACTTGCAAATTGGATAGTTCCCTCTTCATTTGTTGGGAATCAAAATGACTTTTTTTTTCCTCAACATAACACATAGTATTTATTACCCCGACTTACCCCGAAACAGTTGAAGGAGGGATATGTGCTGCTTGAAAGTTATTTGTGAAAAGGGGAATTCAAAAATAGTATTGTTGTAATTTGAAACATTAAATTATACTTAAATTTTATCAACCCATCCCCCTTGTAAATTATTAAACCATCCTAAAATTTGTAACTCCCCCTTCCCTTCAAGAAGGGAAGGGGGAATAAGGGGGATGGGTTCAAGTAAAATGTTTGGTTAAATAACTTGCAAATTGGATAGTTCCCCCTTCATTTGTTGAGGCTCAATATGACTCTTTTTTTTGCTCAACATAACACATAGTATTTATTATCCCGACTTATCCCGAAGCAGTTGGGAGAGGGATATGCGCTGCTGGAAAGTTATTTGTGAAAAGGGAAATTCAAAAATAGTACTGTTGTAATTTGAAGCATTAAATTATACTTTAATTTTCCCAACCCATCCCCCTTGTAAATTATTGCACTATCTTAAAATTCGTAACTCCCCCTTCCCTTCAAGAAGGGAAGGGGGAATAAGGGGGATGGGTTCAAAAATAAAAGATTTTGTGTAATAAGATATAAATTAAATAGCTCCCCCTAACTCATCGGGGCTCAATATGACATCCTGTTTATTTTATCAAAACCGGATCGGAATTTCTCAACATAAGCTTTCATAATCCATTTGCCCTTCTTCAAAAAATTAGGCAACTTTCAACGGGAATTTATTCACTATTTGCAATTATTAATGTTAAGTTTTCCTGAATAAATTATGTTGAAATAAACGGTAGCTGATTAAACTCTATATGAAAAACAATTCCGATTTTTTTGATAAGGTATATGAAGTTGTTGCAAAAATACCATACGGAAAAGTAACGACTTACGGCGCTATTGCTGAAAAATGCGGACTTCGTTCGTCGGCAAGAACCGTAGGGTGGGCTTTGAATTCAGCAAAAGAATCGAACCTGCCTTGCCATAGGGTTGTTAATCGTTTCGGTGCATTAACGGGTAGAATTCATTTTGGCGATCCGGATTTAATGCGCGAACTGTTGGAAGCGGAAGGAATAGAATTTGATGAAAACGGAAACGTGTTGTTGGATAGATATTTTTGGGATCCGAATAGGGTGGAATAAACCCAAAAGTTACTAACACTGTTCGGCATTTCCCTTTTGAGTTTAATGAAAAATTACATCAATAAGTTTTCACTTGGAAGTTTGCCAATCCGCCTCTTAAATTGACGAAAATTTTTTGTGTTGCTTCATCGAAATTTTTTGTTTCAAAATTGCCGTCACTCTTTTTTATGAATCCCGGTAATTCCTTGGTAATTAGAAAAGTTGAGGAAATTACTCTGCAGCCTGCTTTTTCTGGAATAAATAATTGAACAGCCGCAGCTCCCATATCGATAATAATATCCGTTCTATTTAATCGGTCGCCCAATTTAATTTTGGTTTTTGTTGCACCTGTGGCAAGCTTTATCTTTTTTACTTTGAAATTCCGCAAATCAAAATCGGATGCTGCTGCACCTAAATTTAATTCCAATTCCCACACCGGGCTTTCATTTAGTTTTAATGATAATTTATTATGCGGTTTGTCGTTGAATATATCAATTTCATCTTCCAAATCGAAAGTTACTTCAACGCTGTTTCCATTATCATCCACTTGAACTTCATATTCTTTAAAAATACCTGTAGGAACGGCTTCGTATAATTCATCTGTTGAACCGTTGATGGAGAATTCTCCCACTCCGCCGTTAATTGTTAATTTAGCCGATTCATATTCTTCGTCGAATAATGAGGAGATATCCGAATCGAATGTATTAAACTCGTCTTCCCAACTATCGTCATCGTTGAATATACCGTAACTAAAAGAAAAAAGAATAGATGCAATAATAATTCCCATGATAATACTGAGAAACGGGCGCAATTTGGTATCTTTCACAATTACTAAAAGACCGCCGATAATAAATAATACAGGCCAAAGATCTCTAACCATTTCAAAATTAATAACTAACCAATCATATTTTGTCGATAGAGAAAGAAAACCGAGGGAAATAAAGAAAAAGCCCCAGAACAGTTGATTCGTTTTCATTTTGTCACCTTCTGAATGAATTTACTAATAGAATAATCCCAAGCAGTAGTAAACCGAAAGGAAGAATATCTCGAATGTGAAAGAAATAAAAAAATCTATGCGATAAAAATAATAATCCTAATATTATTAAAAATATTCCTGCAACCATTCTTCCGCTGTCGCTTGAATGCGGAATTGGATTCTGACTTGGTGCTGTATTTTCCGGAGAACCGCTACTATTCTCTGTATCGGTTTGATCTGCAGTATTAAATCCGGGGAAAACAAGAGGTTCGTCAGGAATAATGATCCAAAGAATTATATAGGCTATTACGCCAAAACCGTGAAATAATCCACTTAATACAAAAATAATTCTTATTAATACAGGATCAATATCAAAATAAATACCCAAGCCGCCGCATACCCCTCCAAGCACTTTGTCACGTCTGCTTCTGAATACTTTTTTCATGTCAATATCCTCCGTTAATCTGATATAATAGACGAAACTATTTTAAAATTGTTCGATAGTGATGTCGGGTAATTAACTAACTGCGAATAATTTTAGAATTTTATTTGCTAAGAATTATAATTTCGATATTTTTGACGACTTAAAAAAATATAATTGTTTCATACATTAAATGAAAATTGCACTTTGCCAAATAAATCCCACTATTGGGGATGTTGAAGGCAATAGAAATAAAATACTAGATGGTTACCATCGCTCTGTAGAAGAAGGGGCAGAATTAGTAATCTTTCCAGAACTAGCTCTATGCGGATACCCACCTCTGGATTTAATTGAAAAGAAAGAATTCAGGTTAACTCTTTCAAAAATGAGTGAAGAGATAGCCAGTCATACCGGTGAAGTGGGTCTCTTGTTTGGTTCTATTACGGAAGAATATGACTCGGTTGGAACCGGTATCTATAATTCTGCGCTCCTCTGCTATGATGGGAAAATTCAGTTCATCCAAAAGAAGACATTATTGCCAAACTATGATGTTTTCGATGAAGTACGTTATTTTGAGCCGGCTAAAGAAGTGTATATTCATGAATTTAAGGGGGAAAGATTAGGCATATCAATTTGCGAAGATATTTGGAACGATGATGACTATTGGAAAAAACGCAGGTATCATACTGACCCGGTTCGTAAATTGATTGATAAAGGTGCTACTCTTCTCTTGAATATTTCAGCAAGTCCTTATGCTTTCGGAAGAAGAGTTGAACGCTATGATATGCTTTCCACACTTACAAAGAACGACAAATTACCTTTAGCCTATGTATGCTGTGTGGGCGCTCAAACAGATTTGATTTTTGATGGCGCGAGTATGTGTTTCGATTCGGATGGGAACTTGGTTCGGCTCGGTAAAAAGTATGAAGAGGACTTCTTTATTTTTGATACTAATATTAAATATAGTCCCGTTAATGAAATTGAAGGCAGTTTTGAGGAAGAGGTTTTATCCGGTTTAATTTTAGGGTTGAGGGATTACGCCCAGAAAACTGGATTCAAAAAGGCTTTGGTCGGACTTAGCGGCGGAATTGATTCGGCGTTAGTTACTTATATAGCAGTTCAAGCATTCGGTAAAGAAAACGTTCACGTTGTGCTTATGCCTTCTCAATATTCAAGTAAAGGCAGTATTGACGATTCATTAAAGTTGGTGGAAAATTTAGGGATATCTCACAACATTATTCCTATCCAACCGGTTTTTGATGAAATTCTAAAGCAGTTAAAACCTCTATTTGATAACCTTCCTCCAAATGTTGCCGAGGAAAATATTCAATCGCGTATTCGCGGATTATATTTGATGGCTATTTCGAATAAATTCAATTACCTGCTCTGTTCTACGGGTAATAAATCGGAAATGGCTTGCGGTTACGCAACTCTTTATGGCGATATGAACGGGGCCTTGAGCGTAATTGCTGATGTTTATAAAACGCAGGTTTACAAATTAGCAAAATATATTAACAGGGATAGGGAAATAATTCCTAATGAGATTATTGTGAAAGCCCCTTCGGCTGAATTGAGACCAAATCAAACCGATCAAGATACTCTTCCGCCGTATGAATTTTTAGATAAGATTCTTATGCTCTATCTTGAAGAGTATAAAGAATTTAATGAAATAGTTGAAGAATTGGGTGAACCTGATACTGTAAGAAGAATTTTAAGAATGGTTGACGCAAACGAATTTAAACGTAAACAAGCAGCGCCTGTATTGCGAGTTTCGAGAAAAGCTTTTGGTTACGGAAGAAGATATCCAATAGTCCAGAAATGGCGGAGAATTTATTGAGGTAATTATGAAAATTAAATCATTGATAGTGTTAAGCTTTTTGCTATTTGCTTCTTCGGTGTTTGCGCAATTTGGTGGACCGAAGGATTTAATAACTACAGAATCTTATTTATCTTTCAGTGCCGTTTATCCTTCAAGTCAAGTTAAAGTTGCTGTTAAAGTAAAGGTTAAAGAAGGTTGGCACATCAATTCCAATAAACCTAATGAAGATTATCTAATCGCATCTGAACTTTCAATAGAAAAACCTTTTGTTCTCAGTAAAGTGGTTTATCCTCAATCGGAAGAGTTGAATTTCGATTTTTCCGATGTGCCCGTTTCTGTTTTCGAAGGGGATATTATTATTGGAGGTATTATTGAAGTACCTGATACGATCAAAACGGGAGATTATAATATAGTATTAAAATTATCGTATCAAGCTTGTAATAATTCATCCTGTTTACCTCCAAACGAAGTTTATGATACACTAAAACTGTCAATAGTAGATAATTCTCAACAAATAAAAGAAATTAACAGTGAAGTTTTCTCTTCATTGCAATTAGATTATAGCCAGCAGAAATTAGACGGTAACGGTGCAATAGCCGATACACTCGAAAGCAACGGATTATTGTTCGGTCTGATCTTCGTATTTTTAGGCGGATTAGCACTTAACCTTACACCCTGTGTTTATCCTCTTATCCCAATTACAATTGGTTATTTTGGCGGACAGAGCGAAGGGAGTACGAAGAGGCTGTTTATGCTGGGTGTATTATATGTTCTCGGCATGGCATTAACTTACTCGATTGTTGGTGTTGTTACATCCCTTACCGGAGCCGTGTTCGGCACATTGCTGCAGAACCCAATTGTAATTTTGTTAATTGTATTGATATTCATTGCTTTATCATTGAGTCAATTTGGCGTCTATGAATTTAAATTACCCGATTCCTGGGTGATGAAAGCCGGTGGTGCTAAAACGGGTGCATTCGGTGCTTTCTTTATGGGGCTCACAATGGGAATTGTTGCTGCACCCTGTATCGGACCTTTTGTTATCGGTTTAATTACATACGTAGCCGCTAAAGGCGATCCGCTTTACGGTTTCTTAATGTTTTTCTTCCTTGCTGTTGGTTTGGGAACCCCATATTTATTCCTCGCAATTTTTTCAGGTAAGATTAAGAGTCTTCCTAAAGCCGGCGATTGGATGGAAGGAGTTAAACATATATTTGGGTGGCTTTTACTTGCTGCAGCAATTTACTTTTTACAGCCGCTTCTGTCTAAATCAATAAATGTTTATCTATTACCCTCATTCGGTATTATTGCAGCACTCTATTTATTGTTTATAGATAAAATGGCAAACCACATAAAGGCGTTCTATATATTTAAGGTTGTCTTGTCGGTAGCCGTTTTAGCTCTTTCCATTTGGATGCTAATACCGGAAGAACAGTTGGAGCCTGATTGGGAAAAGTTCACAGTAGAAAAATATGAGGCTTCTCTAAACAGCGGGCATAAAATAATAATGGATTTTTATGCCGACTGGTGTATCCCTTGTAAAGAATTGGACAAATTTACTTTTAGTGATCCCCGGGTTATTGAAAAATTAAAAGATTTTGATGCATATAAAATTGACATGACTAAAACTATGTCTGAAGAAACGGAGAAGATCCGGAAAAAATTCAATATTTTGGGAATGCCAACGATAATATTATATAATTCTTCCGGGGAAGAAGTGGAAAGACTTACAGGTTTTGTTAATGCAGATGAATTTTTGGAGTTGATAAAGAGCACAGAGTGATTTTAGACCATAAAATATATTGCTAAATTCTGTTAGCTTATATAAGTTTAACTAATATAATAAAAAAATAATTGTACAATAAAATAATAGGTAGTGAGAGTATAAAATGGCAAAGGAAAAGGAAGTACAGGAACTAACCGAGGTAACGGTTAGGTTCGCTGGTGATTCCGGTGATGGAATGCAATTGACCGGGACACAATTTAGTGATACCACCGCATTATTTGGTAATGATTTGGCTACTTTACCCGATTATCCGGCAGAAATTCGCGCTCCCGCCGGAACCATTTATGGTGTGAGTGGTTTCCAATTGCATTTTGGTTCATCGGATGTATTTACGCCCGGAGACAGAGCAGATGTATTGGTTGCTATGAATCCTGCTGCGTTGAAGAAGAATTTACCTGAGGTAAAACCTGATGCGTTAATTATTCTTAATGAAGATACATTTGAACCGAAAAATTTAAAAATGGCCGGGTTCGAAAACGATCCGAGGAATGATAATACTTTAGATGGTCATAAAGTTATTAGTGTTCCGATAACATCGTTAACTATTAATGCCCTTAAAGATTCCGGTTTATCCCCCAAAGAAGTTCAGAGAAGTAAAAATCTTTTTGCTCTCGGAATGATGTATTGGTTATATAATAGACCCTTGGACTCAACCATTCAATGGCTGGAAAGGAAATTTGCAAAGAGACCGGAATTAATTGAAGCTAATAAAAAGGCTCTTAAAGCTGGTTATTATTTTGGCGAAACAACTGAATTATTTACAGCAAGATATCAAGTTAAAGCCGCAAAACTTAAACCCGGAACTTACAGAAATATTTCCGGTAACGAAGCTACTGGTTTAGGATTTATTGCTGCATCGCAGTTAAGTGGATTACCCTTATTCTTAGGATCTTATCCTATTACACCTGCTTCCGACATACTTCATTTCTTGAGTAAATATAAAGATTTCGGTGTTAAAACATTTCAAGCAGAAGATGAAATTGCCGGCATATCTTCCGCAATTGGTGCGGCTTACGGCGGTTCTTTGGCAATAACAACCACTAGCGGTCCGGGGTTGGCTCTTAAAACCGAAGCAGTTGGTTTGGCTGTGATGACTGAATTACCGCTTGTTATTGTTAACGTTCAGAGAGGTGGTCCTTCTACAGGTCTTCCTACTAAAACCGAGCAAGCTGATTTATTGCAAGCTATCTATGGTCGTCACGGAGAATCTCCTCTGGTTGTTCTTGCTGCTTCAACTCCAAGTAATTGTTTCCATATGGCGATAGAAGCTTCTAGAATTGCAGTTAAATTTATGACTCCGGTTATTTTGTTAACCGACGGTTATATAGCAAACGGTTCGGAACCGTGGAGAATTCCGCGTGAATCTGAATTGCCAAAAATAGAAGTTGAATTTAGAACTGATCCGGAAGGATTCCAGCCGTATTTAAGAAACGATTATTTAGCTCGTCCTTGGGTTAAACCCGGTACTCCAGGCTTAGAGCACAGAATAGGTGGATTGGAGAAACAAGATATTACAGGAAATGTTTCTTATGATCCGGATAACCACAATCATATGGTTCATCTTAGAGAAGAAAAAGTACAAAGAGTTGCCGACGATATTCCTGAACTTGAAGTTGAAGGAGATGAAAGCGGCAAATTACTCATTCTCGGATGGGGTGGTACCTACGGTTCGATAAAAGAAGCCGTTGTTAAAGCCAGAATGGAAGGATACAATGTTTCTCAGGCACATTTGCATTATTTGAATCCTTTCCCGAAAAATCTTGGCGAAGTATTATCCAGATTCGAAAAAGTTATGGTGCCCGAAATAAACCTCGGACAATTAGCTAAATTGATAAGAAGTAAATATCTTATTGATGTTATTCAATTTAATGTTGTTCGCGGGTTACCCCTCAAGTCGTACGATATTAAAAATAAAATAATTGAATTACTCGGAGGCGGAAATGGCTCAAAATAATATAGATGTAAAAGAAATAAAGTATAAAGCAAAGGATTTTGCATCGGATCAAGATGTAAGATGGTGCCCCGGTTGTGGTGATTATTCTATTTTGGCGCAAGTTCAAAGATCTTTCCCTGAAATTGGTGTTAAGAAAGAAAACATTGCTTGGATTTCCGGTATTGGTTGTTCCAGTCGTTTCCCTTATTATATGGGAACATACGGATTTCATACAATTCATGGTAGAGCTCCTGCAATTGCAACAGGATTGAAAGTAGCTCATCCGGAATTATCCGTTTGGGTAGCTACCGGTGATGGTGACTTACTATCAATCGGCGGTAATCATTTTATTCATGCTTGCCGTAAAAATGTTGATTTGAATTTGATCTTATTTAATAATAGAATTTACGGTTTAACTAAAGGTCAATACTCTCCAACTTCAGAAAAGGGGAAAGTAACTAAAAGTTCTCCATTCGGAAGTGTGGACTATCCTTTTAATCCGATCTCTATGGCTTTGGGAGCTGAAGCTACTTTTGTCGCTCGCTCCATCGATAGAGAACCGAAGCATTTACAGCAGATGATTAAAGCAGCTGCTGCACATAAGGGTATTTCTTTTCTCGAAGTATTCCAGAATTGCAATATATTTAATGACGGCGCTTATAGTCCTTTAACTGAAAAGGATGTTAAGGAAGACAATGTTGTAGTTCTCGAACACGGTAAACCCCTTATCTTCGGTAAGAATAAGGATAAAGCTGTTGTGCTCGATAATTTTACACCTCGCGTTGTTGATTTAAACGATGAAGATGTAAAAGAAGAGGATCTCTGGATTCATGATATTTATGATGAAAATCCTATAAGAGCATTTATTCTTGCACACTTGAATGATCATCCGGGATTACCAACTCCTATTGGTATTTTCAGATGTGTACAAAAACCCAGTTACGATGAAGAAGTTGAGAGGCAAATTCAAGAGGTTCAAGAAAAGAAAGGCAAAGGAGATCTTGAAAGACTTTTATTCTCGGGAAATACTTGGGAAGTAAAATAGATTATCGGAGGCAGAAATTTTCTGCCTCCTTTTCCTTTTAATTTCTTTTTTTAAAATCCGTTAAATTTATTTCAATTTTAATCTCAAAATACTATTTTAATAGGCTCAAAATATTGAAATATGTTCATGCGAAAACAAGTCATTATTATTTATACCGTCTTATTAATTTCTTCTCTCATATCGGCTCAGAGTTTCCAAAAGTCTATTCCCAAAATAAGTGACGATGATAATTCGAAATATACAAACGTAGGGAATATTGGATTAACGGTTACTAATTTCGGTGTATACGGACATGCTTTCAGGTTATGGCCCGAGCAGCCTAATTGTGAATTCCCGATTGGTAGCAGTATTGAACACATTTATGATGGTGGATTATGGATTGGTGGTTACAAAGCTGATAACGCTGTCGGAGATAATAAAGTAGGTCCTTTTGTTACTACGGCAACAACTGACCCAGTAATTGGTGAAAGTGGAGTTGAGTTTACCAATAAAAAAGGGGAGTTTATAGTTGAAAAAAGTTCTCTTTTGGAATCTACGTTTTATCGTCCCGATGCAGTCTCACATCAAGATTTTATTATGGATTATGCAGACACCTCAATAAAAACCCTAAATGGTGAAATCATTGAAGGACACAAACCCCTTGGTATTGCTGTTCATCAAGAAAGCTATGCTTGGAATTATCCTTTTGCAGATTTCTTCGTAATAATGAATTATTGGATAAAGAATGTTAGTGACAAATACCTTGATAGTGTTTATGTAGGCTTGTGGACTGATGCCGTAGTAAGAAACACGACAATTACTTCTCCTCGAATAGGAACGAATTTTTTCAATAAAGGAGGTAACGGCTTCAATGATTCATTGAAATTAGCGTATGAATTTGATGCTACAGGTGATGTTGGATTTACTGATAGTTACATTGGGATACAACTTCTAGGTGCATCACTTCCTTTTGATAGTGTCAATTACACCTGCTGGCAGTATCGCAATACCACTAACCCAAATTTTTTCCAACCACAGAATGATGTTGATAGATATAAAAAATTGGAAGGCTATTTCGGAGGAACAAACAGATATGGATATGGGATTAATCCGCAAGCTTTGAAAACGCCTTCTAACCGCTCAACTATGATTTCAGCAGGTCCTTTTCTGAGTTTAGCTCCGGAAGATTCTTTGAATATAGTATTTGCTATTGTTGCGGCAAAAAAATATGGTAATGATTTACCTCAATATGATACTGAAGAGCAGAAGAAAAATTTATACAGAAATGCCGGATGGGCAATACGAGCTTATAATGGAGAAGATAGAAACGGTAACGGAATATTGGACCCAGGAGAAGATTTGGATGGTGATGGTAAAATCACTAGATATATTCTCCCTGCACCACCGAGTTCGCCGAAAACCCGAATTCAGATTGAGAATCAACGAGTTCAATTATATTGGGATAGAAGTTCTGAAAATTCGATTGATCCTATTTCTGGAGTGAAGGATTTTGAAGGCTATCGAATTTATAGAACAAATGCTGGATTCGATCTTGATGGTTCGGTTAATTTGAATGAAGATCTAATTTTGGTCGCTCAGTTCGATAGTATTGGTAATAGTATTGGATATAATACCGGATTTTCTCAAATTGAGTTGGATGAACCGGTTAAATTTGATGATGATACTACCGAATATTGGTATAAATTTGATTTTAATGATTTGCTGAATGGGTGGCAGTATGAATTTTCGGTTACTGCATTTGATAAAGGTGATCCGGTAAATAAATTGGAGAGCCTCGAATCGAGCAAGATTGCAAATTCTCTTCGTATTGTACCAGGTACAAAAGCAGCAAAATCCTCTTCTGGGGTCAAAATTGGTGTATATCCGAATCCTTATTATGGCGAGGCTTATTGGGATGGTAATTCTGAGCGTTTGAGGAAAATATATTTTTATAATCTCCCGGCTAACTGCCAAATCACCATTTATACACTTGCCGGCGATATAGTTGCAAAGCTTGAGCATAATCAAAATTACAACGCTTCTCAGAATAGATGGTTCCAAACTTATTCAAAAGAAGGAAGACAACAATTTGCTGGTGGTGAACATGCTTGGGATTTAGTTACTGATCACGATCAGGCGATTGCAACAGGACTTTATCTTTTCAGTGTAAAAGATTACACAACGGGAGAAATTTCCACAGGAAAATTTTTGATAATAAAATAAGAGGTTCGAAATGAAAAAATGGGTACTTTTATTAATTACCATCATATCCTCATTAAATCTTTTAGCGCAATCAGCAAATACGAAAGAAACTAAATCTTATCCTTTTATAACTATTAAAGATATTCAATATCAAGATCCGGATTCCTTGTTAATAAATGGCGATCAACCATCTCCTTATGAGGGAGATACTGTTACGGTTGAAGGGGTAGTAATGGTTGCCCCTTATATGGGTGCAAACCCAGATAGTAGTGTGATTATGTATATGGGAAACGGAGCTTGTGGTCTATATCTTCAAGATCCGAATGATCCCGAATGGGGTGGTATTCTTTTGCGTCAAAATCCGGCAGCATCTCCATTTAATGTGTTAGATACTGGCTATGTAATTAAAGTTACCGGGTATGTTAAAGAATATTCTACATCTTCACAGAAAACAACACAATTGAATGTAATTAATTTTGATGAATCTAATGTTGTTAACATCCAACCGCGTCCGGCTCCGGTTGAATTGACCTTAGAGGATTTGAACCAAATTGGAACCGGAACGCAAATTCCTCTTGCTGAGAAATATGAAGGCGTTTATGTTATTATTAGAAATGTTACAACATTTGGCAAGCAGTCCAACGGTTCTTTTAGCGTAATTAATGATAATGGAACAACACTTTCTATCGGTGTAAAATCCGACTATTTCTATCAGAGACCAGCGCCAATTGATGGGACAAAATTAGAGTACATTCGAGGCTTTATTGAAACAAGAACTGATGGTAGAGGGATTACCCTTAATCCTGCTTACAGAAATGATGTTAAAATTGGAAAATTCCCTCCATTTATATTTAATGTAAGAAGAGATTTAGCGGAAGTTTCATACGGAGACTCTGTAAAAATAACTACTGTCTGTAGAGATAATGATGGTTCTGTTACAGATGTAAAAGTTATGTATTCAGTTAATGATGCACCTTTTGATTCACTTACTATGGTTGCAATAGATGACACCACTTATTCGGCTGTCATTCCTGCTCAAAATGACTCTGCGTTGGTTGCTTATTATATAAAAGCCACAGATGATGAAAACAATGTTTCTACAAATCCTGGCAATCCAAATACAAATTTATATTTCTATTTTGTTTTAAATCGACCTTTAACAATACAAGATGTTCAATATAGTCCATTCGGTGGAGGTTATAGTGCATACAACAATTTTGATGTTACTGTAACAGGTGTTGTTACAGCTGATACAAGTGATGTTGAAGGTGACGGAGGTAATATAGGACCGAAAGTGTATATCCAAAACGGAAGTGGTCCTTGGAGTGGAATTTGGCTGTTCGGTACCGAGGCATTAAAACTCTCACGTGGTGAAAAAGTGCAGGTTACTGGTAGAGTGCGGGAAAGTTATGGTGTAACAAGAATTGAAGGATTGGATTCACCCTCGTCAATTACTGTGTTGGGTACGGAAGATATACCGGCAGCGTATGAATTATCAACTGCAGATATCAGTAACTCTGCAAGTGGCAGTCTCCCTGCCGAAAGCTTTGAGAGTGTTTTAATTAAGTATTCAAATATAACTGTAGTAGATGAAAATGCTGATGGAGATGCTGGTCCAAATGGAACTGGCAATGGTCATAATTATGGAGAAATGTATATTGCAGATAATTCCGGTGTTCGAACCAGAGTTGAATTACAAGATGGCACACACGATTATCATAATTTCTGGGATGCCTCGCTCGACAGTACAGGTATTAGGATTCGAACAAACGATACATTCTCTTCATTAACTGGAATATTATTCTATTCACATGGAAACTACAAATTAGTACCTAGAAAAAATGATGATTTTGAAGGTCATATAACTTCAGCTAAAAATGAAGAATATATTCCAAAGATTTTTGGATTGAGTCAGAATTATCCTAATCCTTTTAATCCTAGTACAATAATCGAGTATTCAATTCCAAAAGAGACTTTGGTGAAATTGGAGATTTATAACATAATTGGTGAAAAAGTTGTTGAATTAGTGAATGCTGTTCAATCTGCTGGAATTCATCGAGTTAATTTTGATGCTTCACGATTATCATCCGGAGTATATTTGTACAAATTAACTGCCGGTAATAATTTTTCGGTTAAGAAAATGATGCTTCTAAAATAATATCGTGATATGAAGAAGATTATTTATATAATATTAGCTGTTGGTCTATTTTTATATTCATGTAGTGAGAGTATTACTGATTCACCGTTAAAAAATAGATATCCTAATACTTTTGTTACACTCTATCCGGATCCCGGTGTTCAATTAAATCAGCAGAAAAGTAGGTTGAAGGTTCATTGGTGGGGAGATGATCCCGATGGACTTCTTGCAGGCTATTACTTTAAATGGATTGGAATAGATAGTAGTTGGTCTTTTACTACAAAGAATGATTCAATATTTTCCTTGCCTATTGGTACGGTGGATACAAATTATACTTTTATAGTATCCGCCGCCGATGATCAAGGAAATGGTATTTATGATCAAGTTGTATTAATCGGTGATGAGAATGTAGGTCCTGAACCATTTGTCGATTTGAATGGAGATGGTGTTTGGACAGAAGGTGAACCCTTTTATGATATTGGTCTTGTTGATCCTAACCCTGCAAGTCAGTCCTATCCGATAAAGAATACTCCTCCTGAAATTGAATGGAATGAATTAAGTGTTTTACCAGAGAAAACTTTACCTGTCATTACTGTTGGATGGAACGCATCCGATTTGGATGGAGATGAATCAATTTCAGTTATAAATATTGCCTTAAATGATACAACTGAATATATATCATTAAATGGTTTTGTTAGACTTATAACGTTAAGACTTAGTAAGAACTCAGAATCAGAACCTAAAATGGAAGTCCTGATTAATGGCGATGAGAACAAAATAGCTGATGATTTACTCCCTAATTTGCTTTTAAATGATAATAACAGAATTTATATACAAGCTGAAGATATTTCCGGTGCAAAGTCCAGATTTATTGCCTTACCCGATACAAGTAGAAATTGGTATGTTGAAAAACCTAATGGAAATTTGCTACTTGTGGATGATTACAATGAAAATCAGGCAGTAAATGATTTTTATACAGAGATCTTTAGTACCATTCAAGGTGGAGTAATGGCTGGTAAATTCAATTTATTTGATTTTAGAAATACTAAATTGCCATTCGAAAGTATTACTCTATATCAGACATTAAAATTATTTGATTATGTTTTTTGGTATTCTGATGGAACGCCAAATCTTGAAGCAATTTCACAGGTTTCTCAGAAATATATAAATTCCGGTGGTAAGATTGCTTATTCAATGTCTATTTCAGATTCTTCATCAAAATTTGAATATAGTTTGTCCACACTTCAAAGTTTTCTTCCTATTGATAATTATGACAGAAATTCGGTTACTTTTCTTTTTGCTGGTGCAAGTGTTCTTTCCGTCGCTCCTGAGAAAAATTATCCGAATCTACAGACTGCATCAACAATTGCATATGTCCGAGGATTTTATCCAAATGAAAATTCTTCATTTACTATTTACAATTTAACTAGCAATGCATTAAACGGACATATTGCATTTATGGATAATAGTAAGAATTTGTTTTTTATTGGTTTACCGCTTCATGCTTGCAATAAATTTGAAAACAGTGTTTCTGATTTACTTGAAATGATATTTTTTGATGATTTTGGTTTAACCCCATGAAACTGAAGATACTTTTTATATTACTTATTACAACAGCTTTGTTTGCTCAAAACACAGGTAAAATAACGGGAAGAGTTATAGATAAAAACACAAAAGAAGGTTTACCAAGTGTAAATATTATTATCAAAGGGACCTATTACGGCGCTGCCACTGATATAGATGGTAATTATGTTATTAAAAATATTGCTCCGGGTACCTATACCATCAAAATATCATTAATTGGTTTTAAGACGGTTGAGTTTACAGGAATAAATATTTCTGCAAATAAAACATTACATCTAGATGTAGAAATGGAAGAGAGTGTTTTAACAATGGATCAGGATGTGGTTGTTGTAGGTGATAAACCACTTGTTGATGTTGAAGAAACACAAAGTAAAACCACGATCTCTAGAGAAGAAATTGAATTGGCAGTAGTAGAAAATGTTACCGATATATTAACGCAGCAAGCCGGTATTGTTAAATCCGATAATGCTATTCATATTCGTGGTGGAAGAGCTTACGAAAGCGCTTTTCTGCTTGACGGTGTTTCAATTCAGGATCCACTTGCAGGTACTGGGTTCGGGCTTAATCTGAGTTCTAATGCAATTCAAGAATTGGAAGTGATTACAGGTGGATTTAATGCTGAATATGGTCAAGCTACGTCCGGTATAGTTAATGTGAGAACTCGAGAAGGTTCTGATAGATATTCAGGGTATCTTTCTTACAAACGGGATAATTTTGGTAACAGAGAATCTTTTCACGTATTTAATACTGATATTGTAGAGGCTAATTTTAGTGGGCCAGAACCGATCACCACTTATTTATTGCCCCAATTAGGAGTGAAAATTCCCGGAACATTGTCATTCTTCGGTAGTTTATACGGAGGTTTTACGGATGGAATTACTCAAGGGTATAAGAAAGCAACAGCTAAACAATTGTATTCATCTATATTTGGCGGTAAAAAATTTGCACCACGAAATGAAAATAACTGGTTTTGGCTTGCAAAAATGACTTATAAATATTCTCCGACTTTTGCCATTCGTTATTCATTTAACAGATCAGTCGGGATAAATCAAAATTCACAATCGTTGCAAACCAGACTTGAATATGTTGAACCGAGTCCAGGTTATCAGTATAATTTCCAAAATATTTTAGATAATGCAAATACTTTTACACATACAAATACTGTTAATACTTTTAGTTTAACGCATACACTAAATTCAAAAACATTTTATGAGTTAAAGGTTTCACATTTTTTTACTGCTCTTAGAGCAGATGCTAATGGGTTGGCTCCTAAGTTATATTCTGAGCCTCAAGACATTGTAACATTTCCCATTGAGTATTACAATGAATATGGAGATACAATTGGCGTTATACCTGGAGACGGTTTTTGGGATACAGGTAATCCGTATAGCTGGCACGATCACTATGTTGAAGAATTATCTATTAAAGGAGACATAACTAGTTTCTTTGACGAAAAGAATAAATTCAAATCTGGGTTTGAGATGTCCTTTACTGAGATGGAACTATTGGATATTTACAAACCCTGGATAGGCGAACTTGGTTTGAACAACGACTTTTATAAGGTTTATCCCGCTCGAGGAGCTTTTTATGCTCAAGATAATATTACATTCAGCGGTATGATACTTAATATAGGGCTTAGGCTGGATTATTGGTTCCCCGGAAAATATGTGGACGATGCAGTTTCCAATCCGGAAGTTGTTACTATTCCTGATGAAATTCGGAAGCAATATTACAGGGACTCTTTTAGTTGGTTTAATGGTCGGCATTTTAAAGCGAGACTTAGTCCGCGTCTTGGTATTTCGCATCCGGTTACCGATAATCAAATTCTATTTTTCTCTTACGGTCATTTTAGCAAATGGCCGAAACCACAATTTGTTTATGCAAAACTTTCTCCTCTAAATGCCCAGTCGTCATTCCAACGTTTTGGTAATCCAAATTTGAATGCTGAAACTACAGTTGCTTATGAACTTGGATTGAAAACACAAATTACTAACGATGATGTTTTGACTATTACTGCATATTATAAAGACATATTTGATTATGTTAGAACAAGAACAGCCAAAATATCTTCACCAAGATTTTCATCTAAATCATTTATTACTTATGCAAATTTGGATTATGCTCGTTCGAGAGGAGTGGAAATAGAATATAAGAAACGAATAGGTAAATGGTTTACGGGTAATATCTCTTTTTCCTATTCAATAGTTACAGGAAAAAGTTCTTCCGCTGCTCAGGGTGTATTGATTTTGCAGGGAGATTTGGATGAATCCATAAAAGAAGAATATATGCCTTGGGATAGACCTTTTACAGTCGCCTCAAATTTAAATTTTTATGTACCTCGTGGTGAAGGTCTTTTCGGTTTTGGGAAAGGAATCCTAGACGATATAAATTTATATACAAGAATATTTTTCCAATCTGGTAAAAGATATACTCCGGCAATATTTACGGGCGATTATCTTTCCGATGGCAGACCGGAATATCAGTATGACAGAAAAAATTATTATGGGGCTATTGGAGACGACTGGTTCTGGATCGATATGAATTTTGAAAAATATTTCCAGGTTTCAGGAATGAAACTTACTTTCTTTGTAGAAGTTAATAATTTACTTGATACAAAGAATTCATCAATTATTAATCCAGTTACTGGTCGGGCATACGAAGAAGGTGATGACGTTCCGACTACTTGGAATGATCCGAAATACCCCGATTTGCAGGCGCCTATTTCTCCTTATCCGTTTAACCCTGCAAGGTATTTAACTAGAAGAAATATTAAATTTGGAATGAGTTTGAATTTTTAGTTATATGAAAAAAATAATCCTAATTTTATTGGTTATGCTCAATGCGTCTGAAATGAAAGCGCAACTTTTCCCAACTCTCGGTGGTCAGCGAGCTGGAATTTCAACAGCACAATTTCTTAAAATTGGAGTTGGGGGTAGAGCCACGGCAATGGGCGAATCCTTTATCGCAATTGCTAATGATGTCTCTTCTACTTATTGGAATCCCGCAGGGTTGGCTCAGACTTCACAAAACGAAGTTTTCTTTTCGCATAATTCCTGGGTAGTTGATATCCAACATGAGTTTGTTGCTGCCTCTTATCATCTATCTGATAATGATGTAGTTGGTATTTCTTTTACTTCTCTTCATATGGACGATATGGAAATAACTACAGAATTTATGCCTTTTGGAACTGGTAGATATTTTACATTTGGGGATATCGCGATTGGTTTTACATATTCCAGAAAGATGACAAGTCAATTTAGCTTCGGCGGAACTATTAGATATATCGAAGAGACACTTGACATACTCAAAATGCGCGGTGTGATGATTGATTTGGGAACCTATTATTGGACTGGATTGGGTTCGACTAGATTTGCTGTTACAGTTACTAATTTTGGTAACCAATTAGCTCCAGATGGTGAAATTGTTCTTTGGGGAAAGAGAAAGAAGTCCGAGTGGCAAACATTTTCTCCACCGACTGTCTTTAGAATTGGTTTTGCTTTTGAACCATTGCAGACTGATATGCACAGAATAACGACGTCCCTTCAATTAAATCACCCAAACGATAATAGTGAAAATTTTGCCATTGGCCTTGAATATTCGTGGAAAGAAATATTTTTTGCTCGCTCAGGCTATAAATTCAATCTCGATGAACAAAATATCTCATTGGGGGCAGGTGTTAAATTACCTCTTGCTATCGCTGATGTTAATGTCGATTATGCATTTGCAAGTTTCACTAAATTGGGTTCCGTTCACAGATTTTCAATAATACTTGGTCTATGATGAAAATTAAAATTTTTATACTAATTGTTTTTGCTTTTGGACTGGGATTTGTTGCTTGTACAGATAAATTGGACTTGGGGACTCTCCCAAACAGTGATAACGAGCCTGGTAATATTACTGGAGATACCGTATATGTTCAATTAAATCCTGCCTGGACAGGATTTAATAAACCTGAGGATATTTTAATTGGAAGAGAACCGTTTATTTATGTTGCCGATACAAAGAATGATAGGATTG
This sequence comes from uncultured Melioribacteraceae bacterium, assembly GCA_964573255.1. Lineage (GTDB taxonomy): Bacteria > Bacteroidota > Ignavibacteria > Ignavibacteriales > Melioribacteraceae > CAYNUJ01. The sequence continues at coordinate 25,838 of CAZNJB010000010.1, forward strand.
TAATGATGGATATTTCCGGTAAAGTATTAGGCACAAAAATGGTAAAGAATCCCGTGGCTCTTGCTCAGGATTTTAAACTGAATTTAATTGTTTGTGGCGAACTGGAGCATAATGGTGAAACCTATAGCGCTGTTTTCAGAATTAACTTGTACGATGCTCGCCATAACATCCATGAAGCGAAGGTTGATACATTACTACCCAAGAATTCTTTTGATTTTAGTAGGAACGATAGAGTTTATACTGGTGTTTGTGTTTTTGCCGATAATAAATTCTATGTATCGCGTAAAGGTCCTAAGAATGATTTAATTAGCCCAGATAATGCTATTTTATATTCGAGTACAAAATATTTGAATGATGGCACCAAAATCGATACAATAAACAATATTGACAAGATTGCAGGTTTTCAACCGCTTGGGACAGGATTGCTTTCTTCAAATCAAATTAGTTCTCTCACATCGATGAATGATAACACATTTGATATAGTTGTTACTTTAATTGCACCGGATGCAAGTTTTAAAGTACAATGGCTTACCTATATCGAATCTCAAGAATTTGCTGGGTATGTAAATAAAATTGATGTTAATGCAGATTTAATGCAATTTGGTAAATTCGGGAAACCGGAAGGTTGTACTATTGATAGAAAAGGTAATCTATATATTGCCGATGCAGAGAAAGATAGTGTGTTTAAATTTAATCCTTTTGGGGATGAATTGGAATCCTTTGGTGGACCGGATGTTTTTGATAGCCCTCACGCTGTTGCTCATTTCGATAATACTTTGTACGTACTTGATACGAACAACGATAGAATCTTAAGGTATATTCTTTCAACTGATAATAATTAGGGAAAAAGATGAAAAAATTATTAATTCTTATTTTACTACTTACAAGCTTAGACCTCTTTTCTCAAAATATTCCAATATCTAATGTTAGACAAAATGACTCTCAAGGCGTTTCAAATTTGATAAATCAAACTATAACGATTACAGGCATTATTACTGCCGGGAATGAGTTTGGATCCTCCGGTCCAGCGTACATACAAGACTCTACTGCTGGTGTTGCTATTTACGGTAGCGGTTTCGCAAGTTTTATGCAAATAGGAGATTCTGTTCAATTAACAGCTCCAGTAACTAATTATAATGGATTAACAGAGCTTGATTTCAGAGCTGATGGTACTTCTTTTACGAAATTGGGGCATTCACAGGTAATTACTCCTCGCATTGTTACACTCGATGAAATTGCTAATCAAGATTGGAATGGTTTCGAGAAATATGAAGCTCTTCTTGTAAAAGTAGAAGGTGTTACTATCAATGAGAGCGGTCAGTTCGAGGGGAATAAAAATTATCAGATTTCTGACTCTACCGGTACTTTGGAAATGAGAATAGACAACAGTGTCTCTTCAATCATTGGTACTTCAATACCACAATCAGAATTCAATTTAATTGGTGTTGTTGGACAATTTGATACACAAGCTCCCTATAATAGCGGTTATCAGATTCTACCAAGATCAATAGAGGATCTGGAAATAACTAATGAACCAATGATAATTAATCCGGTAATAGCATCCGATATAACAACTGAGTCTTTTACCGTTTATTTTAGTACAGTGAATGAAGGTGATACAAGAGTTAAATATGGATTAACAGAACAGTTGGAATTGGGTGAAAAATATTCTCCAGAGTTGGTTACACAACATTCAGTTCTTATCGATAATTTACAGAAAAATACTCGTTACTATTATCAGGTTGAAACTTCGAATGCTTCTGGAACAAGTACAAGCGACATACTTTCGGTTACAACTCTTTCTGGAGATACAACTACTGGAAAAATATATGTATATTTTAATTTTAGTGTCGATCATTCCGTCGCTATTCCAGGAAACGAAGCAATAGGGAATGTCGATTTTAGTCAAAAAGTGAAAGAAAGAATTAATTCTGCAACATATTCAATTGATTTAGCACTATATAGTTTTAACCTTGATGATGTTGCAAATGCAATTATTGCAGCAAAGAACCGGGGAATAAAAGTAAGATTTGTTTACGATGCCCGAAATATACAAAGCGCAGTTCAGCTTTTGCTTAATGCTGGTATACCTATGAGTCAACGTCCAAGTAATTTAGACGGAATTATGCATAATAAATTTATGATAATTGATGCAAGGGACAATAATCCATCAAATGATTGGGTATGGACGGGAAGTTGGAATTGGACTACAACTGAATTAGATTGGAAAAATAATGTTATTGAAATAAATAATGCTGATTTGGCGAAAGCCTATACTACTGAATTTGAGGAAATGTGGGGTAGTAATACAGATACACCGAATAGTAGTGCGGCAAAATTCGGCAGTATGAAAACGGATAATACACAGCACAACTTTACAATTTCCGGTATCCAAGTCCAGTTATACTTCAGTCCTTCTGATGGAACTGAATCAAGAATAAGCTCAACAATGGCAACTGCTGATACATCTATGTATTTTGCCGTATATTCATTCACAAGCGATCCGATATTCAATTCTATTTATACTAGTTTTAGTAATGGAGCAACAGATTTGAGAGGTATAATATCAAATCCTAATGATAATGGTTCAGAATATCAGAACCTGTTAAACTTGGCTCCGAATGAAATATTCCCTTATAATTTATCGGGGAACCTTCATCATAAATATGGGTTGGTTGATGCTTCATATCCCAGTTCTTCTCCAACTATCATAACAGGTTCACATAATTGGTCAAGAGCAGCAAATAGTAAAAATGATGAGAATACTTTGATTATAACGGATATAAAGATAGCAAATCAGTATATGCAAGAATTCAAAAAACGGTATAATGAGCTAGGTGGTACTACCGAATTTCATGTTCCAATTATTACGTCCATTTCAGATGAAAATATTATCACGAAAGATTATCTTTTGTACCAGAATTACCCGAATCCCTTTAATCCTACTACGAAAATTAAATATTCCATTGCAGTAGGGAACACAAATGTTGCATCACCTGCAAATGTTACTCTGAGAATTTACGATGTGCTTGGTCGTGAAGTAGCAACACTCGTAAATGAGAGGAAAGAGCCCGGAACTTATGAAGTTCTTTTTGATGCAGCAAATCTTACTTCGGGAATATATTTTTATAAATTAACTGCAGGAAGTTTTACGGATACTAAGAAAATGCTTCTCTTAAAATAATAATTGGATTTTAATGAGTTTCGATTGTCCACATATAATTGATGGGAAATGTAAATTGAACCTATTGAAGTGTACTCCCGGTAGGGGAAAGTGCGTTTTGAAAGGCAGATATGAAATTCCATCTAACAGAAAAAGAGCGAAGAATATTAGGAATAAACTCGATCGGAACTGATTAAATCTACAAAATTCTTTGAAAGCAGAATAGGTGAATCTGATTCCGGAAATTTTGAGGCTAATCTACTTGAAAATTGACTCCCACTAACAAATGTAAGGGGTATTAACATCGGATAGATGAAATAACCTCAAAATCACTATTAAGATTTCACGTTAGTGGGATTCAGTTTTCAGTCCTTCCGTTATGATGGCCATCCATCGGCAATATCGACAACTACCCGGCCTACCCGTCCGCGATCAGTCTGGCGTTTGAGAGCAGTCTGCAGGTCGGCAACAGCGTGATGCGAGTCTATCGGAACTTCCAGCCCATCACAAAGCCATTTGCCAATCATTTCGAGGTCCGCTCGCTTTGAGGCGACCTGAACGAAGTGGCAGTGTTTGTTAGTAAACAGTGCGTGCACCATCCCAGTAATTAAGGACGCATCCGGCAGTGTAGTAACGTAGGTTCCGTCTTTTCGCAGCACTTTTGCACAACTGCTGAATGAGTGTACGGCCGGAGTATCGAAAACCACATCATAGGTCGAATCGTTATTCAGAGGGTCAGATTTTTTCCGGTCGATTACCCTATCGGCTCCGAGAGCTTTGACACGTTCAATATCTTTAGTACTGCACACTCCTGTGACATGACCACCGAGGCGCTTTCCAATTCCTATTGAAACCGCACCGATACCGCCACCCGCACCGATAATTAATGCATTACCTCCTTTATCTAGCTTACCGATATCTCGCAACGACTGCAGGCTTGTCATCGTAACCGTTGCGGCAGCTGCAGCTACTTGGAACGGAACATCATCAGGTTTAACCGCGATAGTCTCGCACGGGACCGTGATATATTCGGCAAATGCACCCTGTTTTTGGGAAGGGGAGTATGCTAGATGACCCCAGACAGCAGTACCCTCTTGGAGGTCAGTCACATCTTCACCAAGAGCATCGATGATACCCGCGAAATCCCATCCAAGTACGAGTGGTGTGGTCATTGCGTGCAGAAAACGCCCGATGATTGCTTTATTGATTACCTTCTCTTCTCCAGCATTAACTGCTGAAGCGATCACTTTAACCCGCACTTCACCCCGCTTCGGTTTTGGTTTGGGTATCTCGAGCAGTTCAATACCGTTGCCGGTTGCTCCCATTGCTTGCATTTTCTCTATCATTTATTATTCTCCAATTTATTCTGAATTTTAATTTAACAGCTAGTGTTCTTAACAAGTGTTGCACCATTTATATAAAATAATATTTACCCCGGGAGAAAGTTTCTATATAGAAGGTAATTGTGCTCTAATTCTTAGGTAGCAGATTTCTTCAGTCGATTTACTTTACCGTTAACAAATTATATTTTTAAATCCAACAATAATAATCTTCAATTGTTTTATGGTTATGGTCTTCTCTTTTCATTTGATTTATGATTGTGGGAAGAGAGAATTATCTCTCTGCTTGCCGAAGTTTTAGTATGCTGCCCAAAATTGTTTCTAATTAGTCTTTGTCCGATTATTTAATATACGAATAAGAAGATAAGGATTATCACAATTTGTATCAAATATTCGCGGGAATTAATAGGGAAAGGAATTAAACAAAAAAGCGGGGCGCTAACCCCGCTTTGATTGCGTTTATTTATTCTTTAAATACCACTCACTTGATTTTTCTAGTAATTCATTGATTCTCTTCACTAGGTTATGCGGATCGTCCAAAGCGCCTTCTAAAAGTAGTGCGGATTCATATAATTGTTCTGTTACATTTATTATGTATTCATCATTGGAATCTTTCTTGAATATTTCAATTAAGTTTCGCACCATTTTGTGGTCCGGATTTATTTCCAGAATTTTTTTCTGCGGACCCAGATCTTTATTCGCTAATTTCATTAATCGGTGCATTGAAGCAGACATACTGTCTTCGGCGCTTACAAGGCACGATGCGCTGCCGGTTAATCTCTTCGATTCTTTCACGTCTTCAACTTTACCGGCTAAGATGCTTTTCATTTTTGATAGGAGACTGAAGAAGTGTTTTTTGTCATCTTTGGATAACTCTTCAATCTTTTCTTTTTCTTCACCGGTATCTTCCATTTTTTCGAGTTTTTTCAAGTCAACTGTATCAACTGACACGAAATCGTAATCTTTATATTTTCTAACAGAGTTTACTACAATTTCGTCAACCGGTTCAAATAGATAAAGAACCTCGAGTCCTTTCTTTTTGAAAATTTCAAGATGCGGATCGAGCTCAATAGCTTCTCTGCTATTTCCTACTGCAAAATATATTTCTTTCTGATCCTTTTTCATTCTTTCAACATAATCTGCAAGCGAGGTTACTTCCTCTTTATCTTTGCATTCGGATGAATTAAAGCGTAAGAGTTCTTGATATTTTTCAAGATTAACAAAATCCATATAACCGAGCTTAAATACTTTACCATGCTCTTTCCAAAACTTCTGATATTCTTCAGGTGAATTTTTTGCTTTGTCTTGCAGGAATGAAAGTACGTGATTAGTAACGCTCGAAGCAATTTTGCTAAAGATTGTATTCTCCTGCAATGTTTCTCTGGAAATATTTAATGGTAAATCTTCGGAATCCACAACACCCTTAACAAAGCTCAAATATTCGGGCAGTAAGTCTTTATTTTTATGTTGAATCAATACTCTTCTTACATATAAATCCAACCCATAATTTTCTCTGTCCATCCAAAAGAATTCATCGCTCTTTTGAGGAATAAACATCAGTGCATTGAATTGTATCGGGGCATCAACAGATTTGTGAATGATGAACATCGGTTCTTCGTTATCGTAGGTAAGGAATTTATAGAACTCGACGTATTGTTCTTTTTTTATCGATGTTTTCGGTTCTCTCCAAATTGCGGAAACTGTGTTTACTTTATCCTTTCCAACAAAAATAGGGAAGTAGATGAAGTTGGAGTGTTTTTTGATGATGCTTTCTAATCTGTATTTATCTGCAAATTCTTTGGCATCATCTTTCAAATAAATTTCAATTGTAGTTCCTCTCTTTCTTGGTTCGGTCAACTCTTCAATTTCAAAGCTGCCCGTTCCGTCGGAATGCCAAAGCATAGCGGGTTCTTCCGGTTTATAAGATTTTGTTTTGATAACAACTTCCTTGGCCACCATAAAAACTGAATAGAACCCAACGCCGAATTTACCGATGATATTATTTGCGTCTTCTTTATTTTCGGCAAGTGATTTAAGAAATTCCGCAGAACCGCTTTTAGCAATCGTTCCAATGTTTTTTACCAATTCATCTTTAGTCATTCCGATACCTGTATCGGAAATAGTAATTGTATTTTTCTTCTCATCGAAATCAACATGAATTTCGAGTGGGAGATCTTTATCAGCAATATCAGTGTTCTTATTAGATTCAAAACGTATTTTATCCAGCGCATCCGAAGCGTTGGAGATAAGCTCTCTTAAGAATATCTCCCTGCTCGTATATAAAGAGTGAACTAAAATATCGAGTAATTGTTTAATCTCAGCCTTAAATTTGTAAGAATGTTTAGTGCTTGTCTTTTCAGCCATTTAATCCTCCGTTATCTTCAATTTTCAAAAATTCAAAAACCAAATATACTTAGTTAAAATGTTTATCTCGTAATTGTTTTAGTAGTTCTTTCTCTTCGCTGGTTAAATTCTTAGGAGTAATGAAATTCATTTTCACAAACAGATCGCCGCGAGTGCCGGAAGAATTGGGAAGTCCAAGACCTTTAAGCCTCAGCACTTTATTGCTTTGGCATCCTTCCGGAATACGCACCGCAATCTGTTTCCCTTCCAAAGTCTTGAACGATTTTGTTCCGCCCAATGTGGCAGTAAAAATATCAACATCCAATGAATAATATAAATCATTCCCTTTCCTTTCGAATTGCGGATGATCTAAAATTTTTATTTTGAGATAAAGATCACCCGGTTCGCCGCCGTTTACACCGGGGCCTCCTTGATTTTTAACACGCAGTTTTTGTCCGTTTTCTATACCGGGATTAATTTTAATTTTAATCTTCTTACCGTTAACATTGATGAATCTTTCGGAGCCATTGATTGCTTCTTCCAAAGTAATTTCAATTTCAGATTGATAATCTTGACCTTTTCTTCTTATAGAATGGGAAGAATTTCCGAAACCTCCGTAATTACCATTGAACCCACCACCGAAAAATTGTTTAAAGAAATCGGAGAATCCTCCCATTTCGCCGAATAAATCGCCTAAATCTCCCGAAAAATGATACGTTTGGCCTCCTCCGTTTCCAAAATTGGAGAAGAAATCGAAACCGGGATTTTGTCCGCTATTTTGATAATATTTCCAATTTGCTCCCAATTGGTCGTATTTCTTCCTTTTTTCGGGATCACTTAAAACTTCGTTGGCCTCGGTAACTTCTTTAAATTTTTCCTCGGCTATTTTATCACCCGGATTGCGGTCCGGGTGATATTTTAGAGCCAACTTTCTGTAAGCCTTTTTTATTTCGTCTTGGGTTGCGTTCTTATCGACACCCAGCACTTTATAATAATCCTTAAATTCCATATATCGATTTACCTCCTACTATTCAAGAGTAAATGCAACGAAGAACCTTCTTTCTCCGCGCTGAACTCTCAAGAAAACATTATCTCCTTTTTGCAATTTATCGGCTATCTTTTTGAAGTCGTCCAATGTTCTTACCTTTTTATTATTCAATCCAATTATTAAGTCTCCGGTTGCTAAACCCGCTTCCGCGGCGTTACTTCTTCTATCGAGTTCAATTACAACAACTCCTGCAGCATCTTCGTTCAACTTAAACTGCTTGATTGTTTTATCGTTTACAGGAGCTACGCTAAATCCGAATAAGTCTGAATATTTTTCATTCTCGGATTTAGATACCTCTTCATTTTTAAGCTCACCAAGTTCAACCTTTAATATCTTTTCTTCACCGTCTCTTATTATTTTAAGTTCCACTTCGGTGTGAGGCGGAGTGGCAGCAACCATATTTCTTAATTGGGATGAATTCTCAATCTTTTTGCCGTTAAATTCTATTACCACGTCGCCTGCTTCCAAACCGGCATCTTCAGCGGGACTGTCGCTTAAAATATCAGAAATGAGTGCTCCTTCATTAACGGATAAATCCATTGCTTCAGCCAGTTGTGGAGTTATATTTTGAATGTAAGCGCCCAACCAGCCTCTTGTAACGGTTCCATGTTCTTTAAGAGAAATCATCACTGATTTAGCCATATTTATCGGAACTGCGAATCCGATGCCCTGGAATCCACCGCTTCTGCTCACAATCGCTGTGTTGATTCCCACTAATTTACCATCCAAGTTTATCAGAGCTCCGCCTGAATTACCGGGATTGATTGCTGCATCTGTTTGAATGAAATCCTCGTAATCAGCCAGTCCAACATTCGAACGACCTTTAGCGCTTACAATACCCATTGTAACAGTGTGTTCTAAGTTTTCACTTAACGGGGAACCGATTGCAAGTACTGTTTCTCCAACTTGCAATTTGTCACTGTCGCCAAGAGTAATTTTAGGTAAGTTTTCAGCATCTATTTTAATGAGTGCAATATCGGTCTTCGGATCAGTACCGATAATTTTTGCGGTGAAAGTTCTCTTATCCATCAGTCGAACTTTTACTTCGTCGGCTCCGTTTACAACATGATTGTTGGTTAGAATGTAGCCGTCGGAACTTACGATAACTCCGGAGCCCATTCCTTGCTGTATATATTCTCTTTCTCTCGGTTCTCTCGGTACTCCTCTTCTGCCGAAAAAGTCATCAAAAAATCCTTCGAAAGGACTACCGAAAAACGGATTGAACGCATTTTCTCTTACTTTCAATTTCTTTTCTATGAATACAGTAACCACAGTCGGATTTACAGCTTTGGCAATATTTACAATTGCGTTATTGAAATCCTTCAAAGTTCTAATCGGTGTATCCTGCGATTCCATTAAAGCCGAAAAATTATTTTCGTTTGCGTAAATAACCGGTGCAGTAGAGGAATTCCAATTAGAAAAAGCCAAAGCACCGATTATTATTCCGACTATCAACAAACCGTAACCGGGTATTTGAAACTTTCTTTTCATCATTTCCTCCTTTTATCAAAAATCTCAAAATCTTCTTTTTTACAATTTAGAAGGGGAATAAAGTTCCCTCCAATTTAACCGTATATTATCTCACTTAATTTTTATTTCAATTGAATTATCCTTATAACTTTCTTCGCTCTTAGGTAAAGTGATTATCAATTGACCTTTATCGAATTTTGCGTTTATTTCATCTTTAAGTACATTTTCGGGAATGTCGAATTCCTTTATGAATTTACCGTATGGTCTTTCAATATGATGATAAGCGCAATGTTCTTCTTCCTTTTCCGGAAATCTGATTCCAATTACTCTTAATTTATTTTCGGTAAAAGTTACTTTTACATTTTCTTTTTCGATGCCGGGTAAGTCAATTTTAAATTTAAAACTTTTCGAATCTTCATATATATCTGCCAGTGGTATCCAAACATCCGGATTTTTAACTTCTTTCGTCGAACTATCGGAATAATTGAAACGGGTAAAATCTCTTAAGAGGTTCTCAATATTTTCGAATTCATAAAATCCTTTGAACATCATAACACCTCCATAATAATAGAAAAAACGGAGGAGATATCTCCTCCGTTATTTAACTTTTACCTCAATTTCTTTTGGTCTGGCTTCTTCGGCTTTGGGAATTGTAATTGTTAATGAACCGTCTTTGAATTCAGCCTCAATCTTATCCTCCATTATTTTATCCGGAAGATTGAAAGAGCGATAATATTTACCGTAGGCGCGTTCAACACGGTGGTAAGTAGCGCTCTTCTTCTCTTTTTCCTGTTTGCGCTCACCGCTTACAATCAATTGCCCATTAGAGTAAGAAATTTTAACATCTTTCTTATTTACGCCGGGTAAATCCAGATGTAATACGTATTGATCGTCTTCTTCAATTATATCGGTCAGAGGCATCCATACGGCATTGTCGAATTCGTCTTCGCCGTTATCGCCAAAGCCGAATCTGCTGCTGAGTGAATTGAATAATTTGTTGAATTCTCTTTCCATATTCAAAAGTTCTTTTGCCGGATTCCATTTTACAAGTGCCATAGTAACCTCCTCCGTTAGTTAAACATTCCAAAACTATGCAATGTTAATTGTTCTTGGTTTTACGCGATCATGTTTTGGAAGACGTAAGTTCAATACTCCGTTTTCGAAATGAGCTTCTATTTTACTCTCATCTATTGAATCGGATAAGTTCAATTTTCTAAAGTAATTTCCGATTTCCATTTCTCTCAGGACATATTTACGACTCATAATTTCATCGTAATTTATGCGTCCCATAAGTACGATTGCACCGTCTTCATATTTTATTTTAAGATTCTCCTTAGTAACGCCTGGCATAAAGGCTTCGAGAATGAAATCATCTTCAGTCTCGTGAATGTTTATCATAGGAGAAATCCAAGCTTCTTTCTCGAGGGCTTCATCCCACGAATTCACTTTCTGTTCTATTTTTTGTTCAGTGGTTTGTACATCTTTTACTTCGTTCATAGCTTCCTCCAAAATTTATTGTACTTCAATTGTTCTTTCGTTTTTAGGTTGTGCATTAACTTTTGGGAATTTAATTCTCAATAAACCGTTTTCGTATTTTGCCTCAACATTCTGGCTGTCTACTTCAACGGGTAAAGTAAATGATCTCTTGAAAGAACCGAACATTCTTTCGTTTCTGTAGAAATTTTTCTCTTTCAATTCTTCTGATGTTTTCTTTTCACCTTCAACAGTCAGAATATTGTCTTCAATAGTCAATTTGATTTCTTCTTTATTCATTCCGGGAATTTCAGCATCCACATAAAGGAATTCTTTATCTTCATAGATATCGAATTTGGGAGTGAATGAATCAATTCTTCCGGAGAACATAAAAGGTAATTCATCGAAATATTTTTGTATTTGGCTTGAAAAATTTTCAAACTCTCTCAAGGGTTCAAATCTTACTAATGTCATTTTCTACCTCCTTATTTTGTTTAACAAATTACGCTTTCTACTTATAAAATTCTGTGCCAATTTGTGTGGAAGCCGTAACTTATTATAAAACAATGAGTTACAAGAATGAGGGGTGTTTTTAAAGGGTGTTGTCAAAATAGCGCATATAAGGACAGAATGACCATAAAGTGTCGATATGACGTGAAGACAGAAATAATGGCAATGAGTGTTGAAAGTTTATGTTTATTTTTTTGAAAATTTTTTCTTATCTTGTTCTTAAAATATTGGAGGTCGCATGAAAAATAATTCAGAAATTGAATTTAACCGCGAAGCTTTTTCCAGTGAAATTAAAAACAACTTTGCCTATGTAACCCTAAAGGGAAATGCTTTTAAAAATATTTCCAATATTGCGAGAACTCAGGATTTTTTGCCTTGGTTCGATAAAATTGAAGCAACAAAAGATGTAAAAGGAATTGTTGTGGTAAATGAAGAGGGGAGTATCGGAGAAAAATCTTATGCCGAATTTTTATCGGAATTATCCGGCGAAGAATTAAAATACAACGAAAGAAAGATTATTGAGAAATTTAAGAGCAGGGAAATCAGGGCACTGGAAATAAATATGTTGAGTAATTTAATCCGAAGAATCACTTTGTTCACTAAATTTTTTGTAGTTGCTTTCAAGGATGAAGTTGTCACTCCATTTATAGGTGTTTCCCTTGCGGCAGATTTTAGAGTGATTTCCTCTGCTACAAAATTTTCCTTTTTACATGCGCGTTATGGTTTGTCAGCGAGCGGTGCTTTACCATTCTTCCTCCCGAAATATATTTCCCAGACGAAGTCATTTGAATTTTGTACTCTCGGCGGAGAATTGAATTCTTCTGAAGTTCATGACCTTGGTTTGGTTAACCGAGTTTTTGATGTGAACTCTTTCGATGAAGAATTGGACGAATTTATTTCAACACTTGCAAGTCTTCCAACCAGTCAGATAAGAAATTCTAAAATTCTCTATTATAGATACATTGGTCAACTTGAAGAATACTTGAATTTTGAACGGCAATATTTAATTTGAAATAATATAGTCAGTTCATTTCTACAAGTATATTTGAATTACAGAAGCAACTTTGGTGATTTTAAGGGAAAAATATTGAAAATATTCAACATAATTCATCCATCTTCCGATTTCATCGGGGTTCTCGGAATGACTATTTGGAGCTTCTGAGTAAGCCCCAAATTTGTATTTAATTATGCTCAAGTCTCAAATCTATGGATTTGATTATTCCCCAATTAAAGGGTACTATTTGAGCAATAACATCTTTATTGATTTAGTAAATCTTCCAGCTTTCAACCTTGCTATATAAATACCGGACGCAAAGTTGCTCATATTAATGTGTGCAAAATGCTTCCCGCGCGTAAGCACTTTGTTTATAGGCTCTAAAACCTTCTGACCAAGTATATTATAAACTGCCAATTCCGTTTGAAGGGTCTGCGGAATTTCAAATTCTATAAGTGTACTAGGATTAAACGGATTGGGATAATTATTAAATAAACGGAATTCATTTACTAAATTAATTTCCGGGTTAACATTTGTCAAGGTTGATTCTCTTGCCCTGTAAACACCGTTATTAGTTGTACCAACGTAGAGAATACCGTTCTTATCCTCTACAATCACATTAATATCTTTGGAATCCAATTCTCCAAAATTAAAATTTCCCCAGTAGTTACCATTTTTAGTTTTATATATTCCACTACCGGCAGGAGCTATATAGAAATTATCTTGAGAATCTTTATACAATAAATTATAAAACGGTTCATAATATCCCAGACCCATACCTATTTTTGAAAATCTTTGTAATGATAGGTCATATTTCATTATTCCGTTATTCCAGGTACCGAAAATTATTGAATTGGTATTTTTATCGAATATTGAACAAGTTCCGGTGAAATATGATACTTGATCATTATTTATCTTAGTTGTCCAGTGAGCGCCATTGTCGGCAGAGTAACTGATATTATTACTTCCAACAGCGTACAAATTACCATTTGCTGCTAAGTAGAGATCATATATTCCTACTGTGTCTACTACCAAACTCCAGTTGTTACCCGAATTTGTTGACTTAAATAATTCGCTTGAAGAGTAATAGGGCGAACCGGATAAGGCAAATAATGTATTATTGGATTTTTTATAAAAAATTTTCGTAATGTTCCATAGAGTGTCATTATCATAATTAACTAAGTGAGTGAATGAATTGCCGCTATCGGTCGATTTGAATATAAATTTATCTTGCGTACCAACATATAATACATTATTAGAATCAACAGCTAAGGATGATATTCCATAGTCAAATCCAGCAAAGGGATTCTCAAATATTTTTGTCCAACTGTCACCGTTGTCGGTTGATTTCCAGAGTGTTCCGTTTTTAACTCCGGCGAAAATCACATTGTTTTTATCTATGGTTAAAGCGGTAATTTCAGCATTGTAAGTTGTACTTGAAGTTACCGGACCGTTTAATTTTATCCAAAACGTTGTGGTATCGGTAGCAGTAGTTTTGAAAATATAGGGTAACTCATTCTCGCTTGTATTGGCAATAGGAAACACTATGGTTTTATATGTAGTTCCGAACCCAGTGTAAGTAGCGTTTCTGTCTAATAGCAGGGAAACATTCATTGAAGTGTCACTTCCGAATAGTAATGCAGAACCAAGTATATCGGAATTTGCATATAAATTGACTTGTAAATTTGTACCACCTGATGTATATGATAAATAATCGGTTGCGTACGGGTAAAGAGTTTGTCGGTCAACAGTACCGTTGGTTTCTTTGGAGTTGAATAGAGTCTTGGGTTTTTCTGTAATATTATATTTGTAGTAAAACTCATTGCCAAATTTTTTATTGTTGAGATAGTTTGCTAATACAAAATTGTAGAATACTTCATTAAATCTGTAGGCATAATTATTTGTCATAAAAAGATGATTAAATGATTTGATACCATTAAGAGTATCCTGAACCATTTGTTTTATAAAATTATCTCCTAATTGTTCGATATAATATAGTGTAAAAAGTGCGGCTCTTGAATAATCGGCAAGAACCTCTTTACCGTTCACTTCAGAATTCCAATTAAAAAGTGGGATGTTGGTATTTTTGAAATAGAGTGATGTACTGCGGAGCGGATAACCGCAGACAACCGAAGCATTTTCAGATAAACCTTCATTGACAAAAGTAAGTTCATTTTTATCGTAATTATAGTGAACCAAATGTTGGAATTCATGAGCAATTGTTTTGTTTGCTGCAGAAGGTGTATGATTTCCGTTATAGTAAAGAGTCGGCCAGGTATCTATGTATAATATATCTCTTTTATTACTGAATTCTGCGTTGCTTTGATCATATGAGTTGAAAAATCCGGCAACATGAGGTGATGTTATATTCGTATCAGATGCATCATGAATATCTACCAAAAGAAAATCCGTTATTCCGTCCCCGTCTTTATCAGGCGGATCTCCGAATAATTGTTTAACTAAAGATATTATTCCAAGATTGGGATCTCGTGATCCGGAAGGGGTGTTTATTTCCAAGGAATTATACATTGAGTTAATATCATTTTGGTTTACCGTTCCGGCATTTAAGTCGCTTAATTCCACCCAAATTTGAGAAACGTTTCCCTTTGAAACAAGCTTAGCATTAACAACATAAAATGCTTGTTGTAAATAATTATAAACATAAAATTGTCTAACTGTTCCTATCGAATCTCCGTTAACAGAAGAGGGGTAATTTAGAGAGTTTTCCATTGCTTTTCTATATACATCAGGATACAATCTTTTTGTGTTATTATATATTGTTTTTAAGTCAATAGAGGTTAAACCAGGCATGCCACATATGTCTAAAGATTGACTGTAATTTATTTTTATAAAACTTAATAAAATTATTATTGTAAGAATATTTATACTTTTGATTTTAATCATTTCGACCTCCTTTGAAAGAAAGCTTTTATTACAATAATTGTATCTCCAGCTACCTGATCAATAATAAGTTTAGCATTCTTGCCTTGATGATTCCATAAGTCAGTGTAATTGGTGGATTCTTTGCTGATGATGTATATTTTCCCGTTATCGGTATCTAATGCTAAATTGGTAAATGGTTCATTACCGATTATAATTAATTTGCCTGATAGTGAAGGGGTGGTAGGTTTTCCGCAGTAGGCTAATAAAAAAACAAAAGATAACATTAGAAAGATTCTCATTTTAACAATATCATTTTTTTTACCAATGTGTTTCTATTGTAAGTCAATTTATAAAAATAAATTCCACTGGGTAATTCGGTTCCATTAAACTTAATTCGATAAAATCCCGGTGATTTATGAGCATTTACTAACGTAGTGATCTTTTCACCCAAAGAATTATAAAGGCTAATGTTAACAAAAGATAAGTGACTATTAGAATTATCGGGAATGCTGAATTCAATTGTGGTTGTTGGGTTAAACGGATTCGGATAATTCTGATATAACTTGAACTCCGTAGGAAGCGTTTTAATTTCTTCTTTCACTTCTGTTAAATTATTAGAGACCCAAAGTCCGCCTCCGCCGGTTCCTACAAATAATTGAGAAGTATTATTCGGATTTATTTGAGTGAATAAAACATAATCGTGATTTAAATTGTCGGTAACATTTTGCCAGGTGTTTCCGGAATCTGTAGATTTGAAAATACCGGGCTGTACGTCTGGCAGCCAAACGGAATACCAAGGTTGAGAGGCAATGAATATCATACTTGGAGCATTTGGATTAATTGTGATGTCAGCAATCCGAGGCAAATCGGAAATTTGCGACCAAGTATTTCCTTCGTCGGTTGATTTAAATAATCCTCCGGTTACACTCCAATCGTAATTTTCAGTAGCGCCGCAGTAAATTACATTATTTGTGTTATCAATTTCTATTGATAATACATCGTAAGCCGGAAATGAACTTAAGTTAAACCAGGAAGCTCCTGCATCCGTTGATTTGTATAAAGCACCTCCACCGCCGAAATTATTTATTCCTAAATAGAGTTCATTTGAATTATCAGGATTTATTTTTACCACCCAGGCGCCTGCTGCATCTCCACCCAAACCGTTATTAATCGAAAACCAATTATTCCCGCCATCCGTTGATTTATAAACTCCGTTAGTGAATGAAGTAGCATAAAGTGTTCTGTTGCCCGGTGTACCGGAGGTGAAATCTACTGTTAAATATGGACGACCATCCGGAAAACCGTTTGATATATTCACAAAAGTATTTCCATCGTCTGTGCTCTTGTATATTCTACCCATTGTATATCCGTTTGTAAAAGCTGAGCCTATTCCGTCGTACCGGCTCAAATAAATATCACCGTTATTAGGATCAATGAATATATCTTTAGCAGCATCATAACCGTCGTAAGGATCCATTTTAGGATCGAGAGGTTTGAAACTTATTCCGCCGTCGGTAGAGCGGAAGAGTCCCATATCATCATAACCGATAAAAATATCATTAGAATTAATAGGGGAGAAGGCAATGCCTTCAGTCATCATCAATTCAAAACCGTTTCCTTGCCAGGCATCGCCTATCTTTTTCGTATAAATTTGTTCCCAACTCTCACCAGCGTTTGTTGTTCGATAAATCCAATCTCGTCCCCAGTAAATTCTATTAGTATCACTCGGAGCCATTGCCAATACTAATGCATGTCTTTCATCAAAAAAGTTCTGATCCATCCAGCCTTCGGTTACGTTGTTATCAACCTTCTGCCAGGATGCTCCTCCGTTCATTGTTTTATAAATGCCCCATTCCTCATACGCCGCTAAAGTTTCATCAGGATATCCAACGCTCGTTCCGATATAAATTGTTTTTGTATTTAAAGGATTAACGGTAAATTTCCAATAGTAGTAGAACATCCCATCGCTTTGCATTTTGGGCAGATTCGAAGTAATATCATTCCAGGTGTTTGCTTTATCGGTACTCATATAAATACCCCCGGAAAATGAATTGATATCACCCTCTGTACCAAATGTAGGAAGAGAAACGAAAAGTTTATTGTTTACATATTTTAAATTCCAGATATATTTATGGGGCAATCCGGTTGAGCGGTTTTCCCAACTTGTACCTAAATCGGGTGAAAAGTATAATCCGTCTGAAGTACCGAGAAATATTTCGGAATTTGGTGTTACAACAATATTAAAGACTGTAGCTGTATCAGACATCGGTATGCTTATTGTCGACCAACTTACACCTGCATTGGTTGATTTATAAACTCCTTTCCCAGCCGTGCCGACGAATAAATTATTGAAATTATTTGGGTCCTGTGCAATTGAGAAAACGGTAGTTAGATCTTCTTCTGATGCAATTTCCTGAGGGAAGAGTAATTCCCAGTTTTTACCGCCGTCAACTGATTTAAACAATCCGATTGCGCAACAGTAGAATATTGAATTAAATGAATTATCCGATTTATCGAATTGGAATTGGTTTGTCCAATAAACATCGGGTGTCCAAGGTCCCGATGCCATATTATTATTTATCATTTCCCAGGTTTCACCGCCGTTGGTTGTTTTGAATATTCCCTCAATATCACCGCCAAGGTATACGACGTCAGAATTATCAGGTTGAATTAATACGGTTTGCAAATCACTTCCGCCACCGGGACCTATATTGCTCCAATGATTTTGAGCATTTATTATAACAGAAAAATTCAGGATGAAGAGGAATAGGAAGAGGAAGAAATTATAAAAATTCTTTCTCATAACTTTGCCCTGTGTATATTTTTATTAATATAATGATTTTTTTAGTATGAATAAACTCTAGAGGTCAATTTTGTGATATGCAGCAATGGGGTAAAAAATATGTTGCAGAAGTGGGTTTGAATTTTTTGCCTTGGTAAATATGAAAGAATAAGCAGATTCTTTTTAAATTATTATCCGTTGATTACAAAAGAGCTTTTTTCTTTCTTAATATCAGAATAGAAAAAAAGATTAGTATAACAAATAAATAGATGTAATTACTAAATAATTTCAGATCTAAATTAACCGCAGAATTATTGCCTGTTAAAACAAAAGCAGCCCAATAATAGGGATTTGGTGAAACGTTTTTGATGAACTCAATTTTCGTTTGCCTTAATGCTGATGCTGGATTATTGTTTCGGGATAAATTCGAGTAGAATATTTTCATAAACTTTGACGAATATTTATCGTTTATATCCCATAATGTCGATATAATATTTTGTGCTCCGGCTTCTGTAAAAACTTTTTGCATCCCGATAATACCTTCGCCATTAATTACTTTTCCGAGAGCAGTTCTGCAAGCGGAGAGTACAACCAAATTGCTGTGCAAGTTTGTGGAAGCAATTTCTCCCGGTTCTAATAAGCAACTGTTAAGAGTACCGGAAGGTGTAAAGACAATTGCGGGTCTGCTTTTATTTAGGAATGCATGAGTGGAGAGATGGATCACTGATTTATGAGTAGAGAATTTTTTGAAATTAATTTCTGTTGCATCTTTTGATTCCAATAGCGTTACATTGTCGAATAAATCGGAAATAGATTCAATCTCGGTTTTTGAATAAGTTAACGGAGCAAAATTTAGAGTGCGTAAAATATTTTGTGTTTGAAGGTCAATCTCACCTCTAAATGTGATTTTGTTATTGCTGGAACCGAAATCCGGATCTCCCATTACGAGCAATCCACTGTCGTCGTGCAATTGTTCTTCGGCTAAAAGAACCTTTGCAGATAGGGCGTAACTGATATTATATTTTTCAATTAAGAATTTAACTTTGTCATATCGGTATGGTCCGTAAGACTCGTTATATTCCGTCACTAAAAATTCTAATGGAATTACTGCCAAGGAGTTTGAAGTTGAAAAAATTAAATGTGTTTTTTCTGTAATTCCTGTTAGTGCAGGAGCTAAAAATTCTTTGTACAATTTGTTTGAATAATATGAGTTGAATGCAAATAAATCTTGATTAAAAAATAAATTGTTGTTTTTATTTTTTTCGTCGTAGTAAGGAGAAATTTTTGAAATAACATCTTTCAGTTTTTCTTTCGAATAATTAACTCTTATTGAATTAAATGCATTTTTGGTGACTACGAAATAATTACTGTAATCAGTCGTTTGATAGATGCTTATATACGCTTGATTATCATTCAATTTCTTTTGCAGTTGCTCAATTATATTATTTTGTTCAAATCCGTATTTGTTGTTTTTTATTTCAGCATAAAGTTTGTTTTCAATTTTTGAGAGGGAATCTGATTCGGCTTCGGTTAGTAATCCTGAACTTAACTTCCACTTAATATCCAAATACTTAGTCAAAAGTGAATCACTCAATTTCACTTTTAATATATTTCGGTAAGTGTTAAATGCTTTACTCTTTTCAAATATTGTGAATGCTTTTTCTTCTTTACCAGCTTTCAGTAAAAAATCAACGAAGTCTTCCGTTAATTGATAATAATTACCTAGATAATCGATTTGAAGTTTGTCAGTTTTTGTTAGTGCGTTTAGCACATAAGTTAATTCGGCGAAAGATTTATCGAAATATTCTTCCACAATCTTTTTATTAATATTGTAGTTTATTTTTGCCAATAAATAGTACAGTTTGGAGAGCTCGTTATGATCGTTTATGCTATTAGCGATTTCAATAGATTTATTAAAGTATTTCTCCGCTATTTTTAAAGAATTCAATTCTTTGTAGCATTCACCGTAAATAGAGTACAATTTAACGAGCTGATATTTTAATTCATATTCTTCTATAAAATGTTCTACGGATTTCAGTAATTCGATTGCATTATGAGTTTTATGATTTCTCAATTCCAATTCAGCCAAGTTGAGCGTTGCGTTAATATTTAATAACACATCTCCTAGCTGAAGCGATTTGGCAATTACTGAGCTTAATATTTGCTTCGCATCATTAAGCTCGTCATTATTTCCCAACATTAAAGCTTTTTCGTAGAATAGTTCTTGAAGAGAATATTCGTCACCGCCTTTATTTGCAAGACTTATTGCACTATCAATTTGATTAATTGCGTATTCAAAATCTCCAATGTTGAAATATAAAATTCCAATGCCTTCTTTTGCTTTCGAAGAAATTGAATATTCTTTAATTACATTACCTAACGAATCTGCAATGTTATAATAGAATAACCCTTCCGAATAGTTAGAAAGGTTAGTATAAATATCACCCAATCCAATTAAGTTTAGTGCTCTTGCGCGAATATTATCCCCGGCATAATCTAATCCATCTTCGTAATATTTTTTAGCTTCATAATAGTTGCCGATATTAACAAATAAGTTGCCAATGTTATTTGCCAGTAAAGAGAGTCTGGTTTGCTCTTTTGTTTTTAAGTATAGGTTATAGCTTTTAATGTAAGCACTTCGCGCTCTTATAAGTTCGCCCGTAAAAGTGTAACTTGTTGCCAATTCCGAATACGTCAATGCCAATAACTTTTGATTTTGTATTTCGGTTGCCAAGTTGATTGCTGAATTGAAATATTTACGTGCCTCATAAATATTGCCCGAATCATCAGCAAGAATTCCCAAGTTTATTTTTGCTTTAATTAGCTCAATTTTATTGCCTGAGATTAATCCCTTTTTCTCGGCTAATTCATAATATTTTTTTGCAGAATCAAGATCACCCGACAAATAAAAAATCGATCCAAGTGCATTCTCGAATTTTGAAAGAATAAAATCATTATTATTTGAAGAAATAATAATTTTGCAAATTTCCCCGGCTCTTTTGTAGTCGCCAAGTCCGCGATAAACATAACTGAGATAATAATTAAAAAATGGTGATGAACTTCCGTAAATAACCGATGTATCAGCCAATGACTTTGCCGAGTAAAGTTGATTGGTTTTATAATAAACTAAAAATTTCAGTAAGTTAATTTTGGGTGTATTTCTATTCTTTATTTTTTTTAATAAATCTTTGCCTTCTTTACCTGATTTTGCAGCGTCAGTCAATAGATCATAAAATGCGAAATTATCAGGCGGCATATTTGCGAAAGGGGAAAGAAGTTCATAAATCTTCGAGTAATTATTATTCTTTACTTCGTTAATTGCTGAAATTTCTGCTCTCTCAATATTGCTAAAGATTGTAGAGTCAATAATAGTTAATGAGTTATCCTTAGAATTTAGAAAAGAATAATAGAGTGAATCAATTTTATTCGTAACTGAAAAAAATTTTTCAGTCTGCTGAATATGTAATGAAGTAGCAGATGCAGAAGTAATTAATAAAGTCAGGATAAGAATAGATGCGAATAATGTCCGTGTAACTTTCGCATACATATTAGTCCTCTAACGAAGCAAGAATTTTTTCTGCCTTTTCGGAATACTTTCCTTTCCCACTTATTACTTTTTTAAGATATTCTTTGCCGGTTTCAATCTCATTTTTTAACAGATATGCTTTCCCTATGTAATAGTAAGAATTTAGCTTGATATTATTGAATGCCGGATTATTTATCTTTTCAATTGAATGATTTAAGTGTAAAATAGCGCTGTCCAATTTTTCCGGTATATGTGTCCGGTACAATCCCACGAAACTTTTTTCAGAAGTGAGCAGATACGATAGCCCAAGAAGATATTCGGAATAGAATACGCTTTCATCGTTGGGCGAGTTGACCACATCCTGTTTGAGGTATTTTATTGCATCGGAATAATTTTCTTCTTCCATAGCAAAAACACTTTTCTGAAATTCCTCTGTTAACCGACCTCTTGTAACGCTAATGCTTACATCTGTAGAAACACTCTCCTTGTATAAGGGAATATTAAAATTAAGAAAGGAATATAATCCGGAATATAGAACGGCAAGCACAATTACAGCGGCTGCTGCGTATTGAATAGCTGCATTTCTAAAAAAGAAATTTGTACTTTCTTTTACTGACAGCTCTTTAGAAAACGAAGCATCAATAAAATTTGAAGTTTCTTTGGCTTCTTCTCTGAGCATATTGAGATCGTCCCTGCATTGTTTGCACGAACTAAGATGTGCCTCTAATTTAAATCTGAGTTTGTCAAAATGTTTGAGAACACTTTCATTGTTCTCAAGGTAGAAAGCGTACGAAGCAAGTGTTTCGAAGGGGATGTGCGTATGTTTCGGTAATTCGAAAACTGCTTGAATAACAAAATCAATGAAATCTGCCTTATCCGGATATTTTTGCTTTAATATTTTCAGTTCTTCAATAGTAGTATTTTCATCATCAATAATTTTTTCGATTAAATCGTAAAAATCTTCCATTCTATTTCCTTATGTTGTCAGAACGAATAGTGTAATAAATTGGGGGAAAGTGACAGGAATCAGAGTTTATTTTTCAATTCTTCCAGCGTTCTGTAAAACATTTTTTTTACAGCCGCTTCCGATTTACTCAAGTTATCGGCAATTTCTTGAAATTTTAGCCCCTCCCAAAAGCGCTGTCTTATAATTTGCTGTTTTTCATCCGATAGATTGTTTAATTTTTTCAAAACAATTTCGGCATCGATCGGGATAGAATTATCCGGATTCTCAGTATGATGTATTGC
Source organism: uncultured Melioribacteraceae bacterium (assembly GCA_964573255.1). GTDB lineage: Bacteria > Bacteroidota > Ignavibacteria > Ignavibacteriales > Melioribacteraceae > CAYNUJ01. The sequence continues at coordinate 48,618 of CAZNJB010000010.1, forward strand.
CGTATTAAGTTCGAATGTTTGACGATTTTGGGACTTCTTGTAAAAACTAATAAACTTGAAATACAATACTTTCCGCAGCCAATTTTCAATGTTTTCAATTTTTTCTAAATTTTGATGGAATATTAAACAGACGTCATTCGTTAGATCTTCAACATCATCAATATTGACTATTTTTTTAAGTCTGTATTTCGATAGAAAATATGAGTGAGAAACCTCACGAATTATTGATAAAAGTTGCTCAATGGACAACTTATCACCTGATTTTGCAGAATTTATTAGCGAATGAATGCTTTTTTCGTTAAAATTGATGTAATTAAAATCTTGGTTCAAACCGAAATTGTCACTTTTGTTAAATTTGAATAACTAATATATAAATAAGTGCAAGAATATAAATGAAAAAAATATACTTAATCCTTTTTCTGATAAATTCATTTTTTAATATAGTTTCCTATTCACAGACTTTTACGGTTAAACCTAATGAACTGGAATTTGTGGATATTTTCGACAGATTGGTTAATTTTCATCTGATTAACAATACCTTGCAGGATATAATACTCGATTCATTAAAATTTAATGAAGACAGATATGTTGTTCGCTTTAACGAGAACATTTCTCTTCCGTGGGTTGTAAATTCGGGGGATTCCCTTTCCTTGGATATAATTCTTGTAACTTATTTTGACGTAACTGCCGACGAAATTCACGATTCTCTACTTATTTTTACTAATGGGAATCCTACAGGGCAATTGTTAAGATTAGAAATAGAATTTTTCGAAGAAAATGAAAACAGGGGGGTAATTAACGGTAACGTAAATTATGCAGGAACACCGATAGCTAATGCCGAAGTAGCTTTTATTCTTGATGGTACTTTTGTATTAAAAAGAACCTTCACCGATTCCCAAGGAAATTATTCCGTATCTCTGCCTGCAGCAGAATATTCAATTCTTGCTTCAAAAGACGGATATTACGATACGTATTTCGGAAACTCAACTTCACCATTCTCCTCTGCGAGAGTTCATTTAACAAGCAATTCTGTCATTTCTGCAGATATTTCAATTAAACCTGAAACTGTTACAGGCATTAATATTTCGGGCAATGTATTCGATTTTCAAACCCAGGCAAAAGTTGGTCACGGAGTAATTGTAATAAGAAAAGGGAAACATACGCCAACAAAAAGAAATGCAGTAATTCCTGATACAGCAAATATTGAAACTTACTCTGCACTAATTAATCCTGACGGTTCATTCAGCATCAAAAATATTTTAACTCCCGGATATTATTACATCCAGGCATTTAATAATCTCTATCTGCCTTCTTATTACACCGGTAGCGATCAACCGGCGATTTTTTGGCAGGATGCCGATTCCGTGTTAATTGACGGAAGTAATGGTGAAAAAAATATTTATTGCAAAAGGGATTCCTCTTATGGAGGCGGTTCAGTAAACGGTACTGTTATTTTTAATAATTTGGCAAAAACCGCATCTGATTCTTTGTTAAATCAAGTTATAATCTATGCGGAGAACATTAATACAGGAAATATTTATTACTATTCACTTCCTAAAAAATCCTATCAATTTACTTTGTATAATCTTCCTGTTGGTGATTATAAATTACGTGCTCAAATTGTTGGATTGGATGATGCGTTTAGTACAAATTTCACTATTTCCCAAGCTTCCCCATATTTCGAAGGTGCGGATATAGTCTTTTCAGTTAGTCCCGTTCGTGAGAATAATCTTCAAAATCCTCATGAGTTTATAATCATTTCAAACTACCCAAATCCTTTTAATCCATCTACAAAGATATTTGTGAAATTAAGAACCTCAGGCTACACTACTATAAAATCTTATGATGCGCTAGGGAGGGAGAGCGTAGAAATATTCAGAGGGAATCTCTCAAAAGGTGAGTATACCTTCAATTTTGACGGCAGGGAATTGGCTGCCGGCGTTTACTACATTGTAGTTAGCAGTGGTAATTATCACAAAGTTCATAAAATTATGCTGTTGAAATAGTTCTTTTTCATAAAGAATTATTTTACGGCACTTCTTAAGATTGGCAATGACAATTGTTTAATTTTTTGAAAAACCTCCCTAATTCCTTATATTTGCACTCTTAAAAATTAAGGGTTTTATGAAAATCTTAGAAAATTTAAACGAAGAACAGCGAATTGCTGTTGAATATAATAAAACCCCGCATATGATTGTTGCGGGCGCCGGTTCGGGTAAAACGCGTGTTTTAACCCATAAAATAGCTTATTTACTCCATAAAAAGATACTCGCACCCGAAAATATTCTTGCATTAACATTCACAAATAAAGCCGCCAACGAAATGAAAGAAAGAATTGTGGAATTAGTTGGCAAGAAGGCTGAAAAACTGTGGATGGGTACTTTTCATTCCATTTTTGCGAGAATATTGAGAGCCGAATCGGAAAAATTGAATTACCGGCCTAATTTTTCTATCTATGACCGTGAGGATTCCATTTCGCTTGTCGGCAACATCATAAATGCATTTCAGATGAATATTGATATGTCGCCTAATGCTATTCAGCACAAGATTAGTCATTTTAAAAATCATATGATTTCTGTTGATGAATATCTAAATAATATTGCAAAAACTGCATTAGATAGAAAAATAGGCGAAATTTACAAAGAATACGAAGTACGTCTCTACGAAAATAATTCGATGGATTTCGATGATTTATTACTCAAACCAATCGAATTATTTACGAAACATCCGAGAGTTCTGCAGCATTATAGGGGACTGTTCAAATATATTTTAGTGGATGAGTTCCAGGATACTAATAAAGCTCAGTATGAAGTTATCAAAATGTTATATAACCGTTTGGTTAAAATATGCGTTGTTGGCGACGATGCACAGTCAATTTACGGCTGGCGAGGAGCAGACCTCGGAAATATGCTCAATTTTGAGAAAGATTTTCCAAAAGCAAAAATATTTAGATTAGAACAGAATTATAGATCGACAAAAACTATCCTAAAAGCTGCCGATTCGGTAATTAAAAACAATAAAGATCAAATCCAGAAAACTCTCTGGACGGAGAACGAAGAAGGCGAAAAGATTACTTTAATGCGTTGCTCCGATGAAAAGGACGAGGCATTCCAAATAGCGCGTCAAATTAAAAATGAAGTTACGGCTAAAAAGCTGAAATTAAATGATGTCGCTATTCTTTATAGAATTAATAGTCAATCCAGAGCTTTGGAAGAGGCGTTGAGACGCGAAAAACTGCCTTATAAAATTATTGGCGGTGTGGAATTTTACAGACGCAAAGAAATCAAGGATATTATCGGTTACTTGCGCATACTGGCAAATCAAGATGATGAGGAAAGTTTATTAAGAATTATGAACTTCCCTCAAAGGGGAATTGGTAACACCTCAATTTCTAAAATGATTGAATTTGCGCGCAGGTTGGATTTGACACTCTTCCAAACAATGGCACGCATATTCGAAGTAATTGAAGTTAAAGAAAGAATTCAGAAAAATGTAAAATCGTTCAAATTATTCTTGGATAAATATATTTCGCTTAAAGATGAATTGTCTTTGAGTGAGCTGACTTCGGCATTAGTTGACGAGCTTGGTATCCTTAGAATGTATAAGGAAGAGAACTCTGTCGATAGTATGCAGCGTTATGCAAATGTACAAGAGTTGCTCCGTTCTATCCAAGAATATAATGAAGAAAATCCCAAAGCTACGATAGATGAATTTTTGGCGGATGTATCACTGATTTCGGGTATAGATCAATTTTCCGGTTCCGAGAACGCTATTCCTTTGATGACTGTTCATTCGGCAAAAGGATTGGAGTTCCCGGTTGTTTTCTTAACCGGATGTGAGGAAGATATTTTTCCGTTGAATCAGAAATTTGATGAAGACGCTAAAATTGAAGAAGAAAGAAGATTATTCTACGTTGCTTTAACGAGAGCCGAGCGCAAAGTTATTATTACTTACGCACGTTCACGCTACCGTTTCGGGGAAGTGGCTTATCAAGCCCGTTCCAGGTTTATTGAGGAACTCGATCCGGATACCGTTGATGAATTGCAAGGCGTAGGTAAAGGTCGCTCGAGAAGAAAAAGAAAATCATATTATGATGAATTCTATCAAGCTGGTTTTGATGAAGATTTCAATCAAGAAAGAAGATCCTTAAGAGTTGGCAGCCGTGTGGTTCACGAATTGTTTGGTCAGGGTAAGATACTTGCAATCAATGGACAGGGTGATATGCAAAAAGTTAGTGTTGATTTTGAAGAACACGGTACAAAACACCTCCTTGTTAAATTTGCCAACTTAAGGCTGATATGATGTGAGTGAGTAGTATGATGAGCCCGGGTTTTACCGGGCTTTTTTGCTTTAAATGGTTCTTAAAATAAAAATGCCATAAAGTAATTTATAACTGTAATTCTTAAATGCTAAATCTATATATCGAGATTTTTTTCACACCTTCAGTTTGTTGTTTTCAAACTCAGTTGTACCTTGAATTTAAACAATGCGACAATTCAATAAAATAGTTATATTTCTTTAAATATTAATCCATCGTTTTGTAAATTTATATTATTATAAAAGAAAGGCAGTATTATGAAAATATATAAATTGTTTTTACTCACATTTATTTTAGGCTCTGTTTTATTTGCGCAGAGCAGTAAAGGAATAGCCGCTAAAATTGCTGAAACATACGGAATTGAAAATTTTAAGAACGTTAAATCAATTCAGTATACATTTAACGTTCAAAAGGGGGAGAAAAAAGTCTCCCGTACTTGGAAATGGTTCCCTCACCAAAAGAAGGTAATCTCCGGTACAGGTGTTGAGTATGTTAGAACTAGTTTCAACCGGGAAGACAAAGAGCTACGAAAAATTGATTGGCAATTTATCAATGATAATTATTGGCTTTTATTCCCGTATCATTTGCAGTGGGATACCGGAGTTGAAATTGAAGAAAAAGGGGATGCAGTTTCTCCAATAAATAACATAAAATGTTCCCAAATTAATGCCGTTTATAAGGGTGACGACGGCTACACGCCTAACGATATTTATGAATTGTACCTTAATTCCAATTTTGAGATTATTGAATGGGTTTATCGTCCCGGCGGTTCTAAAGATAAAGTCTATCCTGCCACTTGGAGTTCACCGGAAGATTTTAACGGAATAAAAATTTCCTTGAAGCATGCTAATAAGGATGGCAGTTTCAAATTATGGTTTACAGATATAAAAGTGGAATTGAAATAACCCAGACTTAAAAAAAGGCGGGAATGAAACCCGCCTTAATTTTTAATCACTTGCCATTATAAATAAAGGCTTCGACTCGAAACTCTTATAGAATGGTCTCAGTCTTTCTGTGTTGTAATATTTACTTACGTCAACTACTTTTTTGTAGCTGGTAACAACTTCCAAATGTTCGTTGCCGTATCTTCCGTTTCTTAAGGTTACAAGCCTTCCGCTTACACCATCTAAAATTAAATCCAGTGCCAAGTTTCCGTACGCCATCGGGACTATCGAATCTATAGCATCCGGATTACCGCTTCTTACAATGTAACCCAAGCGCTGGTTAATGACATTTATTCTCTTACCATTATTGAATTTTGGTGAAATTTCTTTCAATTGCTTGGATACATAATCTCCAATACCACCGAGTTTAGCATGTCCGAACATATCCTTCTCTGAATTTTCGAAGACCATATCTTGACCCTTAACCATAGCTCCTTCGGAAACTAATACGACTGAGTAATGACTCGGGTTTTTGTATCTGTCTTCAATAAGCAATTGAGTCAATTGTTCAATATCAAATTTATATTCGGGAATCACGCATCTATTAGCAGCTCCAGCCATTGTTGGAAGAAGAGCTGTAAATCCGGCGTAACGGCCAAAAACTTCAATAACCAAGAACCTTTCGTGGGAACCGGCAGTAGTTCTTAGATTATGAGTCATTTCGATTGTTCTCGTTACGCAAGTACTAAATCCGATGCAGTAATCTGTTCCCGGAACATCGTTATCCATAGTTTTGGGAATAGCAATAACATTTACACCTTCTTTATGGAGACGAACGCCGTAACTCAATGTATCGTCGCCGCCGATTGGGATAAGATAATCGATTCCGAGAAATTCGAGGTTTTTTAATACCTCAGGAGTGAGATCATTAATCTCATCGGTGTAAATATCTTTCAAATGTTGAGGAACGTTTGCTTTTGGAACATGTGACGGACGGGTTCTGGAAGTATGAAGAAATGTACCGCCTGTTCTACCGGTTTTGTTAACTAATTCCTCAGTGAGTTCAACGTAGTTATGACTATTGTCAGCTTTTTCATCCCTTATAATGTCAATCATTCCGCCCCATCCACGGCGAATACCAATTACCTCATATCCTTCTCGCCTTGCTCTAATCGTTACCGCACGAATAGCAGGATTTAACCCAGGAACATCACCCCCGCCGGTTAATATCGCTATTCTGCCTTTAGATGTATTTATATTACTCATAGTAGCACATACCTCTATTATTCTTAAAAAATAAAGATTATATTAATTTTCTAGTCGGAATTAGTAAAGTTGGGTTATTTTCTTCTTTTCTTTTGAGTGGCCAATTTGAAGTAACTGTAAAAAGCAACGCTCAAAAGCAACGTCCAAGAAACAATTAAAAATACAAGACCTTCAAATTTCAATCCCATTTTTTCACCAGAACTAACATTACCAATAAATAATAATTAAATACAAAAATAATGTTTTATGCAGTAAAAATAAAGAGATTGACCTCTTTTTTATTAGATAAATGAATATTTATTCATAAAATAATTAGATGATAGTAAGAATTTTCATAAGAATTTTATTAAAATTATGAACAAAATATTATGTAACAGAAATTTTTTTGAAACGTCAAAATCTTTGTAATTAAGAAAAAAATTAACATATTAAAACATTCTTTGAATAAAAATGGAATAGCATGAAAAAATCATCCCTTCTTTTATTTGCTTTCCTTTTACTCAGCAATACTTTTATTCTACAAAGTCACAGTGCAATAACTGTCTCGTATGCCTTAAAAACGCTTAATCCTTTAATCGATTATTCCGGGAACGGGTATTCGGTGATTACCTTCAGTGATTATCGGAACCTGAGATATCTCAATTCCGGAAATATTTTCGGTGAAATGAGTAGAGCGATTACAGGCACTGAGACTGCGTGCAGTACCGAATCAATCGAAGATTCCAGATAAATTATAAGCATAAAAATTCCGGGAGAGATCAAAACCCTCCTGAAAGAAGTATGCTTTTAAAATAATGTTCAATGAATAAATAAACAGGAGTTTCTTGATGAATAAATATTTCGTTTTACTATTCTCTCTTTTTGTTTTTACGTTAAATGCACAGGATTTTAAAACCGAATACTTGGAAGGATTAAAACCAAGATCAATTGGTCCGGCTGGAATGAGCGGACGAGTAACATCAATAGATGCTGTAATCAATAATCCGGATATTATTTACGTCGGAACCGCTTCGGGTGGACTTTGGCGGTCTACCAGCGGTGGTACGGAATGGGAACCGATATTCGACGATCAGCCGGCTGCTTCGATTGGCGCTGTGGCAGTCGATCAAAATATTCCCGATATAATTTGGGCCGGAACCGGGGAAGGCAACCCGAGAAACTCACAATCTATGGGTAGAGGAATTTTTAAGAGTCTTGATGGCGGGAAGACTTGGAAATTAATGGGATTGGAGAACACGAAAACGATTCATAGAATAATAATCGATCCGAGGAATTCGGATGTTGTTTATGCCGCTTCACTCGGGAATGCATGGAAAGAAAATGAAGAAAGGGGCGTATTCAAAACTACGGATGGTGGCGAAACTTGGAAAAAAATTCTTTACGTAAATGAGTTAACAGGATGTGCAGATTTGGTGATTGATCCTGAAAATCCGAATAAATTAATTGCTGCAATGTGGGAATACCGCCGCTGGCCTTGGTTCTTTAAATCGGGTGGAAAAGGCTCGGGTATTTATATTACGTTTGACGGCGGTAAAACTTGGCAGAAACGTACTTCGAAAGATGGTTTGCCGGAAGGTGAACTCGGAAGAATAGGATTGGCAATTGCTCCGAGTAATCCGAAAATTATTTACGCTTTAATTGAAGCAGAGAAAAATGCTCTCTATAAATCGAGTGACGGCGGTTTTAAGTGGAAGAAGGTTTCCGATAAGAACGTTGGCAACCGTCCTTTCTATTATGCAGATATTTTTGTCGATCCCGATAATGAAAATCGAATTTACAATCTTCATTCGACAGTTACAGTTAGCGATGACGGAGGCAGAACATTTGAAACTTTGATTCCTTGGTCAAAAATTCATCCGGATCATCATGCTTTTTGGATAAATCCGCAAGACGCAAGTTATTTATTGGAAGGCAACGATGGCGGTATGGCAATCTCCCGTGATAAAGGTAAAACCTGGAGATTTATTGGCAATTTACCGTTGGGACAATTTTATCATATAAATGTCGATAGAGACTTCCCTTATCACGTGTATGGCGGAATGCAGGATAACGGTTCTTGGCGGGGGCCGAGCAGAGTGAGAAGATGGGGAGGTATTAGAAATAGTGAATGGGAAGAAGTCGGTTTCGGCGATGGGTTCGATGTAGTCCCGTATATCCCGGATACTCGTTTCGGTTATGGAATGTCTCAAGGCGGACATTTATATCGTTATGATGTGCTTACAGGCAGTTCGAAAGATATTCAGCCGTATCATCCGGATGGGGTTAAATTGAGATTTAATTGGAATGCAGCAATCGCTCAAGATCCGTTCAATGCTGAGACAATTTATTACGGTAGTCAATTTCTGCATAAGTCGGAAGATATGGGTGACAGTTGGGAAATTATTTCACCCGATTTAACGACAAATGATCCGGAAAAACAGAAACAATTTGATAGCGGTGGATTAACGTATGACGTAACCGATGCCGAAAATTATACAACAATAATTTCCATAGCTCCGAGTCCGGTAAAACAAGGTGTTATCTGGGTGGGAACCGATGACGGAAATATCCAGCTTACAATCGACGGCGGAAAGACTTGGCAGAATTTAACCGAAAATTTAGACGACGCTCCCGAGGGTGGATGGGTGGCTCAGATTCGAGCTTCCTCTTACTCGGAAAGAGAAGCTTGGGTTGTTATTAATAATTACAGAAAAGGGGATTGGATGCCGTATTTGTTCTATACGAATGATTTCGGTGAAAGTTGGGAAAATTTAGCTGAGGGGAAAAATATTGACGGTTATCTCCTTTCGGTTCTTCAAGATCCTGTTGAACCTGAGCTGGTATTTTTAGGAAGTGAATTCGGGCTTTATTTTTCTACTGATAAAGGTGAAAGCTGGATCAAGTGGGATAAAAATTATCCTACTGTTTCTACAATGGATTTAGCTTATCAACCGGATGAGAATGATTTGGTAATAGGCACATTTGGAAGGGCTGCTTATATTATCGATAACATTGCTCCTTTGCGCGAGCTTGCAAGAAATAAAAATTTTGTTTCTACGAAATTAAAATTGTTCGATATTCCTGATGCATATATGGAATATAATAAACGACCAGCGGGCAGCAGGTTTGCATCGGGATTGGAATATCTCGGTGAAAACGAAAGACCCAATGCTATGGTGACTTTCTGGGTTCAACCGGATACATCTAAAAAAGGGAAAAACACAAAAATCAAACTGAGTGTGTTCGATGAAGAAGGAACAAATATAAGAAATCTGGAACCGAAATTTAAAGCCGGTTTTAACAGAACTTATTGGTATTTGGATGCCAAAGGAGTTCGATTCCCGGGCGGAAAGAAACCTCAACCCGGTTCGCCGGAAAGAGGCGGTTCAAAAATTCTTCCAGGAAAATATAAAATAGTTATCAGTTATGGAGATCTGAAGGATTCCGCATTCGTCAATGTTAAATTTGATAGTAGGATTAAACTAAATATTTCAGATTTGAAAGAGAGAAAATTACTTACCGAACAGGTAGTTAAATTGGTTTCTGCAACTACAACTGCTGTGGATAATTTGGATGAAATGAAAAAAGCACTCGATTTGTTTGTCAAAGAGAGTAAAAATGATACGACATTTAAAGACTTAAAGAAAACGGCGAAAGAATTTCTGGATACTATAAAAACAATGAGAGAAGAAGTCATTCAACCGAAGGAGAAGGGGATAAGGCAGGATGAATCTAAGATATCTTATAAATTAAGAAGAGCATTTTGGACTGTTCAAGGCTATCACGATAAACCGGGCGAAAGAGAAAAACTTGTCATTAAAGAAGCCGAAAAAGTAGTTCTGCCGTTTATCGAAAAAGTTAACACATTCCAAAAAGATGAATGGAAAGAATTTATTGATAAGGTAAACGATGCCGGATTCACAATATTTAAATTGCCTAATCCAGTAAAATTGGAAAAGCAACAGAAATAAAAAAGGAACAAGATTTACTTGTTCCAATCATTAATAAATAGGAGTTACTATGAAAAACGTAATTATATTCGTTGCCGTATTTTTAATTTCATTTGCGGTTAACGGACAAGAAAAGAAAGAAATGTCACCGGAGCAGAAAGTCTGGATGGAGTACATGACTCCCGGCGAAATGCATAAATATTTAGCTAAAAATGTTGGCGAATACAAAACCGTTACAACCTTTTGGGAAACTCCGGGTGCGGAACCTTTTGTTACAGAAGGGAAATCAGTCTCGAAAATGATTATGGGTGGTAGATATTTGCAAAGTCAATTTACCGGTAATATGATGGGAATGCCCTACGAAGGAATGAGTTTGGATGCTTACGATAATGCATTAAAAAAATTCTATACAGTTTGGATTGATAATTTCGGGACAGGAATGATGACCGGCGTTGGAACTTTCAACGAAGAAGAAAATGCTATTCATTATGAGGTAGAATATGTTAGTCCGATGGATAGGAAAACCGTTAAGGCGCGTGAAATTGTACATTTTATCGATGATAATAATCAGGTGATTGAAATGTTTATGACCTCGCCTACGGGAGAAGAATGGAAAGGTATGGTGGTTAAGCTCGAAAGAATTAAATAATCTATTTTTGGTTTTCCCCAAAAACAATAAACGTTATGTGAATTTGTTAGTGTTTATTAAAGTCCGGATGTTAGTAATAATATCCGGACTTATTTTATTCCAATTACAACTTGAACAATTCCGAATGTTAAAGATTTATATTCAACTCTGCTGAATCCGGCTTCCTTCAATAATTCCGGTATGTTAATCGTTTTGTCGAAGTCCCGTACAGACTCGGGCAAATATGTATATGCTTCCGGATCTTTGCTTATAATTCTTCCAACAAGCGGTAATATTTTAGTGAAGTAAAAATTATAAACGGCTTTAACAAGAAAATTAGAAGGCATACGGAATTCTAAAATTGTTGCTTTACCGTTTGGCATCAGTACTCTGTTGAATTGTTTGAAGCCTTCGAGAATGTCGTAAAAATTTCTTACACCGAAAGCGACTGTTATATTCGAAAAAGATTGATTTTTGAATGGTAAATCTTCCGCAACGCATTGAACCGTTCGTCCGCGTATGTCTTCTGTTTTCTGTGAAAATAATTTGAGCATATTAAATGATAAATCCGCTCCCGTAATTTGGCTAACTCCAAATTTTTTAGCCGCTATCGAAAAATCACCTGTGCCGCAGGCTACATCCAAAAGAGTTGCATCCTTATTAATTTTGGTGAGTTTTAATGCTTTCTTTCGCCAGTAAAAATCAACTCCCGCACTCAATAAATGATTTAGCAAATCATATTTAGGTGAAATTGAATCAAAAATTCTTTGTACTCTGCTTTTTTTATCCATAATTGATTTCATCTCTATTTAAAATAATTTATGTCTTTTGGAAAATAACTAACGAAATATTGCAGTCAATAAAATAACTGAATTCAAGTAGTGCAGGTTGTCTGTATAATCTGGGAAGTTTCTGCAGGAATAGATTAAGAATATTCAAATTTCTTCCCTCCGGTTTTTTCCATCCACCAATTGTAAATATATGGCCCGCTCCACATCGTAAATATCATAAAAATTATCCCACCGAGTACATCGGCTACGTAATGATATCTCAAATAAACGGTTGAAAAAATCAATAAAGTACCGTTTGGTATGAAAAAATATCTCGATTTTGTCTTCATCTTAAGGGATAAAAACATAACTATTAAGGTCATTTGAGTATGCCCGCTTGGGAATACATCCCGCTGAACCAGATCTGCAACATTCAGAGTGCCTGCAGGGATTGATTCACCTGCGTTAACGACTTCCCGCAAAAAATCGGTTAAAAATATGCCCGGCAGTTCACTATTTATTGCTGTAAAATCGTGTAAAGTAAATCTCGGTCCAATTGCAGGAACCAAAAAATATCCGATATATGATAGAATAAATCCCCATACAACGGAATAAGTTGCAAATTTAACATCTTCATAACGATTGTTTAACATCAAATCTACAACCAATATTACGGGAAGGAAAAAGAAAGTACCGTAAACTATCTGTAATAATTCTGTTAAATAAGGATTAGCGATGGAATAAAGTGCGTGTGTCGGATCGGTTCCGAAAATAAATCTATCTATTTGAATTAGAATATTATCGTAATCAACTCCTCTAATCGGTTTGATCATAAAATAAATTTCTTTAAACGTTAAGAATACTAGTGGAACCAAGTACCAGAAATGGAGTTGTTTCCAAAGCGTCTTACCGCTTTTTTTATCCATCACGGCTACAAAGGAAATGGCGGATATTAGAATGAAATTGTAAAAAACAAATTCAGCCCAAGGTTCGATTTTATTGCTGAAAATAATATTAGTTACTGTTAATCCTAAATAAAAAATTATAACAATAACATCCGTGGGAAAAAGTGCATTTAAGTAAGATTTAAATTTATCCATTACGATATAAAAAATATGGTGACCAAAGAAAGATAAATTATTAAACCTAAAACATCATTCATAGTGGTAACAAACGGTCCGGTTGCAATTGCCGGATCGATTCCCAATTTCTTCAATAAGACCGGTACCACTGCGCCAATCATAGTTGCATTAATCATTATTATGGTTAACGAAATCGCGAGTATCCCGGAAAAAAATAATTCCGAGTGGAAGAATATATAAGTTGCTGCCAGAAGAACAATACTGCAGGCTAAGGCATTTAAAATAGCTACTCTAAATTCTTTCCACAAACGCTTAAATGCTTTCGAGAACCAAAGTTCATCTGAACTGAGACTGCGAACCATAACTATTGCCGCTTGGCTCCCGGAACTGCCTCCCATTGCCATAACAACCGGAATAAAAAAGCTGGCAACAATTAATTTTTCGATAGAGGCTTGGAATGAAGAAAGTACCACAGCACTTATGAGCTCGCCGGCTAAACTAACCATCAACCAAGGTAACCTGATGCGTGTTACTTTCAGAGTTGAATGGCTGTACTCTTCGTCGTCTGTAAGACCCGCCATTTTCTGGAGATCTTCTTCAGCTTCTTCTTGGATAACATCAACTATATCGTCAATAGTAATTCTACCAAGCATTACCTTATTATCGTCAACAACCGGAATAGCGACGAGGTCGTATTTTTCCATTATATTCGCTACTTCCTCTTGATCCATGTCGGGAGTGACGTAGATTAAATCTTCCTCCATCACATCGGTTATGCGGGTCTTTAGTGGATTGATCAATAGCTCTTTTAGGGGAACAAATCCGACTAATTGATCATTGTTGTTGAGTACGTAAATGTGATAAATTTGTTCAAATTCTTCCGCATGGTTTCTTACTTCGCGAATTGCAGCACGGATAGTAACATTATCGCGTACCCAAACAAAATCGCTGCTCATTATACCGCCGGCAGAATCCTCGGCGTATTTGAGCAACTCTTTTACATCTTCCGAATCTTCAACGTCAATATTCTGAAGAACGTGCTCTGCAATGTTTTCCGGCAGATCGCTAACTATATCGGTTGCGTCATCGATATCAAGTTCGTCAACAATATCGGTGATTTTATCCGTATCGATATCTTGAAGAATTTTTTCACGAAGGTCTTCGTCAATTTCCGTTATAACTTCTGCTGCCGTATCATTATCCAATAGATGGAAAAGATATTCTGCGTCATCATAATCGAGGTGATTGATGACCTCGGCAATATCTGCCGGGTGAAGATCGGTAATAATATTTAAAAGACTACCTGAATCCTGTTCCTCAATTAAAAGAGAAACATTTTCCAGTAGTTCTTTGTCAATCCTTATTACGTCTCTGGTTTGTGATATGTGTTCTTCTCTAGTCATCAATTAGTTCCCGCAGTTCAGCAGCTAAGTGTAAGAAATCCGCTAACCGGTATTCTTCCGCTCTGCGTGTAAGAGCGGATGAAATTTTTGTGAAATCACAATCTGCAAATATACTATTCTTCAATGAATTTTTTAAGGTTTTTCTCCTTTTGCCAAATGAAGCCTTAACCACACTATGTAAAAATTTATGATCATTGTACGGCAGTTCCTTTTTGAATCTCAAATGAACAACTGCTGAATTGACTTTTGGTTTGGGGTAAAATACATTCGGGGATATTTTAAAACAATATTTTGTTTCGGCATAGAATGAAGTTAGCACACTCAATATACCGTAATCTTTTGTTCTAGGTCCTGCAATAATCCTTTTTGCAACTTCGTCCTGCATCATTAAAACAGCATCTTCAATTATATTGAAGTTGTCGAATAGTTTGAACAAAATAGGGGATGTTATATTGTATGGAATATTGCCGATTATTCTTAAACTTTTTGTGCTTAGTTGAGATAAATCCATTTTCAAAAAATCAGCTCTTATAAATTTTACGGCTTTAAATTTTTCGCTTAAATCATCAATAACTCTTTTATCTATCTCAACAGCGAATACATTTGCTCCTGAAGCGTTAAGATATTCGGTTAATGCACCTTTGCCCGGTCCGATTTCTAGAATATTCTCACCTTCTTTTGGGGAAAATTCTTCAATTATTTTGTTTATTATATTTCGATCTGTTAAATAATTTTGTCCGAATCTTTTTAGTGGTTTCATATTGAATATTCGATAAATAAAAAATCTTTGGATATGATTCTATTATAAATTATTTTATTCAATAAAAATAGCGAGGTTTAATTTGGCATCAAAATTTATAATTACTGTTGATCTTGGTGGTACAAAAGTTTTATCTGCATTATTGAATTCAGAAAATAAAATTATTAAGACGATTAAATTACCGACTAAAGTTGAAGAGGGAAAAAGTAAAATTGTAAACACAATTGCCGCTTCCATTAAGAAGATAATTGAAGAGAGCGGATTGAATGAATCGGATATACGTGCAATATCTATGGGTGTTCCCGGTACTGTAAATCCACATACCGGTATAATAGGCAGTGCACCTAATTTGGGCATAAAAAATTTTAATATTAAAAGAGCTTTGCAAAAACATTTTCAAATTCCTGTTTTGATAGAGAACGATGTGAACTTAGCCGCATTAGGGATAAAAAGATTTGAGTTTAATGATAAAACTAAAAATATGCTTGTTGTTTTTATCGGAACAGGAATCGGGGGAGCCTTAATCTTTGATAACAAACTATATAGAGGTAGCAATTTCTTTGCCGGTGAGATTGGACATATGCGTGTTAATAATGACGGATATCTGAATTTAACTAAGAAAAATTCCACGTTTGAAAATATTGCCAGTAGAACGGCAATTGTTAAGGCAATTAAAAAGGAATTAAAAAATAATCCGGTATCCGAACTATCTAAATTAAAAAAGAAGCAAATCAAGAGTAAAGTTTTAGCTAAAGCCTTAGCGGGAAACGACCCAATCGTAAAGAAACACTTGAATCATGCTTGCAAGGTTATTGGTTCGGTTCTCGGTAGTATTACTACATTATTGAATTTAGATACAATAGTACTCGGCGGTGGAGTTGTGGAAGCAATGGGAGATTATATGACTCCAAAGATAATCACTGCTTTTAACAATACCGTTCTGGAAGAACCGGGTAAACAAGTTAAGATTGTCTATACAAAACTCGGTGATGAAGCTCCTCTGTTTGGGGGTATTGCTTTAGCGGATGAATTTATTGAATAGAATATTTTAAAAAGAGTGTTTTTTTAGTTTGAGACAAGTATAATTATTACAACTCTTAATCTTTTTGTTTATAGAAGGATGGTCAAAGGTTTGGAAAAAATTCTTACTTAAAGAATAACTGTGCGGCATATTCCTCAGTTACTTTTGATGATGATTATATTTATGGGTTGTTTAATCTTTTATTCCTCCTGAAGAAATATAATGTAGAAGCAACTCTCTTTGTTTCCAGATTTTGAGAGTTAGATTGAAGGGTTCAAATCTCAAACTGTTTGTTTATTTCTTCCAGCTCATCGTTTAATTCAGCCCACCGTTCCATACTATTTTCAAGTTGCTCTTTTGTTTGAGTGTAAGCAAGATTTGTCTCTTTTAGTAAAACCGGATCTGAGTAAATTTTTTCATTTGCCAAATCGTTTTCCAATTGAGCTTTTTTCTCTTCAAGCTCTTCAATTTCTTTTTCAAGCAATTCAATATTTTTCACAATTTCTTTAGTGGCTTTATATTTTTGCTGTCTTAATTCTGCCTCTTTCCTTTTTAACTCTTTTCTGTTGTTCTCCTTTTTTGTCTCAGAATTAATTGAGGGTTCTTCATCTGAAAAATGTTTTTGCATATAGTAATCAATTCCACCGGGATAGACTTTAACGCTACCGTTGCGGATATCTACAACTTTATTAACCAGTGGTCTCAAAAAATCTACATCGTGCGAAACGATAATTAGCGTTCCTTCAAAATTAATCAGTGCTTTTTGCAGCACTTCTTTTGATTGGAAATCGAGATGGTTTGTCGGCTCGTCCAGAATAATCAGATTAGCTTCTTCAAGAAGCAATTTAGCCAATGCGGTTCTTGCTTTTTCGCCACCGGAAAGAACACTTGCTTTCTTGAATACATCGTCGTCGCTAAAGAGGAAGGCACCTAATATGGAACGTGCTCTTCCTAAAGTAATATCACTGCGGGAATTGTAAATGATGTTAATTATGTCGGAATCGAGATCCAATTCTTCTGCAGCTTCTTGGGAAAAGAATGAAATTATAGTGTTGCTTCCGTATTTAACTTCACCGCTTGTTGGTTGAATTCTACCTGCAACAATACGTGAAAGGGTAGTTTTCCCGGCGCCGTTGGGTCCGACAAAGGCAATTTTATCTCCGCGTTCGATTAATAAATTTATATCAGAGAATACGAGGTTCTCACCAAAGGATTTCGAGATGTTGATTAATTCCACAGGAACCGAACCGGAACGGGGTGGGGGAGGAAACTCTATTTTAATTTCCCGGTTGTCGGATTCTATTTCTTCTACTTCGAGTTTCTCAAGCATTTTAATTCTGCTCTGCACCTGCTTTGCTTTAGTTGCTTTGTACCGGAAGCGTTCAATAAATTTTTGTGTGTCCTTTATTTTCTGCAGTTTGTTTTTCCGTTCGGCTGCGGCTACTCTGTCTCTCTCTTTTTTAAACTCTAAATACTTTTCGTAATTACCACGAAAGTAATTGATTTTTCTGTTGAATATTTCAAGGGTTTTATTAGTTATCCGATTGATAAAATCCTTATCGTGCGAAACAATAAGAATTGCTCCGGAATAACTCGACAAGAAATTCTCAAGCCAATGAAGTGAATCGATATCGAGATGATTTGTAGGCTCATCAAGAAGGAGAAGATCGTTTGAGCCGAGTAATATTTTTGCCAGCTCAATTCTCATTATCCATCCACCGGAAAATTCTTTTATCTTTCTCTCGAAGTCACTTTCCTTAAAGCCCAAGCCCAGAAGAACCTTTTTTATTTCTGCTTCAATAGAGTAATAACCGTAAATTTCTTTTTGGTGCTGAATTTCACCAAGTTCATTCAGATATTTTTCGTTAATTTCGTCCCGGTGAGAATCAATCAATTTGTGAATTTCTTTTTCACGTTCGTCAAGACTTGTGATAAGATCAAGCGAGTTCCGTATTTCTTCGAATAATCGGTTACCTTTTACATTATAATATTCTTGAGGCAAATAACCGATCCGGATTCCTGATTGGTACTTTACAGAACCTTCTTCCGGTTTTTCAATCCCTTTTATAATTTTTAGTAATGTGGATTTACCACTTCCGTTTGGACCTACTAAGCAAATTTTATCTTCTTTATTTATTTTAAAATTTGCGTTTTCGAAAAGAGGAAGTCCGGTGAATTGTACAGAAAGGTTTTGAACATCAATCATTATTTGCAGAACCTCTTAACGCTTAATTACGGCAATTTTTGAACTGGCGACTAAATTTGCTTCGGCGTCGTAAGCCACTAAGATGTAAATCCCTGAAGGGACTAAATTCCCTTGTTCGTTTCTTAAATCCCAAAATGCAACACGTCCGCCGGGAGTAATTATTTCGCGAATTAAATTTCCCGATATACTTAATATTTTAATTGTAGTTTCTTTAATTAATCCGTCAATGGTTATTTTGGCTGAAGTGGTATTGGAAATTTCAACCGGATTTGGATAAACAAATAATTGACTGAAATCATCATTCGGTTTTGCACTGATTGAGCTATATGAAGAGATCCCGAAATCTGTTCCGAAATAAACCACTCCGGTCTTCTCATCAATTGTTATCGATTTAATTGTATTCGTTGGCAACGGACTGTTATCTTTGTTAAAGCTTTCTATCAATGCGGTGCCGTCAGACGAAAGCAAGAATACGCCTTCGTTTGTCCCGACCCATTTTCTATTCAAAGGATCTACTGCGATAGCGATAATATTTTGTTGTCTAACAGGGAATGAACTGCCAATGTTCGAGCGGGGGGAGGAGGGATTAGGAATAATATTTATTCCCAAACTTGTACCGACCCAAAGTTCTCCGCGCTTATCAATCACAATATCATTAATCGTATTGCTGTTTAAGCCGTCGTTGGTATTCAATATTCCCCATACATCGTCATCCAGATTTTCGTATGTCTTATTCTCGTTAAAGTAATACAATCCTATTTGTCCGCTCACAGCTGAAACAATATTGAACCACTTTGTACCAAATTGATCTATGGTCAAGTTGAAACATACAGCATCAACCGGCGTGATTGGGGTTTTAACTTTATAATTATATTCATTCCCGTCAGCAGTAAAAAGATTTATTATTTCTGAAGCTGCGGTTTCCGAATTGGTCATCCATAAATTATTTTGACTATCCAATTCTAAGTCAGTGATTACAATATAATTCAGGTCTTCTTGAATACCTGTTAAATTAGTATTCTGCGAATTGTAAGTTGTAAAATTACCGTTTTCATAGATAGAATAGCCGTTACCCCAATTTCCAAAGAACACACGACCGTCTTCAGCGGGATAAACTCCATAGAATGCGTTTGAACCTATTGCATCCGTATTAGTCTTGTTAAAATTTGTCCAATGTGATCCGTCGAATAAATTAATTCCGGAGCCGTTGGGTGATTTTCCGCTTACAGTCCAGAGATTTCCGAATTTATCTATTGCAAGTCTATGAACCGAATTCTGAACTGGTCCGTTCGGTTTGATTGTAATCTCGGTATTGTTAATGATTTTTATTATTCCGTTTGAAGAAGCGACAAATATTCCGTTACTTCCTGAACTAACAGAATTAAATTCGACCTTTAATTTATTTAATATCAAAGTTTCGTTTGAGCCGTCAAATTCTTTTAATTTACTCACTACTTGATTAGATAATGTATCTTTTATGGAAATATAATACAGTTTATTATTATAAACGGAAATATCACGCACAGTAATATTCTTATTAATTAGTTTGGTCCAAGTGTTACCGTCGAAAGAAAAAATCCCTTTGTCCGTTGCAGCAATTATTCCGTTAAAATCATCAATGGCAAAAATCTTTTCCCCATTTAGTCCCTGACTGCTGCCGTAAGCAGTCCAAGATTCGGGTGCGGTTAAATTTGTAGCATTCGGTTTCGATACTGCCAATCCCATATCGGTTCCAACATAAACAAGATCTTTAATGAAAACTGTGTTTACTTTAGATTCAGTGGGAAGGATATCGAACTTCAATACCGTATCGAAAAAAGTATAGGTTTTCGAATCTATGAGAGATAATCCGAAATCGGTTGCTGCGAATATTGTATCTCCTTTAGCATATAAATAGTTAATACTTTTATTTGTCTTGTCAGTTGAGAAAATATCTCTTATAGTCTCGATTGAAAATGAAGACGGATTAATAATATGAATAAATCCTTCTTCAGTTCCTATCCATATTTTACCACTGTTGTCTTTCGTAACGGCAGTAATATTTTGGCTTTTTAATCCTTCGGATTTTGTGAAAGTAAAATAAGTACTGTCTGTTTCATTAAAAATAAAAAAGCCACCGGATGTAGCGGCAGCAACGCCATTTGGCAGAACTACAAAATTCATTACGTTGCTCATATCGGTATAATTTTTCCAAGTTCCGAAGTTTTGACTGAATAATGTAGCCGCACTAATGATTAAAAATATGAATATTCGCATGATTCACCTAAGGTTGAATAATTATCTCTTTTGAATCGAAAAATAATATTTTTTTACTAAGTATAAAGGTCAAAAAATAAGATATTTCAATAATACATTATGTTAATTAAAATTCTTTTGCTACGAAAATGAATTAATTAAAGTTGAATGCCGGATTAAATATCTAACTAAAAATAATAATCAAATTTTTAGATTTGGCAAGGAAATATCCGCTGTAATTAAGAAAGATGCAAATAATATTGAAATAAAGAGAAAACAAACGTATATAATTTGCAATTGAGAATTTGGTAGTAAATATTTAAAGTAACTATGCATCAAAGAAGTAATTGGTATAAAACATTCAATTAAAATAAATCATTTAGTGCTGGAAGATATTTTTTTAACATTATGAAATAATAATAGAGGAGTGTATGAAAAGGTTTTATGCGCTGTCTCTTGCTAGGCTTCTTCTCATATCAATTAAGTAATGAGCGGGGATGCAGAATTTCCCCAAGTTTTTCTCATCTTCCATCTCTCCACCGTGAAAGTCACTTCCGCCTGATTTCAGAAGATTAAATTGATTAGCCAAATCGATATAGAATTTTTTTCTGTAACTTGAATGCGAAGGATGGATTACTTCAATTCCGTCAATACCTGAATCTATTAGTGATTTTATAATCTCTTCTTTAATGTTATTCGGATGAGCAATAAATGAAAGTCCGCCGGCATCCCTGATTAATTTTATCGCGGCTGAAGGGGAGAAGTGAATTTTCCTTTCATAAGCAGGACCGTAATCGTGTAGATATTTTCTGAAAGCTTCATAATAGTCTCTAACCAATCCCAACTTTAGCAATGCCATGGCAATATGCGGGCGAGCCATTGATGAATTGCCGGTTATCTTTTTTACGTCTTCGAATTCTATTTTTAACCCTAGCGATTGAAGTTTATTGATAATCCTTCTTACTCGATGTTCCCTTTCTTTTTTAAAAAATGTAAGATATTTAAGGAACTCTTCGTTTTTAAAATCGATGAAATAACCGAGCAGATGAACTTCCTTATTATCAATATCAGTGCTGATTTCAATACCGGGAATTACTTCTACGCCCAATTTTTCGCCGTAATAAATAGCTTCTTCAAGTCCGTCAACCGTATCATGGTCAACAACACTTAAAGTATGAATTCCCTTTTTTTTAGCTAATTTTATCAACCCTTCTGGCGAATAAAATCCGTCTGAATAATTAGTATGAGTGTGAATATCGATTTTAAGCGCCATCAACCATAGGTCTCTTTGAATTTTTCATAATCTACTATTCTTAGTTTGGAGCCTTCTATTTCGAGAAGCCCTTTCTTGGCAAAATTGTGAAGGGTTCTTGAAATTGTTTCTCTGGAAGTACCTGCCATATTAGCCAAATCTTGTTGTAAAGGTAATTTTTCTATTTCTACCTTGCCTTGTCTTATCTTACCCAAATCATCTGCAATTTGCAATAAAACGGTCGCTACTTTTCCTTCGGCGTCTTTCAGGGTAAGCGATTTTATTTTCATATCTGCTTGTCTTAGTCTCGATGTAAGTTCTTTGAGCAGGGATATGCTCACTTCGGGATGTTCAACGAGGAGATTCATAAAATCTTCTCGTCTAATCAAAAATAATTCGGAATCCTCAATTGCGATTACATTAGCCGAACGTGTTTGTCCATCTAGAATAGCCATTTCGCCGAAGAAATCCGATTCTCCCAGAATTGTTAGTATAACTTCTTTACCGTCACTACTACTTCTGGATACTTTCACCTTTCCACTGATTATTACAAATAATGCGCCACCGGCATCTTCTTCAAGCAGAATAACACTATCCTTTTTGTATATTCTTCGCGACCCAACTTCTACTATCGTTTTTAACGTTTCGCTTGGGAGATCTGCGAAAATTGGCACGTACAACAAGAAATCTGTTGATTCTGTCATATAGCAGCTCCAATTAGTTTATTACTGTAACTAACCACGCAATATAGTAAATTTTTTAAATAATACGGTAGATAATTAAAAAATCCTTTGTCTCAAATTGAAAAAAATGGGTAGTCGGAGTATATTTGGGTTTAATTTTAATATTTTAATATTTTACTCATTTATTATTAAGGGAGGAAAACCAAATGGCTGTTAAAGTCGGTATTAATGGATTCGGGCGTATCGGAAGATTAGTTTTCAGACGTTCATTGCAATTAGGAGACGTTGAATTCGTAGGAATAAACGATTTAACCGATGCTAAAACATTAGCTCATTTATTAAAATATGATTCTGTCCATGGAAAATTTGACGGTGAAGTATATGCTGAAGGAGACAGCATTGTAGTTAACGGACAGAAAATTCAAATCACTGCCGAACGCGATCCGGCAAATTTAAAATGGGGAGAACTCGGTGTTGATGTTGTTATTGAATCTACAGGTGTGTTCCGGACAAAAGAACTTTGCTTAAAGCATATCGAAGCAGGAGCGAAAAAAGTTATATTAACTGTGCCTCCAAAAGGTGATGTAGATGCTACTGTTGTGTTAGGCGTTAACGATGATATATTAACTGGCGACGAAAAGGTTGTTTCCAATGCTTCTTGTACAACGAATTGCTTGGCTCCAATGGTTAAAGTATTGAATGATACTTTCGGAGTTAAACAAGGATTTATGACTACAGTTCACTCTTATACAAACGATCAAAGATTGCTCGATTTGCCTCACAGCGATTTAAGAAGAGCAAGATCAGCTGCAGTTAATATTATTCCTACTTCTACAGGTGCTGCTAAAGCAGTTGGTAAAGTGATTCCAGAATTGAACGGTAAATTGGACGGTATGGCTATGAGAGTTCCTACAGCCGATGGTTCAATTACTGATTTGGTCGCAGTACTCAATAAAGAAACTACAGTTGAAGAAGTTAACGCTGCAATGAAAGCTGCTGCAGAAGGAGCAATGAAAGGAATTTTAGAATATTCCGAAGAACCTTTAGTTTCTTCAGATATTTTAGGCAATGCACATTCCAGTATTTTCGACTCGTTATCTACTATGGTTAATGGAAATGTCGTTAAAGTTGTTAGTTGGTACGACAACGAATGGGGATACTCCTGCCGTGTAGTAGATTTATTAAAAAAGATTGCTTAAAATTTTGAGTAATTTAAAGACGCAATATTCCTAATATAATATTGCGTCTTTTTTATATATATTTATTTAGAGGTTAAGAATGAACAAACTAACAATCGATTCAATTGATGTTAAGGGAAAACGTGTATTAGTTCGTGTGGATTTTAATGTTCCGCTGAATGAAAGTGGTGAAATAACGGATGATAGAAGAATAACCGCTGCGTTACCAACAATCAATAGCTTAATTGAGAAAGGCGCTAAAGTTATTCTGATGAGTCATCTCGGTCGGCCTAAAGGGGAAGTAAAACCTGAGTTTAGCTTAAAACCCGTTGCAGAGAGATTGAGTCAATTATTAAATAAAGAAGTTTTATTTGCAAATGATTGCATAGGGGCAGAAGTTGAAGAACTTGCCGGTAAATTGAATAACGGAGATGTTCTTCTACTTGAAAATGTTCGCTTTCATAAAGAAGAAACCGAAAATGATCCTGAATTTGCTAAAGAATTGGCTAAACTTGGCGATGTTTATGTTAACGATGCATTCGGATCAGCCCACAGAGCTCATGCATCTACCGAAGGGGTGACTAAATTTATAGATACTTGCGCAGCAGGATATCTAATGCAAAAAGAATTAGACTATCTTGGAAAAGCAATTGCAAATCCGGAAAGACCCTTTACCGCAATCTTGGGCGGAGCAAAAATTTCCGGCAAAATTGACGTGATCCAAAATCTCTTTGATAAAGTCGACACTCTTATAATTGGCGGCGGAATGGCATATACATTCTTAAAAGCAATGGACTATGATATTGGTAATTCCTTGTTGGAAGAAGATAAAATAGAATTGGCGAAGGAAATTTTGAATGACGCCGAGAAATCTAATGTCCAATTTTTATTGCCGATCGATGTTGTAGTTGCAGAAGAGTTTGCTAACGATGCACCGGCGCAGATTGTGGATGTAGATCAAATCCCGGATGATATGATGGGATTGGACATCGGTCCCAAAACCGTTGCCGTGTTCAAAGAAGAAATTCTCCGTAGCAAAACTATAGTATGGAACGGTCCGATGGGAGTGTTCGAATTCGAAAATTTTGCAGTGGGAACAAACGAGATTGCTGAAGCTCTCGCAA
Source organism: uncultured Melioribacteraceae bacterium (assembly GCA_964573255.1). Taxonomy (GTDB): domain Bacteria; phylum Bacteroidota; class Ignavibacteria; order Ignavibacteriales; family Melioribacteraceae; genus CAYNUJ01. The sequence continues at coordinate 73,357 of CAZNJB010000010.1, forward strand.
AAGCGACTGAAGAAGGAGCAATTACCATTATCGGTGGAGGGGATTCGGCATCTGCTATTAAAAAAGCCGGACTCGATACAAAAGTATCGCACGTTTCCACCGGCGGAGGCGCTTCTCTTGAATTTCTGGAAGGTAAAACATTGCCAGGAGTTGCGGCGCTTTCCGATGCTTAAGCAATTATTTGAAACTTTTATCTTAAGAAGCAGTCTAATTCGTTTAGATTGCTTCTTTTTATTTTAAAGAAAATCACTTAATTTTGTTATTAAATAGAAAAGTTTAGGTAAGAATGAGTTTTTACGATAGAGATTATTACAGACCCAGAGGATTCGGCGGGTTTTCTTTATTCCCTCCGATAATTAAAAATATTATGGTAATTAATATTGCCGTATTTTTCATTCAATTTCTATTCGATAATTTAACATTCGGCGGTGTACCCGGATGGTATATATTGAATAGATATTTTTCATTGAATCCTCTTGTAGGTGTTGACCCGGCAGGTCAAGCTTACAATTTTCAAATTTGGCAATTGTTCACATACCAATTTATGCACGGTGGATTTTGGCACATTTTCTTTAATATGTTTATGCTGTGGATGTTTGGTATGGAAATAGAAAATCTTTGGGGCAGCCAAAAGTTCTTAATATTTTATCTGCTAGCCGGAGTTGTCGGAGGATTGTTCCAATTGTTATTAACTCCACTTTTGGGCATAGCAGGCGGATTTACAGTCGGTGCATCAGCTGCAGTTTTTGGCGTTATGGTTGCATTCGGAATGACTTATCCCGAGCGATACATCTTCCTTCTCTTCCCGCCAATACCGATTAAAGCAAAGTATTTGATCGGATTTCTAGTTGCGATTGAATATTTTTCAGTCGGTAATGCGGGTGAACCTATTGCTCACTTAGCACATTTAGGCGGTGCTTCGGCAGGATTCTTATTTGTTTTATATAACAGAAAATACAGGATTGATTTCAGCAGATTCTTTAATTTATTCAGCGATGCTTTCAAATCCGGTAAAAAAAGAACCCAAAGTTTTCGGAAACCTTTCCGTAATGCAGATGAAGATATTATTGAAGCGGAATTTTTTGAAATCAACGAAAGTCAACCCGATCCGATAGATCAAGATGAGATTGATAGAATATTAGATAAAATTAGTAAGAGCGGTTATCAAAATTTAACTGAGCGTGAAAAGAGGATATTATTTGAAGCAAGTAAGAGGAATTAAATATTTTGTAATAATTTTTCTTCTTTCTGTTTTTGCTTGTTCCTCGTTAAGTAAAGATGAAAAAGAAAAATTAGCTCATCTTTATGTGGATTTACTTACTGTTGAAGAATTTTACCACGGAATTCCGGATTCTATAAAATCTCACCAGCAAAAATTATTTGAAGAGTATCGTATCTCTGCTAAAGAATATCTCGAACAAATCAAGAAGATGAAAGAAGATAAAGATGAGTGGGAAGAGTTTTTTGCGTTAGCCGATTCTTATTTGAAATTAAAGAGCGGTGAGAATAAAAAATTAAAGTGAATCTCTGAATTCTTTTTGAGCATTTGCTTTAACGCTTGCCAAAACAATTCTAATTTTCGCGTAACTCATATTACCCGGTAATCTGGATTTTATATCTTTCAAATTTTCCAATCCCGTAACAATCTCTTCTTTAATTGTCTTAATAGTTTTTGCATCAAGCAGTTTGTTTATTGGCGTTTGTGGGCGCAAAAGTATTAAAGATTCGATTTGAACTGATACTATTGTTTCCGGCAGTTTTGTTATTGATACAATTTCTTCAAGTTTGTACCCCTTCTCAATCAATTCCGAAATAGCGGTTAAATTCTCTGGCAAATCATTATCTTTTTTAGTCTCTTCCTGCTCCTTGCGAAACTGTTTTATTTCATCCAAAAAATCGGCACCGGCTTTAAAAAATAAATTTTGATTGGTGCCGTCTATTGCCATAAACTGTCCGGGAGAAATAGGTTCTTTTTCCGCAATTGCTCTGAGAACCGTATCGCTGCAAATCAAATTCTCAGTCTGACTAAATTTTTTGGCAACTGCTTTCCTTACGTTTCTCAATCTATTGAATAGCTGAAGTTGTCTTTCGAAATCGGGCTGCTTTGCCTTCAACTCTGGTTCATCAGTAAAGTTTTCTTTTCCTTTTTCCGTAAGGCTCAATAAATTATCATAATTGTGAAGCAATCCTTTACCAGTTAGATACGATACAGTGTTCTCGATTTCGTCATTTGAATAATGTTTGCATACACCGTAAGTCGAGAGTTTTTTTTCGTCTGTAGAACGCGCTTTGCCTTGCAATATTTTTATTAAACGGTGTAATCTTAAATTCATCCGATTTTCGTGAATGGTTCTAAGAACAGCTTGTGCAATGAATTCGTTCGAGTTGGATTCGTGGGAAGCGTCGGTGCAATTATCGCATTTTTCGCAACGGTATGTTTTATGCTTTTCTCCGAAATATTCTAAGACATAATTAAATCTACAATTTTCGGTGAAAATGAAATCGACCATTGCATTCAATTTTTCTTTCGCTTTATCATGCCATTTATTGATGTTGTCGAAATTCAATTCGAGATACTTTTCATTGCTTCGTGATTTTGTTAGAGCGATATTATGGATTGATGAAGGAATTTTGAGATCGATTATACCGGAATTATTCAATTGATTAAAATACTCGAGAACTGATTCTTGAGACAAATCCGCGCGTTCTGCAATTTTAGGAATGTTGACCGTTACTCCACTCATAAATAAAGCGCTGCCGTATATTTTAAGCAGTGGAAAAAGTAGATTCTTTTGATTTGCCGGGGCTATAAATCTCAAATATTTTTTTAATTCTTCCGGCGAAAGTAGTGAACGAATAATCGGCTGCAAATTAAGATTGGTTCTTAATTCGAGTAAACCGGAATCCCGCAAAACTTTTATGCAGGAATTGAAGACTGAAACGGAAATATTTTTCAGATTGAAGAAATCTTTTAAATGATTGTCAATAGGGATTTCGGACTCGGGGATGTGTCCCATTGCAGTTGATGTGTAATCGTATAATAAATTGTAAACGGTTAATACTTCTTCTACTGAAGGAATTGTGACATCAATAAAATGTTCTTGTATTGCAACATCTTTTTCGTCAAACAATAAAAAAGTATGCGAAGGTTTACCGTCTCTTCCTGCTCTTCCTATTTCCTGATAATAATTTTCGATAGAACCGGGTATGTTGTAATGAATAATTGTTCGGATGTCGGATTTGTCAATCCCCATACCGAAAGCGTTAGTTGCACATATAACCTCGGTATTACCCTTGATAAAGTCGTCTTGAATTAATCTTCGTAAATCACTGCCGAGCCCCGCGTGATAATAACTAACTTTAAAGGAGGCAGAGGATAAAAATTTGTAAACCGATTCAGCTGCTTTTCGTGTGGAAGTATAAACAATTGCAGGTGTCCCGAATTCATTGAGCAATTTAAAAACAAATTCTTTCTTCTTATTTGTTCTTATTACATTTAATGAAAGGTTGTCTCTCGAGAATCCTGAAACAAAAATTTTCGGTTCAATTAAGTTTAATTGATTGATTATATCGTTCCGCACTTCTGGAGTGGCAGTAGCAGTGAATGCGGATATATTTTTAACTTCGAGTAAATCTGCAACTTCTCTTATTTTTCTGTAACTCGGTCTGAAATCCATTCCCCATTCGCTTATGCAATGGGCTTCGTCCACGAATATATTAGTAGGAGTAGTTCCCCTTAACTGTTCGATGAATTTTACACTTTCCAATTTTTCAGGAGCCACATACAATAATTTCAATTCACCGCTGCGAATATCGTTTAGAACTTTTTGCTCAGTGAAATAGTCTAAAGTGCTGTTGATATAAGATGCCGTTCTTTCAATTTTATTTAATGAATCAACTTGATCCTTCATTAAAGCTATTAGGGGAGAGATTACAAGTGAATATCCGTCCGATATCAAAGCCGGGATTTGATAACAAATAGATTTACCGGCTCCGGTAGGTAATACCGCCAATACATTTTTGTTACTTAGAATTGTATTGATTATCTCTAATTGTCCGGGACGGAATTCCTGATAACCGAAATATTTTTCTAATGCTTTATAAGGAGTCAATTTTTATTCTTATTTTTAGGTTCATTATTATAATTATTCTGTATTTAAAACTAATTAAAAGAATAGATAAATTACATATATGCTTCAGATAAATCATGTAAATAAATCTTTCGAAGCTACCGTTGCGCTCAACGATGTAACACTTAACATAGAAAAGGGTGAATTCTTCGGATTGTTGGGGCCAAACGGCGCAGGTAAAACTACTTTACTAAATATTATAATCGGTTATTTAACACCCGAAGCTGGGCATATAGCGATTGACGACGAGGTATTAGTTTATACTGAGTTGGGAATTCGTAAGAAGTTTGGATATGTTCCACAGGATATCGCACTTTATCTAGAATTAAGCGCAGAGAGAAATCTGAAAATATTCGGTAATATTTACGGTATTTCGGGCAAACAATTAAACAAAAAGATTGATGAGGTTCTTGAGTTAGTTCAATTGAACGAAAGAAGGAAAGATAAAGTTAGGGAGTTTTCCGGCGGAATGAAAAGGAGATTGAATTTAGCTGCTTCACTCCTTCACGATCCTGAAATACTATTGTGCGATGAGCCTACAGTTGGTGTGGATCCGCAATCGCGTAATGCAATTTTTGATATGTTGACAGAATTGAACCGGAATGGTAAAACGATAATTTATACTACACATTATATGGAAGAAGCCGAAAGATTGTGTTCCCGTTTGGCTATAATCGACCGGGGTGAAATCATTGCCGAGGGCGGATTGAAGGATTTAATAAACCTACTCGATAAAAAAGAGACAGTTAAGATTATTAAAACAACTGATGTGCTTAACCAAAAAGAAGAATTAGAGCAAATCGGAGTTGTTAATGAATTTGATGATTACCTTGAACTAATCCCTCAGAATAAATTTAAAAAGATTTCGCAATTATTTTTGAAGCTTGAAGAGATGAATATTCCGGAGGAAGCAATTGAATTGAGTCGAGCATCTTTAGAGGACGTCTTTTTACATTTGACTGGAAGGAGATTGAGAGATTGAAACAAATATTCAGATTATTAAAAAAGGATATAATCAGATTTTGGGTTGACCGACCGGCGGTTGCGCTAACATTTATTTTACCTGCAATATTGATAATTATATTTGGAAATATATTCGGCGGAAACGGCGGGTCACAAGGAAAAATAAGTGTGATTTTGGTAAAGGAAAGTAACGCCCCGATTGCCGAATTGATTGAAAACAAATTGGACTCTTCCAGTACTATTCGTTTGGTTAAAGTTTATACGAATAAGGAGACAGGAACCTCCGAAGCAATAACGGAAGATAAAGCCAAAGAGTTTGTTGAAAACGGTAAAATATCTACTGCAATTGTCTTACCTCAGGATTGTTTTACAGACACTTCTTCTTCGGTAAAAATCAGGATTTACTATGATCCGAAAAATGAGATTGAATTCGCGATGGTGCAGGGCGAAATCCAGAGAACCATAATGACACAAATCCCCAAAATCATTCCTGTACTGTTGCAGCGAAAAGTTCAAAAAGAATTGGGAATAGATAAGAGCGATGATTTTAAGAGAGAAATAGCTACAACTGTTTCTCGATATTGGGGAATACCGGAGGATTCCGTACTGAAAATAACAGATCTTAGTTCCATAACTTCTTCCGATGTCGGAAGTTCTGCAAGCTTATTTAATTCGCTCATTTCAATTGACCAGAAACAATTGGTTGGTAAAGATGTGAAAAATCCGGGTGTTACCAGAACCGCCGGAGGATGGGCGATGATGTTTCTTCTTTTCACTATTGTTGGGGCGGCAAGTTCTTTGTTCGAAGAAAAACAGGAGGGGACTTTAAAAAGATTATTATGTATGCCCGTTAAAAGCTCTCATATTTTGTGGAGTAAATTTATTTACTCAATAGTTCTCGGTGTTATTCAATTAATGGTTTTATTCGGTGTTGCTTGGTTATTGTTCGATCTGGATATATTCTCCAATTTCTGGAATTTATTGATTATAATGATTGCTTCTGCAATGGCTGCAAATTCATTCGGAATGATTATTACTTCCTTTGCAACAAGTATGAATCAAGCTAACGGCGTTGCAACACTTCTCATTCTTATTATGTCTGCGATTGGCGGTGCTTGGTTCCCAATAGCTTTATTGCCGGATTGGATGCAGACTCTTTCCAAATTTACAATTGTTTATTGGTCAGTTGAAGGATTTTTATCAGTCCTTTGGCGCAATGGCGGATTCGAAGCAATTGCAGTGAATGTACTTATTCTCGTTTGTATTTCAATTGTGTTAAATTTCTATTCCATTGTTAGAATTAGAAACGGGAAGATATTCAATTGAGTAATCCGGTAATTCAAATTGAAAATTTAGTTAAGATCTATTCAAATACATTGAGGGGGAAAAAGATTAATGCCTTGAGGGAAGTGAATTTGGAGATCCATCCCGGTATAATATTCGGATTACTCGGTCCAAACGGTGCGGGCAAAACTACATTGATAAAAATTCTACTTGGTATAACAAAATTAACCTCCGGTTCCGTAACTGTTCTAGGAGCCAAACCTGAAAAATATTTAATAAGAAAGAAGCTTGGTTACCTCCCCGAAAATCATAAGTTCCCGGAATATCTGAACGGATACCAGTTAATGAAATTTTACGGGGAACTTTACGGGTTAAGAGGTAAGGATTTGGAACGAAGAATTGACGAGAGTTTGCAGCTCGTTAAAATGGAGAAGTGGCGGAAAACCAAATTAAGAAATTATTCTAAAGGAATGCTGCAACGGATTGGATTGGCGCAGGCTTTATTCCACGATCCTGAAATAATCATTTTGGACGAACCGACGGACGGAGTCGATCCTATTGGCAGGAAAGAAATTAGAGAAGTTTTGAATTCATTGAAAGGAAGAGGGAAAACTATCTTTTTGAATTCTCATTTATTGAGTGAAGTCGAATTGATTTCCGATAGAGTCGGTATTTTGAATGAAGGGGAATTGGTTTACGAAGGTTCAATTGAAGGCTTAACAACGGATAAAAAATCTTATGAAATAATTACCAACGTTTCTTTAGAAGAATTGTTAACTACTAAACTAAGCGCTTATCAAATTCAATCGAAAGGGAATAATAAATACTTGCTTTCTCCCGATAAAGATGAAGATTTGAATAATGTAATTGATATTATTAGGGGAAGTGGAATTACCATTGAATCTTTCGGCCCGGTTAAAAGTTCACTCGAAGAGAAATTTATTAACTTGATAGATAAAGTCGAGAATGAATAAATGAGAAATATTTATATTCTTTCTAAATATACATTCAAAGAAGCGCTTGCAAGAAAAGTATTTCTAACATTTTTCGGTATATCCACATTTATACTTCTTCTGTTTATCGTTTTATTTGCTTCGGTGGATATGTCTGCATTTATTCCTGCGGATGCCCTGGGAATGAACTCTCAATGGGGATTGAAAGATGGAATAGTTTCAGGATTGAAATTGCTTCTGATAAATCCATTATACGGCGGAGGATTATTCTTATCTATATTCGCAGCTTCAAGTTTTATCCCGGTAATGCTTGAAAAAGGAAGTATTGAAATTTTACTTTCAAAACCTGTATCCCGCGCTCAAATTATCATCGGTAAGTTTTTGGGCGTTACCTTTATGGTATTTATGAATATAACATATTTTGTTTCAATACTTACAATCTTAATCGGTATAAAATTTCAAGTGTGGGACTTTTTCTTTTTCTCAACTATATTTACGATTACCCTAGCATTCGCAGTACTTTATTCATTGATAATTTTGATTGGAATTATTACAAAAACATCTCTTCCCGCAATGATACTTTCATATTTAATTTTCTTCATATTATCACCCGTTTTGAATGCGAGAGACGCTTTTAATTTTAGTCAAACAAATTCATTCTTAAGTACATTAGGAGATATTCTTTATTACATAACTCCGAGAACTTCAGAGCTGGGTAGTCTCACATTACTAATTTCGGGCGGTGGTGTAATTGAAGATTTTTCCGTTATTATCCATTCTCTTATTTACATAATTCTCATGTTATTATTCTCCATTATCATTTTTAATAAAAAAGATTATTAAATTTCCTCTTTACTGCCTGATTTTTGATTATTTTTGCTGGTACAAATATTGCAAGTTATAATGACTTGTTAATTTAATTAAGGGTTAAACATGGCTGACGATAAGATAAAACTTGAGGATTTAATTACCGGCGTAAAGAAGAGCGAGGGAGAGGAAAAAATTGAGAGTGTCGCAATTATTGGCGCAGGAGTAATGGGACGCGGTATTGCTGAAACAATTGCCGCAGCAGGTATTGATGTTTTAGTTGTTGAGAAGGATGAAGAATCAGCGAAGAGAGCAAAGGAAGAATTAATTAATTATATGCGCCACGAAATTTCACGCTGGGCAATGACCGAAAGTGAAATGAAATCTATTCTTAGCCGCATTAAATGGTACTCCGATTTGGAAGTTACTAAAGACGCCGATTTGATAATAGAAGCCGTTGCAGAAAATTATCAATTGAAGAGACGCATTTTTAAAAAACTGGATGAAATCGTTAGACCCGATACGATTCTGGTTTCAAATACTTCAACACTTTCTTTATCAAAGATAGCAGAGATTACAAATCGACCTGATAAAATTATCGGTTTGCATTTTCTTAATCCGGTTCCTAAAATTGGATTGGTTGAAGTAATAAAAGCCATCAAAACTTCCGATAAAACGGTAAACTTGATTAAAGAGTTTGTTAACAAGATCGGCAAAACACCTGTAGAGGTTTATGAATATCCCGGTTTTGTTACTACTCGTGCAATTGTTCCATTGTTAAATGAAGCTATGTACATATTGCTTGAGGGAGTTGCTACCGCAACTGATATTGATACGGCGATGAGATTAGGATATGATTTTAAAACAGGTCCGCTCGAAATGGCAGATTCTATGGGGTTGGATGAAGTTTTGATGTGGATGGAACAGTTGTGGCAAACACTCGGTGAACCGAGATACAGACCTTGTCCTATATTGCGCAAACTTGTACGCGACGGAAAATTAGGTAAAAAAACTGGAGAAGGTTTCTTCAAATATGATTCAAACGGTAGAATTATAGAATAGTTTAGAGAGTACAATATGAAAGTTTTAGTGTTGAATTGCGGCAGTTCATCAATTAAATATCAAATGATCGAAACGGAAAGCAGGGATGTGCTTGCTAAAGGGATGGTTGAAAGAATTGGAATGAGCAGTGCCGTACTTACTCATACCCCGAAAGGGAAAGAGAAAATAAGAATTGTGGGCGAAATATTAGACCATACTATTGCTATTGAATATGTAATCGCTGTATTACTTAGTCCCAATCACGGGGTTATAAAGGACAAGTCCGAGATTGATGCCGTTGGTCACCGAGTTGTACACGGCGGTGAAGACTTTAGCGATTCGGTTCTGATCACGGATAATGTGATGAGAGTGCTCAAAGAAAATATAGAATTGGCTCCTCTTCATAACCCGCCTAATATAAAGGGTATTCTGGCTTGTAAAGCACACCTGCCCGATACTCCACAGTGCGGTGTTTTCGATACTGCGTTCCACGCAGGAATGCCGGCTTATGCATATCTTTACGGTATTCCGTACGCTCTTTACAAACGCCATAAAATTAGACGGTATGGATTCCACGGAACGTCCCATAGGTATGTTTCTGAGAGAGCCGCATCATTATTGAACAGGGATTTAGCCGACTTAAAAATTATCACTTGCCATCTGGGAAACGGTGCAAGTATTGCAGCCGTAAACAAAGGAAAATCTGTTGATACCTCGATGGGATTCACTCCATTGGAAGGATTATTGATGGGTACGAGAAGCGGTGATATGGATCCGGCTCTCATAACTTACATAATGGGGAAAGAAGGACTTTCTATCTCCGAAATGAATACTCTGTTAAACAAGCACTCAGGTTTGATGGGCGTTAGCGGAGAAAGTTCCGATATGAGAGAGATTGAAGAAGCAATGCAGAATGGCAACGAAAGGGCTAAACTTGCATTCGATATTTTTACTTATAGAATTAAAAAATATATCGGTGCTTATGCAGCAGCTATGGGTGGAGTTGATGCGTTGGTATTTACCGGCGGGATAGGCGAAAACTCTACTTTGGTAAGAAAAGCAGTTTGCTCGGGAATGGAATTTCTTGGAATTGAACTTGATCCGAATTTAAACGAAACGGCTACGGGTGAAGCTGAACTTTCTACTTCTTCATCTAAAGTTAAAGTGCTAAGAATACCTACGAACGAGGAATTAGTAATAGCTCTCGATACTGCAAATATTATTCTTTCTCATGCTAGTAGTACAGCTTCAGAACAGGAAAAAGAAGATAGCGAAATTAAAAATTAAATAAATAATTCCGCTCCGCATTCATTGTGCCTCCTTAAATTTGCGGAGCGGAAACTTTCCTTGTGAATTATCTTCTGCAATAATATTATATTTCGAAATTAGGTTTAATTGTATGAGGTAACAATGGAATTAAATATTAAAAATAAAATAGCGCTTGTAACCGCAGCTAGTAAAGGGATAGGAAGGGCGACTGCGGAAACATTGCTTTCGGAAGGATGTAAAGTTGCTATCTGTTCATCTAACAAGGAAAATCTGAACAGGGCTGCATCCGAAATTGCCGCTATTTATGGTAGCGAGCCTCTCTCAATTATTTGTGATTTAAATAAAAAAGAAGATCTTGAAAATACTGTAAAAGCAGTTGAAGAAACATACGGACGTATTGATATTTTAGTAAATAATTGCGGTGGTCCGCCGGCAGGATATTTTGAAGAATTATCCGAAGAGCAGTGGGAGTTTTCCTACAAACAAGTACTGATGAGCGCCGTTCATTTAACTAAAATGGTTCTGCCAAAAATGAAAGAGCGCAAATGGGGAAGAATAATAAACATCACTTCTCTTTCGGTAAAGCAGCCGGTGGATAATCTAATTTTATCTAATACATTTAGAACCGGATTGATAGCATTCGCAAAAACAATAAGCAATCAATACGGGAAATATAATATCACAATTAATACCGTTGCGCCGGGTTATACTTTAACGGCAAGATTGTACGAACTGGCAGTGGAAGAAGCTAAATACTCGGGCAAGAGTCACGAAGAAGTCTTAGTTTCGATGGCTTCAAAAGTGCCTATGCAACGACTCGGAAAGCCCGAAGAAGTAGCTAATTTAATCGCCTTTCTGGCTTCGGAAAATGCAGGATATATTACCGGTACAACAATACCG
>CAZNJB010000011.1:0-83439 GCA_964573255.1 uncultured Melioribacteraceae bacterium
CTACTATTTTTAAACTTAAGTTTCTTCTCTTTTGCAATAGAGAGAGAATCTCTTTGTTAATCTGATTTATTGATGCTTTTATTCCTTATAAATTTTTCTTATTTTCCTCTAATTCAAAAAATAAAGATAAAAAAATATATTTCTTTTTTTCTCACTTATGATTAATAATTAAGAAAAATTATGAGTGTAAATAAATTTTATTTCATTTTTTATAAAAGTAAGAGAGGGGTGAATATATTTTAATTGCCGCTAAAAGGAATAAAAATAAAAGAAAAAATGGATGGTGAAAAGAAAATTAGGATAAAGATGATTATTTATCTAAATAAGAAGTGGAAATGTTGACAATCATAAAACAATAATGTAATTTTCGGATATTAAGATACTTTTACTTTAATTATTTTTTGCGGAGGAATCATGAGACCATTCAAAATTTTAATTGGGGTTATTTTATTCTTTATGATCAGTTCTGTTTATGCTCAGGAGCATTCTTACGTAGGAACAAAAAAATGTAAAACTTGTCACAAATCTAAAAAGGCTGGTCAACAATATGTTATTTGGCAGGAATCCAAGCATTCAAAAGCTTACGAAACTTTGAAAACTAAAGAAGCTGATGAAATATCAATGAAAAAAGACGGCAAAAAAGCGGTTGAAAACGATAATTGTTTGAAATGCCATGCTCCCCAATATAATGTTGATGCAAAGCTTCTGGGTAAAAAGTTTAAGATTGAAGATGGTGTTCAGTGCGAAACGTGTCATGGTCCCGGTTCCGATTATAAATCTAAAAAAGTAATGAAAGATAGAGAGAAAGCTGTTGCTGCCGGTCTGATTCTTTACGAAGATCCGGAAAAAGATTTATGTGTCAAATGTCATAATGAAGAGAGTCCAAATTTCAAAGGTTTTGATTTTGATGAATACTGGGCTAAAATCAAACACAACAAACCAAAAAAATAAGATGTCATGAAAAAATTTTATGTCTTGATTATTATGTTTGTGCCGCTGCTAATAGCGGCACAGACGGTCAATGGAAGAATTACTTCTTCGATTTATTCATTCGAAAGATTTCAAGCTCCCCAAACATCTCAAAATTTTATTCGCTCCTTCCAAACTCTCAATCTCAATATTAACAAGAAAAACTTTTCCTTAAAAACCAGATTTAATTTCGAAGGTGATATTAAATCCCCTTTGGATAATGACCCGAGATTGAGATTTTATAACCTCTATATTGAGTATAGAAAATTATTTGATTTTGTAACCGTCAAGTTGGGACGTCAATCCCTTTTTAGCGGCATAGCAGGCGGATTATATGACGGAGTGAATTTAAAGTTAAAGAAGAACGGCTATTCTTTGACTGCATATTTCGGGGGGAATGTCCCCGCTTATCAGAAATTGGAGCTAACAGATTCTTGGGGCGATGATTATGTTTTGGGTGCAAAATTAAATATCACCAGCTTGAAAAATTTCAGATTTGCATTGAGCTATATCGATAAAAACTATAAAGCTCAAGAATATACAGCAGAACGATTGGACAGTCTGCTAAATCCAATAACCTATTTGGTTAAAAAGAATTCCAATCAATTCGAATTTATTTCGGGTGAAATATCCTATAAGATGAATAGCGATTTCAGGTTGGATACAAAATTGGATTATGACCTTAATTTTGCTAAAGTTTCGAAATTTGACATAAGAGGAAGACTGGTTGCAGCCGAGAATTTAGGTGTAAATCTTTACTATAATTATAGAGAACCAAGAATTCGTTACAATTCAATCCTTTCGGTCTTCAATTATGGAAACACACAAGAAATTGAAGCGGGAATTGACTATAAGATTTCGTCAACTACAACCATTATCGGTAAATTCGGAATAGTGAATTATAAAGATGATAATTCTCAAAGGATAAGTATCGGTTTATTAACCCAATACTTTAATTTGAATTATCGTAAATCTTTTGGATATGCGGGAGAATTGGACGCTGCTTCAATTACAGTGGGTAAATCATTATTCAATGGAATGATAACCCCCTCATTCGGTTTTTCATTTACGGATTATAAATTATCGTCAGAAAGCGAAAAGAATAAAATTGTCAGTCTGCTAGCAGGAGTGAATATCCGTCCTTGGAGAGTTTTCTCATTCGATTTACAAGGACAATATTTGAGCAATAAATATTATCAAAATGATTTCAGGATATTCTTCAAATTAAATTATTGGTTCAATACTAAATTGGGTATTATCTAAAATGAAAATTCGATATATATATACCTGTATTTTCACTACCGCGGTTTTTGGGATTACATTTTCTGCATTTACATTGGCGCAGGATCAAACCGATATAAAAGAGAATAAAAATTTGATAAAATTCTCTCATAAGAACCATCTTGTAATGGTTACCGACGATTGTACTGACTGCCACTCGGCGGTTCCGGAAAGTGTTACATTAACAGATGAACTCTTACCGACAATGGATGATTGCGCCGAATGCCATGATATTGAAGACGAGGAAAACTGTAATACTTGCCACTACGAAGATGTGGAAGAACCGCTTGTGAGCAAAATATCGCCGATAATTTTTAATCACAAATTTCATATCGCAGAGCAGAAATTAGAATGCAGAACTTGCCATCAGGGATTGGAAAAAGTTAACTACGGATTTGAATCTACAGCAGTTTTTCCGTCCATGAATCAATGCGCAGATTGTCATAGTGCTGAGGGAGTGGCTACAATTGCTTGTGAATCCTGTCATATATCAACTATAGATTTGTATCCGCAGTCGCATAAAATTGCAGACTTTGGAACAAGTCATAAATTTTCCGCTCAGGATGCAGATGCCGATTGTAACGTTTGCCACGAAACGGAAAGTTTTTGTGAAGATTGTCACGTTTCGACAGTGAGGATAGATGAAACTAATACGGCGCGGGATTTTTATATTCCTTATTCTCCACATAATTATAAGGATGGTGTTGCTCAGCAAGTAATAACAAAAAAACATGACTTAAATTATCGTTATACTCATGGCATTGATGCAATCGGAAAAACATCGGAATGCCAGACTTGTCACCAACAGGAAACATTCTGTGCCGAATGCCATAATTCCGAGAATGAAGATTTTCTTATTGAAGGAAATATGCCGAAGAATCATCTGGTATCGAATTTCACAACCTTGGGTGTTGGCAGCGGTGGCGGAGAACATGCAGTGCTAGCACAAAGAGACATTGAAACTTGTGCAGCTTGTCATGATGTTGAAATGGGAGATCCAGTTTGTATAACCTGTCACGTTGATAATGACGGAATTAAGGGTACTAATCCGAAAACTCATCCCGATGGTTTTATGCAAACCGTTGATGGAGATTGGCACAGTGACGATGGCGCAGTATGTTATACTTGTCACATAACCGCAAGCGCTTCTACAGGAACTGCAGGAGTGAATTTCTGCGGATATTGTCACGATAATAATCCAGGTTAATCTTTAAAGGTTAAATCATGAAAAATTTTATTAAATACATTTATGTAATAATATTTATTCTGGGGTTTACATATTGTAGTGATTATACATCCACTGTTGCCCCTGTGGAAACTCGCGGCATTCACCCGGAAGGATGGTCCAATAAGCAAAGTGTAGATTTTCATGGTGACTATTTAGCAGCGAATAATTTTGATGCTGAATTGTGCAAAACTTGTCATGGTGCTGATTTTTCGGGAGGCACAACCGAACAAAGTTGTTCTGAATGCCATATGGTTCATCCGAAAGAATTTTCCGATTCCACAAGTGTTCTTCCACATTTTGAATTTATGAGAGAAAATGGTTACCCTTTGAACGATTGTAAATTCTGTCATGCTTCAGATTATAGCGGAGGTAATACGGGAGTTGCTTGTACTCAATGTCATACTTCAGCGGAAGGACCGGAAGCTTGCAATACTTGTCACGGGGATTTTAATGATGTTGCCAAACCTTATCCACCTCGTGCAGTTAACGGTTCTAAGGATCCATCATATGCTGGTGTTGGTGCTCATATTCATCATCTAACGGATTCGGAGTTGAGCAATGCGGTTGAATGCAAAGACTGTCACATTGTGCCGAATAGTTATAAAGATGCGGGACATATCGATTCCACTCCCGGGGCAGAATTGAATTTCAGTTTATTTGCCTCTTCTGACGGAAGTGCTACTTATGATAAGCAATTGAATAAATGTTCGAATGTTTATTGCCACGGTAATTTTGCATTCCCGAAGGATTCTGCCGGTACAAATGCTTGGATATACACGGGGGATTTCATTGAAGGGGAAAATTTCTCTCCTAAATGGACTCAATTGGATGAAACTCAAGCTGAATGCGGTACTTGTCATTTACTGCCTCCTAACGGCCATCAAAATGCTGGGAATGATCCTTCAGCTTCAACTTGTTCAGGTTGCCATTTCGCAGTTGTTGATGCAAGCGGAAATATTATTGATCCAGCTAAACATATCAATGGTCAAAAGAACGTATTCGGAAATTAATTAAAATAACAGTGCAGAAAAGAATTTACTAACCCCGCAAATTGCGGGGTTTTTTATCTCAAAAATGAGAATAGTTGTTCTTTTATCCGAGATTAACTCTTCCCGGGATTTAAGCCAGTAATGTAAAATAATTAATTTTTAAAACACTAAGCCGCTAACTTGTTTAATTACAGTAAGTTATAATTAGATTAAATTCTATATTTTTTTTACAATTGAATAAATAATGCCCTATTTTTACATATAAAAAAAATATAATTGGCACAAATATAGATAATAGTTAAAGAACAAATTTGGTTTATGATGTTAGACATAATACACTTTTTTAACGGTATTCTTCCTTTCTTATATTTGCTCACATTCGGTTTTTACATTACCGCATTTATCAGAGCAAAAGGACAACTTACCAACATTAAAAGAGTTTCCCTTTTTATAACCTTGTTATTGCATGGGCTTTACCTTTTATTGAGGACAATCCAATTTGAGCATGCCCCAATCACCAATAAGTTCGAAATATTTACAGTTCTGGCTTTCGCTATTTCGTTTTCTTATTTTATCTTGGAATTAATCACTGACGTCCGCGGAACGGGTACTTTCATCATCTTCTTTTCCGTGATCTTCCAAATTGTTTCATCACTGTTCATTGAGGATCTTTTGGTCGTTAGTGAAATTTTAAGAAATAGATTTCTCGGAATGCATGTCATAAGTGCACTGCTAGGCTATAGTGGGTTTACAATCTCAGCGGTTTACGGTGTGTTATTCTTTATGCTCTACAAAAATTTGAAATCAAGAAAATACGGATTTTTATTCGACAGGCTTCCCAGTTTAGAGGTTCTGGAAAGCATGAGTTTTTACGCTGTGATGATTGGATTTTCTCTTCTTACAATAGCAATTATCATAGGTGTTATATGGCTTCCACAAGCATTTCCTGATTTCAGCTATATGGATCCCAAATTAATTGCAACAGGAATTGTATGGATTGTTTATACCGCCGGCATCATGACCAAATTAATACTGAAACTTTACGGTAAAAAGGTAATCCTATTTTCCATACTTGGATTTATTTTTGCTCTTCTTTCACTTTCGGTAACAAGTTTTGTTCAAAGTAGTTTTCATTCATTTAATTGATAGAATTAGCAGATAATGGAAATAGTAGGAATTTCAATAAATCATAGAACGGCGGATGTAGAAGTTCGTGAGAGTTTGCATCTATCTAAGGATGAGATTATTAATTTAATTCCCATCCTGAAGGAAAATTACTTTGAAGTAGGATTTGTTATTTCCACATGTAACAGAACGGAAATATTCGGTGTTCCTACTAAAGGATTTACCGATTATGAATCCCTGATAGACTTGCTCAAAGAAATTAAGAACGTTAATAATATATCTTTGCAAAATGTTGAAAGGTACTTTGCTTGCAGTGCCGTACAGCATTTATTTAAAGTTGCCTCCGGAATTGATTCGATGATAACCGGCGACAGCCAAATATTAGCGCAGACAAAGGAAGCATTTCAAATTGCGGAGGATATGGACTTTGTAGATTCAGTATTGAAAAGATTATTTGATACTGCAATTAAAGTTGGGAAGAGGTCAATTAAAGAAACTGCTATTGGGCAAGGTGCTGTTTCCGTAAGTTATGCATCTGTACAAGTAATTGAAAAGATTTTTGCCAATTTGCCGGATAAAAAAGTTTTGGTAATTGGTGCCGGTGAAACGGCTGAATTGGCTGCTGTTCATCTTGCCGATAAAGGAGTAAGTAATTTAACTATTACTAATAGAACCTTTGAAAAAGCTAAAATACTTGCAGAAAAGGTGAAGGGTTTTGTCTTGCCTTTCGATTCTTATAAAGAAAAGTTGCATAATTTTGATATTATTATCAGTGCCACTAGCGCTCCGTTCTTTTTAATTGAATTTGACGATATAAAATCTATGATGAAGAAACGTCGCGGTTCTCCGGTTGTTTTAATGGATATCGCAATACCTAGAGATATTGACCCGGAATCTTCTAAACTCGAAAATGTTTTTTACAACGATATAGATTCATTACAGAAAATTGTAGACGAAAATATTGAAAAAAGAAAAAAGGAAATTCCTCTTGTAAATTCTATTATTATGGAAGAAATGATTAATTTTTATAGTTGGTATAATACTTTGAATGTTATACCCACTATAAAATCTTTCCGTGAATTTTTCGAATCAATCCGGGAAGATGAATTAAGAAAAATCCGCCATAAAGTTTCGGATGAAGATTATGTTAAACTCGAGGATATGACCAGAAGAATGATAGGCAGATTGCTTCATTATCCTACTATCAAATTGCGTGAAGTTGCCGAAAAAGGTAACAATCCTCAAGAAACTGTCAATTATTCTTTGATGCTAAAAGAACTCTTTCGTCTGAATAAAAATGGTGTTCAGGAAACTCAGAATAAGGAGAAGATAGGTGAATAAAGATAAGATTATTATTGGTTCACGAGGCAGCGATCTCGCACTGTGGCAGGCTAATTACGTAAAGAAACAGTTGGAGAAAGCCCACAAAGGTTTGAAAGTCGAAATTAAATTGGTTAAAACAAAAGGCGATAAAATTCTCGATACGGCACTTTCTAAAATAGGTGACAAAGGCTTGTTTACGAAAGAACTCGAAATTGCTCTGCTGAACGGAGAAATAGATATCGCGGTTCATAGTTTGAAAGATTTACAGACTGACATTCCGAAGGGATTGAAATTAGCTGCAGTAACTAAAAGACACGATGTAGAAGATGTATTGATTGCACGCAAGAAAAATATGACTATCGATAAATTACCCGAAGGAGCAACTGTTGCAACCGGTTCATTAAGAAGAAGAGCGCAGTTAAAACATGTTCGTCCCGATATAAATATAGTTGATCTTCGCGGAAACGTTCCAACGAGAATTGATAAATTCCTCAAATCGAAATGGGATGCTATTATTCTCGCCCGCGCTGGAGTTGAAAGATTAAAACTAAAAAAACACGTTAGCTCAATTATTCCGAAAGATGTTATCCTTCCAGCAGTTGGGCAAGGTGCATTGGGAATTGAAATAAGTGCGAAGAACAAATTTGCTGAAGAGGTTGTACAAGCGCTTCACGATGAAAATACTTATTATGCAGTGATTGCCGAAAGGGCCTTGCTTAAAGCTCTTGAAGGTGGCTGCCAAGTTCCGATAGGTGCCTTCGGGGAAGTCCGATCAAACGGTTTGTATCTTGAAGGAATAGTCGGTTCTCTCGATGGTGCATTGACATTCCGTGCGAAAATCAGAGGTAAAAAATCAGAAGCGGAATTACTCGGTAAATCCCTAGCAAAAGCTTTGCTTAAAGCCGGTGCACGGAAAGTATTGAAAGAAATTTACGAAGAAAAAAGAAAGTAATAATTGTGAGTGAAAGTGTTGTAAATAAAACCATATTGATAACCCGTTCTCCCGACGAAGCCTGGGAATCCGTTGCATCCTTAATTGAAGCTGGTTTTAATTTGCTTTTCTTCCCAACAATCGAAACTGTTTATTGTCAACCCAATACAGAAGAAATTAATAATTTCAAAGACACAAAATTCGATTATCTTATTTTCTCTTCCGCAAATGCTGTGAAATTCTTCCTTCATTTTTTGCGAATGAACCAAATCGAATTTGATTTCGATAATGTGAAGGTTGCAGTAACGGGTAGAAAAACTGCAGAAAGATGCGAAAGTTTTGAGATAAAAGTAGATGTTATTCCTGAAAAATTTTCGGCGGAAGGATTGCTTACGCATTTTTCTAATTATGATTTACGCGATAAAAATATTTTAATTCCTTCATCAAAAATAGCAAGAAGCGAATTAAACGATGGTTTCGAATCGATGGGAGTTAACGTCTTTAAATTAAATGTTTACGATACTGTAAAAACGAGACCATCGGTTAAAAATTTTGATAAACTCAAAAGTTTGAATCCGTATTATTTTATATTTACCAGTCCCTCGTCGTTTGATAATTTTGTGGAAATCGTCGGTATAAATGATGTAAAAGAATATTTCGCCGAAAAAGAGATTTATACAATAGGTCAAACAACCGCAGAAACTATACGTAATTACGGTATTGAAAAAGTTAATTATCCAGAAGAATTTACGCTTAAGAGTGTTGCGGGGATGGTTGCTGGGACGGTAAGGGAATTTGAATGATTTTGAAATTTTGATTGAATCGAATTTAACATTCAATTGTGAAAACTTTTCGGTGATGTCATTCTGAGGATCCCGACAAAGTCGGGAGACGAAGAATCTGAGTAGCGTATAAGTGATTCTTCACTTCGCTCAGAATGACAGACACTCATAGTGAATGATTAAAAGTATTGAAAAGTAAAGATAAAAACATAAGGTAATGATTTGGAAACTTTAAAAAATGATTTGTTTTTAAAAGCATGCAGACGGGAAAAATCGGAGAGAACACCTATATGGATTATGCGTCAAGCGGGAAGATATTTGCCTGAGTATCGCGCGGTACGAGAGAAAGCCGATTTTCTAACAATGTGCAAAACTCCCGAATTGGCTACTGAGGTAACTATTCAACCGGTTGATATTATTGGTGTGGATGCTGCAATATTGTTTTCTGATATATTAGTAATTCCAGAAGCGATGGGAATGGAATTGCAAATGTTCGAAGGGAAAGGTCCTGTTTTTCCTGAACCGATAAGAACTGAAACTGACATTGAAAAACTAAAGGCAATTGAACCGGATAATGACCTCAGCTATGTGATGGACGCGATAAAATTTACAAAAAGAGAACTGAATGGCAGAGTGCCTTTAATCGGATTCAGCGGTTCACCATGGACTTTAATGACGTATATGGTGGAAGGTAGCGGTTCGAAAAATTACAGCATTGTGAAATCATTAATTTTTAATCGTCCTGAATTGGCGGAAAGGTTATTGAACAAATTATCTGATGCCGTTGCAGCTTATCTTGCATCGAAGATTAAAGCCGGAGTAAATGCGGTTCAAATATTTGATACTTGGGGAGGTATTTTATCGAAAGAAGATTTCCTCAGGTTTTCACTCGCGCCGGTTAAAAGGATTATCGAATCATTGAAAGATTATAATGTGCCTGTAATCTTCTTCCCTAAAGGTGTTCATTCCTGTTACAACGAACTTGCAAATTGCGGAGCGGATGTAATTGGGCTCGATTGGACTGTGGATATAGGTGAAGTAAGAAATTTGATCGGTGATAAAGTTGCCTTGCAGGGGAATCTTGATCCAACAACACTTTATGCTGATGTGGATGTGATCCGTTCCAGAGCCGGTAATGTGCTCGAATCTTTTGGAAAGGGAGAAGGACATATTTTTAATTTAGGTCACGGTATTTTGCCGGATATAAATCCCGATCACGCAAAAGCGTTGGTTGATTTTATTAAAGAAGAAAGTTATAAATATCATTGATGGAACACGGATAGTACAGATTTGAAAAATCATTACGGATAGAATTAGTCTGGAAATTCGGTGTTCTATAAAGGAGTTAAGATGTTTGAGATAAATACGGAATTGATAAAGAAATACGATCGCCCTGGACCACGGTACACTAGTTATCCGACGGCGCCGCAGTTTACCGAAGAGTTCAAGGAAAGCGATTTAATAGATGAAATCATCAGAACGAATAACGCAGATAATCCTCCGGATCTTTCGCTTTATTTTCATATTCCTTTTTGCGATACGCTCTGCTATTTCTGCGGATGTAATATGATTGTATCCCGAAACCGCGATAGGATTCGTACTTATTTAGATTATCTGAAAAATGAAATAGATATGGTGCGTACATATATTCGTCCCGGCAGAAAAGTTGCTCAACTTCATTGGGGCGGCGGTACACCAACACATTTGAATCCGGAAGAAATTCGTGAACTCGGGAAGTACATAAAAGAGAATTTTGATTTTAAAGAAGATTCGGAAAACAGCTGCGAAATAGATCCGCGTGAACTGACGCGTGCTCATCTCGAAGCTCTTCGAGAAGTCGGGTTTAACCGCATTTCTATGGGCGTTCAAGATTTCAACGAAAAAGTGCAGAAGGCAGTAAACAGAATTCAGCCGGAAGATATGACTCGGCAAGTAATTCAATGGGTTCGTGAACTTGGTTATCATAGCTTTAATCTTGATTTGATATACGGATTGCCTTTTCAATCGGTAGAAGAATTTGAGAACACCATCGATACTATAATTGACATATCTCCCGATAGAATAGCACTTTTTAACTACGCTCACGTACCTTGGATGAAAAAGCATATGGGCTTGATAAAAGCGGAAGATCTCCCGACACCCGAAGAGAAGCTGCAAATATTGAAAATGTCGGTTGCAAAATTAACCGCTGCAGGTTATGTGTTTATTGGTATGGATCATTTTGCCAAACCTGAAGACGATCTTTCTAAGGCGCTCCGTGAAAAACGGCTCTACAGAAATTTCCAAGGTTACAGCACGAATGCCGGAACGGATCTTTATGCAATGGGAATAACCAGCATAAGTCAATTCGGCGAAATTTATGCTCAAAACGTTAAAACCGAGAAGGAATATTTCGAAGCATTGGATAGCAACCGCTTACCGGTTTTCAAAGGATACAAAATGAGCGAGGATGATATTCTTCGTAAATATGTAATAATGAAAGTCATGTGCGATTTCGAATTGAGTTTTGAGGAAGTAGAAAAGAAATTCGGTATTGAGTTTGAGAAATATTTTGCTTGGGGATTGGAAAATCTGAAGGAAATGATTGATGATGGACTTGTAACTATAGAGAACCGTAAATTGACTGTTAGTGAAATGGGAAGACTTTTAATTAGAAACGTTGCAATCAACTTCGACGGATTTATCGAGCGGAAGGAAGATACGGCAAAATATTCGAGGACAGTATAGGTTATATTGAGATTTATGGATAAAATATAGATAAGAAATGGATATATACAATTCCAAAATAAATTTCGATTTTAAGACGAATCAAAAAATTATTCGGTTGATTTCAAGAATAGATGAATTCAAAGGGAAGTGGAAATCGATTGAAAAAAAGGAAAATGTATATTTAAAGGAGCTTCGGCAAATTGCAACTGTCGAGAGCATCGGATCGTCCACGAGAATAGAAGGCGCAAAATTAAGCGATGAAGAAATCAGTACTCTGCTCAAAAACTTAAAAATTACCGAATTCAAATCTCGCGACGAGGAAGAGGTATTCGGTTATTATGAACTGTTGGAAATAATCACCGACAATTACGATAGCATTAAATTAAACGAAAACTATATAAAACAGTTACACGAAATTCTACTTAAATATAGTTCAAAGGATAAAAGACACCGAGGAAAATATAAGTCGTTGCCGAACAAAGTAGTTGCAAAATACCCAAACGGAAAAGAGCGAGCAATATTTAACCCGACCGAACCGCATTTGGTAAGTTCTGAAATGAATAACTTATTAAAATGGGTTAATGAGAGGTTTTCTGACGTTGATTTGCATCCTCTTATTGTAATTGCTCTGTTTGTTTATGAGTTTCTTTCAATCCATCCTTTTCAGGACGGCAACGGTCGTTTATCCAGATTGCTTACGACTTTATTGCTTTTGAAGAATGGATATAATTTTGTGCTATACGTTTCATTAGAACGAATTATTGAAAAGAAGAAGAAAGAATATTATAATTGTTTGATGAAAGCCCAGAAAGTCAGAAACACGAAAAAAGAGATTATTTCTGAGTGGACTCTCTTCTTCCTTTCGAATTTAACTGAGTTAATTGAAATACTCGAGAAAAAATATGATCCACTAAAATCAAAAGGTGGTTATCTTAGCGAGAGACAAGAGAAAATCAAGAAGTATATTCAAAAGCATCAGCCGGTAAAACTAGGCGATATAG
This sequence comes from uncultured Melioribacteraceae bacterium, assembly GCA_964573255.1. Taxonomy (GTDB): domain Bacteria; phylum Bacteroidota; class Ignavibacteria; order Ignavibacteriales; family Melioribacteraceae; genus CAYNUJ01. The sequence continues at coordinate 12,339 of CAZNJB010000011.1, forward strand.
CTTCTTCATTTAAGTCGGTGTCGATTAACACAATTAAAAAAGATTTACAATACTTGAAGCAGGAAAAATATATATCGTCTGCCGGAAAACTGAAAGGCACGGTCTATTTTGTTGAGGATTAAAATTGAAAGAAAACAACTATGAATAAATTAGCAATTGTTCTTTTAAATCTTGGCGGGCCGGATAGCTTGGAAGCGATTGAACCGTTTTTAAAGAACCTTTTCAGCGATCCGGATATTTTCAAAATTCCGTTTGTACAGAAATTCCTGGCAAAAATTATTGCGCGAAAAAGAGCTCCAATTGTTGCCGAGCAATACAAAATGATCGGTGGTAAATCTCCGATTAACGAGTGGACAGAAACGCAAAGGAGAATGCTGGAAGAGGAACTGCGCAATGCAAACATAAATGCCGATGTTTTCATTGCGATGCGGTATTGGAAACCGCTTACGGAAGAGACCGTTCAAAAAGTTGAATCCGGTGGTTACGATAAAATTCTTCTGCTTCCTCTTTATCCTCATTTTTCAGTTTCCACAACAGGTTCTTCATTCAATGAATGGAAACGGCGTTATAAGAGCGATGAAAGCAAATTGATTTATGTTGATAAGTATTATGACAATAATAAATACATCGAAGCAATAAATGAAAGGATTGACCAATCTCTGCAAAAATTTGATGAATCTGTTAGGCAGGATGTTCTTATTCTTTTTAGTGCACACGGCACTCCGGTGAGTATGGTAAAAAAAGGAGATCCGTACAGTAGTGAGATTTTAAAAACGGTTGAGCTCGTAATGCAGAGAAGGAATAATGATCACGAGCATAGATTGTCTTTCCAGAGCAAAGTTGGACCGGTAAAATGGCTTGAGCCTTCAACCGATAAAATGATTGAACAACTCGCTGCAGAAGGGAAGAAACATCTGTTGGTTGTTCCAATCAGTTTCACATCCGATCACGTAGAGTCTTTGTATGAGTTGGATATTGAATATCGTCACGTTGCAAATAAATTCGGAATTGAAAATTATATTGTAATGGAAGGATTAAACGATTCCAGATTGTTCATTGAAGCCTTGAAAGGGATTGTTGTCGAGAAATTGGGATGAGAAATATTTAGACTGCGATTCACCGCATTCTTAAGGATGACAGTAAGATGTCATTCTGAGGTGGAAACAAAGCCTCGGCATAGGTAAGTATATTGAGATTGTTTTAGTCATTGCGAATGAGCGGAGCGAATGAAGCAATCTATTGTATTGTGATTTTTACTAAATTTTGTGCGAATTTTAGAAAGATTGCTTCGCCACAAAGTATCGGGACTCGCAATGACAGGATGATGTTATTTGAAGAGTATGTGTGTTTTCTTTGAATTGTTAAAGAAATCAAAGGAATGCAGTCATTCTGAGTCCCGGTTTGCGGGACGAAGAATCTTTTAAGCAAAAATCAGAATAGATTCTTCACTTCGTTCAGAATGACAGTTCTAAGAATAACGGAGTTGAAATAGTGAACGAACGACATAAGGAAATCTCGAATTTAATTCATTTTTCCTCAACGTTTTACGTGCTAAATAAACAATGAAAAAGTATTACGTTTATATAATGTCAAATCGTTCAAAAACGCTTTATACTGGAATGACGAATAATCTGGAAAGAAGAGTAGCCGAACATAAAACTAAATCTATTGAAGGATTTACAAAAAAATATAACATAACAAAGCTTGTTTATTATGAAGAATTTGATGCTCCTTTGGAAGCCATCGCGAGAGAAAAGCAAATTAAGGGATGGTTGAGGAGGAAGAAGATAGAATTGATAGAGACACAAAACCCAGATTGGAATGATTTAGCCGCGGATTGGTTTTGAAAATAGATTACTGGTTCATTGAATTTTTTTTAACAAAGTACTCGTCATTCTGAGTTCCGCATTGCGGAACGAAGAATCTTGTAAGCAAAAAGCAGGATAGATTCTTTACTTCGCTCAGAATGATGAATGATGTTTGTTGGAAAAGTAATTATAACAGAATAATTAAAAAATAAATGGCGATTATGCAAAACAAAAATATAATTGTTTTAGGTGCGGGGATTTCCGGTTTGGCTACGGCGTTTCAGCTGCAGCAAGCCGGTCATTCAGTTACGGTGCTTGAAAAGAATCCTGTACCCGGCGGTTCTATGGTAAGTGAACAAGCTGATGGATATTTAATTGACTACGGTCCTAACAGCGGATTGGAAACTACTCCGGTTATCCGAAAATTAGTTGATGCCCTTGGATTAACGGACGAAATGATTTACGCTAATGAAGAGGGGAATAAGCGATACATCTTAAAGAACGGGGAACTGATTCCTTTACCGATGAATCCACCACAGTTTTTCAAAACAAAATTATTTTCTGCAAACGCCAAGCTTCGTCTCTTGGCGGAACCTTTTATCGGACGTTCGAATGACGGGTACTATCAGAGTATTTCCGAATTTGTTACACGAAGACTCGGTAAGGAATTCCTCGATTATGCAATCAATCCGTTTGTTGCGGGGGTGTATGCCGGGAACCCGGATAATTTAAGCGTCAAGTCGGCGTTCCCCAAATTATACGCACTGGAAGAAAATTATGGAGGGTTGATTAAAGGAACAATTAAAGGCGCAAAAGAAAGAAAAAAACGCGGCGAGGAATCGAAACAGAGTGCAAAGATGTTTTCGTTCAGAAATGGAATGCAAACTTTTGCCAAGGCGCTTGCGGATAAATTGGAGACGATTGAATATAATTGCACAGTTAATAAAGTTGTTAAATCGGAAGGTGGATATAAAGTTCTCTTCGAGCAAAACGGAGAAGCGAAGGAACTAGCTGCATCAAAAATTCTTTCGACAGTTCCAGCTTACGTTGCTTCTTCAATATTCGGAGATTTGGATAAGGAACTCGCAAGGCATCTTAACGAAGTATATTATCCTCCGGTAATGGTTCTTTATCTTGGATTTGACCAATCGGTAATCGGTACAAATCTGGATGGATTCGGGTTCTTGATACCGGAAAAAGAAAAGCGGAGTTTTTTGGGTGCGATTTGGAGTTCGGTAATATTTAAGAATCGTGCACCGGAAGGGAAAGCTGCTTTCACGATATTTGTAGGAGGCGCACGTTCGCCCGAGATATTTGAGTTAGGCGAAGAAAAAGTATACAGCAAAGTATTGAATGAATTTAAAACGATAATGAAAATAAATGGCGAACCGGAATTTGTACGGAAAAAATTATGGAAGAAAGCTATTCCGCAGTACAACTTGGGCTATATTGAGCACGAAAATTATTTTGATAAATTTGAAAAAGAAAATCCCGGAATATTTTTAGGCGGCAATTACCGCGGCGGAATATCTGTGGGAGATTGTATAAAAAATAGTGAGTTAAATTTTAAAAGAATATCAGAACTATGATACTTCTAGATTACGGTAAATAATTATATCAGTGGTAATCCGTTAAATCTGCGTCATCAGTGTTCTATTAAGGAGTAAATAATGGTACAATATCCAACACAAAGATTAAGAAGATTGCGTTACAATCCTAAAGTGCGGGATTTAGTACGCGAAACATATTTGCGAAAAGAAGATTTAATCTATCCTTTGTTTGTTTGCCCCGGCGAAAAAGTAAAAAACGAAGTTAAGTCGATGCCGGGAGTTTATCAAATGTCGATTGACGTTCTGGTTGAGGAATGCAAAGAAGTACGTGATCTAGGTATTCCGGCTGTAATTCTTTTCGGTATTCCTGAGCATAAGGACGAACAAGGTTCCGAAGCCTATGATCCACACGGAATAATCCAGAGAGCAATTAGAGCGATTAAAGCAGAGGTAAAAGATTTATTGATAATTACCGATGTCTGCCTTTGTGAGTATACCTCACATGGGCATTGTGGACTGTTAAACGGTGAAGAAATATTGAATGACGAGACAGTTTCATTGTTAGCTAAAGAAGCGGTTTCTCACGCGGAAGCCGGTGCAGATATGATAGCTCCTTCAGATATGATGGATGGACGTGTTGTCGCAATACGTAAAGCCCTTGATTATAAAGGCTTTACTCATATACCGATTATGAGTTATGCAGTTAAATATGCTTCGGGATATTACGGACCTTTCCGTGATGCGGCAGATTCTACGCCTGCTTTTGGCGACAGACGTTCTCACCAAATGGATATTGCCAATTCAGATGAAGCATTGCGCGAAGCGATTTCCGATGTGGAAGAAGGTGCCGATATTATTATGGTTAAACCGGCAGGAGCTTATCTCGATATTATTTACCGAGTTAAAAATGAATTGGGAATGCCTACGGCTGCTTATCAGGTAAGCGGTGAATATTCTATGATCAAGGCTGCAGGAAAACTTGATTGGATTGATGAAGAAAGAGTTATGATGGAATCGCTCTTGGCTATTAAACGTGCCGGTGCAGATATGATATTAACCTATTTTGCTAAAGATGTTGCAAAATTGATTAAATAAAAATTTACGTGATTATTATGAAAAGTGCGTTATGCATTTTTCTTAATATTAAACTTGTTTTTGGAATATTAAAATTTATTGATAAAGTTAATATAATTTAATATTCTAAGCTTATAAATAAAATAATTGAAGTGATATGAATAAAGCTAAAATTAAACAAAATATTATTAAATCATTAAGGCATTTAGATATTAATGACAGACTTCGTGTATTAGAAGAAGTTAAATCAATAATTAATCGTCAGGATAAACTGAACCGGAAGAAAAGAAGTTTGCTTGAACTCGCTGGTCTCGGAGAAGAAATATGGAAAGATGTTGATATTGAGAAGTATATTAAGTCGGAAAGGGAAACGTGGGAACGAGAATGGAATTCGTAGATAAAACTATCGGATTGGATTCTAATTGTTTCATATATTACATTGAAAAAAACTCCAAGTATTTTGACTTCCTTGAGACATTATTCAGCTTAAATAATGAAGGTAAATGTAGTTTTGTAACTTCTGTTATTACGCTCATTGAGGTGACAATACATCCATTGAGATTGGGTAAACAAAATCTTGTGAATGAATACGAAGATATTTTAATAAATTCCTCTTCGCTCAATCTTTGTGATATAAGTGTAGAAATTTCAAAATTTGCTGCTAAGTTGCGTTCAAAATATGATATACTTATACCTGATGCTATCCAAATTGCAACTTCTATACTTGGTGATGCGGAATACTTTATTACTAATGATAAAAGATTGAAAATTGTTAAGGAGACGGAAATAATTCTACTTGATAACTTAATTCGGGAATTTTGAATATGAACATTAGTAAATCAAAACAATTATTTGAGCAAGCACAAAACTTTATTCCGGGTGGGGTAAATTCACCCGTGCGGGCTTTTAAATCTGTTGGAGGGAATCCCCTTTTCATTCAAAAGGGTTACGGCTCTAAAATGGTTGATGCCGATGGGAATGAATATATCGATTATATTGGGAGTTGGGGACCGCATTTATTCGGGCACAACCCTGATTTTATAAAGGATTCTTTACTCGAACAAATTGAACGTGGCGTGAGTTTCGGTGCGCCGGCTGAAATTGAAATCAAAATGGCGGAGTTAATTACCGAACTTGTTCCGTCGGTAGAGATGGTTCGTATGGTAAACAGCGGGACGGAAGCTACAATGAGCGCTGTGCGTGCGGCACGCGGTTATACGGGACGTGAAAAGTTTATCAAGTTTGAAGGCTGTTATCACGGTCATGCGGATTACTTTTTGATAAAAGCCGGTTCGGGAGCTTTAACACTCGGTGTTCCAACGAGTCCGGGTGTTACCAAAGGAAATGCGGCAGATACACTACTAGCCGATTACAACGATATAGAATCGGTTAAAAATCTTGTAGATGCCAATAAGGGAGAAATTGCTGCAATAATTATTGAGCCGATCGCAGGAAACATGGGTGTTATAAAAGCCAAGGAGGAGTTCCTCAAAGAGCTTCGCACATTATGTGATAAAGAAGGTATCGTATTGATATTTGACGAAGTTATGACAGGTTTTCGTGTTGCAGCTGGTGGGGCTCAGGAAGTATTGGGTGTTAAACCCGATCTTTCTACATTCGGAAAAATTATTGGAGGCGGATTGCCTGTCGGAGCTTTCGGTGGAAAGAGAGAAATTATGGAGCAGGTAGCTCCCGTTGGTCCCGTTTATCAAGCCGGAACATTAAGTGGAAATCCATTGGCGATGACAGCCGGTTATGCGGCTCTTACATATATTAAGAATCATCCTGAAGTTTATGACGAACTTGAAGAAAAGGCATCATATCTTGCCAACGGGTTCAAAAAGAACCTGGAAAAAATCGGAAAGAATTATTGGATGAACCGTGTCGGTTCCATGATGTGCATGTTCTTTACTGAACGGGAAGTAGTCGATTTCAAATCGGCTGTAAAATCTGATACTGAACTTTACGGGAAATATTTCCACGAAATGCTGAATCGCGGTGTTTATCTTGCACCCGCGCAATTCGAAGCACTGTTTGTTTCTACAGCTCACAGCAAAGAAGATTTGGATAAAACAATCGAAGCGCATTACGAAGCATTAGCTATTCTTTAGGTGTTAAATAGGCTTGATGAAGCCAGTAATCGCTTTACTCTTCTTTTTGTTTGACTAATGGTTAACAAAACGGATTGAATACGATTAAATTAAAAAGGAAAGCCGGGATTAAAACCCCGGCTTTTTTAATGATAAAATCTTAGCCCCATCCTGAACATTAATCCACTCATATCGAAAGTTCTTTCGAACGTTTTCTTTACTCCATTGTTAGTATCATCAACTTCGTATGTCCAACTTGGTTCTGAAGAATGGTAAGAAATCTCTCCGAATAAATCGGAACGTTCACCGAGTTCAAAAGCTATTCCCGCGCTAATCCTCCAGCTGAAATCGATCGCAGCTCTTAGTTCATCCTTTTCGGGATCTAAAAAGTTTCTGTAAAAGATTAATAAAAATTCAGCTCCTAAACTTCCGGTAGCATAAAAATTTGTTCTATTTTCAATTTGATGTTCGAAAGTTGCATTGAAGAGAATTGGAAAGTCGTGGAGATTCGTAGTAGCACGTAATTCGTTCAATGTACTATTTACAGAAATGTTGTACTGACTATTAATATCATTTACGTAATTCTGATCTACATATTTTTTATGAAACCAATCGATTGACCAACCGGTTCTGACAAATTCGTCAATTGTATATCTGCCTTCATAACCAAGTACGAAACCGTTTTCGGTTGCACCAGGGTTAAAGAATCCAACTTTAACTGCTGAAGAGTGTGTTTGTGCCGATATAACTGTCGTGAATAAAATGCAAATTAGTAAAAATAATTTTTTCATCTCCCTGCCAGTAACTTTATTATTATTGAAGTAATTATAAAGGTAAAAATAATGAATAATGAGAATATTAGGAATGTAAATATTTTGTTCTCGAACACTTAATAAATAGACTATGAATAAATAAAAGGAGCGCCGGAATCATCCGGCGCCTTATATTAATCGGGTATCAAATATTCGCTTATATTGCTGTTAATTTGTTCGAGTGCTTGCATTATCAAAGAGTGATTATGCAAACTTTTAGCTGAAGCAGATTTTATTTTTAATAACTTCTTATAATTGTCTTCAATGTCTTTCGGAAATCCTTTTTTATAAATGCTTCTTAATTTTTTAAAGTTATCCTCTATTTCCGATAATGAAGTGGTATATTCTTCAAGCCATTCAGTTCTTGTCTCATTATATTCCTCATCATGACAATCTGCGCAAAACTCTTGATTTGGTTTTTCAACTTTATCTGTTGTTAAATGACAATCAGTACAGGTTACTTCCGCATCAAACATAACATCTACTTCATCCAGATTCATAAAATCGCCCGAGAAGATTGAGTATTCGAGTTTATGGCAGGAATTGCATTGAAGTTCTTCCGGTTCTTTATGGTGGCAAGAAGCACACTGCGAATCAGTCAGCTTTAATTGTCCGTGCTGCTTTTCGTTTGTGTGACAAGTGTAGCATACAACATCTTTCTGTACCAAGTGTTTTTTATGTTCGAATATTTTGTTGTTATGTGTAACATCCAACTCTTCAACACCGTCGTGGCAATTTATGCATTCTGTTGGGATGGTTGAACTTGTTGTGTCAATATTAAATTTGAAAGGTGCGTTTAATATTGATAATGCCTGGTTTAGATAATCATTACCTTTGTTAATTAGACTATAGGAATATGTTACATTATGAATAGCTTTCCCTTTAGTTAGTATATGTAATATATTATCCGCATTGGCTATCACTTTGTTCGCTTTCTTTTTATTCTTTTTATTTGCCTTTGCCAATACTGATTTTGTTTTACGAATATTGCTGCGCAAATCCTTTATTTTCCTGTCAGTCGATTTTTCCCACATCTTTAATAGTTTTGCATAACCTTTGCCGTGACAAGTTTCACAGGATTTTGGCTTTGCGGTTTTAACGCTGCTGTCTCCATCGATTGTTTGATGGAATATATGACAACTGGAACAATCTAAACCTACTGTATACATTGGGTTTGGAATACCTTCAATCGAATCGATTTTTATTCCGGTGAATAAAGCCTTTTGTTCATGATGCATATCAGTATGGCACATATTACAATTCAATTCTGATTGAGGGTCTAAGCGATTTATTTTATGCTGAATTGGGAAATGGCAATTTATACATTCAACTTTATGTTCTTTTATGTGTTGGGTATGTAATAGTTCAACTTCATCGAATCTTCCGAGTCTTTCCATATCCCAATGACATTTATAACAATTCTCTTTTGGTACAAAACCGTCACCGATAACAGGGTTAGTATGACACTGTTTACATTTGATGTTATTTTTAGTTACCATCAAATGATCAAATTTTGATTTTTCCCTTTCTTCTTTTGAAAGATTTTCCCATTGGTGGCACTTTTTGCAGTCGGACATTTTTGCCACTAAGTTTTTCGTCCGGAATTCGCTTTCTTTAAAGTGACATAAAAAACAGGTTGTTTCTGATACTTTAATATGATCGCCTTGAACAATTTGCGAATGGCAGCTAGTGCATCTTAACTCCTTACCAAGTCGCATCGGGGCAAGGTGTTTTTTATGATTAAAATGGACACCTTTAAAAACTACGTCGGAGTTTAATTTTTCAACAACGTGGCAGCCGCTTCTTAAACAGGAAGCATCTTCAATTTCAGCCCAAGGTTTTCTTCTTGAATATGAACTGGAGACGTAGTTAACAACCTGTACCAATCCTTCTATTTTCCCGCGGATTGTTCCTGCTAAACCGGGGGGGAAATGACATTGGGTACAAGTTACGTCGCTATGAACCGAAGCTTTCCAACTGTCATAATAAGGTTCCATATAGTGACAAGTTTTACAAAATGAGGGCTGGGAAGTGACTTGAATTGAAATAAAGGATATTACAATTATGCCAAATAAAACTCCTAAACTGATTAAAAAATAATTTTTCTTCCCCTTCTTTTTAATATCATTATCTTGACCATTCTTCTTCATATCAACACCTTGAAAAAAGCAAAACGTAAATTTTGGAAATAATTATGAAAATATTAATTCCCCAAAGGGGGTATTTTATGAAGAAGGCTGCTTGTTCAGCAGCCTTCTCATAGAGGTTATTTTACTAATAACATTTTCTTAACTTGCGAGAATGATCCGGCGTCTAATCTGTAGAAGTAAACTCCAGAAGCATTTGCTGCAGCATTCCAGAAAGTATAATAATTTCCGGCTGATTTTTGTTCGTCAACCAATACGGCAACCTGATTACCCAATGCATCGTATACAGTTAATCTTACATGAGATGATTTAGGTATTGAGAAATTAATTCTTGTTGCCGGGTTAAACGGGTTTGGATAGTTTTGACTTAATTCATAGTTGCTTGGAGTTTCGAGATCAGCAAAGTGAGCTGAAGAAACTGCCCACCATACGCCTTCGGGTCCATAGTAGTGTAATAATGAATCGGCCAATGCTTGTTGATTTGTTCCAGCCCAATCTGTAAAGTCTGCTGTGGTCATTGCTATGCCGAAGTTGTCGTAGCCTTCTTTAGCGTGGCAGCTAACGGCGCAAGAGTTAGGCATATTGTATAACTTAGTTTTTTCCGGACCGATTGGTTCGAAAGTATGGCTGTGAACGTCGTACTGAATAGCACTCTTTGCCGTCTTAGGCATGTGGCATTTAGTACATCTCGAAGCACCGGTTCCTTCCGGATCATATGGGTGATGTGTGTGTTGACTAACAATAGCACCAATAGCATCCACATTATTAGAATAATCAGCAACCATTTCTTTAGAAATAGCTTCGAAATCGCCATGCGTGGAGTGACAAGCTAAACATAAAGTGTTGTTGTCAGGTTCTGTTGGAATTAGAAGGGGATTTCCGAGAGAATCTTCTTCCTCAATTTCTTCAACAACCATATGTTCGTTTTGTGATCCGTGAGGATCGTGACAATCGTAGCAAGCTATCTGATGATATTGGAATGTCGGTTTAGGACTTTTATAGAAGTCGCGGAATTGTTGATGGTGTTTTTTAGAAGTTTTTCCGTCGCCCCAATATCCACCACCATCGGTGTAAAAGTCATCTACTAAATCACCCAATACGGGAGAAACCATATTTGCATCGTCGTAAGCAAAGCTAAAAGTATTGTTAGGTTTGCTCTTACCACGGCTATGGCACATACCGCAAAGGTTATTTGCTTCTTCAACGGTATAATCAGCTGGGTTTAGAATCTTTGTCGGATCTGCTGTAGTTGCGTGATCTCCACCAGGTCCGTGACATTTTTCACAACCGGTATTGATTTGATCTAAATGACCGTCTTGATCAAGATCGAAATAGCTTGGGTTGTTTTGGTATGCAGGAATGCTTTCGTCAACACCTGCAGGATGAGCAACCCATTCGCCGTCAGTTGTTTGATCTAATGTAAGACCGGTAGCGTGACAACCGGAACAGCCTTTAGCTAAACTTCTTGAATTACCGGCAGCATCAGCTAAAGTAGAAGTTGATTTGTAGATAGGTTGATTGTTCTCATCATACCAAGCATCTGGATGGTAGAGAACATATTCATGAGTTTTTTCATTGTACTGAATCGGGGAAATATATAAATCCTTTGATTCTCCCTCGGCGGTATTGATTCTAACAGCGTAACGTTGCTTCCACATTCCGCTACCGCCATAGGTTAAGTAAACACGGTTTGTAACCTCACCGATGGTAATTGTATAACCACCTTCGGCGGAATAACCTAATATAGGTGCATTCGGTTTGTATTGGTCGAATACTGAAGAGATATTGTTGAAATTAAGACCATCCTTAAAATCGTCAATGCCGTTTTGATCATAATCGGCGACAATACCCTTATTAACTTCTAAAGAGTGTGTGTCGTCCAGCACGGCGGAGTAACCGTTTGCATGCAATGTGTTTCTCCATCCGGTTTTATCGGAGGGTACACCATTAGGGTTGACATGGCAAGTTAAGCACTTTTCGGGACCGACATACGATTGAGCCCAAAGTGTACTTCCAAATGCCATAATCAATAGGAATTGTAAGGCTTTTTTCATCATTTCCTCCTACGTGGAAAGTTGAACAATGATTAAATAAGATAAAAGAATATTTTATTATTCTTTTTCACCTCAAAAATAATTAAGAAATGTGGGATCAGATAATTAATAATTATGAAAAAATATTCATATTTGACGGGGCATTTGTTACGCTTCTGCATAAAGCTGCTTTAACTCAGCTTTATGCAGAGGAAATATTTACTGTTTCGTAATTGTTTGCTTCCGGTTCTAAATAATAGTTTTTGTGTTAATAAAATTATCAGTAGTCAGATTATTACGATAAACTTCCTTGCTCAAGTTAATTGAATTAAATTCTACTTCCAGAGAACCGGAAACTTCAAATTTTCAGGATTCAATTCTGTACGGTGACATATTTGCAGTGCCAATGATAAAAGTTGTGAACTAAATTGACAGTAAAATTAAAAGGCGAATTTCTCAATTCTTTAATGCCAACAAAGGTTTCAGAAATAATTGAAAGAGAGGAACAAAGATTGGATTTATGCAATCAGTAATATTTTTTAATGCTCTTTATATTGGCTGATTGTTTATAATTCTTGTTGAATGAATTTAGGAGCTAAGAGTAATTAATCAAATTTTAGATCGGACGGCTGAGAATTATTAAAATACATTCATTGTTTTTATGTGTTTTGCATTATTGAATAATGAAGAAAATTTCATGTTTGTTTGCGGAAAGTTGAGAAATAAATTTATATCTTATATTAATAATAATTGAGACTTTTATGGAAATTTTAATAGCCGAAGACGAGAAGCAAATCGCCAATTCGCTAAAAAAGAATTTGGTAGATGAAGGGCATCATGTAATGCTTGCCTACGATGGGGAAAAAGCGTTGCATTTAGTAGATGAGATAAAATTCGATGTGATATTATTGGATTGGCGAATGCCTAAGTTGACAGGCTTAGAGGTTCTTAAAGAAATCAGAAAGAGAAATTATGAAGTCCCCGTTATTCTTATCACGGCACTTTCAGATATTGCAAATAAGGTAGAGGCATTGAATCTTGGCGCTGATGATTATATAACCAAGCCGTTTTCATTTCAGGAAGTGCTTGCAAGAATTGAAGCTGTAAACCGCAGATATGTGACTTCTCAGAACGTCATTGAATTTGACGGCTGCTTTCTCGATCTGCTCGAAAGGAAACTCGATTCCCCCAGAGGACGTGAAAAATTAACAGATAAAGAATTCGAGCTTTTAACTTATTTCCTAAAAAACAGAGGTGTTATAATTACCAAAGAGGAGCTTTGCAAAAATGTTTGGGATCTCAACTTTCAACCCACTACTAATTTGGTTGAGGTAACAATTAAGAACTTAAGAAAGAAACTTGAGGATGTTTCGGGTAACAAATATATAAAAACAATTTACGGAGAAGGCTATCTTTTCATTTCTGACTAATGTGAGGAATTTGAAGTTCTCTAAAACAGTTTGGAGAACCGCCGTTACTTTTACCATTACAATGGTATTCCTCCATATACTTTTCAATTTATTCATTATTATTCTGCTGAACTATTTTATGATGCAGCAAGTTGATGCACAGTTGAAACATGAAACTGAGCATATTCTTTCTGCATTATATTTAGACAATGATAATCTGATAGTGCTGAACCCAAAGGAATTACGGGAAAAAGATTTTCTGGAATTTTCCGAGAACTCATTTTTTTTGCAGGTTTATGATGATAACCAAAAGATTATCTTAAGAAGCACGAATATTTCTCAAATTGATCAAATACCTACAACAATTCCGGAATTTAAAGAAAAATATCATTTCGAAAATATTAGAACGGGTGATTATAATTTAAGGGCGTGTTACGCAAAAATTTCCAGTACTAATTCCAGTAAAAGCTATATTATTCAATTAGCGGTAATTGATAAATTATTTGACCGTATTGTCTACAAGATAATGACCCTAAACTTGATTTCTTTTCCATTCGTTGTATTGTTCATTATCCTGTTATCTCTTCTGCTTGTGCGCCGAAGTTTTCAGCCTATCAATGCTATAATAGATATTGCCAATAAAATTTCTGCTTCGAACTTAAAGGAAAGGATAAATTACAATACCGAAGCGGATATTGAATTAGATCGTTTAAAGGAAACGCTCAATAATCTTTTTGAAAGGCTAGAAGATCAAGTAGATAGAATAACACATTTTACCGACAATGCTTCGCATCAATTAATGACACCTTTAACGGCGATTCAATCGGAATTGGACTATGTGTTAAAGAAGAAGCGAACAAATGAGGTGTATCTTGAATCTTTATCAGCGGTGAGAGATCAAACGACTAGATTAATTAATATTATCAAGTCGATGCTCATTCTTGCAAAGCAGGATGATCTTACAAAGCAAAGTATTAACATCTTTAATATTTCAAACTTATTCTACAGGGAAATTATTCCCCTGTACAAAGATTATGAAAATATTTCTTTCGAAGTAGAAAAGAATATATATTGTAAAGGTAATCCTGAATATGTGGCTATCATAATATACAATTTGATAGATAATGCTCTAAAGTATTCTCCCAACAATACACCAGTAAAAGTAAAACTCGAAGAAACAAAGCAATGGATAAGTATATCAATTGAGGATTTTGGAATAGGTATTCCTAAAGCAGAACAGTCTAAAATATTCGAAAGATTTTATCGCAGTGAAAGAACCGATAAATTAGGTCTTAAAGGATATGGGCTGGGGTTAAGTTTGGTTAAAACTATAGTAGAGTCATTATCAGGAAAGATTGAAATAGATAGCGAAATAGATAAGGGAACGAAATTTACGGTTTATTTACCAAAAGTTAGGATGGAATAAACCGCTGCGAGCTAACCCGCAGCGGTTCAATTATTATTTGTTTTCGTTTATTCTTCTCTTTACAGCAATAAAAAAGCCAAGCACCATTACGATAGTGCCCAACCAAACTAAGTTTATAAACGGTTTTACAGAAGCTTGAACGCTTAAAACTTCTCTTGGAGTAGAAATTTGGGGATTGGATAATGAAGATACCTCCAAGCCGATTGAACCGGCAGCATTCAATGAAGTAAGTTTTAAACTCAAATCAGCTTCTTCAATTATATCGCTCGTGTAAGATCTTTTCCCATTTTTGTTTTGGAATTTAGGCAATGCGGAATAAGTCTTACCATCTTTTTCAATAACGATATCTGCGCCGATATAAAAATCTTTTCCGCTTTGCATGTTTGCAATTGCGTTTTCGGATCTTTTGAATGTCTTGAAAGTTATTTTAGCGCCATTAAAAGTTATGCTTTCACCTTTATTTAGATTAAAGTTTTGACCTTTCGAAGAATTTCCTCTATTGTCGTCATAACCAAGAGGTTCAATATAAAGATCGCTTGTCAAGCGGTTCATTATATCAGGTTCTCTCATCAAACTGTTATTAAAATCGGATACATACATTACCGGAGAAACAACGTAAGAAGAAGAACCATCATCAACCAAAACATTGAAAGCATATTTCTTACCGTTATCAATCGGCATATAACCGGTGAATGTCAATTTATAGCCAAGCACTTCAGTCGGCTGATTTTTAACCAAATCAATCGATTTTTCTTTTGTAAATCCACCAGTGCCGATTACACCGAGTAAGAAAAATGCAAGTCCCATGTGTGCTACGTAAGCGCCGATGTGAGATTTTCTTCCTTTGATAATTTTTGCGGCAATTTCAACGTTTACTACCAATGAAAAGGTTGTTGAAAAGGTAAGAATAGCAAGCATAATATTATTCACTCCACCGAGAAAAACTATGGCTGAAGTGAGAATAATTGTAATTACAAATGGTTTGCTTAATTGCTTAATTAAATTCTTTTCATCGGAACTTCTCCATTTCATTACCAGACTCAATCCGTTTAGCAGCCCAATAATAATTGCAATCGGTAAATTCATTTCATTATAAAATCTGGTTTCTACAGCTGTACCGAAAATAGGTGAGGATGTGCCTGCTAATACAATGATTGCTGCAGCAATTAGGGTAACAGCTCCTGTAAACAATGCCAATTCTTTGCTGAGGAGATTATCTTCCGTAACGGATAATTCGTTAAGAGATTTCCATCTCCACGCAATGGTTGCAAATCCGAGAATTGTGAATACCGTGACGAACGCAATCAATAATAAATAAACCGTCATTCCCGGATCGACAAAAGAATGTACTGAGGCATCACCGAGTATACCGCTTCTCGTAAGGAATGTACTGTACAGTACTAATAAGTATGTGAGCATTCCCAAAATAAGATTAGTGCGGGCGTATCTTCCTATTCCGTCTCTAGCTTGAGTTTTTTTCTGTACAAGCATTGTATGTACGAGAGCAGTACCTACAAGCCAAGGAACGAAACTCGAGTTTTCTACCGGGTCCCAGCCCCAGTAGCCTCCCCAGCCTAAAACTCCGTATGCCCAATACCCGCCGAGCATTATTGCAAGTCCTAATATCATCATTGAAGCCAATGTCCACGGCAATGCATGACGAACCCAGCTTTTGTAATCATTCTTTATTAACGAAGCAAATGCAAATGCAAATGGTACTGTACTAAGAGCAAAGCCTGTAAATAACATTGGAGGATGAATTTGCATCCAGAAATTTTGGAGTAACGGATTTAACCCTTTTCCGGCTATTACAAAATTCTCAAAGGGAATCCCGGATGCTTTTAACATTCCCACCAATTCACTTGTTACTTTTACAAACATTTGGTTGTTTGTATTATCAGAGAATATAAAGTTTTGCAGGAAGGGAGCAGATAAATAAATGGGATTTATTTTGCTAGTGGAAATAAATGCCGCTTCACTCCACAAATAATTGAATGGACTTTTGAGCAGCGGATTTACCATTAGTGCTAAAAATGCTGTAGCCAATGCAAAAATCATCATTACAGCAGGTTCCAATCCTTCCCGCTTGGAAGTGTATTCCATCAATATAACGCCGATAATTGACGTAAGTAAAAGCCAGAGCATAAAGCTGCCTTCTTGCCCGGCATAAAAAGTGGACATCAGCAATCCTAAAGATAGATCGCTGTTGCTGTAATTGAATACATATTTATATTGATATTGATGAGTTAAAATAGCCTGCAACAGCATTGCAGAGGCTATTATAATTGTGATTGTAGTAAAATGAAAACTATAACGTGCAGGTTTTAATGTATTTTCATATCCTCTCGAAGTAAAATAATACATTAGCATAGAGAATATGCTTCCTAGTAACGCTAAGGTTACTAAAATGTTACCGATCATCTGATTTCCCTTTCTGTCTTATATTAGGAGTTGCTCGATTCCTGATAAGTCTCTTCGTATTTTGAAGGACACTTAGTTAAAATATCACTCGCTTCAAAATGTCCGTTTTTATATTTACCTGTAACAACCATACTTGTAGCAGATTCGAAATTATTTGGCAGAGAGCCTTTATAAACTACTTTCATTTCGGTACCGGAATCGTCACGCATATAAAATGTAAGTATATTGTTTTCCCTGTCGAAATTGTAGTGTTTTTCTTTAACCCAAGCACCGGTTGCTTTTATTGTTTTCTTTGATTGCATTACTTGAGTGAAATCATTTTCGTAGCTGATATTTGTTTGAGTTAATAAATAACCCATTAATCCCAAAAATATAACGATAATGAATCCACCGAATATATATTTGCTTTTCATATTATTCCTCCTTCAGTTCCTTTTCTATTTCTTTTAATCTTTTGTCGGTACTCCATAATGAAATGTAAATACCGATCCACACGACTAAAAGTATTACCATTACTATGTAAATCGAGTTATTTTCAAAGAATGAATATAATCCTTCCAATTTATACCTCTACTATCTTTTTAGATAATTTGTCTTTAATAATTATTGAACGATAACTCATTTTCCACAACCAATAATACAGAATTGTGAAAGCAATAAGAGAAAGATAAAAAACGAGCATCATATTTGGGTTCATTTTGAAATCCACCACCGGACCAGCATTGTCATCATTAGCTGAGCCGGGATGTAACCCGGTCATAATTCTGGGCATAATGAACACAAAGAACGGCACTGTAAGAAATGCAACTATAGAATATACAGCGCTTAATCTGGCTCTTTTGTCATCGTTTTCAATTGCAGACCTAAGTGCAAACAGAGAACCATAAATTAGCAGAAGGACGAAAATACTTGTCTCACGCGGATCCCAGTGCCAAAAAGAACCCCAAGTGAATTTAGCCCAAATTGAACCTGTAACAGTGGCCAAAATACAAAAAACCATCCCAAGTTGCAGCGCTGCATTCGATTTGGCATCATCATCCATATCCTTTTTTACTAAATATTTGATGCCGTAAATCATTGCACTTAAGAATGCAACAACAGCCAGCCAGGCAGTAGGCACGTGATAAAATATGATCTTTGCTTTTTCCTCTAAGCCGGGTATGAATGGGAATTCATACCAATGTTGAGGATGACGGACAATAGGGAATGTAATTCCCGCAATAATCACGAATACCATCAAAACAAAGAGTAATATTTTCCAAATTAATTCTTTCGTCATAATTATCCCAAGTTGATATTAATTACTATTAATGCAATTATCAGACCAATTAATTAGTACATTAAGTCCTTTAATGATGACATCATTTAATAATAAAAAAAAGAACTTTATGCATAAAAATCCACATTAATAAGCTAATGATTTTATTATTAATTCTTTTTAAAAATTTACCGGAATCTTAAGTGTGAAAATTATCAGAAAATTTATTCTCATGAATGAGATAAAAAGTCATACAATCTTATTTCATTAAATTCACCAAATCATCTAATTGATGAATAAAATAGTCTTCAATTTTTAAAAGATCCTCTGAATTTAATCTGACAATTTTACCGCAATTTTGAGTTACCTGATCTGGAGTTTTCATTCCGGGAATAACCGTTGAAACTTCGGGATAAGACAGGGGAAAACTGAGCGCTAATTCGGTTTTTGAGATTTCATAAATCTCGCAATATTTCCAAAAATATTCCAAATGCGGTTCCAATTCCTTCAAAATGTTCTTATCCAAGCGAAAACTCCTGTGATCGTTGGATGGGAAAACAGAATCGGAATTGAATTTTCCGGTAAGTAATCCAAAATGCAGCGACATTCTGGCAATAATACCCATTCCTTTTTCCGAAGCCCTCTGCAGCAGAGGTAATGCTCTTTGATTCAATAAAGAAAGAACCAGTTGGAATCCGTGCCCGATTTCATTTTCGATGAAAAATTCCGCTTCGGGGAAAGGGTCGAAGGTATTTAAGGAGATACCCCATAATCTAATTTTTCCATCCTTTTGTAACTGTTCCATTGCTTCGATGCATTCGCCGTTCTGAAGATGCTCGATTCTGGCAGAATGGAGTTGGTAATAAT
Organism: uncultured Melioribacteraceae bacterium; assembly: GCA_964573255.1. Classification (GTDB taxonomy): domain Bacteria; phylum Bacteroidota; class Ignavibacteria; order Ignavibacteriales; family Melioribacteraceae; genus CAYNUJ01. Next base: position 31,234 of record CAZNJB010000011.1, read on the forward strand.
CTATGCAATCCCTTTTGAGTCGTTTCAGACTTTTTTCGCAGGAATCGATAATATGTTTTTTAGAATAATCGAGCAATATTTCACCGCTGTCAGATAATTTATGCCCGACCTTTGTAGCAATTATTACATCCCGGTAGTCGCCGAAAACTTCTCCTATCAGTTCCTCGGAATGCCCGAGACCGTAAAAATCAGCGGTATCGTAGAAATTTATGCCCAATTCATACGCTTTTTTCAATGCGGTTTTAGATGTCTCGTCATTTACCGGTCCCCAGCCGATGGGAATATCCCCGGCCATTGCCGGACCGCCAATACCCCACGCACCGAAACCAATTTCACTTACATAAAATTCACTCGATCCAAATTGCCTATAATTCATCATTCACCCAAATATTAATTGTTGTAGATATTAAAAATTTCGTCCCTGGGACGGATTTCATCATACATTTTTTTTAATGCCGTATAAGCAGCTTCACTTCCGCGTCTGGCTGCATTTCTGTATAATTCACTTGCCTGAGCTTTATCTTGTTTAACTCCGTATCCATGTTCAAAACAATAAGCAAGAACGGAATGGGCTATAACAGAACCCGAATTAGCAGCTTGCTTCAAATAATCAATTTTATCTTTTTCGGCAAAGTGATTCTTCTGTATTGTTAATTGCAAAAAAATATTCCTTATTTTACCTTCGCTGCTACCCAACTGTTCCGCCTTTGTCCAATATTCAATTGCTTTTGCGGTATCTTTCTCAACCATAGAGCCTGTTAAATAAATAATTCCGCTTTCAATTAATGAGGCAATATGATTTTGTTCCGAAGCCTTTAGCAGTAAATCCAATGCTTGCTGATCGGTCAGTTGATAATCAAATCCCAAGGCGGTTAATGCCGCCCATACATACATTGCCTCGGCGTTATTATTTTTGTCGATTTCATCTTTGAGTAAATCAAAGAACCTTTGTTCCTTAGTCATTTCGATAATTGCAGAAATCGGTTTTCGGGCACCCATTCTGAATGCCCGCAAGTAATAATACGCAGCTTTAAGAATGTTTTTGGGAACGCCGATGCCGAGTTCGTATGATTTACCGATTAAAGTGAGTGCTTCGGGGCTTCCGTTATTAGCAGCTATTTTTAAGATTGAAAAATTGCTTGTATCTTTCAAACTATCCGCACTATAATTATATCCAATGTAATTTTTCAGTTCGGACGATTTTCGGTTCAATATTTTTGCAACAACTTCTTTTTCCTTCGAATCGATTAAAGAATCTTCTTCGAAGCTTACAAAATCAAGTTCCCATTTATTTGAAATCAAATCCTTGTTTGGATCATAGTGAGGGGTGAAAGTATTTGTAAGCGTAGAATCAGTATTAAGCGATTCCGTAATGCCGTATTCTTCCAAACGAAGTTTCAATTTTTGAGCGGCTTCATTTCCGTGTTCGGCTGCGAAAGAAGCCCATTTGTAAGCTTCATTTAAATTTCTGTTTACAACCAAATTATCTGTGAATATAACTCCATAAATATAAGCAGCTTCGGGCATACCGGCATTGGCAGCTTTTCCAAAATATTTAAATGCTTCGAAAGGATTCCAAGGTGTTCCTATTCCGTTTAACAGCATTATACCCAAATTAAATTCGGCAGTTGCTAAATTTTGAGAGGCAGCTTTTTGTATCCAATAAACCGCTTTTGCAGTATCAGCGCTAAATCCTCGTCCCATCAAATAACGCAATCCAAGTTCATGCTGAGCAAATGGATCTCCGCTGTTAGCTTCTTTAGTTAAGATGTAACCTGCCACCAACGGATAAGATTGATATTTCGGCTGGAAAATATGATGCCTATTAAAAAAAGGTTTCTTCTTAAATGCTTCGCTTATCGTTGAATCTTGCGCGTAGATTATGCTTGTTGAATAAATTAAAATTAGTAAAACTTTTTTTATCAATTACTTTCCGTATTTTTACGTAAAACCAAAATGTTTAAACAAGGGGTTAGCTTTTAATGTTCTTATAGAGTGTAAATCTATTTTTTCCCTGGTCGATTGTATAACAAGTATTGTCCATTAATTGCTCAATAATAAATAATCCCATTCCGCTTTCGGGTAAATTTTCGATGTCTTTAGGGTCAAAATCAAGAGTTTTTCTTATTTTTTCTCTTCTACTCTCCCCAAAGTCGATAATATCAATTCTGATTCTGTCATTCTCACGTTCTAATTCAATAATAATACGATTGCCCGGTTTGCCTTTATAGGAATGCTTAACAACGTTATTCAATGCTTCATCCAAGCAAATTTCCACATTAATACTTTCTCTTTCGGATAAACCATTTTCAATGCAAAATTCCTTCGCCTTGTCGCAAGCCACGGGTACGTTTTCGTATTTACTGTCTATTTCGAAAGAGATTTTATTCATCAAGTTATATGATTTTTACCAAAGTTATAGATATCTGTTTATTTAATCAAATTTTTTAATCCAATTGAACCACTATTTCTCGCGTGGGAAATTCCGTTATTCTACCATTCTTATCAATAACCGAGTATTTGAAATAATAGATGCCGTTTCTTTCAAAATCAATTTGTACACCATTATCATCAAAGGTATGAAATTTTAGTTTTAAGTTTGTGAAAAAATTTGGATCATCGGCAATTTCAATTATACCGAACCGGAAATTGCTGTTATTTGGGGCTAATACAGGAGTAATAAAATTCCTTTTTATAACACTATTATTTTTTGGGTAAAGTAATTCGAACTTGGTTGGCTCATCCGATATTTTTAGATGAAGAGATTTTCCGTTAACGGCATCAAAACGCGAGATGTTTTTTAGATAGTAATCACGTTCACCGTCAATTTTAAGTGTATCGATCGAATTGTAGAATAATGCGGTTAATTCATTCTTGGAATTTAATATCGCATATTTACCTGTATAATTACTCAAATTGTGTATTTCTATCGTTGAATCATTGACTAGCTTATAATAAACAAATTTTGGAGGCGATGGAATAACCGAAGCATAAAAAGATGGTGGCAGGGCCTTTGAAGCAAAAAGATTATGCAATAAGGAATCGGAGATATTTGCTGGATTGGATAATAAATTTCCGGCTCTAAATTGAATTGTACCCTTTACGTTAGGAAGCGAATTTGACATTCTTATCTGAGCAGGAATTTGATCTGAACTCCAGTTTTTCGATATGATTTTGTATGTAGCCAAACCTGGGAAAATATCTACCCCTTCCGAAATATTATTCCACCAATTCACTAATTTTCTAAAATCTTGTGCTCCTCCAATTTCCCAATACAATTGCGGAGCCAAATAATCAATAGAATTATTTTTAATCCATGCAATCGGGTCACAGTAAATTTTATCGTATGAGGAATATCCTGAAATACCTTCCGGCGTGTTGTCTTTGTATATTCCAAATGGTGAAACTCCAAATCGTACAAAAGGTTTTATTTTTTTTATGGAATTATATATCGAACTAAGCAGGAGGTTTACATTATCTCTGCGCCAATCGGCAATATCGGTAAATCCTCTCGGGTTTGCAATAAAATTGAGCGAGTCTTCATTTGTGATTTCATTCGGAATATAAGGATAAAAATAATCGTCGAGATGAATGCCGTCGATGTCGTATCTTAAAACGATATCCCTAACAATTGAAGTTACGTAATCTCTTACTTCTTTCAAGCCGGGATTTAAGAACTGATAGTCGCCAATTTTTATTATCCATTCAGGATGTAATTTAGTAATATGATTAGGTGCTAAATCGTATATACCGGTTTTACGTACTGCCCTGTAAGGATTTATCCAAGCATGCAGTTCTAAACCGAATTTATGGGCTGTATTTACGGCAAATTCTAGAGGGTCGTAAAACGGCTCCGGCGGTTTGCCCTGTTTGCCGGTAAGCCAATATGACCAGGGTTCATATGGAGAATTATATAACGCATCACATTCCGGACGAACTTGAAAAACAATAGCGTTGAAATTTAATTTCGCTAATTTTTTGAATAAATCAACCAAGGATTGTTTTTGTTCTTCAACTGTCAGTTTATTACTAGCGGGCCAGTCAAGGTTAGCAACCGAAGCAACCCAAACTCCTCGGAATTCTTGCTTTATATCCGTAGCGTGTATTGGGTTAATTATTGTTAAAATGAAGAATAATATGTTTATAAAGCCGGATGTATAAGATTTCATGCTTAATTGGTAATAAATTAAAACAGTAATATATTACTTAAATATTATTGAGCAAAAGAAGGATTTAAAAAACATGTTTTAATTATTTCCGGAATGAATATGCTCTTCAATTATCTTAAAAGCCGTACGGGATTCGTTAAAAAGATAAAATGATGCGGCAACAATTGCCAGAATGCCGAAACATAAAAGAATTATTACAACCCAATAAAATGTATCTACACTTAAAGTTGAAAAACCACCGAATAATGCGCCAAGTGCAAAAAATATAACACTAGCATAAAGCAACGATAAAGCGTTATTGAAATATCTTGCTCTTTTAATTAAATGATCGGGGATAGGTTGTTTTTCGTGTCGGAGATGATGAATTTCTGAGTGCAAATGACCGAACCGTGTGGATGTTGAAAGAATCAACAATGCAACGCCGGGCAGTAGTGCCAGGGGAGTAATCCATATTTCAGGGGTGTTCATTATGCAGCCAATGTTTTCATTAATTTTCTTTTTGCTATAGGCAATATAGTTTCTTTAAATGGAAAGTCAATTTCAGATTGAAAAAGATAAACTGCTGGATTCGGCAATTCGGGATACTTGTGGGTTAGCTCGATTTTTATTTCTCTTTTTATCACAGCAAAGCTTTCCAACGGCAATGTTTCCAAATATTTTGTTTTTAACGTTCTCAATGGCTCAGTTTCGGATGAAAAGAGAACGGTTTCGTAGCGGTAAATTTTGAGCTCTTTATTTTTAATATCGGAAATAAATAAATATCCTTCATTCTTATATAAAGGGATTATTCCGATTTCTCTTATTTCCGAATTTTGTTCCACGAAATCATAAATAGCTTTACCTTCGTTCAATGCTTCTTGTATTTGAGGCATTGACCAATCGATAAAATCGAAAATAGAATCTTTGTCCGCTCCAAATAATTCTTCGGTATTAAATATTGGTTTCTTATTCTCTAAATCGAAACGAAGTAATTTTTTAGGAAAACTGTTTTCAATTGATGAACGGTTTTCAAGAATTCCTCTCAGTAGGGCACTAATTTCTATTAAATTGGAAAATACCGGATATAACTTGCTGTGATGGAGATATTCCAAATGCTTTTTCATTATTGCCAGTAATTTATATTTACTATATTCGGGGTCACTCGCGGCTCTTATAAATAATTCTAAATTTAACTTATCCATTCTTCAACTCCTTGATTTGAGTTGTTTAATTTATTTGTCGAATTTTTAATGAAAACATTTAGATGCAGTAAAGTAAATAGCGGGTAAGTGTGGAATGAATTTATTTTCTAACATTTTCAAAATAAATGAATTTAACATTTCAGTTGATAACAATTTATTAACAACTGGAATCAAATGCAAGTCGGATTTGAATGACTATTTGCTAAGAAATATTTTTAATCCCAAACTTCATCACGGTTAATGGGCATTGTCATGCATCTACATCCGCCTCCACCGCGAGCAAGCTCGCTACCCTCAATAGTAATAACACATTTATCGTAGTCATCAATATTGACTTTGTTTTTGATTATATCTTTAGCATGAATAATTTCAAAACCGTTTTTATTCATTTCTTCGAGAGTATGAATATTCCGGGAGTAACCAATAACTTTTCCGGGAGCAAATGCAAAGAAGTTGGCTCCGCTATGCCATTGCTCGCGCTCTTGTGTCCATTCGTCCTTTTTTCCGCCGCAGTAAATTGGTTCTACATCCACTCCAATTTTCCTTAATGCGGTTGGTATATCATCTTCCTCTTCTATTTTTTTAACTTTTCCGTTATCAATTTCTATATGGACAGTTTCAAAATTGTGGGTGTTAAATACCACGGGTGAATAAACCATACATTTATCTTGATCTAAAAATGTAAATACCATATCCAAGTGAATAAAGGATTCCGGTTCATGAGGTAATTCTTGAGCAATAATATGCTTGTAAATCTTTCTCTCATTGAAGTATTCCAAGAGAAAATCGACTCCTTGCGAAGAAGTTCTGCTGCCAATACCAATTACAAGTACGTCATTTCTGGCAACTAATATGTCTCCTCCCTCCATAGTTATTTTGTCGTTAAAATTATCGGACTCTTCCGGAATTATAATATCACCTCTGAGTTTTGGGTGAAATTTCATTATAGTTTCAAATATTCTGCTTTCGCGACTGCGAACTCGGCTTTTCATTCTGTTTATTAGAATTTTATCTCCTATGGAAGCCGCAGCATCGCGAGTAAAGAAGAAGTTATGCAAAGGACGAAGTGCGTATTTCTTCTTGTCCAAAAAGTTAGTTAATGTATTTCGTTTTAACGGAACGCCTTCTATGATCAATTTAGCCAATTCTCCGGCATCTAAATTATAAAGTTCTTCTTCCAATTCAGGCTGGTTTTCCGTTTGGCATACCATTTTTAATAGTCTTTTTTTAGCCTCTTTAATTTTTAATGTTTCCGTAAGTAAGTCCCTTATTTCGAAGGTTTTCGTGACTTTTTTAAGAACGCTCTTGAATTGGGAATATTCTTTAGAAGCAACAGCGAGATTGAGTATATCACTGTATAACGCACGTTCAGCATTTCGGGGGGTCATATTTTCAACTTCTTCGCCAGGAGTGTGAATTATGACCCCGTTTAATTTCCCAATTTCCGATGTTATGTTAATTTCCATATTATTCACTTAGCACGTTAAATTTTATTTTCGAAGGATAATCTTTTGTATGAAATACCTTATGAAACGCTTTTACAAAATCATTTTTATCAGCATTGTAAATATCGCAAAAAGTTTGCGGATTTCTATCAAATAAAGGGAACCAGCTGCTTTGAACTTGAACCATTATTTTATGTCCCTTCTTAAAAGTGTGCAATATATCCTGAAGGTTAAAAGATATTTTTTCGATTTTTCCGGGAGTAAATGGTTCCGGATGCTCGAAGCTGTTTCTGAATTTTCCTCTGAAAATATCCCCACGGATCATCATTTGGTATCCACCCATTTCAACTTTGTTCGGATTTGGTTTCGGGTCCGAAGTGCTGTCGGGGAAAACATCTATCAATTTTACAACAAAATCTGCATCAGTTCCCGTTGTGGAAACAAACAGCTCAACTTCAATCGCTCCAGCAATTGTTAAATCGTTAGTTAGCTCATCAGTTTCAAATACAAGTACATCGGGACGGTAAGAAGCAAAACGCTGATCCTCATTCATATAATTTCTGTTGTAAAATATTTTCGAATCATGAATTTGTGCGGTATAAGGAACGGGATTATTCGGGTCGCTTAAATATTCTTCGTATCCTTCATCAATCTCTGAACGGGAACTTACTAATTTCTCGTTCGAAGAAAAGTATAACTCATTTGATTTTATATTTTTGGGCGGCCAAGAATTGAAATAACGCCATCTGTTTGTTCCCGTTTCAAACATCAGCGCTTCAGGTAATTTTATATCGCCTTTATCCTTTAAGAAATAATTGAAGAAGGGAAGCTCAATATTTTTGCGGTAAAACTCGCTTGTATTTTCTCCGAAATTCATTTCACCATAACTCGAAACTTCTTCCCGCGACCATGCACCGTGTGTCCAAGGCCCCATTACCAGCATATTAAAAATATCTTTATTCTTCTTTTCGATTGCTGAGTATGTGTGCAATGCTCCGTACAAATCTTCTCCGTCGAACCATCCTCCGACAGTCATTACGGATGTATTAACATTATCGAAATGGTTCAAGGTATTTCTTGACTTCCAAAATTGATTGTAACTTCCATTGGACATTGCTTGATTCCAAAATTCAACGTTGCCTTTTAATATTTTTTCGTTGAAATTCTTCAAAGGTCCCATTTCGAGGAAAAACGAATAAGCATCGGGTGAATCATATTTTGGTGCGCTTGTCCAGTGAGTTGTGAGCGTATCTCTTGGTTGACCGAATACTTTGAAGAAATTGAAAGCCATCATTAGCGTAAAAGCGCCGTTGTGATGCATGTCGTCGTCGATAAACCAATCGGCAATCGGTGCTTGAGGAGATACTGCTTTTATTGCCGGATGTCCGCTCATTGCAGCCATAGCAGCGTAGAAACCCGGATAAGAAATTCCCCAGAAACCTACTTTGCCGTTATTGTTAGGAATATTATTAATCAGCCATTCTACGGTGTCGTATGTATCGCTTGCTTCGTCGGTTTGTTCCCCTTTTTTATTCGGAATAAAAGGACGCATATCAACGAACTTTCCTTCGCTCATAAACTTACCGCGTACATCTTGGAATGCTATTATGTAATTTTCATCCAAAAAATGTTTGTAGCGGAGCAATCTTTTACTGAATTTATCCTCTCCGTATGGTCCAACGCTGTATGGCGTTCTCCAAATTAAGATCGGGTGTTTTTCGGTAGTATCCTTAGGCATGTAAACGGCGGTGAAAAGTTTTACACCGTCCCTTACCGGAATTCTGTATTCCTTTTTTATATAATGCTCTTTTATGTCGTAATTGTTTTGTGCGTTTATTGCAAATGCAAAGATCAATGTGATATATATTATTATTCTTTTCATTTGTAAATCCGTAATTGTTTTTCAATTGACTGCGCAATTTAATAAAATGAAATAAAACGAAAAATCGTTACAGAAATATCTCTTGCTTAATGCAAAACATTTTATTGGTAAAAGCTTTATTTTTCAAGGTTATTATGAAGTAATTATTGAATTAAAATCTATGACAGAATTTTTATATGATATAGACAAGGCATTATTTTATTTCATCAATCATACTTTATCGAATCCGTTGTTCGATAAGTTGATGCCTTTTCTAACGGATCCTAAACATTGGTTTATTGCTTATGTGATTTTACTTGGCATTTTATACACTAAAGGCGGTAGAGTCGGAAAAATTGCCACAGTAGGAACGATATTTTTAATTGCGTTTTCAGATCAATTAAGCAGCAATCTATTAAAACATTTATTTGAAAGAATAAGACCTTGTAATGCGTTACCAGATGTAAATATTTTGGTGTTCTGTTCAAGTTCTTATTCTTTCCCTTCTTCGCATGCGGTCAACAATTTTGCCGCTGCAGCCTACTTCGCAAGATTATTTCCCAAGTATAGAATTGTTCTTTATTCTACGGCTTCCATAATTGCCTTTACTCGTCCTTATGTGGGTGTTCATTATGTTTCGGATATAGTTGCCGGAGCATTAATCGGTTTAGCCGTAGGGTATTTGTTCTCTGAAATTGTTATTTTTATTGAAAGGAAATGGGATAATTATGATAAACAAAAACAAATTGGTGACTAAACTGGATATTGCAAAAAATTGGCTTCCGCGTTATACCGGAAGTGAAATAGATAAACTTGGCGATTATTTACTTTTAACGAATTTTGCTAATTACGTAACAAGATTTGCCGAGCAATTTAACTGCGATATTACCGGAGAAAACCGTCCGATGCAGACGGCTACCAATACTGCCGGATTATCCATAATCAATTTTGGAATGGGATCTCCAAATGCAGCAACCATAATGGATTTATTAACTGCCCGCAAACCCAAGGGAGTTCTCTTTTTGGGGAAATGCGGAGGGTTGAAAAGATCTACCGAACTCGGTCATTTTATTTTACCTACTGCTGCAATAAGGGGTGAAGGTACTAGTAAAGATTATTTCCCACCCGAAGTGCCTGCTTTGCCTTCATTTAAATTACATAAATTTGTATCCGATAAAATTATTCAGCATAATCACGAATATCGAACAGGTGTTATTTATACCACAAATAGACGAGTTTGGGAGTGGGACGATAATTTTAAGGAGTATCTCAGAAAGATTGGAGCAATCGGGATTGATATGGAAACGGCTACAATCTTTATTGTCGGTTATGCTAACGAAATTGCAAGGGGCGCTTTGCTTTTGGTTTCCGATCTTCCTATGATGCCGGAAGGAATAAAAACCGAGGAAAGCGATAGAATGATTACTAAAAATTTTGTCGATCTTCATCTTCAAATCGGTATTGAAGCAATGACCGAAATAGGCGTGAAGGGTGAAAAAATTAAACATTTTAGATTTTAATTGGAGTATGTATGAAAAGATTAATTTCATTAATCTTATTGTTTTCAATTTTTTCTACCGCTTCCGGTATGCCTCTTATAGAGGAAAATCACAATTCGGCTGAGAAGACTTTGAGACAAATTTTTGACCTTGTGAAATCAGGTGACTTTAACGCCGCGTTGCAATTTGTAGCCCTGCCTAAAAAAAGTAAGAAAAATGATGAATGGACCGTGGTTGACAAAAAGAATAAAGGTGAAGTTAAAGCAGGGAAGCGCCTTTTGAGTAGAATTAAAAAATACTTAAAGATCTCGGATGGATATAAAATTGAAAGGTCTGAAAGTGATGGCAATATAAGTGTAGTTGCGGTTAAGTTTAGCAATAAAGGCAGAAAAATTAAAATTGAATTCGAATTTGTAAAAATGAAGACTAATTATTTTTTGGTTGACATAGATTAAAATGGCTGATAAATCGTTATTCGAAAAATTAGATAACTTTTTTATCGCTACAATCTCTATTATGCTCTTTTCCGGAATTACCGTCTATTTTCTTACCCGCAACGGATATAGAATAGCCGTTAATCTGACTTCGGATGAAACCGGTTTGATCGCAATTCTGGTAACCACCCTTGCAGTTCTTATTATTAAAATTTTCGAAAAAAAATTAAGTGCTACTTTTTCGGACAAATCCCAAAAATCAAATTATTTTAAGAAAATCACAATAATTCGTTTAGGTATTCTCCTAATTGCCGACTTGGTCTTACTGTTCCTCTTTAATGTCTCGTATAATTTTATTCTGCTGTTAATCTTTTTGATATTATTTGTTTTACTTTTTGCTTATAGACCTCTACCTAAAAAATATAAGTCGGATACGGAATCTTTTGGTGATAATAAACATCAAATATAAAACCTAAAAATGATAGGAGGAACTATGAATAAGAATATCGGAAGTGCTGATAAAATAATCCGTTATGTAATCGGTGTTGTGGTATTAGCGCTTGGATTTGTTTATGAATCATATTGGGGTTTGTTGGGTCTAATTCCAGTTTTAACGGCAACATTCAACTTTTGTCCCTTGTATGCTCCGCTAAAAATATCTACTAATAAAAGCGAGCAGTCTTCGGAATAATTTTATGATTTTTTGGTGCTGCAAAGCCTTAAATAGCATTGGCATTGCAGCACATTCCGATGTATATGTATTACTCTTATATTATATCCAATGTTAAATTATTGTTAATTTTTCCTTTCCCCTAAATCGTTTCTTTTTTTCAATATTAATCCTTATTAACTTTGTAAATCGGATTGGTTTAATCATTCAGAGGAAGAAAAATGGAAATTTATTTATTTATTGTTGTTATTCTATTCATTTTAGCCGTTTCTGATTTGATAGTCGGTGTCGGAAATGATGCAGTAAATTTTTTGAATTCTGCGTTTGGATCGAGGGTGGCTCCGAAGCATATTATTATTCTTGTGGCGAGTGTTGGAATAGTAGCTGGAACAGTTTTTTCCAGTGGAATGATGGAGGTTGCTAGAAAAGGCATTTTTCATCCTCAGAATTTTTACTTCCCGGAATTGATGACAATATTTCTTGCGGTAATGCTCACCGATATTATACTCCTCGATTTTTTCAATACTTTCGGAATGCCGACTTCTACCACTGTTTCTATTGTATTTGAATTGCTTGGTTCAGCATTTGCCGTTAGTGTTATTAAAATCATCAATGCATCTCAAGATATGAGTATGTTGGCAACGTATCTCAATATGAACAAAGCAATTGCTATTATAAGCGGCATTCTTCTTTCGATTGTTGTCGCATTTTCGGTGGGTGCAATTGTACAGTTTATTGTAAGATTAGTTTTCACATTCGATTATTCAAAAAAACTTAGCCGTTACGGCGGTATATTTGGCGGTGTTGCACTTACTTCCGTTACGTTTTTTATTGTTATCAAGGGCGCTAAAGGCGCCGCATTTATGAGTGATGATGTAAAAGCGTGGATAATGAATAACGCCGAAACTATAATTTTAGTTTCCATTGTTTTCTGGTCAATAGTATTTCAGATTTTATATGTTTTTAAAGTTAATATTCTCCGGATTATTGTATTGATTGGAACCTTTGCTTTAGCTCTTGCGTTTGCCGCAAACGATTTGGTGAATTTTATCGGTGTTCCTCTTGCAGGTTTAAGTTCTTATCAGCTTACTCTCGGTGTGGATAATCCTGAAACGCATTTTATGGATGCCTTGCAGGGGAAAATTCATTCCGATCCTTGGCTGTTAATTGTTGCCGGATTTATAATGATAGGAACGCTATATTTCAATAAAAAAGCCAGGGGCGTAATTAAAACCTCACTCGATTTAGGCAGACAGTATGAAGGTGAGGAGAGATTTTCCTCTTCTCCGTTAGCGCGCAATATTGTTAGAGCTAATCTGGCTTTAGCGAAGGGTTTCAATAAATTCCTTCCAAAAGGATTGATGAATTTTATCAAAGCTAGATTCAAAGGTGCTAATAAATCGCTAATTAATGAAAAAGGCGAACCGGTTTCATTCGATTTGATACGTGCAAGTGTAAATTTAATTGTTGCAAGTATTTTAATATCAATTGCCACTTCGTGGAAACTTCCCCTTTCTACCACTTATGTTACTTTTATGGTGGCAATGGGGTCTTCATTATCAGATAAAGCCTGGGGGAGGGACAGTGCGGTTTACAGAATTAACGGTGTTATTACGGTAATTGCCGGATGGTTCTTTACCGCGTTAATAGCATTTACTATTGCTGCTGTTTTCGCTACGATTATTTATTTCGGCAAGATGTTCGCAATTGTCGGGTTGTCTCTATTAGCGATTTATTTTGTTTATAGAACCCACAAACTTCATGCTAAAAAAGAAGAAGCAGAAAGTTCTGCCGAAGATGAATTGCAAGTAAGCGAAACGACTTCCGTATTCAGCACAATCGAAAAGATGAATTCGCGCTACAAAAAATTCCTTTCGCTGTTGATTAAATTTATTGGCAGTTCGCTCGATGCTTTCGCCGAGTTTGACAGGGAGACCTTGAAACAGAATAAAGGTTCATTGAAAAAAATAAAGAAAACCAGTAACAAAATTGTTAACGAGCTTATTTTTATTATAAAGAACCTTTCGGAAAGCGAAGTAAAGAAAGGAAGACGTTACGGAAAGATGATGGGCGCAACTCAGGAAATTTCTTACTTGGTCCGGAATATTATAGATAAACTGTATGAGCACGTTAATAATAATCATCGTCCTTTAATTAAGGAGAGAAACGATAATATAGTAAAAATAAATGATGCTCTAGCTCTCCAAATTAATAGTGCCATCGACTATTTTGAAGATTTTTCGAAGTACACTGAATTTGTTAATAATACAGAAAAAGTATCTGCGTTATTGCAGCAACTGGATGAAGAGCAGGTGAATATGCTCCGTAGCGAAGGAGAGGATTTCAGTGCTCGAGGTAACTTGCTCTATTTGGATATTTTAACTTTTGCGGAAAACTTTTCCGGACAGTTGTACCACTTGATAACAGTTTTAAATAAAAATTACGTCTCTTTGATGGGCGATAAGAAAGAAAATGAATAAAATTAGGCTGTGAGGATTTTTCTCCTCACAGCCTTCTCCAATTTTTAATTTGGTCTATTTGGCTGATGCTATTCTAAAAGAATCATTTTATTCGTTAATGATTTATTTCCGAAAGTTAATTCATAAAAATAAACGCCACTCGGTAAATTGCTTGCATGAAAAGTTATTTCGTAGATTCCGGGAGATTTACGCTCATTAACAAGGGTTGTAATTTCGTGTCCCAGCACATCGTAAATTTTCAAAGTTACATTTGCAAGTGATTCAAAATTTGAATCGCCAACGGGTATTGTAAATTTGATTTTTGTTGCCGGGTTAAATGGATTAGGGTAATTCGGAAACAATTTGAATTCAGTCGGTAAATTAACTTCGTCCTCGGTTGAATTAATTAATTCTGTTGTAAAACTCCACACAATCGAACGGGGGCCGGCGTAAGTATCTGTGAATCCTTGAATTACCCAGTAATATATTTTGTTCGTTTCCAAATTGTGAAGTGTGATTGTTGTGTCTGTAATTCCTGTAGAATCGTACACGATAGCGGAAGATGAAAAAGTGGGAATTGTTGCAACTTGGACTTTATAATAAGATGCGCTTTTTAATTTATTCCAAACTAATTGGGGAGAAACAGGGACATCTGTTGCGTGATTTTCCGGCAGCAAGTGTGTTGGCTGGGCAATTGAAGTAAAGAAATAACGAGTCTCCGAAAATCCGCTTTTGAATCCGCCGTTATTAGCTCTTATTTTCCAGTAGTATTTTTTTTGTCCGAGTTCTAAACCGGAAAGGGAAAAGGAAGTTGAGCCGACACTGTCCTTAAAGAAAATATTGCTGAAATTTGAATCTTCCGCAACAACAACGTCATAGAGAACTGCATCGTTTACTTCATTCCATTCAATTTTCTGAATTCCGGTTGAACCTTCGTAACCGTTTTCGGGGGAAAGTAGAATTGGATTCTCAGGAACGTAATAATTGGTATCTGCTCTGGTAACAAACATAGAAATTTTTTCTATCGGATTGTCATTGTTATCGCGTGGAACGTTTACGATAAAATCCACAACGTCCATTCCCTCAACTACTTTTCCGTAAGCAGTATAATTATGGTTTAGAAATAAATTATCTGCAACATTTATAAAGAATTGTGAGTTGGCGCTGTTGATATCCTCGTCTCTAGCTGCCCCGATAATTCCACGTTTATGTGGTACTCCTGTAAATTCTGCCGGAATATTTTGCTGTGTGGAATCACCCATTCCCCAAGTGTCTCTTGGTCCGTGACGCGAATTCGGATCTCCGCCTTGAATAACAAAACCTGGTACAACACGATGGAATGCCGTGCTGTCGTAAAATTGAATGTTAACCAAACTATCGAAATACGCCGAATGCAACGGTGCGATAATAGGGAATAATTCTATTTTAATATAGCCCAATGTAGTATCGGCTCTTTCGGTACGTATTAAATAACGTGGTTTGCCGGTTTGAGCGTTTAAGTAATTTAGTGTGATGAATATTAACGTAATGAGTGCGAGTGTAAATTTTCTTTTCATTTTAACTCCAGTTAGTCAAAGTGGAATTCAAAAATAATATTTTTAGATTAAATATTTCCATTAAAATGAATTGAATGCTCATGGACAGAGGGAATGATATTAGTTATAAGTTTTTGGGAGAGTTTAATAATAGAAAAAGTAACTCGGGGATACGTTATTATAATTTATTTCTGTTGAAATGTTTATTGGATTGAGAAATGAGGCTGAATTTGAGTGTTCTCGGTAAGAATATGTATAAGTCGGTGATACATAAAAAACCCGGCTTTAGGAGCCGGGTTCATAAAAAATTAACGACCCATTGCATCAAGTTTATCTTTCTTAGCAAGTAATTCTTCTTTACTTTCAACGTGATTCGGATCTGGAACGCAGCAATCAACAGGGCAAACTGCCGCGCATTGCGGTTCATCATGGAATCCTTCACATTCAGTACATTTGTCAGGAACAATGTAGAAAAACTCGTCTGAATAGAATCCAGTTGCACCTGAAGGAGCCGCATCGTCTGCTCCGTAAGTTTGTCCGCCTAATTCCCAATCAGTACCGCCTTCGTAGATTGCAGTATTCGGGCATTCAGGTTCGCAAGCACCGCAATTGATGCATTCGTCGGTTATCATAATTGCCATAATACTTCTCCTTGTATTAACTAAACAATAGTTATTATTTTAGGAATTTTTTCGATTTTAATATTTTTCTTGTTTCTATTAAAATCATTCTCTAACTCCAAAATTAAGACATTTAAATCAATAATTAAAGATTTGAGGTCAATTTTTCTGTGAATTGGTAAATAATTTTTTAATTTTTCAGAACCTTTTCGCAGTTGGCTAAGTGCACCGCTAAAATTTCCGGAAATATAATGGAAGCATCCCACGGAAATTTGGACCATACCCTGGAAGAATAATCTTTCAACCTGCTCACATTCCCTCCAAATATCTTCAAAAGAATCATGAGCTTGAAAAAAGTCGTGATCATTAAAAAAGGAAATCCCGTCGGATAAATTAGATAGTAAGTTCATCTCATTACCAGCCGCCGCTAGCTCCTCCGCCGCCGAAGCTACCACCACCGCCGGAGAATCCGCCAAAGTCACTTCCTCCTCCTCCGAATCCGCCGGACGATCTACCGCCGCCGAATCCGCCTAAGGATCCCATCAAAAGAAGAGTTCCCAGTCCGCCTCCGCGACCTCTGGAAAATAAAGCAACTATTAGGAAGATAAATAAGTAATATAGAAAACCGTATCTTTTTTGTTTTTTCTTTCTGTCATCTTTTTTGTCGTTTACGTATTCGCCTTTTACTGCTTGTGCAATGGCTCGCAAACCGGAAACAATTCCGCTATAATAATCTCCTTTTTTGAAGTAAGGGGCAATTTCATTTCGGATTATCGAACTTGCCATTGCATCAGGTAAGGCTCCCTCCAAACCATAACCGACTTCAATTCTCATTTTTCTATCTTCTTTTGCAATTACCAAAAGTATTCCGTTATCCTTCCCTTTTTGGCCTATTTTATTTTTAACCGCAACATCGAAAGAATACATTTCAATTGGATATCCCTCTAAGGAGTTGATCATTAACACTACAATTTGAGTCGATGTTGCTTTTTGAAACTCAACTAATTCAGTTTCCAAATTACGCAATTGTTGAGTCGAAAGGGTTCCGGTAAAATCATTTACATAATTGTTCAAAACCGGGATTTTCGGTTGCGCGAAAATCCCGATCGAGAAAACTAAAGATAATATAAAGGCTAATTTTTTAATCAATTTCATCTCTCTTAAAATTTAACTTTAGGTGCGTTTTCAGTTCCGGCTTGAGCTTTGAAATATTCTTTTGCTCTAAATCCGCCAAAGTTCGCTACAAAGTTAGCAGGGAATTTTCTTATTGCAGTATTATATTCCTTCACAACTTTGTTAAATTTTCTTCTTTCAACGGCTATTCTGTTTTCCGTTCCTTCCAACTGCGCTTGAAGTTGAAGGAAATTTTCATTTGCTTTCAACTGAGGGTAATTTTCTACAGCAACAAGCAAACGTGAAAGGGCACCGCTTAAATTGTCTTGCGCTTTCTGAAATTGAGCAAAAGCTTTCGGATCGCTCAACATTTCAGGTGTAATATTTATTTGTCCGACTTTAGCTCTCGCCTCGGTAACAGCCGTATAGGTTTCTTTTTCGAAATCGGCAACGCCTTTAACCGTTTCCACCAAATTAGGAATAAGATCGGCGCGTCGCTGGTATTGGTTTTCAACTTGACTCCAAGCTTCTGTTACTTGCTCATCCAGGGAAACTAACTTATTATAAGTTCCCACAAATGACATTATTATAAAAATAAAGAGAACTACAATTCCAATACCAATCATTAATCCTTTTTTCATTCAGTTCCTCCTAACTTAATTTGTTAAACTTCTTGTCGGGGCGGGAATTCTACCGCCTCTTCTTACAAACTTTTCTACGTTCAAATGTCTTACGCTCATCACAGGAGCTTTGCCGAGCAATCCGCCGTAATCGACGTAACCGCCTACATCTTTACCAACGGCTGGAATAATTCTAACTGCCGTGGTTTTATCGTTGATAATACCGATTGCGCATTCATCGGCAATAATTCCCGCAATAGTTTCGGCGGAAGTTTTTCCCGGCACTGCGATCATATCCAATCCCACAGAACAAACCGAAGTCATAGCTTCCAATTTTTCTATTGAGAGGTTTCCAGCTTCAACGGCGCGAATCATCCCCATATCTTCGCTAACCGGAATAAAAGCACCGCTCATTCCGCCAACCGACGTCGAAGCCATTAACCCGGCTTTTTTAACAGAATCATTCAACATAGCCAATGCTGCGGTTGTTCCCGGCGCACCGATATCTTCCAATCCCATAGCTTTAAGAATATCGCCTACGCTGTCTCCTTCGGCAGGAGTTGGTGCCAATGATATATCAACAATACCGAAAGGAACGCCGAGTTTTTTTGCAACCATTTTACCGAGTAGTTCACCTGCGCGAGTAATCTTAAATATTGTCTTTTTAATTATTTCCGCTAATTCATTCATATTTACTTGGCCAGAATTTTTAATTGCGTCAAGTACTACTCCGGGACCACTAATACCAACGTTTAATGTGACTTCCGGTTCGGAAATACCATGAAAAGCGCCAGCAACAAACGGGTTGTCTTCAACTGCATTAGCAAAAACGACTAGCTTAGCACAGCCGATTGAGTCGTTATCTGCTGTTAATCTCGCGGTTTCCTTAATTGTTTCTGCCATCATCATTACCGCGTCCATATTAATTCCAGCTTTAGTAGATGCTACGTTTACACTCGAAGTAACTCTTTTAGTCGATTTTAATACCTGTGGAATTGATTTTATCAATTCGAGTTCCGCTTTGGTAAAACCTTTTTGTACCAAAGCTGAAAATCCGGCTAAATAATCTATTCCAATTTCTTCTGCCGCTTTATCCAGCGTTTCGGCAATTTGGAGGAATTCGTCTGCCGTGGCTGAACCGAAAGGGATTGAAATTGGTGTAACCGAAACTCGCTTGTTTGCAATAGAAATACCGAATTGCTTTTCAACCTCGTTTGCAAAGCGAACGTGATTTTTGCCGTATTCCATTATTTTATCGTAAATCTTCTGCTTTGTAACGTCTATATTTCTATCGACGCAATCGCGTAAACTAATTCCAAGTGTTACTGTACGTATATCAAAATGCTCGATTTCCGTCATTTTAATAGTTTCAAGAATTTCTTCAAACTCGAACGGCATTATTTTCTCCTTTATCAAAATTATCTAATGATAATTCAATGTTGAAAAACATTTTTTATCATCTATTAACTTATTTTTTATTGTACACACAATTTGTGTTCTTATTCATTTAGGTGAGAATTTTATTAAAAAATTCTTCATCATAGAATTACCTCCATTCGTATAACTGATTTAAGTTGTAAATATTATAAAGAACAGAGGTCGGTAAATTTTGTAAATGATAATTTAGGTTCTTAAAGCCTATGCATAAATTTAAAAACATCTTCGTGTTGTAGATAAATCTTTACTTTCAATTTTTTCCCAACCGAATTCATTATATCCTGTAATGCTTTTAAGTCTTTGGTTGAATTTGTAATATCTAGTATCATAATCATTGTAAAAAAGTCACCCATTAACTTTTGGGATATATCTTGAATATCGCATTCAGCTTCGCTCAATGCTGTGGTAATTCCGGAAACAATTCCGGGATGATTTAGTCCGAATGTAGTTAAAATAACTCTGCCGGAATTTTCCGTGGGAGTTCCGGTAAGAGGTTGTTCGCTAAGATTGCTAATTGCGGAAGTAACTACTTTTTTTACTTCTTCCGGAGTGGCATTTTTGCCTAGTTGTTCAATTGCTTGTAAAGTCAATTTTCGAATATCATCTTCAGTTAATTTCACGGTTTTTTCCCTTTGTACTTTTCCATTAAATAATTATACGCATTATTATAAATTTTTACATTCTTTTCAACTGCGAATTTCTCTGCGTTCTGATAATTACCTCTGTAAAATCTAAACCAGAGTAAATTAGCAACAACTACGCCGTCAAAAACTCGTTCAGCCATAAAAGCATCGAAGGTTATATAACCCCAAAGTATATTCCAGCCGAGAGACATTAAACCGGAAAGATAATAGCCGGTATAAATTTGTCCCGCACCCGGTACAATATAAGAAATTAACTTCGTAAATGTAACCGGATATTCTTCATCTATTACATTATTACAGAGATTAGTCAATTCATCTTGTTCTAACTTCTTGAATAATTTAGCGGCTGCTTCCCATTTCTTATCAAGCATATATGCCCAGCCTAACCAATAGTTTAACTCCTGTTTTTTCCCCTCCTGATTAAATGTTTTTTTCGCTGCTGCAATTAAAGAATAAGCATTCGTGAATGTTCTGCGCAAAATATTTGATTTAATTATTTCGACGGTAATATTATATCTCTTTTCTTCGTTGTCGGCATAAGATAAAGCCTTTCCGAAATAGAAAATTGCGTCATCAAGTTTTAATCCCGCTTTATAACACTCTCCGATACGAAAATTGGTTTCATAAGAAAAATGATTTTCAGTATCGAAATATTGAACCCGCTTATATTCGGTGATGGCGTCGAAATACTTTTGATTATTGAATAACTCATTCGCATTCAGGAACAATTGGTTTAATGTTGTTTGAGCTTGAGCGGATGCAATCAAAATGAGAAAGAGTATGTAAAAGTTTAAAATTTTCATTTACAGAAGTCCGTAGATTGGTTATCGAAATAATTCTCCTGTTTTACGAACTGTAATAATTCACTTTCATACTTTGCATCCTCCGCAGCATTATAAAGCTGTGCAGAAACAATGGAACCGTAAACATTGCCACCGTAAAAGAGTGCTGTTAAACCTGTAAATAACCACGCTCTGAAGTTGTGTTGGGCTTGAAAATTGCTGTAGGCAATATAACCTAAAGCCGATGTAAATATAAATGCAGTTATTCCGTCGCCGTAATCTTCATTATAAATTTTCCCAAGACCCGGAATTACCGCCGATAAAATACCTGCGGTTATTTCATCCTTATGATTTGGATGTCTTTTCCTGTGATAAAAAATTCCCATTTTCTTGTTTATATCTTTTTCAAATGCCGAAGTGAAGTCGATTGAATCCGGCAGAATATTTGACCAGAGCAATTGAGATACATAGTATAAGCTTTTAATTGACTTATTGTTCTGGGGTACGAATCTTTTGTTTTTATATTCGTCAAAAATTTTATTTTTCTCTTTGTTAATAAAGTAAGTTTTGAATAATTCTATTCTTGCTCTTTCACTTAAATTGCTATTGAAAGAGAGATTTACCAAATAATCTTCCGCTTCGGAATATCTTTTCATTTCTCTTAAAGCCAGAGACATTTTAAATAGAATTGTATCGTTATTGTGTGAACTCAAATAAGCGGAATATTCGTCGAAGGCTCTTAAATAATCTTTCTGACAATAGAGATAATCTCCAAATTTAAGCCGGTTCTCTGCCGAAAAGAAATCGACTTTATTTTGAGAGAAAATAGACAAAAATGGAATGAAAACTAAAACTGCGATTGTTTTAATTTGCTTTGTGAAATTTGAGATATGTTTTATCCAATTTTTCGACATTTAAAGTATAAAGAAATACGGGATCGTAAAGTTTACCCGATTTGTGTTTGGGATACTTACTTAAATCCTTAAAAATATTAGTATCTCTTGTAAATCTATCTGCAAACATAAGTAATCCTTGGAAAAAATTCGTCTCTTTTACTGAAAGGATAAAGAAACGGGAACAACTTGGATAAAATGGACAGTTGTCGCCATCGAGGTCGGAAATTAAAAACGCATATCCGTTGCGTACTGTAGAAAGGATTTCAATTTCTACCGAGGAGGAATCAAAAAATTGAGTTGATAGGTAAGGACTTTGAATTGTATAATTTGGTTCGGCAGCTTCCCAGCGCTGCCAGTCGGTTTGAGAAAAAAGGGGAATTGCCATAAAAAATAGCAGGGTTAGAGTTTTCACAACTCCAACCCTAATCTTTTCATCTGCTCTTTAAGTTGCAATATGCCGTATGTAGCATTTTTACAAAGCCTGATTTTGCCGTCTATCATTAAATCACCGTCTTCGGCAATAGAAACATTTTTTATGTCGATTTCATCCTTTATCTCTGCATAATCTTTATGCTCGAGTATATCGTCAATGGACACGGTTCCTTTCATTCCATCATCGTATTCAACGAATATGTGATTTGGCTCTGCAAATTTTACGTTTACTGGTATTGGCATATTAATCCTTAAGTAATTGACGAGCAATAATTATTCTCTGAATTTCAGAAGTTCCTTCGTAAATTTCGGTAATTTTTGCATCACGCAAATATCTTTCTACCAAATATTCACGTACATATCCGTATCCGCCGTGGATTTGTATTGCCTCTAATGCATTATCCACTGCAACCTTGGAAGCGAATAATTTAGCCATTGAAGCTTCCTTAACATATTCCTTACCTGCATCTTTAAGTGCAGCAGCTTGGAATGTGAGTAATTTAGCGGCTTCTAAATTTGTAGCCATATCCGAAAGTTTGAATTGAATAGCTTGATGGTTTGCGATTTCAGTTCCGAATGTCTTTCTTTCTTTAGAATATTTCAATGCTGCTTCTAAAGAAGCTTCCGCAATACCGCAAGCCTGAGATGCAATACCATAACGACCGCCATTTAAAGTGTTCATTGCAAAGTTAAAGCCTTTACCGACTTCCCATAGTACATTTTCATCTGGAACTCTTACGTTATCAAAAAGCAATGAGCAGGTATCGGAGCTTTTAATTCCAAGTTTATCTTCCTTTTTGCCGTGGGTGAAACCGGGAGTGCCTTTCTCCACCAAGAATGCAGTAATTCCTTTATGACCTTTTTCAGGATCGGTTTGAGCCATTACGATATAATAATCAGCCGAAGAACCGTTTGTAATCCAGTTTTTCATTCCGTTAATAACCCAATGGTCGCCATCCTTAACTGCAGTTGTTTGCTGATGGGTTGCGTCACTGCCTGCTTCCGGTTCAGATAAAGCAAATGCACCCAATTTTTCTCCGCGTGCAAGTGGTTTCAGATATTTTTCTTTAATATAATCGGATCCCCATCTTTCGAGTCCGAAAGTAACTAAAGAGTTATTTACCGACATAATAACGCCAACAGCAGCGTCAACTTTAGAAATTTCCATCATAGCCAAACAATAGCTAACCGTATCCATTCCCGCCCCGTCGTATTCGGGGGAAACCATCATTCCCATAAATCCGAGTTCGCCTAACTTCTTAACGATTTCGGTGGGAAACTCACCCGTTTTGTCCCGTTCTACTGCAGTAGGGGCAATTTCTGCTTCTGCGAACTCACGGGCAGTCTGCTGAATCATTAGTTGTTCTTCTGTAAATTCAAAATTCATTTTATTCCTCATAAAATTATCAATAAAAGAAAATACTCTGCTATGAAAGTATGAAAGATGAATAAATTTTCAAAATGATATTTAATTAGCCGAAATAAAATAAATTTAATAACGCAACAACTTATTAAAACACAAGCTTACAATAAAAAAGCTACCTCAAATAATATCATTGAGATAGCTCATTTTATACGCCTTTATAAATAGAATCTATTTTTTAAAAACTATTTGATTCTCACCATTAATTAAAGTAAAAATATTGCCGCGAGATTCCGGGATTGAATATTTATATGAGTAGGAAAACTCGGGGAATAAATCGATCGTTCCTGTTGCAGATTGCGCTAAACTTCCCAATGCCGCCCCAAGCAAAGACCCATTGTCCACAGATTTAGCCATATTGAATTTCGATTTTTCCCAATTATAGAAACTTTCAAAGTTATCACCGTCGCCTGTAATTGCAATATCCGTAACGGGATCGTTCAAATAGAGATACAAATCATCGGCAATTTCCCAATTTGCGGTATATGTAATTTTGTATTCATCAACTTTAATATCGGGAAATTCCCTTTTCCAATCCATTAATTTGTCTGAAATTGTACTTTCGGTTACCCATAAAGTAAATTTAGCGGTTCTAGTTGGAAAGTCAAAGTTTGCAATCATTCTTTTGTATTTACCCTTCAATAGATTTTTTCCGTTAACTACATATTCGGTAACGCCCCAATCGCCTATAATTTTATCGGTAGCTTTCAGATAATCTTCGGTTCCTTTAACCATAAAATTATTTGTTGAAGAACAGTTGTTCAGCATTAGAGCTAATAACAATAATACGAGGACTCTTATTAAATTTTTCATTGCTTTCTCCTTTTTCTTGTATTGTTATAAATAAGGCGGAGCCAATGCTCCGCCATAAATTTTATTGTTTATTTGAGTAACAACATCTTCTTTGATTGAACAAAATCACCAGCTTGAATACGATAAATATAAATTCCCGAAGATAGGTTGCTTGCGTTAAAATTTGCTTTATAAACGCCTGCTTTTTGCATTTCGTTAACCAGCTCTACAACCTTCTCCCCAAGGATATTGTAAATGCTGATATTTACGTACGATTCTTTGGGTAAAGCATATTTTATGATCGTAGTCGGGTTAAAGGGGTTTGGATAGTTCTGTTGCATTTCGTATTCAGTCGGAATTTGGGCGCTCTCTTTTCCAACTGCATCGATTAATCCAGCGGTCAGTTTTATACTATCTATTCCCACCAAATCACCATTGTTTCCAACATACTGCCATCCGAGAAGAATATTCGAACTATTTGCATAAGCGCTTAAGTCTAAAGCGACTTTTCTCCACCTCCATATATCTCCATCATTATTAGCCTCCCAAAGTTTCATCCAGTTGGAACCTCCATCGGTTGAAATATTAAGTTTGAGTGTCGCATCTGAAAGCCAATTTGTACTATATCCGGCATAGAATTCTAATTTAACAGAACCAGTTGGAATGGATAATTCTGGAGTTATAAGCCATTCATCTTGATCTTCAGCCACCCAAGGACAAATAGCGGAATATACGTTTGTGAGATCGATATCGGTAAAAGGATTTTCGCTCGGATTACCCTGCTGCCAAGTATTTGCCGAGTTTGTAATTATTTGATTCCATCCACTTGGAGGGAATAGGTTTTCGTCAAAGTTTTGGGAAAGAATATTTTGTGTTTCACCGGATGCGCTTCTAACAATTTTAATTGTTCTGGAATAACCTGCATTTGTTTGGCAATAATACTCGCCATAAACGTCATAATCGCTTGTATTGTTTGGCGCATAGTAAAAATAACTTTCTTCTACCGCGCCATTTATAGCCGTTCCGTTTTTATACCATTGAAATGAAGTGGCGCTAGGTACATTTGCTTTAAGTTCAAAAGAACTATAAAGCTCGCCGTTATTGGTAAATGTTTGATCGGATACTCCGTTCATTTTAACCCATTTGCTCTTCCAAACACCGTTATTAGCAACGTTTTTTAATACGTTCATTTCAAGATAATCATTGTCGTAAGGATTATCTCTTACCACGCCGTTGTTTATAAAATCATCTTCAATATTTATTGTTACTGCATAATTATGTTCGGATTGTTGAAGAGTGCCGAAAAGTTCAACGTTGCTTCCTATAGCAAACTCTCCTTTGCCTTGTATTACGCCCATTAATTTAATGTTTTCAATAGTAGTAGAATCTTCAAAATAGAAAAGACTATCGGAAAAGATTGTTCCTCCGCCGTTGATATGAGCTTTATCCATATAAGCAAAGGCGCCTTCTTCTCTGAAGAAGAAAACGGTTTTTCCTTCGCTAATTATAAACTTGCTCTTATTGAATAAGAAATATACATTGCGAAAAGTTAAATCGGAGCCTGCAATTAAAGCCTGTCCGTTTGTCATTTCAAATCGATTAACTTCTATTGGCGCTGTTCCACTTATTGTTTGATCGTTTTCACCTGTTAATTCAACGAGATAGATCTTCCATTCGCCGTTATTATAGAGATTGCCTCCAACCTTAAATTTGAGCCCCCATCCGTTGCTTTTAATTACACCGTTGTTAATCAAATCTCCAGCTATTTCTACTTGTACGTTGTCGTATGGTCCATCATCGTCGCAATAAAGAAGGGCTCCAGTTTTAACTTTAAGGGAGTTACACACAAAATCGAAACTTCCTGGCCACGGCGAGTTAACCTTTACCGGACCTTGAATAACAACATTATCGTTAATAGTAGGAGTAACTCCGCCTATCCAAGTTGCCGTATCGTCCCATTTGCCTCCGGCGGTTGTGGAATATATCGTATCTGAAGAGACCGATTGAACAGTAATATAATTTGTTTTGGTTTCCGTCTTACTCTGCGTTCCATTGGAGACTGTTAAGGTAACAGTATATTGTCCGGCTGCCGTATAAGTATGAGTAGGATTCTGTTCAGTTGAAGAATTTCCATCGCCAAAATTCCAATTCCATTGATTAATGGTTGCAAATCTGCTTTTAAAGAAATAATTGTATTCTGGAACAACCGTTTTATGAGGCATTGGAGAAGGCATGCTTGTAGGAGGCACATCTGTAATTGAATTAATAACAGTAATTTCCCCGGTAGAACCATCAATAGTCAGTACGTTCCAATAACTGCCTGTTCCAGTAGTAGGGATATTAATTGTTTGAATTAAACCGGTTTGGTTGTATACCTGTACAACGGCATTGGAAGTAGGCAATTCACCCAAAGATGAATATTGATGAACATAGAATTTGTACGTTCCAACAAATTGTTGGTATATCGTAATAGTTTCGGGACCGTAGCCATTTTGATCATCATGATCCAAAGTTACGTAAGGTGCAACATTAGCGTCTCCCTTACTGCCGTAATAAACTGTGTATTCGTTTCCTTCTATGGGGGGTGTTTTTAAGTAAGAGTCCAAATCGGCGGGCAAATCGCCCCAGTTTAAAACTATTCTAGTTTCACCTGAAGAAAGTATAGGAGAAAGGGAAACATCCATTGTAAGCGTTTCTTCCTCGTCAATTACAACTTGATTATTTGTATAGGTATTAAAACCTGTGGCCGAAACCGATAACACGTGTGCTGCATCGGAGGAATGATCGAAGAAAGAAACTTGTAGCGGAGAAGTTCCTGAAAGCGGAGAAGCCGAAAAGGCTGCATTCAAAGTTGCTGGTGGAATTCCTGAAATTTCGTAGTAACCAGTGTTGTCTGTTAAAGTATTTAATCCACCTATTTCCACAAGTGCACCTGAAATTGCTGATCCGTCAATAGCGTTTGTTACTCTTCCTTTAATAGTTGTATTTGTTTGCGCAAACAATATTGAAGAAATAAGGCATATAACAATCAGTAAATAATTAATTGATTTTTTCATTCTTCCTCCTTAGAACTTATATGATTTATTTTTACTATCATTCTTCCTATACAAATGACCACAAGTTTTGCAATACTTAGCATAAGGGTTCTCAATCCTTTCGGAACAGTTTTGACATCCAATCATTAACTTAGAACCGCAATTAGAACAGTAGATGTCTTTTTCTTCAATATGGCAGAAAAAATTACAAACTGGACAGATTTTATAATACTTCATCTTTATCAATAAAATTGTTTGTTTTTTTTGTGATGATAAATGACAAAATAAATGCCAGAATTGGCATGCTTATTAAGTGATTGTTTTTACACCATTTACAAAAAATACGAATGGTAAAACATGGACTATTGTTGACTTGCAAGGCAACGATTTTGACTTCTAGGGCAACATTAGTATTTTTATAAATAATATTTTGCTGAAATTCTTGATGTTTAATTACAGATATATATTTTTAATCTTAACTTTCTTTAGCTCACAGTTTTATGCGAATGGGGCGATAAGGTATAGGTGGAAAAAAATAGAGACTGGTACCGAAGAAATGCTCTCTTTTGTAGGCGGCACCTCTGAAAATTATTGGTTGCAAACGGTTCGCGGAACATTGTTAAATGTAAAGAATGAAAAGGTTTATAAATATAAACTTCCTGATGGTTTCCCTTTGTTAAAAGCAAAGTATTTACGAATCTCTGAAAATGATTTTTTTTATATTGGAACAACATCAGAGTGGAAAGGAGAGGTCTATAAATTAACCAACCACAAATGGTTTAAGTATAATATCCAATTTCAATATCCGATCAACGATATTTTTAAATTTAGGAATAGCTATTATCTTATTGGTGACTTTGGGCTTTTTCTTGTCCTAGATAATAACAAATGGGAAATTATCTCATCGCCGTTTAAGAGCCATTGTGTTTTTGCATTGCCAAATAAAGAAAATATTATTATCTCCACAAAATCAGACGGAGTTTATAAGTACAATGGGAAGATTTTTAAAAAAATAAATGTTCCTTCGAATTTTACTTTTTCAAGGGATATAAAAAAAATAGAAGATATAATCTATTTATATAGTATCAATAATAAACTTTTTAAAATCCGGGGAGATAGTCTTGAGATTGCAGGCAATGACAAAGCGATTGATTTTTTTGTAGATAATGCTCTTGAAAAATTCGGCTTCATTGGTAAATCAATTTACAAGAATGGAATCACTGAAAAATTTTACTATCCTCAATATTTCAATATTATTTCAGCTCATAAATTCAACGATCACTCAATAATTCTGTTATCAAAGGATGGAAATATTTACAAAGGTACAATAGCACCATCACCGTATTTTGTTGATTTAGCTCCCATATATAGAATTGATAATCTACTGAATTCAGAAAATATTTCTGCTCAATTTTTTGATGCCAACAATGACAAGAAAGATGATTTAATAGTTACAAGCAAAAATTTGGGCGGTTACTTAGCTCTTTACCAAGGAGTTAAGAATTCTTCCTTTGCAAATATCACTTCAATTTCTAATGTGTCGTTTAACAAATTTATGATTAATTACTTTGCTACTTCCGACTACAACAAAGATGGCTTAAATGATTTGATTTTGCAGGTGAGAGATGAAGATGAGCAAAAAATATTATTATACGAAAATATTGGGGATTTCAAATTTAAACCTACAAACAATTTTAGTTTAATTGATGATTTCCAGAATTTTGGTATAAGGAATCTTTTTTGCTTTGATTATGATTCCGATGGGGATGAAGACATAATTGTAACATCATATTACAGGAACAACAACAAATCCGGTTACACCGTAATTTATAAAAATAATTTATGGGGTGATTTTAGTGAAATCGATACTTCGTTAAAATCATTAACAACGCATTGGAATGAGAAAATCATTTTTGCCGATATTAATAACGATAATTTACTTGATATATACAATGCCACATTATGGAAAACTGATCACATTTTAATTGGGACGTCAGATAATTATTCGGATGAGACGGCATTACGAATGCCAATGCAAGTGAAAAGGGAGACCTTTAATGTTCTACTATCCGATTTTGACAACGATGCAGATTTAGACATCTTCACAATTGGAAAAAATGATTTTATAAGAGTTTATGAAAATAACGGTTGGGGTTATTTCAAAGAAATATCTTACAAATTATTTGATCATAAATTCTTCAATCCTCAAAACACTCCTAATCCCGTCAGCTTTAATGTTGCTGATTTTAATAACGATGGTTATATCGATATCATTGTTTCTATGTGGTTAGCTGATTCCTTGTTTACAACACTTTTACTAAACAAGGAGGGTAAAGAATTTAAAGAGGCTCAATTCGCATTTGATAATAAAAGCAGAGTTTTGTACAAGAGTTCCATAACTGATGTCGATAATGACGGCGATCTTGATATATACGGTTTAACGAAAGGTCATAATGTTTTGTGGATAAATTCCTTGGATAAAAATAATTCCATAAAAATACGACTCAAAGGAGTAACTTCTACAACTAACGCGCTTGGAAGCAAGGTATGGGTTTATAAAGAAAATAAATTAAACGACAATAATGCGTTGCTGGGCTTCAAACAATTAGGTACAGAAACAATAGGAAAAAACACGGCAAACAGTCTAATGCTTCATTTTGGATTGGGAAATAATAAAGCCTGCGACATAAAAGTACTTTTTCCCTCGGGCAAAATTATACAATATGAAAATGTGAGTGCCGGCAGTTTCTTAACAATAGAAGAGTATCCACCTCTTGTTGCATTTATCTACCGCATACCAGGTAATATTTATCGCTTTATAAAAAAAAGAGAAAACCAAATTTATGTATTGATTATTATTTGCTCCCATATATTTATTGTTGTTGGATTGTTGTATGGATTCCATAAGCTTAAGTGGAATTCAAAACTTACGACAGTCTTTGCTTCACTTAATATTTCTTTATTTTGGCTTTCTTTCTATTGGGCATCTTTTTCATCTGTATATTCTACAAAATTTTTAGTTCCTCTTTCCCTTGCAATTTTAGTTACCCTAATTCCACTTTTACTCTTTTTTTGGTTAAATAAATCGGCAAAAAAGGATACTTCTGGATATAATCAAAGGTTGCTAACTCTTATCTTAACATTTTCGCATGGAGAATTTGCTTTAAGAAATTTAAATAGTATCCTTTTGCTTTGTGAAAATCGATCTACCAATCGTGAAATGCCCAGTGAATTTTATGATAAATTGAAAATTAGGTTTAATACTTTTCTAGAAATGACCAGTGTTTCTATACGAGAAATTATAGAGCTTGAAAGATTAATTGGTAACAATAGTGATGAATTGAACACCTTGGAAATCTCGCTGAACCAAGCTGTAGATCAAATAAAAAAAAATAATGATGAATTATCCTTTGATAGCATTGTTGAAAATTTCACAATTATTAAAACTCAGCTTAAAGAACTTAGGAAGGATATATATGCAAGATTTTCTTCCGATCCTACGGAAGTAATTAACAATGTACTTGTTAATTACGAGGCTACATTGAAAATGAATCGTATATTGGTAGAAAAGATAAAGCGATATCCAAACAATATTCCTGTATTAATAAAAAGCTATGAATTAGGTGAAGTACTTGATAATCTATTTCAAAATTCAATTAAATATATGAAAAATGCAGAGCAGAAGAAAATCGTCATCGAACTATACAAAGAATCGCCCAAAATAATTATTATATTTTCTAATACAGGAACTTTGATCCCAAAAGAAAAGTGGGATTTGATTTTTGAAAAAGGTTATTCAGAAAGTGGTAGTACAGGGCTAGGACTTAGTAATGCTCGGGAAATTTTAAATAAATATGGCGGACGTATTTTTGTAGACGCAAATTCAACCAAAATTACATCCTTTAGAATAGAACTGAATGAAGGGATGGAAAAATAATTTTTTATGAGGAAATATTATGGATGACTTATTAAATAAAAAGCATAAACCAACTCTTTTAATGATAGATGATGATCCTGATTTTACATCTGATTTCTTTATACTTTTAACCGAGCACTTCGAGTGTTTTTCCGCTATTAATGGTAAAGAAGGATTGTCAAAATTACAAAATAATCATGTTGATGTAGTACTGCTAGATTTGATGTTCGATGAAGGGCCTAATGGACTTGAAATATTGAAAGCAATCAAAAAAGAAAATGAGAATATTCCTGTTATTATGATTACTGATTATGCATCAATAGATACAGTAATTGAAGCAATGCGTAACGGCGCATATGATTATGTGTCTAAAACACCTAATCTTCAGGAATTGTTAATCAAAATTCAAAAATCAATTGATATAAGTGTTTTTAAAAAGAAGACGCGATCTTTGCAGGAAGAAATATCAAAAGATTTTTATCAAATAATTGGTTCGGGAAAAGCAACGACCAAATTGAAAAATAAAATTTCACTTTATGCTGAAAGCCTTAATACGGTTTTAATCACAGGAGAAAGTGGCGTTGGGAAGGAATTAGTTGCACGACAAATTCATATGCAAAGTGAGTATAAATTTGAGCCTTTTGTAGCTGTAAATTGTGCGGCAATACCCAAAGACCTAATTGAGAGTGAATTGTTTGGTCACGAAAAGGGAGCTTTTACCGGAGCGGTTAATCGAAAACTTGGAAAGTTTGAACTTGCTTCGCCAGGTACAATATTTCTTGATGAAATATCTGAACTGAATCTTGATGCACAAGTAAAGTTATTAAGAGTAATTCAGAATAGAGAATTCGAACGTGTGGGCGGGAATAAGGTAATTGAGAGTAAAGCAAGAATTATTGCTGCAACAAATAGAAATTTGGAAACTTTAATTGAAGAAGAAAAATTCAGAGAAGACTTGTACTATCGTTTGGATGTCTTGCCAATTGAAGTACCGCCTTTGCGCGAAAGAAAAGAAGATATACCGGAATTGGTGGAATATTTCACGAAAAATATTTGCAATGATTTAAAAATAGAGCCAAAATATTTTACCAAGAAAGCAATGAACATTCTTGAAACTTACGATTGGCCGGGCAATATTCGAGAACTTCAGAATCACATAACTCGTGCAATAATTTCATCTACCGGAAACGAAATCACCGATACAGATTTAGATCCCAAATTAAGCGTATCACTATCCCTATATAATTATAGAATAAAATCTATACCAGAAACTTGGGAAGAGATGGATGCAATAAGAAAAGAAGCAGCTGATAAAGTTAGCAGAGAAATTGAAAAACTATTTCTTACAAATCTCCTAAAAAAGTTCGACGGAAACATATCCAAGGCCGCAAGGGAGATAGGACTTAATCGATCGAGTTTGTATAAAATGTTAAAGAAATGCGGGCTTGCTTAAACCTAAATTATGGAATAGAACAAAAAATTAAAAATGAATAAAAATCGTTGTCTAAACTTAATCGCGATTCAACTTCAATTAGCCCCATCGCAATCCATCTTGCCAGCATATCAGGACTCTTCCAATTTTTTATTTTTCTTAAATTGCTAATTTTTAAGGAGACTCTCTTTTTTATTTTCAACTATGAATAAATTTACACCTATAGCCCAATTTCAATTTTCATATTTATTCATTAAATAAGATTCAAAATTTTAAACTAAATTTTAATAGAGCTAATTCTTATTAAGGTGATAGGTGTTATTGTTTTTTATGGCAATTTTTTTCTATGTTGCAACTCTTCAACAAAATAATACTACTTGTTGCAATTCCTTCAACATCTTTCCTATTAATTCCTTATTTTTAAACCAATTTTACTGGAATGATTTTTTCCGAGAATTTAGGGCTAAACTCTGACTTATAAATGAGAATAAAATTCAAAACGAGAAGGCAACTTTATACAACTTCTGCTATAGTTTCTTTTATAGTGGCATTAACCGTATATTATTTCCTTTCCTCAAATAATTTCCAATATGATATTAAAATATTAAAAGTTTATCATCATCCTCAGGAAATGTATAATAATATTTATAGAGACCTTGATCATGACGGATTGTTAGAACGTATATTAATTACTAATCCCAGTGAAGAATTGAAACAAAATAATATTAATAATATTCAGGTTATAGGTAACAATAACATAGCTGAAGAACAATATAATTTTGGGGATTATTATTCCCAGCCCACATCTCTGTTTACAGCCGATATTAACAATGATAACTATGATGACTTAATATATTTTTACGATGGAAAAGACACTCTTTTTCTATCCATAATTGATCATAAGAATAGAAAGATCCTTGTTAAAAATCACGTAGTTTATTTACGTCCAAAAGAAGCACGTAAGGGATATCGCTGGCTTCCTGAAATTTATTGTCATTTTTATAAAAAGAAAAAAGGTGAATATGGGTATATTTATTTTACTATCGCAACTGGATATCCAATCTTTCCAAGAGGAATTTATAAACTGAATTTGTCAACTTTACAAATTGAAAAAAAATTCGAATCGGGAGCTAACATTATTGACAACGTTATTATCACCGATTTAGATAAAGATGGACATATTGAAATTGTTGCCAGCAGTACAGCAACAAATAATACTCCTAATTTATCGTATAAATTAAAATATGATGATACTGTTTCTCACATTTTCCTTTTTGATGAAGAATTAAATCTAAAATACCATAAAACTTATAATACTGATTACGGTGGAGCATACATAATTAAACTTCCTCAAAAATCTGAAGATAAAATATTTTTGGTCTACAGGGATGATGATGAAAGAGGTGTTTTTCATATTCAATTATTGTCTAAGACCCTTTCCATTGTGGTAGACAAGAGAACGAACTTATCCCATGCATATTTCCCTGTATATTTTAATAAAAGAATAATAATTTCTGATATTAATAAAACCTTAGTTTACAATGACAAATTAGAGCGAGTAAAGCAATTATATCTTGAGGGGAATAAAATTAACTTCCTAATGTCATTTTATGCTGAAGGAAAAGAATTTATTTGGGGAGCAAACGAAAAGAATATCTTTCTGATAAATGGTGATCTTGATATTGTTGGACAATTTAAGGGTAATTTTGCCGGTGTTACCGGAAGACAAGCCAATAGAAATAAATTCAAAAATAATGAATTTCCTGGGAAAGAGCTTTTTTCTATAAGAAGTTATAAGAAAGAATTTATTATTACATACAAGGAGAATCAACTCTACAAATATTTGGGTTTAATTATTCCAGTGGTTTTTATTTTTACTTTTGTTGGTATTACCGGTGCCCGCAAAGTTTATATTTCATTGTTCAAGTATTATTCGGTGTTTAAGTATATTGTGCCCAAGTCGGAAAACGGAATAATTATAATAAATGAATTCGGTGAGATCATTTTTGTGAACGGGACAGCTCAATTTTTATTGAATACGACATCGGATAATATAAAAAACAAGAGGGTTGTCGATGCTGAAATAGACGAAGAATTGAAAGAGTTTATTTGCGAAGGAATAAAAAAAGGAGAGCAATCAGAAAAAGTAATCACTTTCATTTCTAAGAAGAAGAGTGTAAAGCTAAAGGTAATTCTTTATCCTTTGAAAACAGAATTCAATTCAGTAATCGGTCATTTATTAACATTGAATGATTTAACTCATCACTTATTAAAAGAACGTTCCGATATCCTTTCACATTCAATACAAAAAGTAGCGCACGAAATTAAAACACCGCTCTCTTCTATATTGCTGAATCTGGATTCGATCGAAAATGAGATTAATTCAAATCCTGAAAATAGTGCTGATGTTGTCCGTGATTTAAATATTGTTAGAAAGGAAATAGAAAGGATAAAAGGCTTCACAAACAATTTTTTGAAGTTTGCCAATCTGCGAAAGCCGAATTTCCAATATGTTACTGCTGCAGAATTGATTTATAATTCACTTTTAAAATTCGAAAGTTATTTACTTAGGGATATAAGAATTGAAAAGGAAATAGAAGATAATTTGATAATTTGGGCTGATCCCTATCAAATTGAAGAAGCGTTGCAAATATTGATTGAAAATGCTATTGATGCCGTAAGAGGAAAAGGCAAGATTAAAATAGTATGTAAACGAAAAGAAGGTAAAGCCTGTTTTTATATTGAAGATAACGGTTCCGGAATTCCCAATGGAATTCGAAAAACTCTGTTTGATCCTTATGTTACAACAAAACCGGAAGGTACCGGAATGGGGCTTTCGATTGCAAAGAAAATTCTGGAAGATCACGATTCAATTTTGCAATTCGATTCGTCTCCTGAAGGAACAGTATTCTGGTTCGAAATTAAATTAAAAGTAAATGAAGAGGGTAAAAATGAACAGACCTAAAATTTTAGCAGTAGATGACGATCAGATATTTCTTGATTCGTTGAAGAAAGTTTTGGAAATGGAGAATTACAAGGTGGATGTGATTTCGGCATCCCCTGGCGTAGCAGAAGCTTTACAGAATAACGATTACGATGCTGTTCTTTTGGATGTGAAAATGCCGGGTGTTACGGGATTGGAACTATTAAATTTAATTGAATCTCTTTCGATAGGAATGCCGGTGATTGTCGTTTCAGGTCAAAGTACAATTTCCACCGCTGTTGAAGCAATTAAACTTGGGGCTTACGATTTTATTGAAAAGCCTGTTGATACAAAACGGCTCTCCGTGGTTCTTAAAAATGCTTTGAGTTATAAGAGTCTTGTTGATGAAAAAGCTTCGCTGCTTAATGAACTCAGGGAATCGAATAAAATTGTTGGTTCCAGCAAAGCGATTAAACAAGTGTGGAACGATATCAAAACAATTGCTCCGACTCAAGCACGGGTTCTTATAACCGGTGAAAGCGGAACCGGAAAAGAGTTGGTTGCTTGGGCTCTTCACCATAATAGCGAAAGAAGGGATAAACCTTATATTAAAATAAACTGTGCTGCAATTCCTTCCGATTTACTCGAAAGCCAGTTGTTCGGACATAAACGAGGCTCATTTACCGGTGCAAACGAAGACAGAATTGGAAAATTTGAAGCAGCTGACGGTGGAACTCTTTTCCTCGATGAAATAGGAGATCTTGATATTGGTTTGCAAGCAAAAATACTTCGCGCTATTGAAGAAGGTGAAATAGAAAAAATAGGAAGTAATTCAGTCCGGAAAGTTGATGTCCGTTTTATTGCCGCAACAAATCAAAACTTGGAAGAAAAAGTAGAGGAAGGAAAATTTCGCCGGGACCTTTACCACAGATTAAATGTCGTTCAGATTGTTATTCCTCCTTTAAGAGAAAGGTTAGATGATATTGTATCATTATCTCATCATTTTTTGAATAAATACAGCGAAGAATATAATAGAAAGATTATCGATATTACTCCACAGGCAATCGGAATGTTGAAACAGTATAATTGGCCGGGTAATGTGAGGGAATTGCGCAGCGTAATTGAGAATATAGTTATCTTTGGCAAGGATGAACGCATAGGTCTAGACGACGTCATATCCGCTTTCAAAAGATTAAATAAAGGCGGGGGTAATGGGAACAGTATTAGAGGGGTTGTTCATTTATTTAATGGTACTCTGAAAGAAGCACGTGATAAATTTGAGAGGGACTTTATCTACGATTCTCTGGAGAAACATAATTGGAAGATAAACGAAACTGCCGAAGCATTGGGAATTGATAGAACCAATTTGTTTAAGAAAATGCAGAAACATAATATTGTCAAAAATCATTAATGCTGAATAATTAAACGATTTTTTCTTAAAAAGGATTGAATTTCATTCAATTTATATAACTTTCTTTCTTCTGTAAAAGTCTTATAACTTACATTCGAATTAATTAAATCGATTCGACATCGCCTAATTTATTATATTTGTCAAATGAAAAAAGTAGAAATAAAAAATTTCAGCATAGAGGAACTCGCGGATTTCCTGTTGGAAAACGGCGAGAAAAAATTTCGTGCCGGACAAATATTTAATTGGCTCTACAATCATTTGGTTACGGATTATTCGGAAATGCAGAATATTCCTAAATCTTTGAGAGAAAAACTGAGTCAATTAACGGAAATCAATTCCTTAATTACAACAGAAATAAGTCAATCTTCGGCAACGGGAACTACCAAGTTTCTTTTTAAAACTCTCGACGGACATAACATCGAATCTGTTTTTATTCCGGAAAAGAAGCGGAATACATTGTGTATTTCAACTCAAGTCGGTTGCCCTCTTGATTGCAAATTCTGTGCAACCGGTTTAATGGGCTATAAACGGAATCTTACTACCGGGGAAATTGTCGATCAATATTTACTAGCAGCTAAAAAGTACGGCAAAAAAACAATTACTAACATAGTTTATATGGGAATGGGTGAGCCGTTACTTAATTACAAGAACACAATCAAGAGTCTCGAAATTTTTACATCCGAATTAAACACTGCTCTAAGCAGAAACAGAATAACTGTTTCCACCAGCGGAATTCCACAAAGAATTAAAGATTTGGCGGATTCAGGTGTTAGAGTTAAAATGGCTCTATCGTTGCATTCATGTTTTGAAGATGTCAGAAATAAAATTATGCCAATCAATTTAAAATATTCATTAAAAGAGAATATAGAAGCGTTGGAGTATTACTATCGTAAGACAAAAAAGAGGATAACTTACGAATATACTATGCTTAAAGGCATAAACGACAGGCCTGAAGATATAAAAGCATTAACCAAACTTCTGAGGAGGCTTCCCAGCAAATTGAACATAATCCCTTTTAATTCAATTGCTCATATGGATCCCCATGGAATATCCGGACAATTAGAACCGACACCGCTTCAAGAAATTCATGAATTTGCCGATAGATTAAGAGAGAATAATGTTACTGTAATGATACGTGATACTCAGGGGGATGATATTGCGGCAGCTTGTGGTCAGCTTGCAAACAAAAAGAGTGTTGTATGAGTTGGGTGTATATTTTTATTGCTTCGATATTTGAAATAAGCTGGGCTGTGGGACTTAAATACAGTAATGGTTTTACCCAACTGAAAGCCAGTATTTTTACGGTTGTTGCAATGGTGTTGAGCTATGTGTTCCTTTCGCTTGGTGTGAAAAATTTACCGATCGGATCGGCTTATGCTGTTTGGACCGGAATAGGGGTGGTTGGTACTACAATTTATGGGATCTTATTTTTTGATGAACCAAAAGATTTATTGAGAATTTTATTTATATTTTTGATAATTATCGGTATTGTTGGCCTGACATTTATTTCCCAAAAGTGATAATGAGCACATTTTAATGGGTTACTGTCACTATTTCCAGTTTCGATTATCTAATTCATTAAAAAAATCGGAGAGATAATATGTACGAAATTATTATTATAGGAGCCGGACCTGCCGGAATAAGTATGGCGAGTGAAGCTGTTCATGCTGGTATTGACAGTGATAAAATCTTGCTTATCGAAAAAGCTCACGAGCACTCTTATACGATAAAAAAATATTATCCAGAGAATAAATTAGTGACTGCGAATTATAAAGGATTCAAGGCTGAATGTACCGGAACTATGTGTTTAACTGATTCTTCCAAACAGGAAACTATATCATATTTGGATAAAGCCATTGAGGAGAATAATCTTAATGTTCATTATTCCGAAACGGTTTATAAAATAGATAGAAGCGAAGACGGAATATTCACAGTTTTTACCGATAAAGATATTTATAAATCTAAAGTTGTAACTATTGCAGTTGGCATATTAGGGAAGCCGAATAAACCTGACTACAAAATCCCCGTTACACTAAGAAAAAGAGTGCTTTTTGATGTGACTTCTCAAGAAATAAATAATTCAAATGTACTCGTTGTCGGAGGTGGAGACTCGGCATCTGAGTACGTTCAATATCTTGTTGAAAAAGGCAATAACGTAACTCTTAGCTATAGAAGAGGCGAGTTTACACGAATGAATCATATTAATGCTG
This sequence comes from uncultured Melioribacteraceae bacterium, assembly GCA_964573255.1. Lineage (GTDB taxonomy): Bacteria > Bacteroidota > Ignavibacteria > Ignavibacteriales > Melioribacteraceae > CAYNUJ01. The sequence continues at coordinate 70,173 of CAZNJB010000011.1, forward strand.
AAAGCATTCTTACGCTTGAAAAATCAGGTAAAGTAGAGATATTATTTAATTCCAATATCGAAGGAATAAATGATAAAGATGGTAAACCTGAAGTTATATTTAAAGAAGAAAGTTTTCCTAACAGAGTTTTTGATTTCGTCATTCTTGCTTTAGGAGGAACAACACCGGAGAACTTCCTTAAATTAATTGGAATAGAATTTAACGGACCGGAACCGGTTCTTAAAGAAGGTTATGAAACCAATATTCCCGGTTTATTTTTATTAGGTGATCTTACTGCCGGTAAAAAAGGCGGATCGATTATTTGGGCTTTCAATTCTGCTAATACGGCAATGAGAAAGATTTGTGAAAATCATTTGGAGTGTAAAATATAATGCTGTACTATTATTGTCCTTTCATAAACTGAAATATTCCTTATATTGCAGAATAATTTATGAAAGGTGAGAAATGAAAACTCTAATGATTTTATTTATCATCTGTGTGTTGATTAATACTAGTGGACAAGCAAAAATGAACGAAAACAATAAATACGAAACAGCAACATTTGCATCCGGTTGTTTTTGGTGTACAGAAGCGGTATTCCAAAATGTTAAAGGTGTAAAAGAAGTTGTTTCAGGTTACACAGGAGGTAATGTTCCCGAACCTACTTACGAGCAGGTTTGCAGCGGAACGACCGGGCATGCCGAAGCAGTACAGATAACTTACGATCCAAATGTAATTTCATATTTGCAGCTTTTGGAAATCTTTTTCTCAACTCATGACCCAACTTCACTAAATCGGCAAGGTGCAGATGTCGGAACGCAATACAGGTCTGCCGTTTTTTATCACAACGAAAAACAGAAAAAGGAAGTTGAAGCGGTAATCGAAAAACTTAAAAAGGAAAAAGTATTTGATTCGCCAATAGTAACGGAAGTAGTTGAATTCAAGGAATTTTATAAAGCGGAAGAATATCACCAAAATTATTATGAGAAGAACAGCAAACAGCCTTACTGTGCATTTGTTATAACGCCGAAGCTGGAAAAGTTTAAGAAAATTTTCAGTTCTCTCCTGAAGAAAGAAGCATATTAGTATTTTTTAATATGAAATCAAAATGGTCCAATCCCAGTAAACGTTGAACGGTTCCAATTAAGCCGTTTGATTTAACTTTCGCGGTCATTTTTACAATCCCGATATTTTTGCAACGCCATTCTTTAAGCGTTGCGAATATTCCATGTTTGTCTTTTAACGTCATTCGGAAAACAATTGTGTTGAACTTTCTACCTTCAATTTTTAATTCTTCTTCTCTTAGTGCTTTTGTAGTTACAATAATTTTTCTAATCCTTCTTCCTTCTTTTTGAACCGCTTCGGACGACCATTCATCTCCGATTGAGAATTTATCGGGAAATCTTAGGAAGGGTTTGGGATATTGTAATTTGCGGGTTTTAGAAAAGAATACTAAAAAATCGACACTTTGATAAATGCTGTCCACAAAAATCGAATCGTTTTTAAAGAACCATTTTTGCGTATATTCAAATTTATCGGAAGTTGCTTTAAGTAACCTACCTGAATTGAATGGAGTTATTTCAGCCTTTACTTCTCCCACATTCGAATTGTAAATTAGTTTTGTGGATAATTTATTGCAAATGTAATCGCGAGAGAAATAAACCTTTTCAGAGTCTATTTGAAATTCAGCTATCAATAAAAGAAACGGTATGAATGTTAAATGGAAAATATTAGACATTTCTCTTTCTGATTAGTCTATTCCTTTTCGCAATATATTTCAAACGACAATATAATTCAAATTTAATTTGGGGGTTAAATTTTTAAAAGTCAGGAATTTATTTATTTTTGATTTCAAATAATTAATAATATTATCGATGACCCAGCTTAAAAAAAATAACCTCATTTTTATTTCGAGTGCAGCCGTAGCGATAATTGTATTTTTTATCCTAACAAAAGCTTGGTTCGATAATGTGATTGAGACGGCAATAAAGTCCCACCAAACCACTCAACTGCAAATGGCAAAAACCGTAGAAGTAAGTATTTATCAATTCTTTGAGCATATGAATGATCACATCGATAGGATGTATCATGAATATGAAGAAGGGGAATATTCGGAACACAACAATGTGTTCGAATTAGATCAGGGGCTTTACGATTACGGAATTTTGGATTTTGTTATTATTAAAGATGGAAAACTGATTTCCGAATTGAGATCGATTCACCTTTCAGTAGATAATTTGCAATCAATAAAAGAAATAGGTGAAGGAGTAATAAATTTAGGACTGTCAGAAGATGAGAGTACCGTTAGATACTTATTCCTCCGTAAATTTCAAAAATCAGGAATCACTATTCAAATTGGGATGCTTGTTGATGCAAATAAATTTTTTGAAAAGATAACAAAACCCCTGGAGTTGACTGCATTGGATTTTGTTTGGGTGCTGGATTCAGACGGTTCTCTGATATATCATCCTCTTCATTCGGAAATGCTGATGAGAAATATTTTTTCGACTGAAGAAGATTGTATGGAATGCCATAACTCATTCAATATGCAGAAAAAAATATTGAAGAATCAGTCCGGTTCGGAAATTTATTTTATAGCTGACGAAAGCAATAAAATAATGGCATACAGACATTTGAAGTATATGAATATCGATTGGTCTATTGTTGTCTCTACTATGTACGACAGGATTATTGATGATTATTCCGAGCAATTTAAATTTATTACATTAACTTCAATAATAGTTTTTATAATTATCGCCACTTCGTTTACGGCCAATTATTTTTTGAATATTAAGCGGATTAGGGAAACGGAAAAAAGAAATAGAATTGAAAAGGAGAAAGAAATTCAGATTAAATTAGAGCAGACTTCTAAACTTGCAACTCTAGGTGAACTTGTTGATACTGTTGCTCATGAAGTAAATACCCCAATCGGAATTATAAGAACGCATGTCGATTCTCTAAAAATGGATAAAAGATTCAAGGATGTTGAAGAACTGGAGATAATTAATAGACAGACACACAGGTTAAATTCTTATACTAAAAACTTGCTAAATTTTTCGAGGCGCCTTCCCTTTAATCCGGTAAAAAACGATATAGTTCAAGTTATAAATGAATGCACTTCAATTTTAGGGCATAGATTCAGGAAGAAAGGAATAAAACTAACTAAAAGACTCGAATCCAAAATTCCGCCCATAAAATTTGATAAAATCCAAATGGAGCAGGTTCTAATTAATATATTAAATAATGCGATTGATGCTGCTCCGTACAACGGTAATATCAGTATCTCCGCAAAATATTCTTCCGAAGTGGAAAATGAAAAACACTCATCTAAGTTGGAAATTAGCATAAGCAACGATGGTCCGGATATCCCTGAAGAAAATATTGAAAAAATATTTGACGCATTCTTTACTACTAAAAAACCTGGTAAAGGAACAGGTCTCGGGCTTTATATTTCGAAGAACATTATTAACCGTCATAAAGGCAGAATTTTTGCATCTTCCTCCAAAGGGTTAACAATATTTACTATCATTATTCCCGCTTAATTATGAAAAAAAGAATTTTAGTTGTAGATGACGAACAAGATATGCTTTCCGGAGTTGCTAAATTATTAGCAAGATTCGGATTTATCTGTACTGCAGCAAATAGCGGTAAAGCTGCCTTGCAATTGATTGATAGTAAAGAATTCGATGTTATTTTATGTGATTTATATATGCCTGATATTGACGGATTCGCAGTGATTGAGCACTCAAAAAAGATTATGCCTGAAGTACCGATTATTATCTTTACTGCTTTTGGTACGATTGATAGAGCTGTGGAAGCAATAAAAAGGGGAGCTTACGATTTTATCGAAAAACCTTTTGAATCCGAACATTTAATCATTGTTATTAATAGGGCGTTGGAGCACAAATCATTAATTAATGAAAATCGGAAACTCCTGTCAATTATCAGTCAAAGCAATAAGTATGAAAATCTTGTAGGCAAGAGCCGTAAAATGCAAGAAGTTTACGAAATGATTGATAAGGTAGCTCCAACCGATGCTAATATTTTGATAACCGGGGAATCGGGTTCTGGAAAAGAACTTGTTGCCAGGGCCATACATAATAAAAGTAAAAGAGCAAAAGAATCGTTTGTGCCCGTAAATTGTTCTGCATTCCCGGAAAGTTTATTCGAAGCCGAACTATTCGGATATGAAAGAGGAGCTTTTACCGGTGCGGCTAAAAGAAAAATCGGGTTACTGGAATATGCGAATGGAGGAACATTTTTTATGGATGAGGTTTTTGAAATGCCCTTATCAATTCAAGCGAAATTTCTTCGGGTTCTACAAGATAAAAAATTACGCAGACTCGGTGGCAATGAATTAATCGTTTTTGATGCCCGTATTGTTTCCGCTACCAACATTAATCCCGAAGATGCAATCAAAGAACACCGATTGAGGGAGGACTTTTATTATCGTATTAATGTAGTGAATATTCATATCCCTCCGCTTAGGGAAAGGAAAGAAGATATAAAATTGCTGGCAAACTATTTCCTTAACAGCACGCTTCAATCAAGCCCGAAAGTGATTTCAGGTTTTCAAAATGATGTGCTGGAAGTTTTTCAAAATTATTCTTGGCCGGGGAATGTAAGGGAATTGGAAAATGTAGTTAAAAGAGCGGTAGTGCTTTCTTCTTCAAATTATATCGAATTGAAAGACATTCCGAGAGAGATTAGATTGAATAAAACCGGATATGATTTTGGGAATATATCCTTATCCCAAGCCAAACAACTTGCCGCTGATAAAGTCGAAAAGGAATATCTATTATTTTTATTGGAGAAATGTGAGGGTAATGTTACAAAAATGTCTAAACTTTCCGGAATGACCCGCAGAAACCTTCATAGAGTATTAAATAAACACAAAATTGACCCAAGGGATTGGCGAAAAGGCGCTAGCTAATGCGACAGTAATGTCCCACCAATGTAACTCCTTAAAAATAAACGACTTACAGATGATTATATTTTGCTGCTAATTCTTTTTCACTACTTCTGCTAAAAATTAGTGCGAATATTAACTTTTAATGTGTGACAACCCTGTCTCACATATTTCTAAAAAGCGATAATAAAATCTTTAAGCTATTTGATAAAATTCTAATTATCCGCAAATACACACTTAAATGCACTTTTCTGTTTTGGGGTAGTTGGCACGGAATGTGTTTTAAGAATAATTATGAAAAATGTTATTTCCATATCGGGTTCAGAAGAAAGGATAGCGGAAATAATCAAAGTTACTACCGAACTTCATTTTAATTATTCAAATATATCTGAATTTGCTGAATTCCTCCTTGAAATTGAAGAGAACGGAATTGATGTGATTATTCTGGAAAATTCAAGTTTGAAAATAATTTCCATCTGGTTGAAAATTATCAAAAAAAATCGTCCGAAAATTCCGGTAATCATTATTTCGGAAGATAAAAATTCGGAATTAATTAAAGAGATGTATTCATTAAATATTTTCTATTTCTGTATGCCGCCTATATCGCCAAAGATGTTCAAACAAGTATTGGAGTCGGCTGTTAAATTCCATGATAAGGAAATATCAAAAAATAACTTATCATTCAAACAAGGTGAGAAATAAAAGATCATTCAGTTAATATTATTGATAATAAGTTCTCTTATTAATTTAATTCGGAGTAGTTGGTTTGATTTAGAATTTTTTTTAAGTTACATCGGTTAATAGTGAGGAATCTAAATGGGCATAAGTAGAAAAACTTTCATCAATTCACTCCTTTCAATTGGCGGACTTGGAGTTGCAGGCTCAATATTGTATCCAATTGCAAGTTACCTTATACCGCCAAAAATTGCTGAAGCAAAGGTTAATTCTATTAAAGTTGGCAAAGCAGTCGAATTTCCGTCGGATTCAGCAAAAATTATAAAATTTGGCAGGCAACCAGTAATTCTTATTAGAACAATCGATGGGGAATTTAGAGCTTTATCCGCTGTCTGTACTCACTTAGAATGCATCGTTCAATATAGGAAGGATACTAAGCAGATCTGGTGCGCTTGTCATAACGGAATATATGATCTGAGAGGGAGAAACATATCGGGTCCTCCACCCAGACCATTAGAGGAGTATATAGTTAAAGTAATTGATGAAGAGATAGTAATTACTAAAGCAGGCTGAGAAAATGACAAATATTCTAAAAAGAATCGAGAATTGGTTAGATGAACGCTATAATCTGGCTCCATTAAAAGAATTTATAGAGCATAAAAAAGTTCCCGTTCATCAACATTCTGTTTGGTATTATATGGGCGGTGTAACATTATTCCTGTTTATGGTTCAAGTTTTTACGGGAATATTGTTGCTGCTGTATTATAAGCCGGGGGAAGGTTCCTCTTACGAGAGTGTCAGGTTCATAATTACAGAAGTAAAATTTGGCTGGCTGATTAGAAGTGTTCATAGCTGGTCTGCTAATTTGATGGTATTATTCGCATTTGTGCATATGTTCAGTGTGTTTTTTGCGAGAGCATTTCAAAAACCGAGAGAATTAACATGGGTATCCGGTTTCACACTTTTAGTCCTCTCGCTTGGATTCGGTTTTTCAGGGTATCTGCTTCCTTGGGATGAATTATCTTTTTTTGCTACCAAGGTTGGAACCGAAATAGTCGGTGTTATACCTGTAGTTGGTGAAACTATTAAAATTATTTTACGTGGCGGCGAAGATGTTACGGGGGCTACTTTATCCAGATTTTTCGGAATTCATGTGGCAATTCTACCTTTAATTACAACAATTTTATTGGCTATCCATCTTTTATTAGTACAAAAACTTGGAATGCACGAACCCACAAAATTCAAAAAATTGGATGAAAAGAAAAAGCGGTATATGCCATTTTTCCCTGATTTTATGTTAAGAGATGCATTGCTTTGGCTGGTTGTATTCAATGTTCTGGTAGTTTTAGCAGTTTATTTCCCTTGGGAATTAGGTCCTAAAGCAGATCCTTTGGCTCCAGCACCGGCGGGTATTAAACCCGAGTGGTATTTTATGTTTATGTTCGAAACATTAAAGTATTTACCGGCTCATATTTTATTTATGGAAGGAGAGTTATTCGGTATACTCGGTTTCGGAGTTGCGGGATTGCTTTGGATGATTTATCCATTTCTTCCATTTGCAAAAAAACAATATTCCAAATCTAGGCTAATTACTATTGTAATCGGTGTGTTAGCAATATCATTTATTTTGATCATGACAATTTTAGGCTATTTCGTAGGATAATGACAATGAAAAATTATTTAAATACAATTATCATTATAGTATTAGCGTTAATAATACCCAATAATATTTTTGGCGATACTAAAGAGAAAGCCGTTAATAATTGTCTTTCTTGTCATAAAGAGGATGATGCACTTCCAGAAGACTTTAATGAAGAAGACGTGCACATAAGTTTTGGATTAACTTGTGCGGATTGCCACGGTGGGGATGTTGAGTCGGATGATGAAGATATTGCTATGTCACCATCAAATGGATTTGTAGGTGCACCCGACCGGAAAGATATTCCGAAATTTTGCGGTAAATGCCACTCCGATATTAAAATAATGAGAAAGTACAATCCCAAAATGGAAACGGATCAAGTTTCGCAATACTACACCAGCATTCATGGAAAAGAACTGCTTAAAGGCAATGAAGATGTTGCGGTTTGTACAAGCTGTCATACTGCTCATTCGATATTTCCCACTAAGGATTCCCGCTCAACAGTATATCCGTTGAATATCCCGGAAACTTGTAACAAATGTCACGGCGATCCCGATCTTATGGCAAAATATGATTTACCTTCTAACGTTTTTGAGGAGTATTCAAAAAGTGTACATGGAATAGCATTGCTAAAAAACAAGGATATTAGTGCTCCTGTATGTAATGATTGTCACGGTAATCACGGCGCTATTCCCCCGGGAGTAAAATCGATTTCTTATGTTTGCGGCGAGTGTCATGTAAATAATATGAATCTGTTTAAAAACTCTGCAATGGGTAAAGCCTTTATAGAAATGGATTTCCACGGTTGTGTTGAATGTCATGATAATCACCTCATTGTAAAACCTAAAGATGATTTTGTTGGAGTTGGCGATGAATCATTTTGCATCGATTGCCACGATGAAGGTGAAGAAGGCTATGAAATTGCTGCTGAAATTTATGATGAAATTACCGGGTTAGCTGCTTTGTACGATTCAGCTCAAGTAAAATTACGTAAAGTACAGCAATTGGGAATGGTAGATGAAAACATTGAATATGTTCTCAAAGATGTTAGACAAAATTTGATCTTTTCACGAACAGCAGTTCATTCATTTAATTTGGATAAGGTGAAAGAGAAAACCCTTGCAGGGAAAGCCTTAGCCGATAGCGCCATTGCATTATCGAATGAACAAATTCATGATTATCATGTAAGAAGAAACGGTTTAGCGGCTTCTACAATTATCTTTACTTTGTTTGCTTTGGGATTATATCTAAAAATTAAAAGTAGGGAACATAAGTTTAAGGAAAAGTAAATACATTCTGCTGCAAGACAGGAAGTAGATGATTTTGGTAAGGCTGTTTAATTAAGTTTTTTGCGAGAATGTTTGAAGATTATCGTTAATGCATTGTTGCTATTTATCTTGTGTGCTAAATTGATTATAAAATATCAGTGAAGAATCCAGTAATGAAATTCTTACATGTATAAATGGGGGAAGAGAAAAGTTTTATATATATGGTTATAGTTTTGGCGCAGCTACTTGGGTGATTACCTTATTGATTATCGGATTGTATTTTAAGCTTTGAGTTATGTCCTCAAAGGAAGAAGCAGGGAAAAGATTCTGATTTATAGACTAACTTCAAATTAGATATGACTTAACAAAAAAATGAGCAAGGCTCCCATTAGGGAGCCTCACTCTTTATGTTGATCCCCCGAGAAATCCATAGTTAATGTAATTTCAGTTCCTTTACCTTTTTCGGAAATTACATCAATATCAATGTTATTTAATTCGCAGAACTTATTTACAAGAGACATACCGAGACCCGTTCCGTCGAATCGTCTTGTATAACCGCTATCTTCCTGTGAGAAGGGATTAAATAATTTCGGAAGGAACTCGCTGCCAATACCAATACCGGTATCGGAAACTTTTATGATTACCTTATCATCTTTTCGTTTTGCCGAAAGTTTAACCGAACCTTTATCGGTATATTTTATTGAGTTATCGACAAGATTCAATAATATTTGAATCATTCCCATTTCATCGCCATCAATTGTTAGTCCGAAAGGAGCGTCGATAACAAATTCCAGTCCTTTATTTATTGCCAATTGATAGTATTCGTTATAACAAGGTTCTAAAACATGAGCTCTTACATCCAGTCTTTTTATAAATTTACGGTATGATCCAACTTGTAAATCAGAATTGTAAATTAAAAGTTCGACTGTTCTAATTAATCGTTTACCGGAACGTTCAATGCTATCAAAAATAAAATTTAAATTATCATCTATTACATCTTTAAATTCTTCTCTCAAGTAACTTGTATAACTCATTATAGGATTTAGCGGAGTACGTATTTCGTGAGATATTTGAGCAATAAATTCGGACTTTAGACTATCCGCTTTTTCAGCTGCTTCTCGGGCTTCAACTAATTCAGAAATCATATTTTTCAATTCTGTTATATCTTCTTCGAGAGCGACGTAGTGTGTTATTTCACCTCTGCTGTTTTTAATTGGTGAGATTGTGGATTTTATTATAAAATTCTCACCGTTTTTCCCCTTATTAATAAATTCTCCGCTCCAAGTTTCTCCGGCAGAAAGTGCTTCCCACATTTCCTTGTAAACAGAATTTTTAGTTAAACCAGACTGTAATAAACTCGGATTTTCACCTAAAACATCAATAGCTTTAAAGCCGGTAATTTTTGTGAAATAATTATTTACATATTCAATGTTGCCGTTTTTATCTGTTATAATAACGCCGATTGGGCTTTGATGAACTGCTTGAGATAACTTGCGAATTTCGCTTTCTGCACGTTTTCTTTCAGTAACATCGAGTGCAGAGATCAAAATTGCTTTTCCTTTGCCGTACTCAATTTGAATTGCAGTGATATCAATCCATTTCTTGAAGCCGTGCTTTGATGTTATTTCTAGCTCAAAATCCCTTACAGGTTCCGTAGAAATTGATTCGGAATTAAATAGTTGCAGTATTCTTTTTGCATCGTATTTATTTAATAGGTCCAAATACTTTATTGAGTATAATTCTTCGATAGAATAACCTGTTAAAACGGCTGCGAATTTATTTGTATACTGCAGTTTGTTATTTTTAATTATTGCAACAGCTGCGGGGAAATTATCGGATAATTTTCTGAATTTGTTTTCACTTTCTATTAAACCGTTTATGGCTCTTTTCTTCTCGGTGATATCATTCACAACTCCGATTATATGTTTAACTTTCCCATATTCATCATATTCGGCTCGCATATTTGCTTCTACGAAAATGAGTTCGCCGTTAGTCTTTCGCATCTCAATTTCGTATCCTTTAAGAAAATTTTGAATTTGAAGCAATTTGATTAGTGAATCCCGAGTATGGGAATCTGGATAAAGTTTCGTCAAGTCATATGAAAGAGCTTCTTGGCGGGAAGAAAATCCGAATATTTCTAAGTACGTATCATTGCAATCAACTAATTTGCCGTCTGCAGTTGAAATGAAATTTCCTGTTAAACTTTCGTTAAAGAAATCATTAAACAGCTGTTCGGTTTTTTCAACTCTTTTAATTTGTTCATTCAGTTCAGTTTTTAAATTCAAAATATATATGGCGTAACCTAACTCATCGGCAATTTTTACAAATAATTCTTTTTCATCGGATTTAAATGATTCTTCGTTAAAAGAATCTGCCAGCAAATATCCGTTAAAATCATTTTTACTCTTTAAGGCTTTTATGTATGTATAATTATTAGACTTTGGTGATGGTGGTATCGCATATAATTTATTTTTATTACCATCAATATTATAAATGTTTTGAATGTGATTTGAACTAACTTCAAACTTGGTGATTTTTTCACCCAATTTTTTAACGAATAAATAATATTTGTTTCTACTTTGATTATAAACGAATAGTTGTAGTTTTTTGAAGCACTTAGTCTTTATTAAAATTTCAAGTGAGCCGATAACACAATCTTCAATAGATTCGGTTCTGAGAATAAGTTGATTCACCTCATTCAGCGCAATTTTAATTCTGTCTTTCTTATGTAATTGCTCGTCTTTTAACTTAAATTCTGTGATATCTCGTAATGTGATTATTGTTGCTTCTTTATTTTCCCAAGTGGTGTCAAAAGTTTTAATTTCCACGAAACTATTCTCTTTATCCCAAACCGAAAGAGAAGAATACATTGTCTTGTTCGGGGAATAATTTAGAGGAAATCTATTCCCGATTAATTCGGCAGGTTGTTTCCCGGTTAAATGTTCAACTGAGTTATCAACAAAAACGATTCTATTTTCAAAATTTACAACGAATACGGTGAGGTTAATATTATTGACTAGTGTTAATAGGCTATCGGCTAAATTTTTCTTTTCTTTTAATAGAGCGTTTTTGCGTATGGTAAAGTTTATAGTTTTTGTGAGAAGGAATTCGGAGAAATTATTTTTAACCAGATAATCTTGAGCACCATTAGAAACAAGCTCATTAGCCAACTTTTCATCTTCCGATTCGCATAAAATTACAACCGGAATATCATTGCTGAACTTTATGAATTCATAATAGGATGCTTTGTTATCATTATCAGATAGATCAAAATCAAGGAATATTATATCTATTCCTTCCGAAGAAATAATTTCTTTAGCGTGCTTTAAAGTAGTGGTTTTATAATAACGAATATTTTGCCAGTTCTTTTTACGAATAATGGATTCGAACTTTTCTGCATAATTCTGATTACTTTCTATCAACAATAGTTTGACCGTAGTACTAACAAATCCATTAATTGTCCAACGTAGATTTCGCATAGTAGTTAATTTCTTCTATTTAATATTTCCGCAATAATGTTAGGTAACTGGTCAAAATCGTCTGTCTTGCTTAAAAAGTAGTCCGCTCCATATTCTATGCACTTAGCTTTGTAAATTGGAAAGGGAAAGTTTGTGAGGATAATAATCTTTCCTGCATATCCGATTGAACGTAACTCCTGCAAGGTTTTAATTCCGTTTTTACCATAAATTCTAATATCTAGAAGTATGATTGCGGGATTAAACAATTTGGTATATTCGAGAGCATCGGTTGAATTATCGACTTCCTTAATCATGGAGATATTTTTAAAATTCTCTAAAGCTTGACGAATCCTATCTCTTAAGAGTTTAGAATCGTCAACTATTAAAGCCTTCATACCTTGCCTCAAAAAAAACAACTAGAATATATTTAGGTAGCATAATAACATATGCTGATATAGGAATAAATAAGGGAATGTCTAAAGATTTTGTAGGAAAAGCCTTACACTATTCGATGAGTTTATTTTTAAGTGCGTATTTAGTAATCTCTGAATTATTAGAGAAGCCCATCTTTTCAAATATACGCGCTCTGTATGTAGAAACTGTTTTAGAGTGGATGCATAAAATATCTGCAATTTCACGGAGGGATTTTCCTTCGGCAATAAGAATAAACACTTCGAATTCTCTATCGGAAAGATTTTCGTGAAGTGGTTTGTCATCCCTATCGAATGTCGATAGGGTAATATTGAAAGCAGTACTACTGGAAATGTATTTTTTGCCGCTCATAACCTTATTAATTGCCTTTTGTAATTCATCGAATGCTTCACTTTTAGTGATGTATCCATCAGCCCCTGCTTTTAAGGAGCGGAGTACATATTGAGGGTTTTCATACATGCTAAGCATTAGAACATGAGTCGAAGGGTAAGACTGTTTAACATCTTTTAAAAGTTCCAGACCGTTTCTATCCGGCAGGGAGATATCAAGAATGATTATATTACAATTATTTTTTTCGAGAACTTTGAGTGCATCAGAAGCCGATTCAGCTTCAAGAACATTCGATATTTCAGGAATATTTCCGACTATGTTTTTTAACCCTGCTCTAACCACTGCGTGGTCATCAACAATTAAAGCATTATTCAAACTACTTTATCTCCAGTAATTGGTACAGTTATAAAAAATGAAGTTCCTTTTCCCTTAAAGGAATCTATTTTTACTTCTCCGCCTAAAATCCAAATCCTCTCTTTTAGACCAAGAATACCCATTGATTTCTCAGTATCTATATTTTCGGGAACGAACCCAATTCCGTCATCTTTAATATTCAAATTTATATTATTATTTACCT
>CAZNJB010000012.1:0-76981 GCA_964573255.1 uncultured Melioribacteraceae bacterium
GCAGCGAGGATGTCCTTTTTTACTTTTAAACATACAATCTCATTCCCCCTCCCTTTGAAAAAGGGAGGGGGAAGAATGTAATCTTTAGTTTTTAGATATGTTAAGAAGGGGGTGGGTTATAAAAAAGTAGTGATACAACAAGTAATGAAGAAAATCACATTTTTGTATTGCCAAGGGTTTTAAAAAATAATTTCTAACAGAGATCGTACAAAAAAAACGCAGCCTCATAGTACTAACTGCTGCAGTTACCTTAGGTAAGTGCTTTTAGTTGACAGCCTTGATTTAAAGGAAGGAGGGCCTGGCTGTGTTGAAAAATTAACCCCAATTTTTGTCTCCAGGTAAATAGAAGGTATAAACTACTATCCCGAAAATCAAAACTAACGTTAAGATCAATTATTAAATTCTACTTTTCAGGTTTTCAACGAGAAAATATGATTGTGTTTTAATCCCCATTTAACACATTTTATCTAATCTTTAGATTTTATTTAATTAAAAAATTTTCTCAAATATTTAGGAAACATTTGCTTCCACCAATACCAATGATGGTCTGCATTTTCCCAAATTTCAAGTTTATGAGGAATGCCCTTAGCATTCAGCAGCCACGAAAACCTTTTATTATCATCTAAAGCGAAATCCCTTTCCCCTGCCCCCATAAAAATTTTAATATGATTATACTTCCAAGGATCGGTACAATTAGCGATATAATCTACCGGATTATTGAAATAAACATCATCATTATAGTAACCGTCCAAATAATTTTTAATATCGAATTTACCGCTGAACAAGAATAATCCATCAACTAATTGTTGATGTTTAAATGCAATATTTGCAGCATGAAATCCACCTAAACCGCAGCCGGCTAGTTTTACTCTTTCAACTTCAGTTTCATACTTCGCAAAATTAATTATCTCGTATAAAATTGCGCCTTCATATTTGAGATAATTATTAATTCTTTCGTTGGGAGAAAGATTTTTATTCAATAATGATTCGTGATCAAACCCGTCAGGACAGTATACTTTAATCTTACCTTCATCAATTAATGGTGAGATTGAATCAATTAATCCATTATCTTTACAATCATAGTATTTACCGCCGGATGTAGGGAAAATAATTAATGGCTCTCCCGAATGTCCGAATACTAATAATTCGAATTCTCTTTCGATGAACTGAGAATAAAATTTGTGATAGAATTCCTGCATAAAGATATAATTCCAAAAATTTAATTTTTGAATATAAGAAAGATGGAATTCTATTCCATAAAATAAAAAAGGCTGTCCAAAGACAGCCTTTTGAAAACGGGAATAATAAATGTCAAATTACCGTCTTATAGCTATGAAGGAGTTTCATATAATTAGCTCTTTCGAATGCAGCCGGTTCTGCACAGGATTTTTGGCTCATACTTCCTTTCATCATATCAATTGAGTCGTATTCGTTCTCCTCCATCCAGTTTTTCATTCCTTCAATAATTTCACCTATTATATCGTATCCGTTACGGAGTATTTCCGATGCGATCATAGCTACGTCACCACCAGCCATCATCACTTTGAGAACATCCAAATGATTTTGTATTCCGCTGGTAGCAGCTAAAGATGCCTTAATATTTCCGTAAAGAATAGCTATCCACCTTAAAGGAAGTCTCATTTCCCAATTTGTACTTAACACTAAATTAGGAACGACTTCCAATTTTTCCAGATCGAAATCAGGTTGATAAAACCTGTTAAAGAGAACCAATCCGTCCGCACCGGCATCATCCATTTTTTTTGCCATATTCGCAAACGAAGTGAAAAATGGTCCTAATTTCACTGAAACGGGAATATTAACTTGCTCTTTTACAGCTTTTAATGTATCAACATACATTTTTTCAACTTCTTCGGAAGTAAGCTGCATATTAGTGGGAACATAGTAAATATTCAATTCCAGTGCATCGGCTCCCGCTTCTTGAATGCTTTTAGCGTACTGAACCCAGCCGCCTGCGCTAATACCATTTAACGAACCGATAATAGGAATATCAACAGCTTTTTTAAGATTAGCTATATGGTCAATATATTCATATGGTCCGGTATTATATTCTTCCGGCTGCGGAAAATATGAAGTAGCTTCTGAAAAGCTTTCGGTACCATATGAAAGATAGTGATCTAATTCGCCGCTTTCGTGCGTAATTTGTTCTTCAAACAATGAGTAAACAACAATTGCCGATGCGCCCGCATCTTCCAATTTCTTGACCGAATCGACAGTCTGTGATAATGGTGAAGCCGAAGGAACTATCGGGTTCTTTAATTCTAATCCCATATACTTAGTTGTGAGATCCATTTTTACTCCTTTATTTAATCTTAATTTTCATTTAGCGAATAATCAATACTAGCGAGTTGTTCGTAGTAATGCCATTTCATGTTGACGTGCTTCTGAGCCAATTCCATCAGTCTCTTCGCATCTTCAGGTTTGAATTTCGTCAACATTTTGTATCTTGTTTCACGATAAGCATAATCCTGAACCGAAATTTTCGGAGGTTTCGAATCCAATTTCAATGGATTTTTACCTTCCTTAATTAAGAGAGGATTAAATCTGAACAACGGCCAGTATGCACTTTCTACAGCGGCTTTCTGATGTTCCATACCTTTAGCTATATTTATACCGTGTGCAATACAGTGGCTGTAAGCAATAATTATGGAAGGACCATCATAAGCTTCGGCTTCTAAAAATGCTCTTAAAGTCTGAGTATCATTCGCACCCATAGCAACTTGAGCTACATAAACATTTCCGTAACTCATTGCCATTAAAGCAAGGTCTTTTTTAGGAGTAGGTTTACCACCGGCAGCGAATTTTGCAACTGCTCCAAGTCCGGTTGCTTTCGACATTTGTCCGCCGGTATTAGAATAAACTTCGGTATCAAGAACCAAAATATTCACGTTTTTACCAGAGGCCAATACGTGATCCAATCCGCCGTATCCAATATCGTAGGCCCAACCGTCACCACCGATAATCCAAACGGATTTCTTCACAAGATAATCGACTAACGTAAGTAATCTTTCGGCTTCCGGTCTCGTAATTTCTTTTAATTTATTTTTTAATGTCTCTACTCTTTGTCTTTGCTCATAAATTTCAGCTTCACCACTTTGGTCTGCATTCAGAATATCATTAACCAATTGAGAACCGACTTCCGCTTCCAGAGCAACTAAAAGCTCACGAGCTTGTTCGGTATTTTTATCAATTGCGAGTCTCATTCCGAAACCGAATTCGGCATTATCTTCGAAAAGTGAGTTATTCCAAGCAGGACCTCTTCCTTCTTTATTTACTGTCCAAGGTGTTGTTGGAAGGTTTCCGCCGTAAATTGATGAGCAACCGGTAGCATTAGCTACAACCATTCTATCACCGAACAATTGTGTAGCTAATTTTACGTAAGGAGTTTCCCCACAACCTGAGCAAGCTCCTGAATATTCGAATAAAGGCTGTAAGAATTGACTTCCTTTCACAGTTGTAGTAGATATTTTTGTTCTGTCGATTTCAGGTAATTCGAGGAAGAATTCATAATTTACTTTTTCTTTTTCGCGCAGAGGTAATTGTTCAACCATATTGATTGCTTTCAAACCGGTTTCGCGTTTATTTTTCGCCGGACAAACCTCAACACATATTTGACATCCGGTACAATCTTCAACAGCCACTTGGATAGTGTATGCTGTGTTTTCATCGAATTCTTTACCTTTGGCTTTTGTCCATTTGAAAGTTTCAGGTGCATTTTCAACTAATGCACTATCGTAAGCTTTAATTCTGATTGCAGCATGAGGACAAACCAAGGCACATTTACCGCATTGAATACAAACTTCCGGATCCCACTCGGGAACTTCCAACGCAATATTTCTTTTTTCCCACTGTGTTGTACCGCTCGGGAAAGTACCATCAGCCGGCATTTCACTTACTTTCAAATCATCACCTTTACCGGCTAACATTTTAGCAATAACATTTTTTACGTAATCGGGAGCTTTATCCGATACAATAGGTGGTAATACAACATCGCTTGTTGGTGCTTCCGGAACATCAATTTCATAAAGATTTTCTAATGTTCTATCAACAGCTTCGAAGTTCTTCTTAACAATTTCTTCGCCTTTTGCACCGTATGTTTTTTGGATTGCTTTTTTGATTTGAGCAATTGCTTCTTCTCTCGGTAATATTCCTGAAATGGCAAAGAAACATGTTTGCATAATGGTATTTATTCGCTGTCCCATACCTGTATTTTTCGCAACGGTATAAGCATCTATCACATAGAATTTAAGTTTCTTATCAATTATTTCTTCTTGAACCTTTCTAGGCAGTTTATTCCACACCTCGTCTTTCGGATAATGAGAATTTAACAAGAATGTACCGCCTTCCATAATTTTTTCAAGCACATCGAATTTCTCGAGTAAATTAAATTGATGGCAGCCGACAAAATTTGCACTTTGAATTAAATATGTCGATTTGATCGGGTTCTTTCCAAATCTTAAGTGAGAAATAGTTGTGGAACCCGATTTTTTAGAATCGTAAACAAAATAACCTTGTGCATAGTTGTCAGTTTCTGTTCCAATAATTTTGATTGAGTTTTTATTAGCGCCAACAGTACCATCAGCACCCAAACCAAAGAACATTCCGCGGAATACGTCGTTGCCTTCAATTACAAAATCCTTATCCCAGTCGAGACTTGTATGTGTTACGTCATCTATAATACCAATGGTAAAGTGATTTTTAGGATTATCTTTTTTCAATTCGTCGTAAACACCTTTGACCATTGCAGGTGTAAATTCTTTCGAAGATAAACCGTAACGACCGCCAATAATTCTTGGCATTTTTTCAAACGGAGGATTACCGCTGGTCATAGCTTCCGAAATACTGGTAACCACATCCAGATATAAAGGCTCGCCTTGTGCACCCGGTTCTTTTGTTCTGTCCAATACAGCAATTTTCTCAACAGTTTTCGGCAATGCAGCCAATAAGTGCTCAGCAGAAAACGGTCTGTAAAGCCTAACTTTAATCAACCCGACTTTTTCTTCTAAATTTTCGCTTAAATAATTTACAGTCTCTTCTGCTGCTTCTGCACCTGATCCCATCATTATGATTACTCTTTTTGCATCAGGAGCTCCGAAATAATCAAACAATTTGTATTGTCTTCCGGTCAGTTCAGCAAACTTATTCATTGCATTTTGAACAATTTCCGGAGTAGCCAAATAATATTTATTTACTGTTTCTCTGCCTTGGAAATAAACATCAGGATTTTGAGCCGTACCGCGGATAAACGGACGTTCCGGGTTCATTGCTCTTAAACGATGAGCTTTTACATATTCGTCATCAATCATTTCTCTGATTATTTCCGAAGGAACTTCTTCAATTTTTTGAATTTCGTGAGATGTTCTAAAACCGTCAAAGAAATGCAGGAACGGTATTCTCGATTCCAAAGTTGCTCTATGAGCTACCGTAGCAAGGTCCATTACTTCCTGAGGTGAACCTGAAGCTAATAAAGCAAATCCAGTTTGACGAGTTGAATAAATATCGCTGTGATCACCAAAAATTGAGAGCGCTTGTGCAGCAATAGACCTAGCAGATACGTGAAAAACCGTAGGGGTTAATTCACCGGCAATCTTAAACATATTCGGAATCATCAGGAGCAAACCTTGTGAAGCGGTAAAAGTTGTTGTAAGAGCACCACTTTGCAGAGCACCGTGAACGGCACCAGAAGCTCCACCTTCACTTTGCATCTCTGCAACTCTTGGAACAGTGCCCCATATATTTTTCCTTCCTTGAGCCGACCAAACATCCGACATTTCACCCATTCCGGAAGAAGGAGTGATTGGATAAATAGCAATTACTTCCGAGCATTGATAGGCTACATTTGCAGCCGCCTCGTTTCCATCAATTGTGATCTTTCTTCTTTCCATTAAATTCTCCTTTTATTTGACAATTATTATTCCCCAATCAATGCAAAATGTCTTGATACAGCAAAAATCAGACCAGAAGCATACCAATGTCTTATTTTAGAATATAATTTATTTTTCAACTTTTCACGAACTGGTAAATTCTTACTTCTGGTAAAAGGTTAATTTTAATACTATTTTTAAGAACCTAAATATGACATTAAGATACAAAAATAAATATTTGTTGTATTATTTCAAAGACAGAATATCTGATAATATTTTCATAAAATTTAGATATTCAATTATTCATTGAAATTTGCGTAATTGTATCCCTCAATACCCCTAGCGATCTTTGACTGAGCAAATCAATTTTAATTAATCCCATATCCTCTATCGGATACATATCGGGTTGAGTAATAATAAGCCCTAATCCTTTATTTCCTGCATAATCTAATGCAACGTAATTTGTTATTTGTTTTTCAGTTATTACTATTCCACCCGGATGGATACTTAAATGTCTCGGATAACCGGCTAATTTTGCCGCAATTTCAATGATCTCTTTCCAAGGTTCTTCATTAAAACTGAGATTTTTAGCTTCGGGGAATTTTTTGGCAAGCTCGGGTAGGTTCGTGGCGCTCGTCCAAGGAATGAATTTACTGAATTTTGATATTTCCTGATTGGAAACTCCAAAAACCTTTGCCACCTCGCGGAATGCGGAACGCGCACGGAAAGTAACGGTGGTGGAAATCATAGCTACTTTGTCGTAACCGTATTTTTCAAAAACATAACGCACAATCTCATCACGCTCTTTCCACGAAAAATCCAAGTCCACATCAGGCGGAGAGGTCCTTCCTCTATTTAAGAATCGCTCGAAATATAAATTATGCTCAAGCGGATCAACTTGCGTTAAACCTAAACAATATGCAACCAAACTATTAGCCGCAGACCCCCGCCCAATTGTAAGCATATTCCGCTGGTGTGCTTCGCGAACAATATCCCATACAATCAAAAAATAATCGCTGAATCCGAGTTCGTCAATCACCTCCAATTCGTACTGCAAACGCTTTACCGCTTTTTCGGTAATCGGTTTGTAACGTTCTTCCAATCCGCGAAAGGCAATTTTCCACAAATAGGAAAATGCCGTTTCGCCTGCAGGCAGAGGGAATACCGGGAATTTATATTTCCCGAACTGTAAATCCACATTGGAATTGTGCGCAATATGTTCAGCGTTCCACACAGCTTCCGGCAGCCCGCGCCAAGTTTGCCGCAATTCTTCGGGCGTTCTCAAATAATATTCTTCGTCTACAACATCTTCGTCACTTAACTTTGCAAGAGTTGTATTCAACTTTATCGCTTTGACGGTTTTGTACAGTAAGTAATCTTCCCTGCCTGTAAAATAAGCCGGATGCGATGCGACTATTTGCAATCCATTGTTAACGGCATAATTATATAGCTCGCGCGTGCGTTTTTTTTGCGCGGCAGTTACAATCAATTCGACGTAAAAATTCTTCCGTAATTTATTATTAAATCTCAATTGCGAAATCAGTTCAAGGGAAGAGGAAATGATGAAAAGATTATCCGACACATTAGAAAAAACATCAATTAAGGAAAAATCCTCCAGCAATTTGCGTGAAGTAATTAACTTACACAGCTCCGAATAACCGTCGTTATTTTTTGCAATAAATACGGCACTTAACTTTTTATCCTTTGGATCATCAATTAAAGAACCGAGTACGGGCTTGATATTTTCCTCTTCAGCTTTTTTCGCGAATTGGATTAAACCGTACATTCCGTTAGTATCCGTAAGCGCAACATAATCGCTTCCGTTTTTTTTAGCGAAAGAAATTAAATGGTCAACCGGAATGGTTGCTTCCAAAATTGAATAATATGAATGTGTGTGAAGAGGAAACATTATTTAAATGTAGTGTTTGACACTACTAATATTTTTCTCTATTTTAGTTTATGCGTTTGGAATTCGATTGGGATCAATGGAACATTCAAAAAAATGAATCTAAACACGGTGTTGCAATCATCGAAGCGGAGAGTGTTTTTTATGACCCGTGTTTAGTTATTTATAAGGATGTAAAACATTCCACCCCAAGAGAACAACGCTGGATTTGTTACGGATTGAGTTTTAAGAACCGCATTCTAATGATTGCATTTACAATCCGGAATAAAAGAGTAAGAATAATTAGCGCTCGACCGGCTTCTAAAAAAGAAAGGAGTACTTATGCCAAAGCGAAAGATTCGCGAAATAAGTGATTATGATTTTAACGATACAACTTCT
This sequence comes from uncultured Melioribacteraceae bacterium, assembly GCA_964573255.1. Classification (GTDB taxonomy): domain Bacteria; phylum Bacteroidota; class Ignavibacteria; order Ignavibacteriales; family Melioribacteraceae; genus CAYNUJ01. The sequence continues at coordinate 8,167 of CAZNJB010000012.1, forward strand.
TTTATTGATAAAAACAATCCCTTAACTCTAAGCGATTTGGATATTGAGTTACCAAAAGAACCACCGACAAAGGTTATAAGTTTAAGATTGCCTACAGAATTATTAAATAAACTTCAAGCATATGCCGTGCAGAGAGACGTACCGTACACTTCTTTAATCAAGTTGATTCTCGCGGAAAAAATGGAAGATAATTTTTCGTAATTTTGATTTTTCAATATTTCTCTCATCATTAAAATTTCAATTTTCTTATCTTTTAGTTTATCGGCAATAGTTTTTTAGCTTTTATCGGTTGGTACACAAAAACGGATCACATCATATCCGAATTTGTTTCGAATGTTTGTTATTGCACGAAACATTTTTTTACGAATTGCTTCTTTATCTTCGAACAAATTTTCCTGTTCCGCGTATTCGCTGAATTTGGTTAATTTTATTCCGATTAATCTAATGCTTACTCTGCGTGTGTATGCTTTACGGAATAAGCCCACAACGGTATCGAAAATTATTTTGTCATCATCGCTTGGTTTTATTGTTTTATCGCGGGTAATGGTTACAAAATCGGAATAACGTAATTTCAAACTTACGGTTGACGCCTGCCAATTACGGTCGCGCAGCATTTGGCATACTTCTCCCGTCAATTTAAATAATGTAGCTTCCATTTTATCCGTATCAATAACATCTTTGCTAAAAGTGCGTTCTTTGGAAATGCTTTTTTGATTGACCGGGGGATTTAAATATTCTTTGCCTTTGCCGTGCGCTTTATGCCAAAGATCGATGCCGTATTTACCAAAAGCCAAAGCAAAATATTCTTCGTCCACTTTCGTTATATCCCCTATTAAATAAAATCCCTTTTCGTTAAGTTTTTGTTTGGTTACTTTTCCCACGCCGGGAATTGTTTCCACGGGTAAGGGAGCCAGGAACTCCTTCTCCATTCCGGGCAACACATATGTTACACCTTTGGGTTTAGCATAATCGGAACAAATCTTTGCGATTGTTTTATTACTACCAATCCCAATAGAACACGGCAAAGATAATTTGCTTTCAATTTCATTTTGTATTTTTTTAGCGAACGCAAACATCGAACCGTACAATCGCCGCGTGCCAGTAAAATCCATATAAAACTCATCGATGGAAGCCTGCTCAATTTGCGGAGCGTATTGCTCAAGTAAATGTTTAACCGCTCTCGAAAAACGGCTGTACTCTTCGTGATGACCGTGCAGGTAAATTCCGTTAGGGCACAACCTATAAGCTTGTTTAATAGGCATAGCGGAGTGAAGGCCGTATTCCCGCGCTTCGTACGAACACGCAGCTACCACTCCCCTTCCGTATTCGGGATTTGCCCCCACAATTACGGGCTTTCCCTTTAATGACGGGTTAAGTATCCTTTCTACTGATACAAAAAAGGAATCGAGATCGAGATGGAAAATTGTAGGCATTTTTTAATTGGATTATTCAAGAACAATAAATAATAAATGAATGAGTTATTTGGTATGAAAAATATTTTCTAAAAAATTTTATTTCGACAACAAAGAGGAATCAATATCAAAAATCATCAATAGGCTTTTATCAACATCCTTAAGCTCCGATACGGTTAAATAACCAATTTTACCAATAACCAAAGCTTTATCAAGTGTGGCAATTTTGTTGAGAAGGACAATTGAACGCTTTTTTAGACCATTCGATTGCTTTGGCTCAATTATAATATCTGTTTTCTGTTTGAGCCTCTCATTGGTTGTTATAAATGCAACCACAATATCATTACGGTTAACAACTAATATTAAAGCAGGACGGAGTTTATTCCCTTTTAAATCGGTAAAAGGGAAAGGGAGTAATATGATATCACCCTTCTTCATCATACTTTTCTTTAATGTCATTTACAGTATAAATGTCTTCCTCATCCTTAAGAAATTCATAACTTTGGGAATGACTTTCAAGTTCGTGAATTCCCATTTTAAGTACATACTCTTCTTGCTTTCGGTAAAGAAATTCCACAAAATCATATACCTCTATAATTTTATCGTCCGGCAATGCATTCAAATATTTTTGGGTATTCTCTAATAATTTTTCTCTATTCATTTTAAGACTCTTTTTTAATACAATATATAATTTTTAAACGATTCGAACAATAATATGTTGCAAATTAAAGTAAAAGCTTCGGTATGAGCATCAAATAAATTTATAAATAAATCTATCCAAATAATTATTCAAATTCTAAATTCACCAATATTCAAACACAAATAAAGAAGTTAATCTTAGATTACACCGCGTAGCTTATCGAATTTCCAATAAAAATAAAATTTTTAATAATGTGACCTGCTCTTAATCCGTACTAATATTGAAAAATACAGGTCACATTATTTATTCCGTTAAACCGTTTGCGCCTTAAGTTCCTCATATTTTTGTAAAGCCATTGTGTTCAGTTCTTTTCTGATTTCATTAGGCAAAATAACTTTATCGTAATACTTGTCATCTTTGCCCTTATCGCTCGGAACACTTACAAACAGTCCGTTGGGTCCTTCCACTAGCGTGAAGCCTTTGATAACAATGCCTTCTTGAGTCTCAATATCAAAGAAGGCACGAGTTTTAGAATTCCCTTCATAAGGGTTCATTCTGGTAATTTTCATATTACCTCCTTATAATTTTAGAATGAATTTATTTAAATAGGGCTGTGCCCAATTAAATTCAAACTACGAACTGAAATAAGGAGAATTATTTTAAGTGAGGGGAAGGCGCCCTAAATAACTAAATTGCCCGTCTGCATTTAATGCGAAACTTAAAAATTCAACGATTAATATGCAACATTTTTTCAATATAAAATACGTACAATACAATAAGTTGAAAACCAACAACTACCTAGGTTAAACGTATAATATTTCATACCCCGTAAAATTTTAATTATTATAAATTGTTATATTCCCTTTTATTTTTAATTAGTTTCTTTAAGAAACTCAGCGGGCGTTAATACTTTTATTTTTGAAAGTTTGAAATCTTTTTTATTTCTCGTGATAATAACATCAATGTTTTCTGCTTTAGCCGCGAAATATTGAACGGCATCTTCCAAATCGTTAAACTTCGAATTTATAGCCTCAAGAATAATGCTTTTTTCAACCCCGCAAATATCGACAACATCTAACAAGTTAGTTATAAACCCTTTTGCTTTCTTTTTGGATAATACTTTTGAGACTATATAATAGAGATCGGTAACTGTGGTAGAAGTGATAAATAACCTAATATTTCTTTTACCTGAAATAAGAAAAATCTTTGAAGAATCGGCATAATAGGGCTCACGCTTTAATAAAATATCAAGCGCTACATTCGTGTCTAAAAGAACTTTCATTTATGTTTTTCAACCAAATACTCAAATTTTTTCTCCATAACAAAATCAATATCTTTCTCTTTAATAGCACCGCTCCACTTTTTTACAAAGTTATTCAGCGCTTTTGTTTTATTATATTCTTCGTTCACCTTCTCCTCTCTAAAAGAAACAACTACATTCATCTTCTTTTTGGGCAACTGTTTTCCAAGCAGCTTAATTTCTCCATTTTCATAGATGCCTCTCGATACAATCTCTATTCTATCGTCGGATATCCTTTTTATAGTTTTTCGTCTTTCCATAATTATTACGTTTAATTTATTTCATATTGAAATTAATCACAAAATATCTAATTCACAACAAACTGTCAACTTAACCTCAAATATTACGTCCCACTCTACATCAAATATTTCCCTAAACTTGGATAAGCCTTTACAATCGTTTCCGGCATTTTAATTTTAGCGCCGTCTTTCAAATAATGCAGCAACTCAAAAGCATTTGCCACAGCTTTGCCTTGCGGGTGGTTATTCATAATAATGAACACCTTTTTAACCTTGTCATAGACTTCTTTTATTTTCCAACTAATCTCCGCAAGTTCACCGGAGGAATAAAGATAATCGTAACGAGCACTGCGTTCTTCGTAGGTTTGCTTTTTGCCAAAGTTACTAATTGATTGTTTCCAAGCCTCTTCGTTACGCCCGTGAAAGCGAATGTATGCGCAATCATTCCCCACAACCGGTTTAAACTCAATCGATTCACCAATCTGCGGTTGGTCGATTGTGCAAAAAGTAATTGTTTTTGCTTTTTTATTCTGCCACGAACGATGCCGCACTTCCACAAATTTTTCGTAACCCTCGAACGCTTCCACCAATTTACGCAGGTAATCCACGTTGGCGCTAGTAAAATCAAACGAATACGGAAACTGCATCAACAATCCGCCCAACCGCTCCGATTCCTTCAGTAAATCGAGGTTATACCTCACCGCATTAATCTTTGCTTCATCGTAAAAACGCTTATGAGTAAAATCCATATGAAGTTTTACCGTAAATAAAAAATCATCTGCTCCTTCCAATTGTTTGAGCCAGCTTTTCACAACATTCGGCGAAAGGTAGGTATAATAGCTCGCATTCACTTCCACCACGTTGAAGAACCGTGAATAATACTTAAGCCAACTGAATTCTTTCGATTGCCCGAACGGATAGAAATTCGGCTGCCAATCTTCATAAGACCAGCCGGCTGTACCGATGTAAAGTTTAAGATCTTTCATAAAATTTAGTTGTTGACGAATAATAGCATATACGCTATATTGGTTTCATAAAATTTGAGATAGAATTTTATAAAACAGCTGCACGTAATACCATCTTGAATTTTATACTTTCGCTTGATGAGGAAACACAATTAGATATATTAGCTATTTTTAGGAAAATGGAAGAGGACCCATTTGCACTTGGCTTTTTGTCAAAGAAAATTAAAGGAGTAAAAGGCTTATTTGAATTAAAAGTTAGAGGTGAAAATACCATAATTAGATTTTTTTACTGTTATAAAAAGAATAGGATTATAATAATTCTTCATGGATTCACAAAGAAAACTCAAAAAACTCCAAGAAAAGAATTAGAAATTGCCATAAAAAGAAAAAAGGAAATAGAAAATGAATGATTTAGATAAATTAGAAAGCAAATTACGCAAGCAGATAAAAAATTTTGATGAAAAATATTCCACCGCAAAAATCAGATTAGAACTTGCAATTCAAATAGCAAACGAACGTGAAAAAGCCGGCCTTTCTCAAAAAGAACTGGCAAAAAAATTAAATACGACTCAATCTGTTATCTCCCGTATCGAAAACGGAAAACAAAATATATCTCTTGATATGCTTCAAAAAATCGCAAATGCATTAGGGAAAAAATCCGTACATGTTTCTTTTGTTTAAGTCTTATCTTTGCAAAATCAGTTTGCTGTACCAATGTAAAGTTTTGGAGTTTTCATATTAGAAATAGAACACAGATGACACGGATTAATTATGGTTTACGCAGATTAGTTTATAACCAATCACAAACGTACATACACTGTTTTTAATTGGACTACCTATACCCCTATTCTGTTCAACCCGTTAAGGGCCGCAACGCGGTAAGCTTCCGCCATAGTGGGATAGTTAAACGTTGTATTAACGAAATGCATAAGAGAATTGCCTTCCCCTTTCTGCACCATCACCATTTGTCCGATATGAATAATTTCTGCAGCGCCGTAACCGAAACAATGAATACCTAACACTTCAAGAGTTTCCCGATGGAAAAGAATTTTCAGCATTCCAGTTGTATGTCCCGTAATTTGAGCGCGAGCCAAATGCTTGAAAAACGAACGTCCGACCTCATAAGGGATTTTCCGTTCAGTCAATTCCTTTTCGTTGAGCCCTACGGAACTTATTTCAGGTAATGTATAAATTCCGGTGGGAATAAATTTAAGCAATTGATCTTCCACATCATCATTCAGAATGTGACGGGCTACAAACCTGCCTTGGTCGTAAGCGGCACTTGCAAGACTCGGATAACCGATAACGTCACCTACAGCATAAATATGCGGGATATCTGTCTGATGGAATTCATTAACAGTAAAATTTCCGCGTGAATCTGTTTTTAGTCCGATATTTTCCAATCCGAGATTTTGAGTATTCCCCGTTCTTCCCTGAGCCCATAATAAATATTCGGCTCTAATTCGTTTGTTGGATTTCAAATAGATTGTAACCCCTTCGTCATCTGCAACCACCTTATCATATTCCTCATTATGCCTGATCATCACACCATTTTCACGAAGGTGGTAACTTAATGCATCTATGATCTCATCATCTAAGAAGGAAAGCAGCTGTCTGCGTGTATTAATTAAATTAACCTTTGTGCGCAATCCACGAAAAATAGAGGCATATTCACAACCGATAACCCCGGCTCCGTAAATGGCTATGCTATGCGGATGATCTTTTAAGTCCAAAATTGTATCGCTGTCCAAAATACGAGGATGGGAAAAATCTACATCCTCCGGATGATAAGGATGCGAACCCGTAGCCACAATGAAATAATCCGCTTGATATTTTCTCTTAACTCCGTTCGAATGGCTCACCTCAATAGTATGCTCATCTACAAACTTAGCATACCCATCAAGAATATCGACCCAATTCCGTTGATAAAAGCTCTTGCGAAGACTATGCTGCTGTTTAATCACACTTTCCGCAGTGGAAAGCAAATCTTGAAAATTAACATCGTAAAATTCATTTTTACTCGCTACAATTTCAGTAGCATGCCTAAGCGCTTTACTCGGTATTGTGCCTCTATGTGTGCAATTACCACCGATATTCCGAAACAAATCGCAAACGGCAACCTTCATACCTCCTTTAACCGCCCTCATTGCGGCTCCTTCACCGCCGGGTCCACTGCCTATTACAATTACATCGTATCTTTTTTCTGTCATTCCTAACCGCAATAAAATAAAAATAGAAATTGCAAATATAAGGATATTCGGTATTATTATGTTTCGATAGTATTAAGTTTTTCTTTGAATTATAAAATTTTTTGGCGCTTATTGCAGACAATATCGTATAAATCTATAATCTATTATAATATTTAAGCTTTTTATACGATAGCAGCTTTTTGGTCGTATAAATACAATATTCAATCCACTTCCGAATCTTTATTCCCCAATAACCGTAACAACAATATTTTTGTATGTTAGAAAAGATTATGATGAATTTAGCTCAGTAATGAAGAAGGAGATATTATTGTAGGGTTCGATACTTTCAATAGTTAAAATTATTTTAATCTACTACATCTATTCTTAGTAACGAACCCATAATAAGGGTAGGATTATGTATACTTTAAGTTGAATTTTTAAATCTACCTCTTTTGAAAAAATAGAACAGTATTCCGGCAATAATTCCACCTAAAATATCTTGTACAAAATTAATTTGAATGGAGAAATGTAAAAAATAGACCGCTACTGCATCAGTCAAAATAAAAACAAGAACAAATACTATGATTATTCTTATTAGTGAGTTAAAATGTGTTTTGTTTTTATGTTTCATTACAATATCTCCGTCGCTATTATCCCCACAACCAATCGATTAATTCGCCTACTGCTTCAGCAACCGACCCGGCTACTCCTCCAGCCAATGCTCCAACACCAATACATGCACCGAGAGTCATCTCAGCACAACCGGTAACTACTGCGCCAACCGCGCCTCCGACCGCTCCTTTTACGTCCTCTTTTCCAATGGTAGCAAGATCTGTTTGCTTAGGTAAACTATTATTCCCCAAATATTGTTGAATAGCATCAAGCCATACATCAAAATTTTCACTCCAATATATTTTTGATTTATATGCTATAGCGGAAGTAACTAAAATTATTTTTGCATCCAATTCGTTTAATTTTTTCGTATATAAAAATACCGGAGGCTAATATATATATATTCAAGTTTTTATTTATGCATTAGAAAAAAATATTTTATGCACTTTCTCCCATCACCGTGACCACAATTCTCCGCGCACCGCCGTAATCACGGTGTTCGCCAAGGTAAATGCCTTGCCACGTACCTAGATCCAATCGTCCGTCTTTAATAGGAATTGTAAGCGACTGACAGAGCAACGATGATTTAATATGTGCGGGCATATCGTCACTGCCTTCGTAAGTGTGTTCGTAATAAGGCGCATCTTCGGGAATCATTTTATTGAAATGCTTTTCCATATCGCGCCGTACATCTGGAGAAACATTTTCGTTTATAGTTAAAGACGCCGACGTATGCTTGATAAAAATATTGACGATGCCAACTTTTACCTTACCTATTTCCGGTACTGCATTTTCAATTTCGTGGGTAATTATATGAAACCCACGGGGATAAGGCTTAAGAGTTATTTCGGTTTGGTAGTACATTTCACTTTCCTCGATTCATAATATTATGCGGAAATATTAATGTTTAGAACTTATAATCCACTCCTATCAATAATAATACCGAGTAAATTTTCCTATCAAAATCATTCGAAAATGAGATATTTTGCAAATCAAAATAATATTTTGATTGCATATTAATAAAAACATCCGACACTAGATTGTATTCCATTCCAATAGCGATTTCTCCGAAAACAGTCGATGTTTTGAAGTCGTCCTCACTGTTAAACTCTACAAAATTACCATTATGGTAATCAACTATAGTCTGTGCGCTCCTAAAATAACTTAATCCAGCCCCCAAAAGAAGAAACGGTTTCAAAACATATTCGGGATACTTAAATTTAGCATAAATTGGAATATCCAAGTAACTTAAAGTGATTTTTGCATCTTCAAAACTATTCATCAATAAAACTAATATTTTATGTCCCCTTTCAATGAATCGCGGCTCACTTCCTAAAGCAAAATAATCGTTGAAATTGTAATATATGGCTAATGAAAAAAACATTGCATTCCATTGTCCATCAACAACATCTCCGATACCCTTTTCCTCCAACGCTAAAGACTTTACTAAAGAATAATTTTTACCGCCATTAATTCCGATACTGAATTGTCCTAAAAGAGTATTAGAATACAACAAAACAAATAACACTATTAAACATCTTCCGTGCCTCTTAGCATCCAATAAACCACTTATTACTACAAAGACATTCATTCGTTAAAACACCCAAAATATTATTTCATAATAGAATTTATTTATAATCTATAAACAAATTCTATAAATCCGGCTAAAAATATAGTAAAATAATGGCTCTCAATTATATACCAAATCTATTGCCCTTTGATACACTTGTAATTCATCCAATTTCATTTTGCCCTCTAATTTATTCCATAGAAATAAAAGACATTTCCAGTAGCTTAATAATATTCGGTGAAGCCGAGCAAGTGACAACCAAATGACGCCGAGTTTGCCTGACGTCAGGCAGGCAAAACGAGGGTAATCTCTACCTAATAACTATACTAGTCAAACAGTTCCATCTGTACCTCTTTCCCCGAATGCTTAGCCTCATGTTTCAGCAGCCACTCCTTGCGCCACAGTCCGCCGGCATATCCGGTTAAACTGCCGTCTGCTCCAATTACGCGATGACAAGGAACAATAATGGATATTTTATTCTTCCCGTTTGCGCTGCCCACAGCTCTAATTGATTTGACATCGCCTAAAGCTTCGGCTAATTGATTATAAGAAATCGTTTCCCCAAATGGAATCTTGAGCAATTCGTTCCAAACCCGATGCTGAAATTCAGTCCCCTCCTGATAAATCGGAATGTCAAATTCTTTACGAATACCGGCGAAATATTCCGCCAACTGTTCTTTACACTCCAGCAAAATATCATTGGAGTTCCCCGGTTCCATTTCCGTGTCAGAAAAAACAAATAAAATGGAGTTTACCGCATCCTCGGTTGCTGTTAATTTCAGTAGGCCTAATGGAGATTTAAGATATGTAATATATTTTTTCATAACTGCTTAAGGTTCTTTTACTTTTTCCAGCATCGAACCAATTTTCTCGAACGAATATTTTTCCCTTTTAACTCAATTGTTACTTCCATCTCATCGACATTATGGTCTTTTAATTTTTTCTTCACATTATCTGGAATAGCTATATCTACTCGTTTTGTGATTTTCCCTTTATATTTTATTTTCCCATCCAGCACACCAATTTCATTTTTTCTTTTAGCCATCGTTATTCCATAGTTCTTTGTTTCACGCAAGGATACAAGTAAAAATTCAACTTATGGTACCCTTTACATAAACTTAAGAAAAGCTTTTAAAATTCTTCCTCTTCCACAAACGCCTCAAACCTTTTTCGCTCTTCGGGGGTTAATCTGTGCGGCTTTTTCGTTTCGGTATTAATGAACAATCCTTTTTGCCAGCCCTCTGCTGCAAGAATGCCGTCATTTTTGTAGAACCGAAAACTCATTATTGCCGATGCCGCACCAAGTTTGGATACCCATATCTCCGCATAGACTTTATCTCCGAAATAAATCGGTTTTCTGTAACGAATATGTGTTTCGGTAAGAACCGGAAGGATACCGGATTTTTCAATTTCTTCTACGGGCAACCCCATTGCCTCGAGAAGTTTCATCCTGCCAATCTCCATCCATTCAATATAAACAGTGTTATTAAGATGATGAACAATATCGATTTGATAGGTGTAAACTTCTAGATTGTATTTTATTCTACTCATAAAAAATCTCCCTTTTAATCAATGCCTATTTCCGATAATTCTTCTTTTATTAATTTCTCTTTGTATGTTTTTCTTTTTCCATTTTTGGAGATTGTTACGAATGTATTTTAATATCCTCAACAAATCATTTTCATCGCGAACAATCTGATAATAAAACCGTTCCTGCCAACCAAAATTTTTGTAATCACTTGGCATTACACCACCGTGTAACCGCCGCCTTGAATGCACTGATTACATTCCAAAACATTCGTCCATTTTTAATTTCTCCAAACATAATCTCATGTCTTTGTGCACATATTGTAACGTAATACCAACCGGGATTCGAATAATCCCAATCCTTTTTTCTCGTCGCTTCAACACGATATTTATTTTTTTAAACAACGTCATTTCACCCCACCCTTCTTTCCATACTTCTGTAAACGCCAATAACCACGCCTACTAATTTGAAACCGGAATAATCTTTTTCTATTATTATCGGTTCATACTCGGGATTTTCGGAATGGAGTTCGATTCTGTTTTTCTTTTTGTAGAACCGCTTTACAACCGCGGCATCGTCCAGCACGGCAACAACAATATGCCCGTTGCGTACTTCGGTATTGGGATTAACAATAATAACATCCCCGGTAAAGATGTAGGCATCTTTAAGACTGTCCCCTTTTACTTTCAGCAGAAATGAATCCTTTGGCATACGGGCGATTGTAGGCAGTTCGATTGTATCTATCGCATCGGGATAAATAGTAAGCGGATTTCCGGCAGCAACTTCTCCGAGTACGGGACGCGGTATAAAAAATTTATCTTCCGTCAGTAGTTCAATTCCGCGGGAAATTTTCGGATTACGCCTGATGTAGCCCTTCCGCTCGATTGCTTTTAAATGCTGTTGCACAGTGGAGCGATTGCGATAACCGAAATGCTCGGCAACTTCGGCAAGCGTAGGAATTTTTCCCTCTGCTTTTTTATCAATAATAAAATCGAGTATCTTTTGCTGGGTTTGAGTTAAGTTTTTCATAGCAACCTATTGCTTATTTTTCTATTTTTACTTTTTCTTTCCCTGAATACACCTTCGGCACGTCAGTCACAACTGAAAAGAAGAAGCATTTTACTCTTGAAATATGTTCTTGCAACTTAAATTAACCGGAGTGCAAGCATACATCCGGTATTCAAAAACAAGAACAAATACCATACATTTGTATGGTTCTAATTTATCTATAAATTATTTCCTAGTCAAGAGGAATTTACAGTTTAGGGTTTAAAATAAAAACGGTTCCGCTAAGGGAACCGTCCGATAAAAATTATTTAGAAAAGAATCACATTACCTTTTGCAACGACTCCAAAACCTTTTCTCGCAATAACGGTTTATTGATAAAATCACTGAATCCGGCTTGAATGAATTTTTCTGCAGCGCCCGGTACAACATACGCAGTAACAGCTATAATTGGAATATTCTCATAACCTGGCATCTTTTTAATAATTTTCAATGCATCCAAACCATTATATTCACCTTGTAAATTTATATCCATAACAATAAAATCGAATTTTTTACTCTTTAGTAGAGGCAAGGCTTTTTCGAAACTATTTGCAAATTCGATGGTTTTCAATTCTTTCATCTGGACTTTAAACAGAATTTGAGAATCCACCTGATCTTCAACATAAAGACAGGAAAGCTTCGAAATATCGAGTTCCTTCTCTTTTGGGAGAACCGGTTCAGGCTCAGGTTCAGGCTGAGGTAAAGGCTGAGGTTTGGGTTCTTCAGGTATGGGAATCTGCTCAGACGGATGCTCAAGAATAGCATTTTCTAACATTTCTTGTTCAATGGAGATTTCCGGCACTTCCAACTTCAATGGGAATACAATTCCAAACTCGGTTGGATGGGCAGCCGAAGGAATAGAGCGAATCTCCCCATTCAATATTTCAAGCAATTTCCTTACTAATCGAACCGTAAAACGGGAAAGCCCAAAATTCTTGCGGATGTTAATCTCGTCATCTACGAAAACAGCTTTTAAATTGCCGAGCAATTCTTCCGATATTCCGCTTTTCTGATCTTTTATGCCGATAACGAATTTATTATTTTCGAAATAATTTCCGGAAATAAATATTTCGCTTTCGTGCGTCATAATCAGCGCAAAATTGATCATTTGCCGCAAAAATGTAATGAATTTATGTTTATCCGATACGAACTCGAGTGAAGAAGAAATTTTACCGTAATTAAATTTCACTTCATTCGATTCGGCAATCTTCTTGGTCGATTCCTGGAGATCGTTGAGCAAGTCAACAAATTTTATATCCGTTACACTCAATTCAACATAATCTTGCTCCAAATGTGAAAATTCAACAGCAATGTCCATCGTCTGCAGAAGGACTCTCTGATTTTCATCGATTATCTGAATAGCTTCCCTTTGTTCTTCATTCGGATTCTCAATACTTTCTGATAACTCCTGAACAAAACCAATTATCACATTTAACGGAGTTAACAGTTCGTGAAATAGATTAGAGAGGAAAGTGGAATCGATCCCACTCTTTTTCAATTCCCCATTAATTTCCTGAGACTTAGCAACAGATTCTTCGGTTATTTTAAATATCAAACTGAATCTTTCAACCTTATCTTTATAACCAAAGATTGGAGTCCCAACTACGGTAGTTTCAATTTGTGTCCCTTCAGAAGTTTTAACTTGCAGGGTAATTCTTTTTTCTTCAGCGAATTCACTTTGAAATAGATTTGAATTTAAAATTCCTCTATCCTTATCAACTAAAATGCTCGAAATCGGATTTTGTTCTATCTCTGCTTTTGTATAACCGAACTTTTCGATAAAAGCATCATTAATATATTTCACAAAACCATGATTATCCGTTATTGCAATCGGATAACCCGAATTTTCAAAAGCTGCTTTATAGAGTTGCAATTTTTTCTCTAGTTCAATCTCTTCGGTCACATCCCTAATCGTACTAAACAACGAAAGAATACCATTAAAATCTATCTCTTTATTATTTATTTCAACAATAATAAAAGAACCATCCTTCCGCTTCTGCCGCATGATTATTCCATTGCCGTTGGATTTACTTTCTTCCGGAGTTTCAATTAATGTCTGAATATCCTCCGGAGCATATAAATCGGTTAAATCGAGAGATAAAAATTCTTCTCTCGTATAACCGTATAATTTTAGCGCTGCATTATTTACATCTAAAAACTTAAGATTCTCGGCATTATAAATTAATGCAGGTAAAGGATAGCTATGTAATATTGTATCGTACATTTTTTCACTCGAAATTATTTCATTGTCTTGATCATGGCTCAAATAAACTAGTGCTAAAGTTGATTTCTCGGACTGCACTACCTTTTGAACCATAAATTTTATTTTTTTATTCTCAATTTCCGAAGAAAAATCAGTTTTTTTTTCTTCTTGATTAGTAAAAAAATCATTTAATAATTGGCTACTGCCTTTTGCTAAAATCGAATTCAAATTAAATGATCGATTTCGCAAGGCTGTAATAAATAATTCTTTGGCAGAATGCGAATAAGAGAGAACATTTCCATCCTCGTCAATAAGAATTACAGGTATCAGCCAATCACTAACGTCCAGATTGGTCGTTAATTGCTCATTTAGATCAAACTTGCCGGTATCTATATTATCAATCGAAAAAGATAAAATTGCAACAATATTATTATCGATATCAACTAAAGGTATTTGTGCAATTTTTTTTAGTCGCATTTGTCTAAGGAATAAACTGCCGGAAATATCTTCAAGAAGAATGTTATTCCCCGTTCTAAGCACATATTCGTGCGCTTCAGAAAATATGCGGTACAAATAATTCGGAAGTATTTCTTTCTCACGCTTTCCTTCCAATTTTCGCTTTGGAATTCCCAAAAATCCAGAAAAACTGCGATTGGCTATCACAATTTTCCCATCGGGATCTTTAATCCAAAAAAATCCTTCGTATTCGTCCAAAATACGCTGGGTTTTGGACTTACCAATAATTGTGAATGGATAATTCGATTTAATTATTTCTATAATTTTCTTAGTTGAACGACTTAAATAATCTTCAACATCACCAGAATATAAGTCAATTTTAAGAGTACTTTTCCCTTCAGATTTACTGATCGAAATAATATTAAGTTTGTATAAAACCTTCCCTTTTATTTTTATTGAATCAATGTTTACCTCAATATCGGAAGGGGAATCGAGCCTCTCGAGCTGTATAACATTATTTCTGATTTTATCCGAAATAATCGGATCGCTCAGTTTCCTCCTGCTCCCTTCTGAAAGTACGTCAAAAATATTCGTAACACCCGAAAATTCTTTTTTCAATTCCTCGCTCATAGAAACAATTTTTCCATTCTTATCTATGAGCAGAAAAGAAGTTTCCGAACCACTTAATATTGTTTCGTCAATATATAATTTATCGGAGAACATTAGAACGGAATCGTTACTTGATAAATATTTGAATATTGAGAAACACTTTGTCCGTTATATGCCCTAACTCTATAATCATAAGATGTTCCCCTATATAGTCCTTTGGTTTCATCCCTATAGAATTGAGCATTAGGCCCAACAATTGCAATCTGCGTAAAATTAGTAGCTCCCGTAATTCTTCTCTCTATTAGAAAACCTAACTCATTATCCGAATTATCAGTCCAAGTTAAATCCACTGCTAATTGATTCGGAACAGCTGACGCGACTAAATTAGTAGGTCTAAAAATGCCTCCGGGACCACCCGCAGTGCTTACAATATTAGAAAAATTAGAATACTCACCGCCCAAAAATGCTCTAACTTTGTATGAATAAATTAGATTAGGATCTTGAATTGTATCGTTGTACGCTTGCGTTCTCGGCGGTAAAATTTTATAAATATGGAAGTTGGATAAATCACCGTCTCTTCTCCAAAGTTCTATTCCATCCTCCGTGCTGGCGTTGTTTGTCCAGAACAAACCATAAAGCTGATTTGGAATAAATTCAGAGATTTCCAAATTGCTCGGAGATCTTAAAGGCACGAATGGAACATATGCAGAATCTTCATTTGAGTACGGAGTAAAAAATCCTTCTGTAGTAGTATGTTTAGCCCTGTAGTAATAAAGAGTGTTGCTTGTAACATTTGTATCGATAAAAACATTCTCGTCAGCAACCGTTGCTCCAATTTGTGTGTACGTACCTGTTAAACCCGTTCTGCGTTCTACAACAGTTCCGTTTTCAAGAACAGTATTATCCGACCAAGTAATTTTTACTGCATCAATAGTTTTATCGAAATTTGCAACTAAATTCGATGGGCTTGGGATGTCCACTCCGAAAGTAGTAACCGTAATTTCAGAAGAATAGGTTTCAGAATTGCTTGTGAATACGCCTACACGATAATGGTAAGTAGTATATTGAGTTAATCCCTGGTCAATATATTCTTCAGAATTTGGTGGAAGTATTTTTATAGTAGTCCAAGGATCACTCGTCAAAACTTTTCTCTGAACTTTAAATCCATTTTCCTCGGTTGAATTATCCTGCCACGTTAATTGAATCAAACTCTTACCCAAAGCTTGACCGAATAAATTAGTTGGAGGACTTCCGGCAGCACCGCCTGAATTTACTTCGTTGCTGAATGGAGAATTACCAAATGCATTAACGGCTCTTACTTTATAATAATATGTAACAAATTGAGCAACTGTTCTATCAAGCCAATTATTCGAGTTAGCCTGTAAGGTTTGAACTACGCGATAATTTCCGTTATCCCCGTCTTTACGCCAAACTTCAAATGAGTCCTCATTGTTCGAACTGTCATCCCATACCAACAAAACTTCTGTTTCGGATACTCTTTGCAAAAAGAGATTGTACGGTCTTCTCGGCGGTTCTGTATTCGCAAGAACCAGAATAGAATCGAAAGTAGAACTTGTTTTGAACTTACCTTCTTTATTATATACTGCTACATAATAACTGATTTTTTGTCCAACAATTGCGGAATCTACCGTTAAATAAAGCAATGGATTCGTACCGTTAGTATTAGGAGAAAAAACTCCGGTAGATTTCTTGTTGATGAATACTTCAAACCGATCAATTCCCTGGCTTCCTAATCCCGGGGAAGCATCATAATTTATCCTGTTCTGCCCTACTTGGATGGTATCTCCTGTCTTAGGGCTATAGACATTAATTTTCGGTTCGGATGTTAAAGGATTATTTATTGTCTGCACACATCCGACAACAATAGAAAGAGTTATAATTACAGCAATTAAATATTTTAACTTTGTTTTATTCATCTTCATACTATAATTTTTCAAATAATCTAAAAGAAAGAATAGAAATTTGGGAAAAATGTTACCGGACTTTCTATCTTTTTGAAGAACTGTCATAGTCTTCTCAAATTAGCTGGAAATGTTTTCGAAATCGATTAAAAACGACCTGGATTCATTCGGCTCCATCTCTTTTAAATACATATATAGCGTATTTGTAGATGAATCGAACTCAAATTCTGGAATTTTAGTATTTATAATATCCGACGAAACTCTAACATTCTTTACTTTCTTATTTAAATTAACTTGAACAGTAAAATTTCTTACGGAATTATCGGTAGGATTAGTAACTTCCACAGCAATTCTTCTTTTACTACGAGTAGTATATTGTATTTCAACTCCTCCCCTGCGCAGCCACCATTTTTGTAAATCATCCAAAGAACAAATCCAAAAATCCTTTTCTTTAATGTAATTCATTAAATTATCTATTACTCGCAAATTCTGTCGTTCCAATTGATAATTTGTATGCACTTTAAACACATACAATCCGCCCTCAAATAATACTCTATCAACATCCTCTTCGTAAGTGTATTCTTGAAAGTCGTTTTCTGTTAAACCGTAATCACGAATAACCTCATAATCATCTCTTGCAGTTTTAGTAATTAGTAAGATCGGTTTATTATTACGAATAATTATCTTAGGAACACTTCTGTCGGTTAATGAATCCGTGAGTAAAAACTCTATTCCGGAAGCAGAAATTGCCTGCAGAGTATTCTCGTCATAAAATCCGTATAACGGCATCATACTTCTTACTTTAGAACCGGATAAAGCTTCCACAGTATCTTTAGCAAATTGGATACTAGCTTGTTGAACGAGTTTGTCATCAAGTTTATTTATAGTATCTTCTGCCGATTCTAAAAATCCTATATCAACAACTATTCCCAAATCGCCGTATTCACTGATGCTTTTAACTAAATCCGGATTATTAATTGCCCTGCGAGCATCAATAAAAAATGTTGCCGGGTATCTTTTGTTTTTCAGAAGCTTCCCTAAATTTAATGCATTCTGCGGGTCTTCCGTAATTTGAGGAATTAGAATAGCTGCTGCTTTATAAGAAGCCGGCCAGTCCCTTATAAAAGCAATTGGTTTGTAAGTAAG
The DNA here is from genome assembly GCA_964573255.1 of uncultured Melioribacteraceae bacterium. Classification (GTDB taxonomy): domain Bacteria; phylum Bacteroidota; class Ignavibacteria; order Ignavibacteriales; family Melioribacteraceae; genus CAYNUJ01. The sequence goes on from CAZNJB010000012.1 coordinate 26,005, forward strand.
CCAGTTAATACAATTATTAAACAATTTTTCGAAATAGATATAATCTTCTTGTTGACCGATAACTGAATTCAAACCGAATCCAAACCAAATAAAGCGTCCCTTTCCGTAAGTACCGAAAGCAATGCCGGCACTTTTACTAATTTCGTCTCTCACTAAACCTGCTTCACGTCTGAAATCGTACCAAAAACTAACTTGAGTTGTTCTCGGTTCCAAAATTTCTGCATATATCGGTCTATCCCATGTAGCAATTTTTAAGGCATATCCTGTAGGAATTCCTGCGGTGATTTTAAGATTTCCTCTCAGAGTATGAATTTTATACGTTTCTTCCGGCTTAATTTCTTTGCTAAATTTCATACCGAAAGCTTCCGTGAAGAAATCCCATCCTCTCCATTTCCCCTCATCAGAGAAAGTACCCGGACCACCCGTGCAGAAAATTGATCCGCCTTTTTCCAAATATTTTTTCAACTCAATCAACTCCTTATCTGAAATTGATTGAGCCATGGGCAAGATAATTAACTTGTAGTCGTAATGCCTCCCTAATTCTATAGTTTGATCACTAATGATTTCATATTTCACTTTATCGTTTTTTAGGTAAACTTCCCAAGTATCAATGATATCGCTTAGCCAAGTACTCCCTTCGGGAAGTTTGTTCTCAGTATATTGAGAATAAAGAAGTGCAACCTTATCCACTTTATCGATTAACGCTAAATTTTGTTTTGTCGGTAATATCTCTTCTATTTCGTAATCACCGTAGACATTCTGGATAATTACCAAAAAAATGAGTACCCCGACAGTAAGAAGCACTAAGCCGGTAAGGAAAATTATCAGATAATTAACCCGCAGCCCAAAATGTTCTTCTTCTTTTTCTTTTAACGCCATCTAAGAGTATCCTCATTTTTCTTTTCTTCTTTTTTCTCTGTATTCGGCGCAACATAACCTTCTGCGGTATATCTCATAAATTTACCCCGAGTGCTTTCGAATGTAGACCTTTTTTGAGGTTGAGCCTCGGTTCTCATATATCTACTTGTTTCCGCATAATTTGGTGTAGGCGGAGGAGTAGGAGCAAATGTAGGTCTAAATTCTTTAGATTCTTGAGTACCGTAGAACATCGGTTGTCTTTCATGCTCGTACCCTGTTAATCTCGAAGGCTGATCTTCAAATAGAGTTCTTCTCATACCCGTTTGAGTAGAAGCAGCTTGTTCACTGGTTAACCTAGCAGGAGCAACAAGCTCTGCAGGCAATGCTGCCGGTTCTGCCACTTTCCCTACACGACCTTTTCTTTCACGTATTTTATATAAAATATAAGCCCCAACCGCTAGAATGAAGGTTGAAACGGTTGCAACTAATATTATGAATGATAGTATCGGAATAAGTTCCATTACATACCTCTCTGATTATAAAATTTATGCTGCCGGTGCGGCACTTTGTCCTCCGGCTTGATCCAATCCAATTCTTTCTAATTTTCCCCAGTTCATTTCGATACCCAAAAATTCTTCCACTGTAGCCATAGCTTTCGTTATGTCGATCATCAAAATGAAAATGAGGCGATAGATAAATGCATAAAACACTAATCTAAATTCTTCTTTCTCAACAGCCAAACAATAAATTGCCGCCATCATATCGAGCGCCATAATTCCAATCCACCAGAAGACAACTAAAGCAGACATATGGAAAAACACACCAACAACAATAAAGAACAAATTCGCAAAAATATTCATTGCAGGCCAAACTAATGCTTCATAAAACATCGACCAAAGAATTAGTGTATTATTAAAATTCAATGTCGGATTGTAAATGTGTTTCTTATGTTTTCTAATAGCTTGTAAAATACCTCTGGTCCATCTGTATCTTTGTTTAAGCAACTGCAAAAACTTTTCAGGAGCTTCCGTATAAGAGATTGCTCTCGGTTCGTATTTTACTTTCCAACCTGCGGCAAGCATTTTAAGCGTTAAATCCGCATCTTCAGCAAATGTATCGCTCGAATAAAAGCCTGCACTTCTTAAAGCTTTCTTCCGAAAAATTCCTATCGGACCCGGAATTATATTCACCATTTTTACCATACCCTGTGCAAAACGGGCAAGATTCAAACCTTCAATATACTCCAAAGCTTGAAGATCTGTAACCATTTTACCACGGTTAAGTACCTTTACGTTCCCGGCAACAGCTCCGATAGAAGGATCAATAAAGTGACGGATTCCCATTTTCAAAGTATCGGGCGATAATTTCGAATCCCCGTCAACACTTACAGTAAATTCCGCATCCGAAAATTGAATTCCAGCATTTAAAGCTTTCGCTTTACCGCCATTAGGCTTGTTTATCAGAGTAACTCTGACCATAGAAGTCTTACCTTTCTGATAGCCGACCATTTCTCCTGCAACTTCGGCGGTATTATCGGTAGAACCGTCATTTACAACAATTATTTCATAATTTGGATAATCTAATTCCAATAATGACCTTATCGACTGTTGAACAACTTTTTCTTCATTGTAAACTGGTACAATTATCGAAACAAACGGAAAATAATTATCGTATTCTTCAACTGTATATTTAGTGATATTCAAATACGCGAGCACAAGGATAGAAAAGTATCTAAAAAGCAGTACGAAAAGAAATATAACAAGCGCAACAATTGACGCATAAACGAACAATCCGTTAAAGGATAATACGGTCTGCGGCAATGTAATCATGATAATAATAAACATGATAACAGAAAGAGAGCCGGAAAAAATAATCGCTCTGATTTTTTCCTGTTTTTCATTTCTTTTGGGAGGATCAATCTCCCTATTATCCAAAAGAATCTGTGCTCGTTCTATTTTTTGTTTATTCTGCATAGTAAATTATAATTATTTTCTACCATTCTTAATATAACATTTTATTTAAATCATTGCAATCAAAAGAGTTATAAATAACCGTTAAAGCAATTATTTAAAGAATCGTTAATAAATTGACCAAAATATATTCATGTAAAATGAACCTGAACTATAGGCCGTGATCTCCCTAATTGAACTGCTGAGAAACCCGGTGGCTAATAAACGTAAATTTTTCAAAATTGTATATGATATCTCGGTATTTAATTCTCTAACAATATAATTCGAAATTGGGACATAGCCTACTTTTCCGCCAATCGCAAAATTCCAAATTTTATCCTCATAAACTCTCCATTCACCCCAAATACTGTGAGAATCAAATATTTCAGGAGTATAATAGTATGGACTGTTATATTTAAAATCCTCAAAATGATATTCATAACCAAAACCGGTATTATTTGTAAAATATTTCCCGAGCCGAATCTGGAAATAATTACCAATATTCTCAATTTCAAAATTATTTTTATCCGTCCAAATCAATGAATAATAGGATTTAATCACTAATCCAGTTTTATATTTGTAAGAAGCATCAAATCGCAGAGTATTTGAAGGAATTCTCCTATTAATCAATTCATTTGAAAGGAGTTGAAAAACCCCGTCGTTATGCTCATATCTGATTGAAGTATTAAGATTATTTATGGGCTTATAAGTAATCACCCCCTCATAAAGGGGCTGAGTCATTATTCCCGTTGAATTTACTTGTCCTATACCAAAAGAAACTGATAAATTTTCCATCGGGGAAATAAATATATTTCCTTTAATTACATTAAAAGGCATTCCTCCCAAGGATAGAGATGTATTATTTACTCTACCTTGGTAAAATGTGGCTCCCAAACTAACAAATCTGGTAAATCCCACAGCAAGCTGTGTTCCGTAATAGTAATACTCAAACCCAAGATTATCGTTAAAATATGATGTAAGCGGGTTAAAATTCATATATGAAAACGCGTATTTCGTTATTCCGTTAAAAATTCTTCCCAATGTAGTAGTTTCCTGATATTCATACGGAAGCCATTCGAGACGCTGATTTATTAAATACGATTCGGGAGCAATTTCTTTCAAAGCAAGATAAATATCCTTTGCCGCTTCATAATTCTTCAATTTTACATTAACATCACCCAAATAAAGCTTCAATTCCAGATCATCCGGATTCTCTTTAACCAGTCTCTGCAATTCTTCGTATGCACGCAGAGAATCTCCACTCCAATAAATTATTTTAGCTCTCATCTTATCCAAATCTACATCATATTCTTCATCGAGAAGCTGATCATACACATCTATTGCTTCACTAAAGTGATTAGCACAAACTAAAATTGAAGCATACTCAACTTGAACCTGATAATCGTCACCGAATTTATCCAAATATTCTTCATAAAGTGGCAAAGCACTTTCGCAATCACCGTTTTTTGCAATTTCTCGTCCTTTATTAAGAGATTCTATATATTTATTCTCTTCCTGTCTAATTCTTTCCAATTCAAGCATGGTTTTAAGCTCCAGCAAATCAGGATTTTTAGGATCAATCTCCTCCGCTCTTCTTGCAAATTCCTCAGCAAGGTCAAAATTATCCAATTGGAAATTCAAAGTACCGGCAGCTATTAAAGCAATTTGATCATTCGGTCTATTTTCTAGAACATTCTTCAATAGTTTTTCGGCTTTATCTAAATCTTTATTACCCCAAATATTTAATTGAGCTGTTAATAGCTGATAATCTAAATTATCAGGGGCTAATTCCATCAGAGTGTCGGCTTGAACTAAAGCTTGTTGGAACTGTCCGTCCTCTGAGAGGATTTTTGCATACAAATAACGCGCTTCATCATCATTATCGAACTTTAACAAATATTTCTTTAGTAATTCTTCCGCCTCATGATATGCGGATAGACTACGAAAATATTGAGCCAATTTCAGAGTCGCTTCTTTATTATAAGGTTCGTCTGATAGCACACTCAAAGCTTCAGTAATCTTTTCTTCAAAAAATCTTTTTCTATAAGATTCAACAGTTTCCCAAAGGTTTTTATAACGTTCCTCTTCAGAATGTTTTTCAGCAAGAATTTTTAACTGCTGATGGGCTTCTTCGTAACGATCATGCTGTATGAGCAATTCAACTAAATTAAATCTTTTTTCGTCATCATCAGGATTATTATGTAAAATTCTGTAATATCTATCTATCGGATATTCTTTTGCCCTTCTACCGTTACCGTTATAATCTTCGGAATAAATAGTTACATAGGCTTCGCGTCGGGCGACATCGAGACCGTCTTGAGCTTCTTTAAAGTATGGTTTAATATTTAGTGCATTGAGGAATGCTTTTTCGGCTATTTTATATTTCCCAAGCCAATTAGAGAACCAGCCGAAACGGCTCCATAAACGCCAATCTTCCGGGAAACGTTCAGTATATTCTTTTAATTTTAACCAGCCTTTGTAAATATGATGTGTTTCGGTTAGAATGATTGAATATCTTATTATTTCATCGGGGGAAGCATTTTTGTCCATCGCCAAATATTTATCGTACCACTCTTCGGCTTTCTCCCATTCTTCGAGCCACTGATAGGCTCTGCCGATTTCTAAATATGGATAAGGATTTTTGGGATTTACAGCAATATCTCTTTTAAGTCCTTCAATTTTATCATAAAGATTTTCATACCATGTTCGTTTTAATCTTTCGAGAGCCTCTCGAGCTTCAGTATAGCCATTGTCTAATTTAAGAGCTTTACGGTAATCCTCTCTACCATAGGCATATTCTTGGCGTTTTTCTCTGCATAAACCTCTAAGATAATAACCTTCCGGATTGCGCGGATCAGCTGCGATATACTTATTCAATTGATCGATGGCATCACCATATCGACCATTTTGTATATGTTTAAGTGCTTCTCTTTTAATTCCCTCTAATCTTAACTGAGCTTGTATAGCAAAAGGAGTTAAAACGAGCAGTAAGAATAATATATGAACAACACGTTTCATCACCCTAAATATTTGCTAATAGGAATATAAAAAGTATCCTCCTGAGATTTATCCAAGAGAATCTCCTCCATAATATCTTCTGCTTTATCAATTCCTTCATTAACTTCTTTAAAATGAATGGTTACGGCTTCAAGAGCCTCGTTATAATATGCCGGAACATATTGCCTCAATCCGGCTGCCACACCATGAATTGTTTCTATAAGGTGCTCGGCATTCGATCTAACTTGCAGGACAAGAATTTTATCTTCAATTTCGCATAATTTCTCTTTTTTACCGGTAGCATATTTAATAGCATTCAATAAATCATTTTTAGTGATTTTTTGAGTTACTTGAGCTATAGGGTCTAATTTAAATGCCATTACCTGAAACTTCTGACCGGTAGATTTATAAAGAGCTATTTGATTATTTAATACTAAAAGAAAATCATTTTTATTATAAATATTAGGAGAACCTATCTTTTCGGACATTGATGAGAAACTTTCAATTGTTTGCTCTCTAGGCATTGAATGTTGATGAGCAGCAGGAGTATGGTTTGTCTCCAATGGACTTTGAGTTTGCGGAGGCTCCGGTTCGGACAATCGAACCGTTACGCCATGGAAGGGTTCAATTATATATTCTGCTGAAAATTGACCTTCCGTATGACCGACATTAGGGATAATTGTAGCAATACCGCCATGATACTTCCCGGCAATTAATGCGGCACTCTTTTTAAAATAAATTACTCCCGTCACTTCATTGCAAATAGTATCGACTAATGCTTGCGCTTTCTGTGTCGCCGGTTCTCCGAGAATAAACAAACTTGTAATATCGGTATCTTCAATCGTTTCGAGAGTATGAATGAATGCTTCGCGCAGGAGCATAATATTTCTGAAACCAATATAAGGCGTTAGTTCGTCGAACACGATTCTGGAAGGATTATAATGATTTACTACAGTAATAATATCGTTTAGATATTCAACTAAATATTTGTCAGGGTCCCTGGTTTCATAAATTTCGTTAGGAGGAGCTACACGAACAACTATTATCGTATTCTGATTCATGTAAGATTGAATATCGAAATTGATGGATGCAGCTTGAATCATTAAATCTTTAGGCCGCATATTTGTAAAATAGAGACAAACTTCAGAATTTTTAGCTGCTTCCATTGCAAACTGCAAAGCGAGAAGAGTTCTTCCGGATTTACGAGGACCAATTAATACATAACTTCCACCTTGGTAAACACCACCCCAATTTTGATCAATTAAACTAAACCCCGATTTTATCAATTTTATTACTGTAGACATAACATCCTCTTCTAATAAGCAATTATATTAATCAAATAGCGTGCCTAAAATAAATGCGTTCATAATTAGCTATATGATCTCAATTTCTAAGGCGTGCTTCAAATTGAGAAATTGCTCCAATTTAATACAATTATAAGTTTAAAATCACTAAATTACCTTCCAAAATTTGAAAAATAACCCATCACAAATACTGCAGTTGCATTCCCAACAATAGTTGGTTCATTGGATAAATAATCATTTTTTGTATCAAAATAGACAACTGAATCAGCTTGGAACATAGAGAATCTGTCGTACTTTGGAATCTCAAGTCCCGATTGTTCGTAAACAATATTTTTTACTGGTCCTGCAGCAAAACCGCCGGGTAAATACCCCCCGTTCAATTGTGCAACTTGATGATGGAGATTCTTGGAATATACTCGCCCTATTTTAGAAATAAAACTTATTCCCCAAGGATTTCTGCCTAATATATAATCTCTTTGTTTAATTGCTAATTCATCAAAACTATTATTTCCGGTTAGTTCTTTCCATAAAATATTCTGGAGTGTAACACCAAGCAATGTAACATTTGTACCCCAAGAATAATCCGCACCTTCTTCAAAAGGGTGCTTTTTAGAAGTATTGAGAAAATGCTCAAGATTCGCTTTAATAAAACGGGCATAGCTGGTATCCAATCTCGCCAGCCTGTAATGAGCTAAGGAATTGATATCCCCCCAACTCCACCAATAATCGCTGCCTGCTTCGGCAGCATATTTTTTAGCTTCCTCGAGCAAATTTCTCTGACGGTTCGTCATAAAAAGTTCGACGGCACCAAGAGCTAATTTACCCTTATATTTCCTATCTATATACATACCTGTACCGGTAGAGTCGATATCAGGCACCTCATTCCTAACAGAAAATATATTTTCCGCTGCAGTTAAACATTTATCGGCGTATTCATCATAATTGAATTTGAATCTCCAAATACGGGAGGCCAATGCCATTGTAGCAGTATAAATTCCGATTAAATTTTTTCCAATTCCAACAAACGCCGGTCGATCGAAAGTAAGTGGATCATTCTCCGGCATTCTCCAACCTACATCGTGATCTCTTAAATCCTGAACTTGCGTGATTAATCGATATTTCTTGTACACTGCTCTTAAGAGCCAATCAACTCCGACTTTTGCCTCGGCAAGTACATCAGGAACACCATCTCTGTCACGGTCAAATCCAAATTTAACAGGATCAAAATCGTACGCGAACAGAAGCATGTAAGTTGAAAAAGCAGTGGTATTAAGGAATTTTACGTAATCTCCAGCATCGTGCCATCCACCCGTAACATCAAATTGCTCTTTAATTTCCTTCCCATCAATGAATAATTTTGTCGCATCGGAAACATGACAAACTTTATGTAATAACGGATTAGTATATCCGCAGCGTTGTACTTTAAAAAATTGCAGTAATGAATCTACTACTTCGTTATAAATCCACTTACCTATTTTGAACGGATACGATTTTTGTCCGTTTATCATTAAATAATAGGTACCAGGAGATTTCACTTTGCTAAAGTTGAGTTCATAAATGTAATTGAACTTTCCGGAAGTTAACTTTTTTAATTTTGCAAGTGATTTATATTTCTGCTTTGTTCCGGAAAGTTTATTAACGGTAAAAGTTAAATTGTACAATTTTGTTTTACTCATCACAATTGCCGTTTTAACATCTTCCGGAAGAAAGCCAACTTGATTTACACGAATATATAGTTTATTTGCTGATGCAACCGTAAAAGATACTAAAAATAGGAATACAATTATTTTAATTTTATCTACCATTCTAAAAATCATAGTATAATAATAATCAATTTATCATTGCAAATTAAACTAAAATTAAAGATATTATCTAATAGTGATTTAGCTCAATCGTAAAGTCCAATCCCAGGATTACTCGATAGAATAATCTTGCCGTCTTTAACCTTTACTCCTTCATAAGGATCATTAGATATCAGCAAATTTCCATCGAGATCAGCCCAATCTACCTTGGGGGATAAGTTAGCTGCAGCCGAAACAGCACAAGACGTTTCTGTCATACATCCAATCATTACTTTCATATTAAATGCACGTGCGAGTTCTATCATCTTTTTCGCTTCACGCAATCCTGTACACTTCATTAATTTTATATTGATGCCTGAAAATACTCCGTTTAATTCGGAAACATCTTTTAACCTTTTACAAGATTCATCGGCGATGATTGGAAGCGGACTGTTTTCAGTCAGCCATGCGATATCGTCTATTTGCTCCTTAGGCATCGGTTGTTCTACAAATTCAACATTTTTATCTTTCAGGAAATGAATCATATCGAGTGCAAATTCCCTATCCTTCCAACCTTGATTTGCATCAACGGTCAACGGTTTATCAGTTATACCGCGAATAGTTTCAATTATCTCCCGGTCGTTCCCCAAACCCAGTTTCACTTTTAGAATTTTATATTCACCGGCTTCTTTTACTTTCTTTGAAATTATCTCCGGTTCGTCAATTCCTATTGTATATGACGTATTGGGGGTATTTCCGGGATTAAATCCCCACATCTTATACAATGGTAATCCACATAACTTACCAATCAAATCGTGCAATGCAATGTCAATGCCGGCCTTTGCAGCATTATTCCCTTCCTCAACGGAATCGACATAATCGAGTATATCATCAACCAAAAAAGGATCGTTAAACTGAGTTAAATCTACTTTATTCAAAAAATTCAGAACCGATTCGTGGGATTCACCCAAATATGGAGGCATAGATGATTCCCCATATCCTTTCACTCCATCATAATCTATTTCCGTCAATACAACCGGAGTTGTAGAACGTGAACCGGCAGCAACTGTAAATACGTGTTTCAGTTCGAGCGTATAAGGACGATATGATAGTTTTAGTTTAGATCCCATTTGAATGAATGTCATATTGACTTTTAAAAATGATTGAATAATTCGATATTATGGACATAAGATATTTGGTTTACCCTGAAATTATTCCCCGAAAAATTGATTTATTTCTACGGTTTCAATCCCATTATTATTAATTGAATTCAAAATTCTTTGTGCACGAATAAACGAGTTTAAACGGTATTCACTAAAGTTTTTAGCTTTCGGGTCAAGACTGTTAATTTTTACTTTCCCGGAAGCATGTATATATTCCATATTACCTATATAAATAGCTACGTGGGTAACTTTTTCAGGGTTATCTTTCTCAGCTTTTCTACCGAAGAAGAGTAAATCGCCTGGTTGTAAATTTTCAAAACCGTTCTTTGTATCCACCGTTTCCCCGGTAAGTACCTGCTGTGAAGCATCTCGAGGGAGCATAATTCCGTTTAGGAAATAAACCGTTTTCGTAAAACCACTGCAATCGAATCCTTTACTGGAGGTGCCTCCCCATAAATATGGTAAACCAATAAATTTATAGGCGGTATTTAATATTTCAGCGGGATTTGTTTCCACTTTTTTAATCCATTTCGAATAATCGGCACAATCCTCATTGGGGATATAACCAACTCTTCCGTCAGGATATTCAATTTGATAGAATTGTCCATCCGCTTTCACTAATTTTAAAATATTTCCGATAACCAAATCTGATACATGCTTTGAATTTCCATCAGGGGATTCAAATGCAAAACCGTATTCTTTTGTAAAAATAACCTTGGGAGATAATTTCCACTCATCATATCTTTGAAAATCCATCAAAACCAGAGCGTCATCATCTGTCCAAGAAATATAGTTATCGGGAGTTTGAATTCTATACCAATCCCCTGACTTTTCCAAGACTTTAACGGGAGTACCGAGTAAAGCCTGCGAAACCAATTCTGCTGCGTGTTTCGGTTCTTTACGAAGATTAGCAACAGAAAGGTTAATAATGCCATAAACATTATTTCCCAAATCTTCGGAGGGTAGTAATTCCAAATTAATTTTATAACCGGAAATGCTGCCCTGGAAAAGACTTAATTTTTTCGCAGCTTCAGCTTTATCGGTCTTTATATTTACAATTTTTTTATCTTGGTCAATTGTGAACTCAAAAAGTGCAACACGACTATCAGGCGCATATTCACTTCTAAGCTCTTCGAGTTTATTCTGAAGTTTTTCCATCTTTTTTACTTGTGAAATTAAATGAGAGTTTGTCATAAAAAAAAGGACTGCAATAATTACAAATTTTCGCATAGCAATTTCGGAACTTTTTTAGAAATATTTAATGTAGAAGTTAAATAATTTTTACTAATATTTCGAATAATTTCGATAAATTTGTGCGTCGAATTTTGAAACCATAAGTAAATTTATTCATCACATTTTCGGTAAATTTAAAGAGAATTTTGGAGTTAAAATGGAGAGACAACCGAAAGTAGTGATGTTCTCAACACCAACTTGCAGTTTTTGCAATGCTGCAAAAAGATATTTCAGAGAAAAAAATATTAGATTTACAGATGTGGACGTTTCGCGAGATCACAAAGCTGCAATGGATATGCAGCGAAAAACGGGTCAAACCGGTGTTCCCGTAATATTGATCAATAATCGTCCGATTGTGGGATTTGATAAGGCAAAAATAAACAGACTATTAAATATTAAATAAGGAGGTAACATGAAAATAAGACCATTGGATGACAGGGTTTTAATTGAACCTATGGAAGAAGAAGAAAGAACTTCATCCGGAATTATAATTCCCGATACAGCAAAAGAAAAACCAAGAATGGGAACAGTAATTGCTGTTGGTACTGACGAAGATCTTCAAGAAAAAATAAAAGAAGGTAACAAAGTTTTATTCGCTAAATACGGCGGTGAAGATATTACAGTTGACGGTAAGGATTATAAAATAATTCAACGTTCCGATATCTTAGCGGTTGTTGAATAATTCAATACTTTTAGCACTCACCTTCTGTAAATTTTTGTTTATGGAAGGTGAGTTTTTCTTTTTTAAATGAGAGTAATTTTTTAAGCAGGAAAGTGTTTCGGATAAACGTCGTTTTGTATTTGCTCAATAAATCTTTCAATATACTTCACACCGTTTATCATTAAAGAACAATTCTCTTGAACAAATTCATCCTCTTCCCCCTTATTTACCGGAATTCTTTTGCGCCAATTCTTCAGAGCAGCCTCTCCGTCATAATCAACGAAACTGCACCGGAAGGAAAAATTTTCTCTACCAACTAATAATGCATCACCTGGTAGAAGTGCAGTATGCTCAATCTGGAGTAAAGTTTCGGCAAAATTCACACTGTCCTTGATTCCCAAATTAAATAGCTGCTCTTTGTTTTCATTAAAATCGATGAGCAGGTAAAATCCTCCTTGGGGCACTGATTTTTTTATGCCGCTAATATTTGAAAATAATTCTGTTACATATTTACCAATCACTGCATTTACTTCACTGCAAATTTTTATATGAGATTCGACAGTCTCATTCATCGAATATGCTTCAATAGCAGCAAACTGGATAGGTGCAGCCACACACGAATAGGTTGAGCCCGCAATTTTCAGTATATCATCAACCAACTCGTATTGACCGGAAGGAAAAACTCCAACACCCAATCTATATCCGCCGGCTGAACGGTCCTTTGATAAACCACCCGTAACAATTGTGCCATCGGGAAAAATCTCCCCCATACTAACAAAACTTTTCTGTTTAAATGAAGTTAACGCATAAATCTCATCTGCGATAATTACCACATTATTCCTGCGACAAATTTCGGCAATATCTTGAAGTTCTTCTTTCGAATACATCGTACCTGTTGGATTATGCGGATGGTTTAAAATTAATATTTTTTGAAAGTTGGAACTTTTACTTATCCCTTCCAATAACAATTCAGGTGTCAATTTAAAATTATTTCGAAACTCAGTTTTAATAGGTATTACTTCTTTCTTTAGAATGACTGCTTGTGGCAAATAACTGACCCAAGATGGAACCGGTATTATTACACTTCCTTTAACAGCTGCTAAAATCATAGAAATCATCTCTTTGCTGCCGGGACTCACAATTATTTCCTTCGAACTGCAATTCAGATTAAACTTTAGATTGTAATACTTTGCAATTAACTCTCTAAGCTGTTCTATTCCCGCTGTTGGTAAATAATCATGTTGGGCAGCATTCATAGAAAGAGCATTGATGACAGAAGGAGGCGGAGGGAAAGGAGATTGTCCAAAAGCGAAATGATGATACGGTCTTGAGCATCCTATCTTTTTGCATTTCTCTCGCAAAAGTCTTATCTGATCGTTAATTCTGAGGTTTGCCGGAGAGGCTATCCTCCCCAGATGTTCCTCAAGCAAAATAGTCATATTCTTTTTCCTTAAGTTTTAATCTCCCATAAATACTAGGACAAATAATAACTCAGTATTCCCTTTCAATATAGTTATTTCTAAGCTCTCTGCGTATCATTTTATTCGATGCGGTTTTCGGCAGCTCGTCTATAATTATTAAATCGTAAATTTTAAATAACGGATTTATCCTCCGGGATATCATTTTATTCAAATCCGCCAACAATACTTCTCTTTCAATTCCTTTATTTACAGCGGCAAATATCACCAAATTTTCTACTGCTTCCCCATTTTTGCGAATTGAAACAGCGGCGCTTTCAATTACTGCACTATGTAAATTTACAACTTCCTCTAATTCAACCGAACTTATTTTTATCCCGCCAATATTCATCGTATCATCTGCTCTCCCCTGTGCTCTATAGAACCCACTGGGCAGAACATAAATTAAATCTCCGTGACGACGCAATGGATTGCCGGCAGAATCAATGGAAGAATTTTTATAATAAACCTCAAAATGATCTTTATTTAATAATTCCTGCGAAAGACCAATTGAAGGAGGAATTAAAAATACTTCTCCTTTATCCCCTTCTTGAACTTCTATCCCGTTTTCATCCATAACGGCAATATCAAGTCCGAGAGCAGGAGTAGTAAAAGTTGAAAGGAATGCCGCCTGTACTACTGTTCCGGTCAGGTATCCCCCACCGATTTCAGTGCCGCCCATATATTCTATTACAGGCGTTTTGAAATTTGCCCGGCTCATCAGCCAAAAGTAATCTTCCCAATTGGAGGGTTCCCCCGTAGAACTGAAAACGCGGATGCTATCCCATTCGCCTTCTTCTATTAGTGCCATATTACGCCAAGTCCTAACGAGGGAAGGTATAAGCCCATGAATATTTACTTTTGCAATTTTAATAAAATCAATAAAACTTTTCTTTGAGTGTGAACCTTCATATAATGCCATAGTTGCCTTATTAATCAACGTTGCGAATATTAACCAAGGTCCCATCATCCAACCAATATTTGTATGCCAAGCAACCACATCACCCGGCTGAATATCTTGATGAAAATAACCGTCCGATATCCACACAATTTAATTCTGCTCCTGGGAACCATACTTTGGGCGGGACATTATATACATCCTGTTCACCGAAAATATTATGGTATGTTTGCAATTGTTCGCTGAATGGGATTTGTTCGCCAGCTTGAATTTCGGAAGTAAATTTAATCCAGGTTCTTTCTTTTTCGGTACCGTAATTTTTTTGAGATGAATAATTTGGATTCGTAAACATCTTTTGCTCCCAAGCGATAAGTGTTATTAAATTTTCCCTTACGCTCAATCATATTATTAAAGTAGAATATTACAGAGATATTTTTTCTGAGAAGGATTAGAAGTGACTATTTTTGAAGTCGAATATGAACATTGAAAAATTTGTTTCAATAATATTCTTTTAATTGAACTTTGTGTAGGAAGAAAATCAGGAAGTCTTTCGAAAAATGTAATTGTTACAACATAACATACGCAAATTAATTTAAAATAAAGAAGCCGATTCTCCCTCCATCAAGAAAAAAGAACCGGCTTATTATTCAATTATTTAATCTTTTTATCTATTGCAAGAAAAAAGTCTGGCAAGCATATAATGCCGAAGCGATTACAAGTAGCCAGGTAAGTAAATAAACTCCCAACATTATTTTTTTCAGCATTTTTGTATTCTCCTACAGACCAAAATTTTCATTCAATAAAGATTTATCTATCCGGCGTTTAACACTTAAACGCCGGAATTATTATTCTTATTTTAATAACATCATTTTCTTTGTAATTACATTTTTACCCGATACCACACGGTAAATATACGCTCCGCTTGTTACCGATTTTCCGCTATTATCTTTACCGTCCCATATCAAGTTATAAATTCCGGCACCCATCTGGGAACTGAGTAATGTTCTTACTTCCTGGCCCAGCATATTGTATATCTTAATTGTTACATAGCTGCTTTGTGGTAGCCCGAATTTTATACTTGTTGTTGGGTTAAATGGATTCGGATAGTTCTGTTCTACTATGAATTTTTCCGGTATTATAATCTCATTTTCTACAGCTGTAGTTTGGTCTGTCGAGAATGATGCTCTTGGTGAATAATCCGAATATTCACCTTCATGAGTTTTTGATCTTACTTTCCAGTAATAATTTTCTCCAGATTCTAACCCTGTAATTGCTGTAAATGGAGTTTTAATTCCTTCAATAACTTGTGCAGAACTCATATCCTCAGAGGTAGAATAGACTAATTCATAAGTCAAATCAGATTCACTCTGTACAGGCAGCACCCAAGAAACGATGGGTGATCCGGTGGTTATTGTTACGTTATTCGGTCCGCCTATAAGAGGCTGCACCGGAGCTGCGCCTGCATCCACTACAAAAGTTTCTGTAGTTGAGTAACTTCCATAAAGTGAACCACCGTAATAAGCTCTCACTTTCCAAGAGTAAGTCGCTCCGGGTGTAAGTCCAGTTAAATTTGCATACGTATTTGTAGATGATAATGCCGAAGTAATTGTACTATCTGACGTTAAAAATCCGTCTTTACTATAATGTACGTCATAACCTACAATTCCTCCGGTTGCCCCGTTGAAGTACCAATACAACGTTTGGGAAGTTGATGTTACAGTTACTCCCCCAATCGGAGAACTCAACGCAGGGGTACCTGCACTAGCTCCACCGTAAACTGTAAAGGACCCTTCAGAATAAGCTGATTCCAAGGAACCGTCAGTTGATGCTACAGCCCAATAGTATGTCTGTCCGTTTGTTAAGGCTGTAGTTAATGTATACGATGTGGTAGAGATACTTCCTATTGCTATTTCACCTTTTGTTGCATCAGGTGTACCGGGATTGAACGAAGACCAAGCTTCGGATGAAGTACTATATTTTAACACATATCCGGTTAGACCTAATGAAGATCCATCCAAGTACCAAGATAAAGTCGGAGTAGTTGTATAAACGGTCGGATTGCCGGTTGGCCAACTTGCGACCGCTACTCCACCGGTTACACCACCTGAAACCGTGAATGAATCTATACTCGACCAATTCGATTCGGTTGTACCATTATCAGAACGAACCCTCCAATAATACTTTTTCCCGGCTGTCAACCCGGATAATTGCCTATACAGACTCGAAACATCTTCAATTTCCGGGACGCCGTCCAATCCGCCAATTGTATCATCGTAGTCAATGTCATAAACCAATCCGGTACCTGAACCGTTTAAATACCAATATAAAGTTGGAGATGAGGTATAAACCGTAACTCCATCAATTGGATATGAGGGTGTTGGAATTATCAATGTTCCGCTTCCCCCAGTTACAAAACTTTGCACTGGTGACCAATCAGAATAAGAACCGTCAGTTGCGTAGTAAGCTCTAACTTGCCAGTAATAGGTTGTTCCGGGAGTTAAAGCCGACGGAAATGTTAAAAATAAATTACTTGAGTAACTACCTGGTGAAGAGGGATACAGGGAATTCCCTGAATTTAATTCTCCAGAACTTGTTGAGTTTGATGTGGAATAATTGATCTGGTAAGTTAAACCGGAAGCATAAGAATCGAGATACCAATATACAGTTGGAGTATTAGTATAAACCGTCTCACCTCCAATTGGATAAGAAGGCGTTGGTACTATGCTTGATCCGCCACTTGTGGTAAACGTAGCTTCCGATGAATATGCCACAACTTCATTACTGCTGTTTAATACTATTAGTCTCCAATAATATTGCGTTCCACCGTTTAATGTAAACGTATAATTTAAGTTTGTTGTTGTTGCAGTTAAGGTCGCTGCTGCCCAAGCCGCCGGTGAAGGACTCGATGAAGCAGCAACTACTTGCGGCTTAAATTTTAATGAGCCGGTTGCTTGGTTTATCGTCCAACTAAATAATGTTGTAGTAGTATAAACCGTTGTACCGTTTCCCGGATTTGTTAATGTAGGACTCATATCCGGCCAAGTCTTGAATTGCCAAATAGGTGATTTTATTGAATTTGAACCATCCACTGCTACAACTTGCCAGTAATATATTGTATTATTACTTAAAGACGTATCCGCTTCTGTAAACGTATAGCTGGTTGTATTAGCAGCAATACCCGTTTTCGTCCTTACTACAGCAGCATCGAAGGCTGCTTGACTGCTACCGTCTGTAGATATTAATAACTTGTAAGATGATTCAAAATTGGCATCTTCCCAAGTAAATGTGGGCTCAATCGCAACTCCTGTTAAACCGTTTACAGGTGCAGTTAAAACTAGCGGTGTATAGAAATAATATTCACTTCCCGAAGTAAAAGTTTCACCGACATTATCTCCGGTATTAACAACAGTAGCTTTTATTTTATAATAATATTTTGTAGCCGAGGATAAAGCCGAAGCTGCATTCATTGATAATGCACCTGTTACAGAATTATTCACTGTTGAAGCCGGTGATGAAGTATCTAATAAAAGATCAAATCTTACATTAGAATAACTATTGTTCATACCCCAGGAAAATGTTGGATTTGTAGATGAAGTAGTTGATGCATTGGCTGGTGTTGACAACACAGGTGTATCCAATAAAGTAGTAAACTTTACAGCCGAAGAAGGCTTATTCGATTCTCCTGATTTCTTAGCAACAACTCTAACCTCATAGGCAGTATTATACAATAAAGTAACACCAAGTTGACTTGAAGTTACCGTACCGTTCAAACCTGTGGTTGCATCTATCCATACAGAACTTCCGAATGCTCTATATTGTATATCAAATGTAACACCGGTTGTACCGCCGGCAAAATTCCAGGTAATGGTCGGATTCAGAACTTGAGCTATAGATCCGGCAGTAGGTGCTGTAATTACGGGAGTAGCGATTTCAGTAGTAAAATTGTACTCATTGGAAGTTTGAATTGGATCTCCAATTTCACCCGAGCTAACGGGTGCATTATTTTGAGAATTCACTACCCAATAATATGTTTGATTATATTGCCACGTATGATTAACGTTTGCGTTTGTTGAAGTATGATTCCCGGAAGTCAAGGAATATGTACCCGGTGATGTCCCTACTTTTATCTCATATTGATTAGCACCTGAAGTACTTCCCCATTCAAAATAAACTTGTCCACCGGAAATGCTTACACCCGTAGCGCCGTTTGAAGGTGTTGTAATTGCTTGTTGAGCAGTAGTAAAACTGTATGGCCCAAACGTAGCAGAATTTCCGGAAGCAGAGTTATTATAAGAGAATCGCCAATAGTATGTAGTATTATCATATAGAGGATTATTTGGAGAAGTTAAGTCAAACGAACCACTCGTTCCTACAGTGCCATTAAAAATTGTCGTTCCGGAAAAAGAACTATTGGTATTAACTTCAATTGTATAACTATCCGCTGCATCCGAAGTAGCAAATGTAAACGTTGGGGATAAACTTACGCCGGTAGCCCCATCAGCCGGGGAAGCTGTAAATGATCCCGGAAATGCTGCTGTTGTAAAACCACTTCCAGCAACAGAATAATTATCTGTTGGCTCATCCTCATTCGTAACTAAAATATTAAGTGAATAACTTTTGCCTTCCTTTAACGTTCCCAAACTAACATTTGAATACGTAGTAGTTGAGCTAACATTCGTGTACGTTTGAACGGTTGCAACACCACTTCCATCATCTATCTGCACTTCAATTTTTACTGTTGAGGCAGTTCCAACATGAGTATATGTAAAAGACACAGTTTGACCTGTAACCGCAACCGTACCTGTTGGTTCGGCTGTAATTACAACTTGATTAGGTTCTATCTGAGTCTTGAATGAATAATAATGATATGGACCGTCTGTACCAGATGCATCAATATCACTATCGAGTACCCACCAATAATACTGAGTATTGTAATTCAATGGTAATACTGAAGCTAAACTTAAAGACGTAGCCGATGTGCCTCTATCCCATACAAGCTCGTTCCCATTCCCTGCAATATTGTCGGCATCAAAATCGATATCGTAAGGCCCATTGCCAGAACCGTCATCAAAATCTGTCCAAGTAATTTGAGATAAGTTTACAGACACCCCTGCCTTATTATTTAAAGGATTAACGGGGTTTTGCCCTGATATAGTAACACTAAAGAACAACAATGCTATCAAGGCTAACCTTGTTGTGCTATAAAAATTATTCATAAAACACCTTTTATTATGTAATAAAATAAATCCTGACTGATTAATATGGATTGCAATTTAGGATGCATTATTCGTTTTTCCAAAATTTTCAAATCATTTGTGCTTTTAGTCACATTGACTAATGTGCAATATCTTTGAGAAATGATTCAATTACTGGGGACTGATATTTACCTCCAACCAAAGTTAAATAGCCCTCAATAAATACTGGACACAAAAATAGGGGGAGCCGTCCTTCTTTCAGATGAATAAGACCTGCAATAACGATACAATAATTAAGCATCTAAATTATGGGCAGCTTCCCCTTAAAGCAAAAAAAAGAACAATTTCGATAATTTCATCCAATCCTAATTGGACTATCGAAAACAAAAGTTATAGTAATTATTTCAGTAATACCATTTTTCTTATTTCAATCAGATTATTAGCTTGTACTTTATAGAAATAAATTCCCGAAGATAAATTCAATTTTTCAGTATTGAATTCAACTTTATGAAATCCGGCTTCCATATTTTCATCGATTAGATTTGCAATTTCTCTTCCAAGCAGATCGAAAACAGTAATTTTCACATTCGAATTTTGCGGGATGGAGAATTTTATAACCGTAGAAGGATTAAAAGGATTGGGATAATTCTGCCAAACACGAAATTCTTCAGGAATTGTTTCTTCTTCAACTGAAGTTACTTGCTCCAAATTAAATCGAGCAACCCGAGAAAAATCAGAATATTCACCCGAATTTGTTTTGCTTCTTGCTCTCCAGTAATAAATCTCACCGGTGGTCAATCCTTGAAGCTGAGTGAACGGATTATTTATCCCGCTTACGATAATTGAATTACTCATATCTGCAGAAGTGGAATATTCCAACTCATAAGTTAGTTGAGATTCAGATTGAACTGGAAGAATCCAGGAAATTGTCGGTGAGTCATCATCGATGGAAACATTATTCGGTCCACCAATTAATGGTTGTACCGGCGAAGAACCCGGATCTATTGTAAAAGTCTCTGTAGCGGAAAATGAAGAATAAGTCGAATTGCCATAATATGTTTTTACTTTCCACGAATATGTTGCACCCGGAGTTAAACCTGTAAGCGTTGTTGATGTTGTAGTTGGATCCGGTGACACCGTACTGTCAGAAGTTACAAAACCATCTTTGCTGTAATGCACTTCGTAACTAACAACTCCTGTTGAGGAACCGTTAAGATACCAATAAAGCGTGGGAGAAGTTGTATATACGGTAGTTCCCCCTATAGGATAAGATAGAGTGGGTGCAGTTGTTGAACTTGCGATAACAACAAAGGAACCACTTGACCAGCTGGAATAACTGCTACCATCGTAAGATGCTACAGCCCAATAATATGTTTTTCCATACAATAAATCTGAAGTAAAAGTATAATATGTTGTCGTCAAATCTGTAATATCTGCCGTACCGGTATAATCGGTATCCCAATCAGTGGAATTATCATCAACTTTCCAACGAACTGTATATTTAGTTAATCCGGTTGTAGAACCATTCAAATACCAGTAGACCGTCGGGGTTAATGAATAAACAGTTTCTCCGCTGGTAGGATAAGTGGCAACCGGCGTTCCCGAGCTTGCAGCATAAACAACAAATGTATCGGTAGCTGAGGTATCGGTATCAATGCCATCGGTAGCAGTTACATACCAATAATAAGTATCACCTTCTGTCAAACTTGTTAATTGATAATATAAATTAGAAATTGCCGATGTATTAGCCTTAGTAAAACTACCTGCAGTACTCTCCTTATAATATACATCAAATGAAATTCCTGAAGAAGAAGTATTTAAATACCAATATAAATATGGAGATGTGGTATATACTGTTACTCCTCCGGTGGGATAAGATAAAATCGGCTGACTTAAATTTGTAGTACTGTTCATTGTAAAAGAATCAGTCGACGCCCAACTGCCTGTATCTTCATCACCGGTACCACGTTTATAAACAGATCTCACATGCCAATAGTATTTTGTTCCGGCATCAAGAGAACTTGTAGGTAAATAATATAAAGTGCTTAAATCTGTAACATCAATCTCCGGTGTAGAAAATCCTGAATCATCATCCACTTGAATATCGTATGTTAAATCAGTTCCTGCACTTTGGATATACCAAAAAAATGACGGAGGATTGTAATAAACGGTATCACCACCTGTAGGATAAGACATTGTTGGAACTACCGCCCCTCCAGCCGTGGTAAATGTATATTCACTTGAATAGCTAACAACTTCACTGTTAGAGTTTAATACTATCACTCTCCAATAATATGTTTTTCCTTCTAATAAGGTGAATGTGTAATAACTATTAGAAGTTGTCGCTTCAAAATCGGGTGTGACCGTCCAATCAGCATTGCCGCCGTTTGTACTTGAAGTTACTTGAACTTTGAAAGATAATGAACCGGTTGAAGTAGCATACCAACTGAATAAGGTGGAAGTGGTATATACAGTTGAATTATCGCTTGGCCAACCAAGAGTAACGGAAACAGATGCAATCGTTGAAAATGAAAATGTAGTTGACCAACTGGATCCGCCGTCGATTGAAACTCTCCAATAATAAGTTTCTGAGTTGTCCAATTTTTCGGATTCGGTTAAAGTATATGAAGTATCAAAAGCAGTTATAACTTTATCGACAACAATTGAGCTAAAGCCGTTGTCTGTCGCTACTTGTAATTTTTGAGTCGCAGAACTATCTGACCATTCAAAATATGGTTGAATTGAAACTCCCGTATCGCCGTTTACGGGGAGTGTTAACGTTGGCTGAGCGGTAACTAATATAGGCACTATAATCAGCGCAACTAGAAGGCCTAATAAATTGCGTAATTGATTCATAACAAACACTCCTTCTTATTTTAACTCCGGCTGGATTTACGCAAAAGGATAAATTCTTTTCTAAAATTGGTTGGCATAGGAATATAAATCATTTTACCAATATTGTCAAATTAATATTTTGAAGAAATAATAATTAAATTATTACTGGGAAATCCGAAATGCATTAAATTACAATTTGTTTCGAGTAATCCATACGAAAATCAGTTCTTCAATCAGTTGTAATTATATCATTAGGTTGGACAAAAGACCATTTTATTGCTCGGTATACTTCCAAAACTTATGAAAATTACACCCTAAAAAGTCTTGGATTTTTATAACCCAAGCTATCCCTATTCCTGCACCCTGAAACAAGAAATATTTATAAATCATCATCGGCATTCTGATAAAAGCAATTTAAAATCAAGTAACTATCAAATTGTGTTTGTTTCTCCCCTTTTGCTGACGGCTGTATTGTATAAGCTATGGAACAAAATATTAATTACAAGAAAAGAAAAAGCCGTTCGATTAACGAACGGCTTTGAAAAATAATTAAAATACAATGTGTTTTAATGCATTTCCCGGATTGCCTAGAAAAGCCGGGCAAATCCGTAGCAGTTTCTCATTATTTGAGCAGAACCATTTTCTTCGTTATGCTCTTACCTGCATAATTTAATTTATAGAAATAAATTCCGCTCGGTAATCCGCTTGCATCAAATCTCACCTCATAAAGACCGGGAGATTTCGGTTCATTTACAAGCGTTGCAATCTCTTCCCCGATCACATTATAAACCTTGAGCTGAACGAATGACTGATGGCCATCGATCATAGCCGGTATGCTGTATTTTATTACAGTTGTGGGATTAAATGGATTCGGGTAATTCTGCATTAAGTTAAATTCATTAACGATTGCAAATTCATCTTCATTTTCTGTAACCGGACTGCTTGCCGAATATATTGTACCGGAACCTGTACCAATATACAGTGTACTACCTCCGCCAGAAATACCGGTTGAATTTGAGGGCCGAGAATTCGGAGGAGACGGAATAAGTACCACACTGCTCGCATCGAATCCGACTAAACCTAAATTAGTCCAGCTCGAACCATAATTATCGGAGTAATAAACTCCGCCACTCCAAGTTGAAATAAATAGCTTTCCATCGGGATCAACTGCAATGGAATAAACATATTTCGAGGACAAACCTGAATTTTTTCTGGACCAAGTACCGCCATTGGAGATTGATCCATACATTCCTCCGCCGTAAGTTCCGGCATATAATTTATTATGATTATTCGGATCTTCTGCCAAACTCCAAATGAACTTGTACTCAATATTCGATTCAGTCCAAGTCTGTCCGCCGTCAGATGATTTATAAATACCTCCGCCGAATGTACCGGCAAAAACATTATCAGCAGCATCAACCAAAACAGCCTGTACAGAGAGATTTCCGAGACCGTCACTCACATCGGACCAAGAACTGCTTGCCTTAACATATTTAAATACACCTTCACCCCAAACACCGGCGTAAAGATTATTTTCGGAATCGAAATCGATACTCCGTACGTCACTGTTCTTCAAGCCGAATTCACTCCAACTGTTTCCGTTATCGGTGGAATAATATATTCCCCTTTCGGTAGCAGCGTAAAGTATATCTTGATTATTCTCTAAATCCCAAATATAATCGGCATTCATTCCGTTATTGATTACATTCCATTGATTATCACTGTACCTGTATATTTTTCCACCCCAGGTTCCAGCTAATGGTTTGTAATCGTTATCGTAAGACATACACCAAACTATCTCACTATCAGAGAATTGTGCAATTTGATCCCAATTAATATCCGGATTATCTCCGTTATTGGGAGAATTATTAAACTG
Organism: uncultured Melioribacteraceae bacterium; assembly: GCA_964573255.1. Taxonomy (GTDB): domain Bacteria; phylum Bacteroidota; class Ignavibacteria; order Ignavibacteriales; family Melioribacteraceae; genus CAYNUJ01. The sequence continues at coordinate 50,212 of CAZNJB010000012.1, forward strand.
GATTGAAATATTCAACTTCGCGAAATCATCTTCTGCGTTCTCACCATTATTCGGGTGTGAATTTGGATCATCTTGATTCGAAGTGAATATTTCTGTCGATACAGTTAAAGTGGTTTCCGGCGGTACGTAACCTACGAATAGTTCATTCGCCATATGTCCTTCACCAACAAGACTCTTTGCAATTAATTGTCCGTATAAAGAACCGCTTACAAAGTTCACATCGGCGTAAGGAGCTAATATACTTCCGTAGATAGCTATTCCTTCAATTTTCAATTTTGTAGCATCTTTGAAAACAAAGAGGACGTTATTTGGGGAAGTACCGTAAACATTATAGCCTCCACCGAAAAATAAACTGTCACCGTCAACGATAACAATTACCGTTGAACCGTTCGGTGCTGCAATCTCGTAATCATTTGTTGAATTAAATGTCTCTCCATCAATATGAAAAACATTTGTTAACGGATTATTTCCTTCAAGAGTTAATTTACCGTATTGAAAGAAAACCGTATCTACGTTACTTTCTAAATTTGCCAAATTATTTGCAATTGTCTTCAAATGAACCTCGGCAGCATTAAAGTCAATTACTTCTCCCTGCCTGAAAGTTCCGTCGGGAATACCGACTAATATTTGCGGCAAATTACTCGAAACACCGTAGACTATATTTCCGTTATGCACCGAACCTGAGTTATAAGTCAAGTTTTCTCCAACAATTAGTACATCCTCGGGTTGAGGAAGATTAAGTGATGCACCAACTGTATATTCGGAGAGGACTACATTTCCTCCCGCAGCCAATTTTCCTTCCGTTTGAGAAGACGGCTGTTCCAAATCACCGAATAAAAACAGATTGAAATCCGAAGCTTCCGCAAAATCAATTGAAGATGAATTAAGTTGAGAATAATCTGCTTTTAATTTCAACGACAATTCAGCCGTTTCGTTCACATTAACCTGATCCAATGTCCATATCTTTCCATCTGCATCGTAGGAACCGTCATCCGTTTGTGCTGATACAAATGTAAGTCCGGCCGGAATAGATGCCGTAACCTTTACACCCGTTGCTGGAGAAGGTCCACTATTATGCAATGAAAATGTCAAAGTAATTTCTTCTTTATCTTTGGGAGTCGCATTATCAACAGATAAATCCAACTGAAGATCAGCAGTTGTTGTGGTATAAAATACTACTACATTATCATTGCTGATATTTTGGCTCTTGCTAAAATACTCCGTTTGATGTTTCACTGAAAAAGTATAGCTTACGGGTAGTAACTCTTTAGTCACTTTACCTTCATTATCGGTTAAACCGATAGTTTTCCACCCGGATGCATAATATTTTACTTCGGCACCTTCAATACCGGTACCTCCTGCACCGAGTAATTTAACGACAGTTTCAACCGTATTAAATTCAAACGTGTCGGAAGAACCTAGATTTACATTTTTTTGCATCCAAGCTCCTTCGTAACTTATACCAAGCGATGTATGACTTGGTAAAAGTTCCATTGATGCTTTACCGTCACTGTCAGTTGTTCCCAGTTCTTTCCATCCATCACCGTAATATTTTACATGTCCATCTTGCAATGGATTTCCTTTACTGTCGCTAAGAGAAACAACTATCTTTTTTGTGGTAAATACCACATTCACATTATTTCTAATATCCTGATTCTTTTGAGTCCACAATCCCTTATAATATAAACCAAATGGGATATTGCTTTCCAAGATTTCGACTTCAACTTTACCTTCAGCATCCGTTTCACCGATATTTCTCCAGCCACTGCCGTAATATTTAACGAAGGCTCCTTCTAAACCATTTCCTTCACTATCGAATAATGATACCGTTGCTTTGACAGTGTTGAAGTTTACTTCATTATTTTTTCTTATGTCAACATTCTTCTGTGTAAAAATCCCTTTATAAGTCATACCGAAGGCTATTTGGTTCGGTAGAAATTCATAATGGAATTTTCCATCACTATCAGTAGTACCGATTGTTTTCCATCCGTCGCCGAAATATTTTACCTCCCCGCCTTCGAGGGGATTACCTTTGCTGTCAACTAATGAGAAATCAACTCTCATAGTATTAAAAACTACTTCTGTCTCCTCTCTTGTATCCACCGATTTCTGAGACCAAATTCCACCGTAAATAATTGCGAATGGAATACTAGCAGGAAGCAATTCAATTTTTACTTGTCCGTCCGTATCAGTAGTACCTATGTTTTGCCAACCACCACCGTAATATTTTGCTTTACCACCTTCTAACGGATCTCCGTTTTCAGTAAGTAACTTAATAGTTGTTTTCTTTGTATTGAAAACGACTACAGGATCATCATTAATATTCTGTGATTTTTGTGCCCAAACACCCTTATATACTATACCAAATGGTATTTGGACCGGCAATAATTCGGTAGTTATCTCACCATCGGCATTTGTATTTCCGATATCTCTCCAACCGTTTCCGTAATATTTAATAAAACCATTCTCAAGCGGCTCTCCTTCGGAAGAAAGCAACTTTATTGTGGTCTTTTTGGTATTAAATGTTACTTCGGCATTATCTCTAATATCTTGAGATTTCTGATACCAAAGACCGGCATAGGAAACAGCGAAAGGAATATCACCAGGGAGCATTTCGGTAGTAACTTTTCCATCCGAACCGGTACTGCCAATTTCTCGCCAACCTTCACCGTAATATTTTATTAAACCACCTTCAATGGGTGAACCATCCTCGGTTTTTAGTTGTATAGTAACCGATTTCGTTTGAAATTCAACTACCGGATCGTTTGAAATATTCTGATATTTTTGATTCCAGAGTCCGGCATACTTTACTCCGAAGGAATAAGCGTCTCCGGATAAATCGAATTCTAATTTACCGTCCGAATTAGTTGAACCTACTGTATGCCATCCATTGTCATAATATTTAACTTCTGCTCCGCTTATTCCTGCTCCCTGACTGTTTAATAATTTAACAGTTACAGTTTTTCCAAAAACAGTAAAATTAATTAGCAGAAATATCCAGATAAACAGATTAATTTTACTTCTCTTCATAGCACCACTCTCACTCTGTTTATGAAAGCAATTTTTTGATTTGCGATTATATTTTACTTTACTTTTGATAATTTTGTTTCCTTTGTATTTGTTCTAAAAACGTAACATTTCGAGATATTTTTAAAAATTCAGGAGATAATATCCGAAATAATATATTACACTACAAGATATCATCGAATAAAATTCGAAATTCTTTATAGTTACATCCTAATATTTCCAAACACTTAAATCGCTGCCACTTCCGTGACAATTATTTTATATAGTTTGGGAATATCCTGTATCCTTTAATTAAACTAAAAAAATTGTTTTTACCTTTCTAAATTTCATTTATTCAGACTTTTCAAAAAAAACAATTAATTAGTATTGAAAATATCAATAGCTAATGATTTATTTATCATAGTGTGATCTCTATCACCTAAAAACTTATCCACATCAATTCCTTCCCAACTACAAATCAACGCACCACATCCGGTTGGCCTTACGTTCACAGTAAAACTTTACTTTCCAGGACATTCTATTATTTGTAATTAAAGAAAAGAGTTATCTTGCGTGGCAATTTTAACCTCTGCATCCATTACCGCTTCCTGGTATACATAAAGAAAAAAGCAAAATTGTTTAATTACATTCTTTCTTTTCTAACTGCAGTATTTCCGGCAGTTACATCATTATATTAACAATCGGATGTGAGGTCTCTTTCGTAATTACTATTTAGCAGCTTGTTCTATATCAGCAATCAAATCTTCCACATCCTCAATACCAACACTCAGCCGGACCAAAGTATCGGTCAGTCCCATTTTCAATCTATCTTCTTTGGGAACCGCGGCGTGAGTCATTGTAGCGGGATGACAGAGCAAGCTTTCTACCCCGCCCAAACTTTCGGCAAGAGTAAATACTTTGCAGCTTTTCAGGAATTTCTCGGTTCTTTCCATATTTCCGAAATCAACTGAAACAATTCCGCCGAATCCGCTCATCTGCTTTTTGGCTAATTCATGCTGCGGATGCGAAGGCAAACCGGGATAGTAAACTTTTTCAACAAAATCGGATTCGCTTAAATACTCTGCAATTTTTATTGCATTTTCATTATGCTGTTTCATTCTAATGGCGAGAGTTTTAGTAGCTCTTAAAGTAAGCCAGCAATCGAATGGAGAAGGTACAGCACCTGCAGCATTCTGTATATATTTTATTCTTTCAAAAACCGCTTCGTCATTTGTAATCACTATTCCACCAATTATATCGCTGTGACCATTCAAATATTTTGTCGAACTGTGAACCACAATATCGGCACCCAAATCCAACGGTCTCTGAAAATAAGGGGACATAAATGTATTATCCACTATGGATTTCAATCCATTCTCCTTACACAGTTCTGCAACAGCTGTAATATCGGTCAAATTCAGCATTGGATTCGTGGGACTTTCGACGTAAACAATTTTAGTGTTCGGTTTGATTTCATTCTTGATATTGTCGATTTCGCGCATATCAACCCACGAAAAATCAATTCCGTAATCACGAAAAATTGTTTCGAACAAACGGTATGTGCCGCCGTAAACATTATCGGAGACGATTACATGATCACCCGATTTTACGAGTCCCATCAAAGCTTGAATAGCAGCGAGTCCGGAAGCAAAAGCAATTCCGTATTTTCCGTTTTCGAGTGCCGCAATATTATCTTCCAATGCTTTGCGGGTTAAATTATGAGTTCTACCATATTCGTAACCTTTATGTTTACCCAGTTCAATTTGCTGATAGGTAGAGGTAAGATAAAGCGGTGTGATTACCGCTCCTGTAGTTTCGTCGGCTTTTTGTCCGGCATGTATAGCTTTCGTCGAAAATCCCATTTCAATCTCCTTATTCAAAATCAATTAAATCATATAATGTAATAAAGTCAGTTATCCGTCCGAAGTCAACAACTAACGCAGCACCTTTTTCTCGGAGAATATTCTTCACTTCGGAAATCGGCGCTTTCGCATTCACTTCCACAAACGGCTCATCCATTACTTCGGCAATTGATTTATCGAGAACAGAATTGTCATCGAGAATTAATTTAAGAATTCTGCTTTCAATTATGCTACCGACGGATTTCAAATTGGCATCGAATACCGGGAGCTGTGAAAATCCTTTGCTATTGATTAATTGTAGCGCATCGCGAACCTTGTCGGTATCGTGCACATAATAAATATTTTCGAATCCACTGTATTTTTTATTATCGGATAAATCTCTAACCGTTTTTGGCTGTGCATCCAATATCCTGTTCTGGCGCAGCCATTCTACGTTGTGCATTTTGGAAAGGTATCTTTCTCCCGTATCACAGACAATAAATACCAGCACATCATTTTCATCCAAATCTTTTGCAATTTCCAGAGCAACGTGAACTATTGTTCCGGTACTTCCACCGCAGAATATTCCTTCCTCGCAAGTCAATTTTCTTGCCGCTTGGAAGGAATCCTTATCGCTCACATTTATTATTTTATCAATATATTGAAAATGAACATTCTTCGGGAGGCAATCCTGTCCAATTCCTTCCACCAAATAAGGCGTTCCCTTAATTAATTCTCCCGTTTCTTTGTAAGTCTTAAAAATTGAACCGAACGGATCTGCACCAATTGTTACAATATCCGGATTCTGTTCTTTCAAAAATCGTGACGTACCGCTTATTGTACCCCCCGTTCCTATGGAAGCAACGAAATGGGTTATCTTTCCATCAGTCTGACGCCAGATTTCCGGTCCGGTGGTTCTGTAATGCATTTCAGGATTTGCCGGATTGGAATATTGATAAGCAAAAATAGAATTCGGAGTTTCTGAGTGAATTTTTTTAGCAACATTCACATAATATTCCGGTGAATCGGGTTCAACGGCATTGGAAACAACAATCACATCTGCACCAAAAGCTTTGAGGTAATTGATTTTTTCGGAACTAACCTTATCCGTTACAACAAAAACGGATTTATACCCCTTAACCGCAGCGGTAAGAGCCAAACCAATTCCGGTATTTCCGCTGGTAGCTTCTATGATAGTTCCACCGGGTTTTAATTCACCTCTTTTTTCGGCATCTTCAATCATTGCAAAACCGATACGGTCTTTTACGCTTCCACCCGGATTGGCGGATTCGAGCTTGGCGAATATTTGAGGTTTTAACCCCTTATTTATTTTATTAATTTTTATCAACGGCGTGTTGCCAATACGTTCTAATATATTATTATAATATTCCATCATTTCTCCTTCAAACTATAACCCCGAAGAAATTCCTCTGCAGTCATACGTTTTCTTCCTTCGGGTCTGATTTCCAAAATTTTTAATGAATCTTTGCTTGTACCAATAATTATTTCTTTCTTTGTCTCTTCTATCTCCCCCGGTTTTAAATTTTTATCTTCAACAATTTGGGAACTATATACTTTATAAATTTTCCCATTTAGTTTGAAGAACGCCCCGGGGAATGGACACAAGCCTCGGATCAAATTGTGAACTCTTTCAGCAGGGAGTTCCCAATTGATCTCGCATAACTCCTTCGTTATCTTAGGTGCGGCAGAAGCTAATTCATCCTGCTGCGCCTTTAATTCTACATTATCACTTTCAATTGCTCTAATTGTATCAACTACAAGTGAAGAGCCTTCTATACTCATTTTATCGTGTAAAGTACCGAAATTATCTTCCGGTTCAATTTTCACCTTGCACTGAAGAATAATATTGCCGGTATCAACTTTATCCTCTAAAAAGAAAGTCGTTAATCCGGTTTCGGTATCGCCGTTTATAAGAGCCCATTGAATTGGCGCTGCTCCCCTGTATTTCGGAAGCAGTGAGCCGTGGAGATTAAAAGAACCGAATTTGGGGAGTGTGAAAACTTCCCTGGGCAATATTCTGAACGCAACAACCACAAACAGGTCTGCATTTAATTGCTTTAACGTATCAATAAAATTCGGATCCTTCAATTTTTCGGGCTGCAAAACAGGAATATTATTTTGTACGGCAAATTCCTTCACAGGTGTGAAAGTCACCTTTCTTCCGCGTCCGCGCTCTTTATCGGGTGCGGTAACTACGGCTGAAACTTCGTAACCTTCATCAATTATTTTCTTTAAAGGATTAACCGCAAAATCCGGCGTTCCGAAATAAACTATCTTCATATCTTTTATTCTCTATTCCACAAATAGATAAAAACAAACATAAATATCAATTGAAGCAATAATGCTTCCGATTATATGAAATATAACTCTGTTCTGAATTGGGAAATGTAAAAAACTTTACAGGAGGTAGAATCAACATCGCTCGCTAACGGGGTAATCGAACTCCAGTTTTCTTTTGCTTATCTTATCGAGCAGACTCTGGAGTTTTTTCTTTGTTTTCGGTTCCACCCTGTCGGGAATCATTTTACCGATTAAATGATCATATTCGTGCAGAATAACTCTTGCAAGTAAATCATCGACCTCTATTATTTGCTCATTTTCATCGGTATCCAAATATTTAACGCGGATAATCTCAGGTCTTTCAACATCCACCCGCAATTCGGGGAGACTCAAACAGCCTTCTTCAAAAATAACTGTTTCTTCCGATTCTTCAATTATCTGCGGATTGATTAGCGTAATAGGTTTATAATCCTTATAATCATCCATTACGCTTAAGTCAACAATAAACAATGACTTATCGGAATTAACCTGATTAGCCGCAAGCCCAATCCCGTTAGCATTGTGCATAGTTTCGTACATATCACGAATCAATTGAATCAATTCGTCATCTATTTTTTCTACTTTCTTTGTCCTATTTCTTAATATTTTATCACCGTAAAGTGTAATAGGTAATATTGCCATTTTTACTCCGTATCTTCTATCTCAACAGTCTCAATCATCTCTGCATTTAAATCTTTAAATAGCATAACTTCAGTTGAGTAAAATAACATTCTAATATTAAGTCGAAAGATAACTAAGATTTGTTGAAGAATAAAGGATAATATCAAGAAATAATATGGAGTTCTTGGTATAACCAAATCAAATATGTTATAAAATACAGCTCCTATCCCTCCCATTAGCGCTACAATGAAGAAAACGCCGAAAGTTTTGTCAAAATTATTTCCTATGAAAATAGCCGCATCTGCTATGGATTTAAATACATCGTGACGGTTCTCTACAGCCATAATCACTTTTGTATAATCTGATATTATTGAGACAATACCGATCATAAATACCAAAAACACGTATCTGATAACACGTAGGGTAAAATCGAGAACAACCATCTCCGTTCCGGAAAAAATTGATGCAATTACCCGTCCGAAAAATGTGTTGATAATAAATGCTGCGGCGTACAATAGTATGGAAATTGCAACAACTTTAATGAAACGGAACCAATATTTCACTCCGCCGTAGAAAAAATCGATAAAATGATTTTTATTGGAAGTATTAAAAACAGCAATTAATCCTCCTGCGTAGAAGGTGTTGATAAGCACATAAATAGTTGCAATTCCGAAGAGCAAATTGGGAAGTCTGCTTATTCCTCTTTTATAAATTTCCATAAATTGCGTAAACCAGATAAAATCAAAACCCGCAGCCAGACGATCACTCATAAGCGAATTCTGCAGATTGTCGAAAAGCATATTAGTTACCGGGATAGTCATTATCAGTGCAAGAATCGAATTGGTTGCCCACAGCAATATTACAAATTTCTGATTGTAGAACAATTCCCGGAAGCCTTTCAAAAAGGCGCTTTTATATGTTATTTTCATCCAATGCTCCCCAAAATCATCAGCGCATTCTGTATCCAAAAATACCACTTAATGGAAATCGACGCCGTACCCCAATATTTTTTTTCCAGCGTGTATGAATTGTTGGAAAAATTCAAATCGAATAAATTTTTTCTCAACGGGTCAATTTCAACAGCTCTTAATTTAGTATCCGTTTTAATCCGGAAAATCTTATAACGCTTAGGAGAATCCCATCTCAATTTAATCGTATCTTCTTCGGTATAACACCAAATATCGTGATGAAATTTGCCGTCTCCCAACCTTTCGACAAAAATTTCGTAATCGTACGGCGAAATTTGACGGACGTAACGAATTCTGTCATCAAATATTTTGGAGCCATAAAATATCTCATCGAAGAACCAATCGATTTCTTCATCCACATTCATCTTTACGGCATTAATAAAATCGATCGATTTTGGATGCTTAAATTTGAATTTCTCAAAATAGCTTCCTACAATATTGATGAAACGTTTTTCGCCAATTACTCTTTCCAATGAATGAAGCATTAATTCGGGTTTGGAGTATGCATTGATAACATACGAAAGATCATTGGGCAATGTATAAGATGTATCGGCTATTGCACCTGTGGTTTTATCCCTGTAATATCTTTTTATTGCCCTTCCCTCTTCGGGATATTCGAAAAATCCGAGTGAGTAAATTATCGGAATTTCATAATACGCAAAGAAATTAATGCCGAAAATCGGCAGGTAACCGAATGACCGGAAAGTTAAATAACCGTCATCTTGAAAAAATTCTTTCGTGACTTTACTCGCAAAATAAGATGTGAACCCTTCATCCAGCCATGCTTCGCTTGCTTCGTTATTGGCTAAAATTCCATAAAAATATTGATGTATAAACTCGTGAATCACCAATTTTTCAGGATAATGCGTGTCCTCCGGCTCAAAGAGTGCCGCACCTACGGTAAATAACGTAGGGTATTCCATTCCGCCCGAGGCACTTGTGCGGGGACAATCAACGATTGTAACCTGTTCATAAGGATATTCGCCGATATTCTCTTCGAAATATTTAAGAGTGAAGATTGTTGAATTGAAATACCGTTCGGTATATTTTTCCCTTCCCGGCTGCAAAAGCATTCTTACATTAATTTTAGAACCATCTTTCCGGAGGTAAACTTCGGAAGTATCAATTATATCAGATGCAAACATCCATGCGAAATCGTGCACTCCATCCTGAACAACTTCGAAAGTAGTTCTGCCGTTTGCCGTATATTTCTTTTTAATCAATCCCGTGCTGCCTAAACGGTATTTTTCAGGTAAGTTTATTTTTACGTCATACCTCCCGAAATCGGAATAGAAATTCAAACGTGGGAAATATTGATTGCAAACCCACTTCCCTTTTTCGAACACACCTACTTTAGGGAACCATTGAGAGATAAAATAAAAATCCGCACCTCTGGCTTTGCCGAATCTTTTAACCGAAATTGGAATTTTTAACTTATAGTGGAAATTTACAATAACCGAATCCCCCGGCAGCACCGGTTTTTCCAATTCAATTTTTGCAACTGTGCTATCGTAAGGATTGTCCACATCCGGTTGAAAATAAATTAAGTTCTTCCTTTTCCCGTTTACCGATACGGAATCAATTTCAAAGTAAGTTTGTGCATCCGGGGTAATGTTGTAACTGGATGAAAAAAGGGTTCTATTATTTTTATAGGCATTCGCATAAAGGTGGAATTGCATCTCACCGGTAGGGAACTCGGTTTTATTCCGCCAGATAATTTGCTCGTTAACAATAATTTTATCATATAATTCCTGGAAAAATACGTCGAAGGTGTAATCGGAAATGAAATCAATTCTCTCGAATTCTTTCTTTGCAAGTCCGTTTAGATAATATTCATCATTACTTTTAACCGGTATATAATCTTTTAATGAATGATCTTCATTAACAAAATAAGTTAATCCGGTGAAAAGCAAAAACGGTATCAGCCAAAAGTATTTTTTTGCTTTATTCAAATTATACATATAGATAATTTCCTGATGTGCAAAGATAAAAAAGTAATGTGTGGTGTGAAAGAGGCGCACAAAACAGCGAGAACACAGTTATAACAGACTTTCGAGAATACTCGAATGATAATCAGCAGCAATAAAACAAACTACTTGAATTTATAAAATGAAGTTTTCCGCGAGCCGTGGCGGCTCGCAATACGGAAAAACTTCAAACACTCAATCGGGAAACATATTTATATTGCTTACTTTTTTCTGAAAATCAGAAATTCTCGGTTAGTTTTCTCAATCTTGCCGAGTGTTTATAGAATTCGGATACAGTCAGCTCTTTCAAGAAAACCATTCCTTTAGCAGCTCTTACCCTGGGCACTTTATGGTTCAAGAAGTATGTTTTACCGAGTGCGGTTCTGATAGTTTTATACTGTTCCGTTTGAATCATTTGTGCCAAGCGGCTGAATGGCCCGTCGTATTCATAGCTTGGGAAGCTGGCATTTCTTTGCGAGCCGAAAGAATATTTGAATGAATTATCCAAAATTGAGAAGGAATTCAGGCTAACCGGGACATATAAATTTGCCTCGGCAGGATGAAAACGATACCATACATTCCTGTATCCCCAAATTCTCAATTTGCTTACATCTGCATCCTTTTCGTATAAACGAAGGGCTTCGGTAATTGCCTGCAAAACCTTGTAATGTGTATCCGGTCCGCTGCCTTCGGGGTCTAACGCAACTGTAATAACAGTCGGTTTTATTTTCTTTATCAATTGGTAAACGGGAATTACGTCTCTATCTACTTTCGGATTTTCCGTAAAAATATCGCCTTGATAAAAACCGAGACGCAGATGCGAAACATCGTCTACGCTGAATCCGAAATATCCCCAGAGAACTTCCACTTCCCATTCACGCAGCATTCCCTTTAATTTTTGCACGTGTGTAATATCCTTTTTGCCGGGATACTGCGTTTTGAAATAATTTATAAGTTCATCTACTCTGTCTCTTAAGTAAGTAACATTATCTTCTTCATAAATTTCAATTAAATTTCTCAGCATTCTTCTGGAAAGGGCTTCGCTCTTCAAAGTTTTGCTATGCTGAGCTATGCCATCGAGGTAAAGATTTACATCCCGGTTTCTTCCTTCTTTGTAATTCGGATCGAAATAATTCGAAATGAATTTTCTCTGGAAATATCCGGAATCCATATAATCCCGCAGTTCTTCCAATAGCTGCAGCATATACATATTTGTAACGGCAGTAAACCCACTCGTTAAATAAACAAAATGATGTTTATTGTGTGGAGTTCTCACTAAATGATTTATATATGGAAGATAACCGAGCATTATATCGTCGTGATGCGGAGCCGTATGCAGAAATCTTTCTTGTTCCCGTATTTCCATTCCGCGGTTAAATCTGCTGATTAAATCAGTTCGGATTTTTGCGCTTATTTCAGAAGCCGATTTTTGTGTTCTTTTAAGAATTAAATTAGTGAATTTGTCCTTTTTGAAATCTTCATCGGTTAATTCCTTAAGGGATTTATCCAACTCAACGCATAAGTTAATAACAGAACGCTCAATACTCGCTTTCGAAAGTTTCTTCTCTTTCTCCATATCCACATACCGGCGTTCAACTAATCTTAAAGCAGCGCCGTTGGTCAGATAAAATCTGGCGTTCTTTAATTTTTGAAGAACCGTTGCCGGATATTTATTGGACATCTCACTTTGAATCGAATCCCTTATGATATTTGCTTTTGCTTCACCAGCCGCAATTACAATTGCAGTTGCATTTTTATTGTATGTAATTGTGTTTAAACCGATAGTTATAACTAAACGGTTGCGGGCAATTTCTATTCCGCCTAAATCGGAAGCTGCCGCCGCTTGTGTTTCGTAATTTGTTGGACACAAACGAGTTGTGGAAAAATGATCACTCCCTTTCACGTTAAAGCCTATGTGTCCGTCCGGACCAATGCCTCCGAGGAAGAATCCGATACCTCCCATTTGACGAATTTTTTTCTCATATTGCGTACAAAATTCGTCCACTCTTTCGATAGTCTCCTTCTGAAGTCTTTCTTCCCTATTGGAAGCATAACGGGTTCTTAAAGAAAGATCCACAATGTTGTTTTGGAATATTCTATTTAATGGAAGCCCTTCGGCAGTTGGAATTTCATTTACATTTATAAACAGGGCTTTATTGGGATCTAAACCTAAATTTTTAATATAATATTTCTGGATGTAATAAAAGAAGCTGTTATGCTGATACGCATTAATAGGATAAAATTCATCAATTTGAACGAAACGAAGTCCGCTCAAATCAGGGCGTTTTGTATAATCTATATTAACTTTTTTCAATTCATTGCGAACATCGGCTGTATCCCAATTTTTGAGTAAATGCTCAGACCATTTAATAAAATGCTCCGGAGTTTTACCCGTTGGCAGGGAAATAACGCCTTTGGGATTCTTTTGTACCCACTCAATAAAACGCAATGCGGTCAGTTTTCCCAATTCGGGAAAGTTACTTACTTGTATAACCGGAATTTTTTCGGTGGGTTCGTAAATAAGTTTTTTGCCAGAAAGATTCAGATAATATTTCTCAACTTCGGAGTTGAGTGACCAGTTGTTTTTTTTTGAACGAGCCATCTATATTGTACCTTAAATTACTTCAAAGAAAGGTGTTAACTTAGCATAATAAAAATTTATTATCAATAGTAAGATTGCTTTCCGATTGTCATTAAAACTCGTCATTTTGTAAATATGCAAAATAAAAAGCGTTAAATCCAGTATTACAAAATAAATTATCGAATTCCCTCTTCATCCCATATTAATCTTCCGGAAAAATGAATGTTTAATCAAGTTTAAAATAAAAGACCATCCGCCAATAGCCAATCGACGGATGGTAATGTGTTGTTATGAATGCATTTATGTTATGGTAGTATAAATGCCGAACAAGCTAAAATAGCGGATGTTATTACTATAAGAAAAAGTAATACATATATTGCTGAGCCTACTTTTGACATTGTTTTCTCCTTTTAAATTTTGTTAAAAATAATTAATAACTTTTCCATTGTTGTTAGATCAGTTATTTAATTAACATCATTTTTTTGGCAACAATGTTTTTACCTGCCGTAATGCGGTAAATGTAGGCTCCAGCACTAACTTCAGCGCCATTGTTATCCTTGCCGTTCCACGTAATTCTGTGTACGCCGGCATTAGTTTCTTTATTTACTAATGTAGCAATTTCACGTCCTAATATGTCATAGATCTTAATTGTTACGAATTCATTCGACGGTAATGCAAATTCAATCACCGTTGAAGGATTAAACGGATTCGGGTAATTCTGGCTGACACTAAATTCCTTGGGAATTACCTCTTCTTCGTTTACTGCGGTTGTTTGGTCAACTGTGAAGTGAGCAGTGGGAGAAAAATCGGAATATTGACCTGTATTTACAGTCTTCGATCTTGCTCTCCAGTAATATTCATTACCGAGATTCAGTCCGTCAACTTGAGTAAAGGGTACATCGCTGGTAATAATTCTCGAATTATTAAATTCGGGATTATCTGCCACTTCCAATTCATATATTAATTGTGATTCGGATTGTACAGGCAACACCCACGATACAATAGGTGCAGTTGTTGAAACGGTCACATTATTCGGTCCGCCAACTAGTGGTTGAACTGGTGCAGCACCAGCATCAACAGTAAAATGGAAAATGGATGAAGGGTTTGAATAATCAGAGTTGCCATACCATGATTTAACCGTCCAGTAATATGTTGCTCCCGGAGTTGCATTGCTAATCGTATATGATTGAGAGGACAAATTATTTGCATCAACAGTTGTTGTAACGCCGTTGACGAATGCATCAGATGTACTATATACTAGTTCGTACCCCTGAATTCCGGTTGTTGAACCATTAATGTACCAGGATAGATTTACCGACGTAGAATAAACAATAGAACCGTTTGATGGCTGAGATAATTGTGGTACCCCAACCGTTGAGGGACCTACAATCGTGAATGAACCTGTCGACCAGTTAGAATAAGCGGAACCATCATTAAAAGCTACTGCCCAATAGTAGGTTCCATCATAATCCAAATCTGAAGTAAAAGTGTAATAAGTTTCATTTACATTACTTATATCATGCCTATGATTCGCGTCTGCAGTAGTCCAATCACTTAATTCACTTCCCTTATTCCAAGCAACTCTATAATGATCGAAACCCAATGAAGACCCTTCTAAATACCAATAGAGTGTAGGCTTAGTAGTGTAAAGTATCGGATTTTCTTTAGGATAAGATGCAACAGCATAGCTATTTGTAGAACCACCGGCTACTGAAAATGTACCTTCTGAAGACCAAACATTTGAAGTTGAGTTATTTGTTTTTGATCTTACTCTCCAATGATAATTTTCCCCCGGGGTAAGAATATTCGAAGGAACTTGCAAATAAAGCTGATCATTTGAAGTTGTTGATGAAGTGACTGTTCCATCAAAAGAATCATTTGCTGACTTAATTTCGACATCATACAATAACCCGGTAGATAACTCTGGTAATGTCCAGTATAAATAAGGTGTCGTAGTATATACTGTTACTCCGCCAGTGGGATAGGATGGAGTTGGAGTAACTAAGGTTCCAGTACCGTGCGTTTTGAAAGACTGTATCGCTGACCAATCTCCAGTTTCGCCCGTCGCTGCATAATACGCTCTTACTTGCCAATAATATGTTGTCCCTGGATCAAGTCCATTTAGAACTGCATATAAATTGCTCGTCCCATTTGTAATTGGATCCGGCAGTAAAGTCCCACTATCCAGTTCACCATCATTGTTATTGTCAGCATCCGTTCCATATTTTATTTGAAATGTGACACCCGGTGCATATTCAGTTAAATACCAATATAATGTGGGATCATTAGTATAAACCGTTGTTCCACCTGTTGGATATGAAGGAATGGGATTAACAGTTGCTCCGCCAGCTGTAGTAAATGTATAGACATTGGAATAATCAACCACATTATTATTGGCATCTAGAACAATAACACGCCAATAATATTTTCTACCCCCATTTACACTAGCCGAATAACTTATACTGGTAGTTGTTACACTAGTAGCAGGATTAGAGGCTGTACCAGCCCACTCAGCAGCTGTAGGTTCACTATTGTCTGTTAAATTTGTTTCTTGATATTGGAGTTTAAATTTCAATGAACCCACTGGCTGATTGATCGTCCAGGAAAATAGAACAGTACTTGTATAAACAGTAGCTCCATTAGCTGGATTTGCCATTGCAACTGATATATTTGGAAAAGTATAAAAGTGATATATGGGACTGAAATATTCATTATTTGCATTATCAATAGCAGAAACCTTCCACCAATATTCCGTAGCATTATTCAACGGGAAACCAGAAATAGATTCATCAAAAGTTTTAGCGCTATTAGTTCCTTGATCTTCTGCATATATAGGAGTTGAAAAGTCGTCTGCATCATCAACATAGAGTTTATAAGAAACAGCTCCAGTAACTGTTCCCCAACTCATCGATGGTTCTATCGATACTCCAGTTAATCCATTTACTGGTGCACTTAAGGAGGGTCCAGGTAAAGTCAATGTAAAAGGCCCTGATGTAGAACTAGTACTGTTTAGACCATTATTAGTTGAATTAATATCATTTACAGTAGCTTTCACATTCCAATAATATTCACCTGCAGAAGGTAGAGTAATAGTGGCACTTAAATTTCCAGAAACAGTAGTTGTAACGGGATTTAGTGTTAAAGCATTATCCTCAGCAACAGTTACTAAAAAATCCACATTGCTATAATTGCCATCCATTGACCAGCTAAAAGTTGTTGAGGTAGAATAATTTCCACTTGGATCAACTGTAATCGTTGGTGTTGCAATTTCAGTGGTGAATGTAAATGGACCGTATTGATATCCATTCAATGGATTATCCGGCGTATCACCGTGTTCTATCACAGCCCACTTATACTGTGTATTATAAGATGATGTAGCTGTACCATAAGTAAGTGAATTTCCAGAAGAACTATTATAGGTAAATTGCAAAGCTGATCCAATTAAACTATTTCCAGTTACTTCGAGAACTACAAGATCATAAAAATCATTAGATGTTGATAATAATAATCCTGGTGGAATTGAATATGTTACGTTTGAAATAGCTATTCCAACAGCACCATCTGCTGGTGTTTGTGCTTGAGCATTACCGCTCAGAAAAAGAAAAGCAATTATTGGCAGGAGCCAAATATTAGAAATGAATTTGTGTTTCATACAACACCTTTTTATTTATTATTTAAACCGTTAATTAAAAATCGGCTGGATTTTAAAAATATTAACCTCACAGAAATACTCTGTGTCGATTAACGGTATATCTTCTATATTTCTAATGTCTGAACCCCGCTATTGCGTATCCCCCGGGTTCTAAAGAACAATTTTGGCTGGCGGAGAGAAATTTAAGAAATTTTATTTAGCATGTCAAGCATACTAATTCATTTTTTTATTTTTTTTATTTCTAGTTTATATGGTGCAAATAGGCAAGAATCACTCCCATTTTTGCTTAACAAAGTGTTAATCCGGGCTATAAACGAAGTAAACTTAGGCGAACGCTTTGTAAAAATATTTTCCTTCTCCGGTAAATCGGATTTCTAAAGATGAATCCGCAAGGCGAAAAACAGTCCGGGAAAATTAGAATTTTTAAAATTTGGAAACACAAATCGAAAAAATCCGTCCCATCAGAGTTATCTGAATTCCACCAATTTTTGAGTGTGAGTCTTCAGCAAATATTCAGATGTATAGTAATTAAGTGTTAAATTGTAGACATAACGGCGTGATAAAAAAATAGAGATTGAATAACCGAATTCCAACGGTAACAAAGCGAAAGTTCTCTCGACTTCGCTCGAGAACCTGTGACAGACATTTTAATCCATTACTTTTGGGATCAAATAACAAATTCAGATAAAAAAAAGGGGAGCCGGTTAAACCGACTCCCCTTTCAATCACGAGTGCCTATGGGAATTTATTTATCGTCGTCAACTACTTCGTAACTTGCATCCTGCACATCGCCGTCATCTTTCTTATCGCCGGTAGACTGACCTTGCGCACCACTTGCGCCGGGTTGAGGTCCAGCTTGTTCTCCGGCTCCCTGCTGCTGATAAATGGATTGAGAAACTTCATTCCATATTTTAGTCAGTTCCTCAGTAGCAGCTTTTATTTTCTCTGTTTCATTAGTTTTTAAGGCATCTTCAACTTTCTGAATACCCGATTCTAATCTGCCTTTTGCATCTGCGGGCAGTTTATCTTTCAATTCATCCATCTGCTTTTTAGTTTGGAATACAAGCGAATCGGCTTGATTCTTAACTTCAGCAGCTTCTTTTTTCTTTTTATCTTCTGCGGCGTGTTCCTTAGCCTCGCGTTTCATTTTTTCTATTTCTTCTTGATCCAAACCGCTGGAAGAAGTAATTCTGATGCTTTGTTCTTTGCCGGTAGCTTTATCTTTAGCCGAAACGTGCAAGATACCGTTAGCATCAATATCGAAAGTAACTTCAATTTGCGGCACGCCACGGGGTGCAGGCGGAATTCCGTCTAGATGGAATCTGCCTAAAGTTCTGTTATCGGCAGCCATCGATCTTTCACCCTGCAACACGTGAATTTCAACCGACGGTTGATTATCCGCAGCAGTCGAGAATACCTCACTCTTCTTTGTAGGTATTGTTGTGTTAGCGGGAATGAGAACCGTCATTACATTACCCAAAGTTTCAATTCCGAGTGAAAGAGGTGTAACGTCGAGCAAGAGAACGTCTTTTACATCTCCCGCAAGAACACCACCTTGAATTGCAGCACCAATAGCTACAACTTCATCAGGATTAACACCCTTGTGAGGTTCTTTACCAAATATTTCTTTTACAATTTCCTGAACCTTAGGTATTCTGGTAGAACCACCGACTAAAATAACTTCTTCAATTTGAGAAGCTGTAACGCCGGCATCTTTCATTGCATTTTCACAAGGGATTCTGGTTCTTTCAATCAAATCGTCTATTAATTGCTCGAATTTAGCACGAGTAATAGTAATATTTAAGTGCTTCGGTCCGTCTTGAGTAGCCGTAATAAACGGCAAATTCACATCGGTTGAAGTTGAAGAAGAGAGCTCAATTTTCGCTTTTTCCGCAGCTTCTTTCAATCTTTGAAGAGCCATCGGATCGTTGCGTAAATCAATTCCTTCTTGCGCTTTGAATTCATCGGCTAAATAATCGATTAATCTTTGGTCGAAGTCATCACCACCGAGATGAGTATCACCGTTGGTAGATTTAACTTCGAAAACACCGTCGCCTAATTGAAGTATGGAAATATCGAATGTACCACCACCCAAATCGTAAACGGCAACGAGTTGTTCTTTATTTTTCTTATCGAGACCGTAAGCTAAAGCAGCAGCTGTAGGCTCGTTAATAATTCTTTTTACCGTTAAGCCGGCAATTTCTCCGGCATCTTTAGTAGCCTGGCGCTGAGAATCATTAAAATATGCAGGAACAGTAATAACCGCTTCGGTAACTTCCTGCCCCAAATATTCTTCAGCTGTTTTCTTCATTTTTTGAAGAACCATAGCACTGATTTCAGGTGGAGAATATTTTCTGTCGTCTATTTGAACTCGAGTGGTTTTATTATCACCTTCAACTACTTTATAAGGCACTTCCGAAATTTCAGAAGCGACTTCGTCAATTCTCCTACCCATAAATCTTTTGATAGAAAAGATAGTATTTTGAGGATTCGTAACGGCTTGTCTCTTAGCCGGTTGTCCTACTAATCTATCTCCATTTTTTGTGAAAGCCACAACGGAAGGAGTAGTTCTCCCACCTTCGCTGTTAGGAATAACTACCGGCTCGTTACCTTCCATTACGGCAACGCACGAGTTAGTTGTTCCCAAGTCAATTCCTATGATTTTTCCCATAGTTTCCTCCTGTACTAATTAATTTTTATTTCTTTTCTCTTATTTAATTTTCTTAACCAAACAGATAAAACACCATTTTCGAAAACTGCTTTGATATTATCCTCGTCAATTTCCGAATGGAATTTTACCTTTCTTTCAATCTCTCCAAAATATCTTTCCGGATGAATTACATTGAAGTTTTCATCTCTATTTCTGAAAGCAGAAATTACCAACTCCTCATCATCCAGTTTTACTTTAATATCTTCCTTACGAACACCGGGCAATTCCACAGATACAATAAAATTTTCGCCGTTGTCATAAACATCTAACAAAGGAAGATATTTTTTGCTATTTTTGGAAGCGGATTTTTCAATTGATTCAATATTTTGATCTAATTCATAATTGAACATAATAATCTCCGTTTTTGGCATTAATAATTGCAATGTTCGTGCCAAATAGTTAAAGTGTTGTTTTACAACAACTTAAAAAAACAGGTAAAATCAAGACTGTCATAAATATTGACATATTGGCATTCATAAAAAATTAAACTGTCATTTTGACAATATAACTGAAGGTTGAGGAAGCAAATGGAAAACCAACAATTATTCAAGATTGAAGAATTCAATATAAAGCTTGATACGGAATATTTGGCAACAAATTTTATTTATTGCAAAGAGATAGATTCGACAAATGAATTCTTGATGAAAAATGATGAATTCAATAAAAACGGAACGATGATTTTAGCGGAGTTCCAAACGGAAGGTAAAGGAAGGAAAGACAGGGAATGGTATAGTAATAAGGGACAAAATCTTACCTTCTCAATATTAATTACTAAAAGTCTGGACAACCTAAATATAAATCATTACAATTTGGGAGCCGCATTGGCTGTTGGGATGTCTATCGAAAATCTTTTCCAACTGCCTGTTGAAATGAAATGGCCTAACGATATTTTAATTAATGGTAAAAAGGTTGCCGGGATATTATGCGAATCTGTTTCACAAGGAAATAGAATAACAAAATTAGTAATTGGAATCGGCATAAATGTCAATCAACCTCATTTCCCCGGGAAGTACAGAATTCCTCCCACATCCATAAAAACTGAATTCAAGAGAGAAGTTAGCCGCGAAAAATTACTGAGTGAGTTTGTTAATCTCTTCGAGGAAATGATTGATAGAATTAAAAACGAGCCGCAGAAGGTTCTTAATGATTGGAAAGACCGCTGCAAAATGCTTGGCGGAAAAATTAAAATAGTAATCGAAGACAAAGAAGAATTCGGTACTTTTGACGATATTGACGAAAACGGATTCTTATTGTTAAAACAGGGTTCAGTCATTAAAAAAATTCATTACGGCGATATAATTTAACCCTCATGAAAAAAGTTTATTTCGATAATGCCGCAACTACAAAACTCGACCCGCGAGTTTTGGAGAAAATGCTTCCTTACCTAAAAGAAGATTTCGGTAATCCATCCTCTATCCATTCATTCGGCAGGAAAGCAAGAGTTGCAATAGAAGAAGCTCGCGAAAACATTGCCGGATTCCTGAACGCCGATGCGAGCGAAATCTATTTTGTAAGTAACGGTACGGAAGCAAATAACTTTTCATTATTTGGAATTGCCAAAACCGAATTTCAAGAATCCGGTAAAAAGAAAGTCATAACAACTAATGCAGAACACCATTCGGTTCTTGAGAGTTGCGAAAAATTGAGAGATGAAGGTTTTGATGTTGATTTTGCAAAAGTTGACGGCGAAGGTAAAATAAATCCCCAAACTATTTCCGACTCACTCGACGGCAATGTGTCGCTTGTTTCGGTTCTCCATATTAACAATGAAACGGGCGTGGTAAATCCAATTAAGGAAATTTCAGAATTAAAAGAAAATTCAGCATTTTATTTTCATACCGATGCAGTACAGAGTTTCGGAAAAATAAGACTTGACGTTAAAGAACTGGGGGTTGATTGCTTAACGTTTTCCGGACATAAAATTCACGGTCCCAAAGGAATCGGAGGTGTATTTGCAAAATCGGGCACGCCACTCTCTCCACTGATATACGGAGGGTCGCAAGAAAGAAACCGGCGCGGAGGCACTGAAAATGTTGCAGCAATAGTGGGAATGAGTGAAGCGGTTAAGATTGCACAAAGCGAAATGGATGATAATTATAAAATAGTTACGTCCATTTTCAATGAATTTATCGAGGGAATCAAAGCCCTGAATTTGGAAGGATTATCTGTTAATATCACCGAAAACCAAAGCCCGTATGTACTCAGTTTAACTTTCAATCCCGAATATTTTAAATCCGACAGCGAAGCAATGCTGATGTACTTGGATATTAACGGTGTTGCAGCTTCCAACGGCGCAGCTTGTGCATCCGGAACTATTAAGCCATCACACGTAATCGCTGCTATGGGTAAGTCCGAAGAAGAAGCCAATGGAACGATTAGATTTTCATTCAGTCACGAAAATACTACGGAAGAAGTTCACTACGCAATTGATGTATTAAAAAAGATGGCTCATAATTTCCGTAAATAACCGGAAGCGAAATCTCAATCAAATTTTTCACAAATAATTATATAGTTACAATTTATTCTTCGGTATAAATTTTTGTATCCGGCACAAAAACCAGCCAGGCAAAAGCGAAGTAATCTCCGGCGTCCATTCTTCTTAGTTGTTTCCCTTTTAATTTCCCCTCGATGCATTTCCCCAAAGCATTCCACTTCGAATGAGTTTGTTTATCGATAAAAAGATCATCTTCGTAATAAAAGATCAATTCTTTCCCGTCAATTTCCCTTTCAAATACTCCTGTTGTTCCAACCTGCTTTGAACTTCTGATAACTCTGCCATCCAGCGAAGAGACGGCACCATTTTCCGAATGAAATACTACAAACTTTATCCCCTTCTCCTCATCGTTAATTACTTTTAATTTTGAAGTAACTGAATACGGGAATGCTTTATAAATTTTCGCCTCTTTAATTCCTATTACTTTCTCATTGGGTTTCAAGCGATTATCCTTTTTGCCTTTGAATAAAAATGGATTCGAATCCACATCGTCATATCCAACATATGGATTTAAGCCGTATGCCCTATCGAAACCCGTATCTTTGGAAAGAACCATTCCATCGGGATAGTTTGTTTTGAATTCTTCGAAAGAAACGATTTGTGCAGGAATAATTTTCAATACTTCACCTGTAAAATCTCCAACAATTCCTTCCCCGGTAAACTGCTGCCAGAAACTATGTGTAAGAGTGTCGTACATTACCAAGTCAGAATTTCTCAACAAACCGGAAACTCCGAATGTAAGAATCATATTTTTAACTCTTCTATCGAAAGCCACTGCACTGTAGCACAAGGGGCAGAACGTAACAATTAAAGGTGTATCGCCGATAAAATCATCCACTATTTCGTGCCAAATTAATATTTGTAACGGATAGGCTTTAGCCTCGCCATCGTACTCAACAGCAATAACTGGTTCCACATCATCCAACCACCACCGCGCCGATTCTACATTCTCAAACTTGGGTAACAGAATTGCCGGTATTCCGTCCTTCGGCACTCCACCGGAGAATAGTTCGCTGAAATCGATTGAATGCCGGCTGAAATTGGTTTTCCAATCCGGATACGCTTTTAATAAATGAGATATATCCTGTGCCATTATCACATTGAATACAAACAATAAAACTAAAATTAATCTCATCATTAATTCCTCACTCATTATAAATTAAAGTAGCAGGATGAAAACCAACCCAGGCAATCCAGTAGGCAATATAAGAATTCATCCACTCCAGTTTTTCTCCCTCTTGCGGACCGTTTACAACTTCGCCGAAGAAGTTGTATCTATTCCCAAGCGAATCGCGCATTACTACCGGAAGGGAATCTTGAACTGCTTGAATGAAATCTATTTTTTTGCTGCCCAAATAATTTTTAAAAACCACACCGAACTTAGCAGCACTGTTTCTCACAACAATTATTTCCTCCCCGGCTAGAGTGTCAATGAAAACATTGTTCCCGTCAAAATTTTCATTCAGTTTGTAAGCCTTGGAAAATGAACCGTTAACCACACCTAATACACGCTCCTTCCACGGAAGTCTGTTATCGGTAGGTTGAATCGGGAAGAGCAAACTAAATTGGTCGGTTTTATAATTACCATAAGGATAAACTCCATAACTTCTGCTATGTCCCGTATTGCTGTTTACCACTTGAGCATCGGGGAAAACATTTTTAAAAGATTTCCAACTCATTTCAATAACTTGAAACTTAGCTGGTTCTTTCCCAATAAGCTCTCCATTAATACACTTATCCAGCATTTGAGACCAATGGCTTCCGGTTAATCTATCATATGGTATCAAATTGGAATTGTAAAGCAGACCGCTCACACCGAACGTTGACTCTTTTCCATTTAATTTTCTTCCCCAACCAATAGCCGAACCGGTAAGCGGACAGTAAGTAACTGCAAATTTCTCCGAACCAATTTCATCATTAATTATTTCGTGCCAATCGAGTATGGGATGCGGATACCCCCTGACTTCTTCACCCATTTTAACCGCTATTATAAAATCATCATCTTTCATAAATGAAATATCGCTTACTGACGAAAGTTCGGGATTAAGCAGCGCAGGAATTCCGTCTTTCCCCGGACCCCCGTCAAATACTTGCTCTACCGGCACAAGCCACTCCCCTTCCAAAGTAGGTGCTTGCGTATCAGTTACCTGATCACAAGAAATTATTAATAAAAAACTAATTATTATGATAGTTGCTTTCATAGCTGCCCTTTCAAAAAAATCATTCGAAAATTTTAAGTGAATAGAATACGGAAAAAGATGCCGTGTAGGAGGTGGTTAATTGGGTGCCCATTAAATTTCTATATACGGGTATTTGTCCACTTAATCTAGTTACAAAATTGTTAAATAGCTTAATATTTACTCCGGGAACTAAATTCAACCAGTTCCCTCCCGTATTCGGTATATCCGCTTTATTGAATTTATCCGGAACTGTATTCCTGAATCTGATGAGTATTGAAAAATCCAGTAAAGAATCCGTTCTGTAAGCTAATCCGATATTAGTAATAAATTCATTACCAAAAGCATAACCCCCGCTGCCCTGTCCGAAGCGTTCGTTTGCACTATTTATTCTGTATGAAATATTAATTAAATATGTTAAGGGGAAATCCCCGCTTATTTCTTTTGAGTAAAAAGCCCAAAGAATTCCGTCCCAAGAACCTGTACCCGGCTGCATATCCGCCGGTAAAAGTAAGCCGTTGGATTTAAGTGAGGAACTGCCAATGGGAGCTTTTATTCCGACCCCTACAGAAAACTGCCTGCGCTCAAAAATATCGAGTGTGATCAAATTGTATTTCAACAGTAGAAGCACATCCCCAATCCCTCTGCCGGTCAATTCGGATTCTTTACCATAGAGAGGACGGATTAAACGGATTTGATTTACATAAGTTGACAGAATAGTTGCAGTAAACCTTTCGCTCATACCAAAATTCAATTCAAGCAAAAACGAGTCGGTTAATCTCTCGCGTGTATTGTCATCCAATCTCGACACGCGTTCATAAACATCTTGCAGTACATTCCTTTCGTAAGTAAAACCGATATCCAATACTCCTTTGCTACCGGAAGATATTTCCAACGCCCCTAAAATAGGAGTGCCGGCTGTACAACAGGCTTGAGCAAAAATCTCAATTTTTATTATTCCTGCTATTATTAATATGTATATTATCTTTTTCACGCATTTACTGTTTATTGCTTTAAAACTATGGCAATAAAATTCTATTTACTGTCGTATGACTGACAGTAAATAACTCACATTTGGGTAAATTTGAATACCCCAATTTTTAAATCCCCAGCAACCATTTGACAAGATGACTATATACTTATTATTTTAAGCAAAACAATATTGAGGAATAAATGGCAGAACAATCAAAACTTTGGTATTTAGAAAATTTCAATCTGTTCTCCGATTTAACAAAAGAAGAAATGCAGCAGCTAAGCACAATTACAACAATGCAGGAAATCGAAAAATCTCAGCCCATCTATTTTGCAAAAGAACCCAGCAAATCTATTTATTTCCTGAAAAGAGGAAGAGTAAAATTGACGAGAACTTCCCCGGACGGCAAGGAGATGATTCTTGCACTGGTTAACCCGGGCGAAATTTTCGGTGAACTCTCCATACTCGACGGTGAAGAGAGAACCGACTATGCCATTGCTATGGATGATTGCTTGATATGCGCAATAAGCAGAGATGAATTTCTTTCATTCATTCAAAAACGCCCCGAATTGAATTTAAGAATCACAAAGTTGATTGGGTTTAAAATAAGGAAATATTCCGAAAGAATTGAGGAATTAATTTTCAAAGATGCTTCACAAAGGGTAATTTCTTTCATCTTGAACCAAACTTTGGAACACGGAAAAAGAATTGGAGATCAATTATTTTTGAAACCGTTTTTAACTCACCAGGATATAGCTGAATTAACCGCATGTTCCCGCCAAACGGTAAATGCAATACTTACAGATTTGAGAGAAAAAGGTATTATTGATTTCGACAGGAGAAAATTGGTTATCAACGACGAAGCCAAATTGAAGGAATTTTTGAAATAATATTTTCTGTCTTTCAACTGACAATTAATTAACCTCCGCGGCGATAGATTGGTCCTTAAAAAAAGGAAACTAATGACACTTACTTTATTTGTCGCCGCCAATTGCGGGACCTGCAAAAAAGTTGAAATGGAATTGAGAAATTTACTTGAAGAAATCAGAGAAGTTTCATTGATCGTTTACAATATCGAAGAAAAGCATCCATCAAATCTTGTGATTGTGCCAGCCCTCTTTGTTGAAGATGAACTCTACTCCTACGGTGAATTCGAATCTCAGAAACTGAAAAACTATCTAACAAAAAATATCTCCGGCAGAAATATATATTAACCTCTGTTGAAATAAATCCCGCGTATAATTCTTCCGTTAAGTACACATTAATAATTTTGTAATTCCACCTTCCTCATTCAAAATAAATTCAATTAATTAAATAAAATATTTTAGTTAGTTTTATCTAACTAACTTTTTTATTATTTTTATTTTATGAATCAAAAACTTGATGAAATATTATCCGACCGATTAAATAAATTTGCTTCGATAATAAATAAGTATGAAG
>CAZNJB010000013.1:0-75321 GCA_964573255.1 uncultured Melioribacteraceae bacterium
CCTGTAACTTTTAACAAAATATTATTCTTTTCTAAAAAATATAAAAAACAAGCTGCTGCAATTCGTTTATTTCCATCAACAAAAGAGTGGTTTTTAACGATAAGATAAAGAAGGTTTGCAGCTTTCTCCTCAATAGATGGATATAGCTCTTTGCCTCCGAAAGTTTGTTTGATTTGATTAACCGAGCTATTAAAACTCTCGTCTTTCAATTTTGCAAAAACATTTGATTTGAAATCCGAATACATTCTTTGAATAAAATCCAACAATTCTTCAACGGTAGGATAATATATTCTGCCTATTGTTTTTCCTTTACTTTCGAGTTGCTTGTGGTCATAATCATCCAGGAGTTTTAATCCGTTTTTGAATATTCTAAGTATTTCTTCCTTTGAACTCTCCGTTTTTTCCTCAATTGTTCTTCCTAAAATGCGGAGCCCGGTTTTTAGATATTCCACTTCCATTTGTTTTTCTTTTAATCGCTTTTCATTTATGGCATATCCTTTTACCAGATAATCTTTTAACCGCTGAGTAGCCCAAATACGAAATTGTGTGCCTCTTAATGATTTCACTCTGTAGCCAACT
This sequence comes from uncultured Melioribacteraceae bacterium, assembly GCA_964573255.1. GTDB lineage: Bacteria > Bacteroidota > Ignavibacteria > Ignavibacteriales > Melioribacteraceae > CAYNUJ01. The sequence goes on from CAZNJB010000013.1 coordinate 580, forward strand.
GAAATAATGACATCAAGATTATAATACTCTATATTTCGTTTCACAGAGCGATTACCTTCCTGCTGAACTGTCAAGTATTTCTTGACAGTTGCATCTTTCGTCAGTTCACCTTCTTTAAAACAATTATTGATATGCAAACTAATATTTTGCTTAGTTTGGTGAAACAATTTTGCCATTTGATTTTGCGTTAACCAAACAGTTTCTTCTTCAAACCTTACTCTTACTTCCGTTTTATTATCGGGAGTTTTATAAATTTCTATTTTGTTTTCCATTATTTTTATTCCTCTGTAGCAGGAGAACAATTCATTATTTGCAAGGCTTTGGTTTTTAAGCAGGATTTAAAGGAAGAATAAAATCGATTTACACAATACCGAGCAAACTCCGGATATTCCGGAAAAATAATTTCTATATTACAAATTACAAAATTAACCTAGATTTGTCATTAAGAATAACACTCTATAATCTCTAGGTAGAAAAATTAATGTTATTGAACCCAAAATCTAGACAAGAGCGTTTAAGATTCTGAAAAAAGTGCAAAGCCAATTCTAAAGTCAACTATTAACTTTCAACTCACCCAAATCAGCGTTCTTCCAAATTTTATTCCTCTTTCCTAAGCCTCATAACTCCTTCACAATTATTCGTAAAATGAAGGGCGCCTCACTGTAAAGCCCAATATTATTTTTGTCATATACATTCCGCCAATTATATATATAGTATAAATATCAATATCAAAAAGAAGTGAAAAAACAAAACCCAGTACTAAAAACGATGATGCCAGATTTTGTTGAAATTCTCTATCCTTTATTGCGTTAATAAAAAGCGAAATAAGAATGGTATATCCTCCAAGAAATATAAAATAGTAAAGATATTCTGGAAATATCAAATAGAGAGCCAACGGCTGTAAAACATGCACTAATAAATAAGGAACCCTAAGCTGCTTCTTTATCTGATAATATTTGTTGGTAGATGTAGAAAGATTAGCTACCACACCACCCGAAATATCTAACATAATTATAGTTAAAAGCAGATATTTCCAATCAGCCAATCCATAAGGCAATAACTGAATTATAATTAAAGTTGCAGCAAAAAAAGCTGTGAAATAAATAAGAGTGAGAGTTGATACCCTGGTTTTCTCCCCATGAATTTCATGCAATATTCGGGGAATATCAATTTCTTTTTTTACTTTTTCCATAATTTACCTGCTTTTAGTTTATCGAATATGCTTGGTTACTTGCTGACTTTAAATTTCTTTCACTAATTTATTAATTTTCGAATACATTGAAAACCAACATATCAGTACTTTGTCATCTCTTGGAATTCATATCATAATATCATTTGAGGAAAAGCCCACAAGTCTATTATGAAAGAGATTCCTACTGCAATAAAATCAACAACTCTTATTTAGCAAATATTAGTTTCCATGTGCTGTATGATAGGCGTTCCTTTCCTGCTCCATCAAGCAAACCTGTATCCCGCCATAGTTTACCAATATCTTTAATTTCCGGAGGAAATGTTTCCCAAAGCTTATCATAATCACGGTATGCCCACCATATTACAAATTTGTAATTTTGATTATATGCGTTTAACAGCAGTGTTTCAAGATATTCATTTTGCTCACAACTACTGCTTACTATATTTACGTTAAAACTACTAATGGATAAATTTTCTGCTAAATGAGTCGTTTCAACAAATGCGATAGGTATGTTTATATGAGAATGTAAAAAATCAAATGCTTGCTGAAACTCTGATTTATTATGCTCTCCTTTAAAAAAGGGATAAAAACTAACAGCTGCAAAATCTAAATTCTGATTTATATAATTTGCTATTTCCGCTATATATTCTGCCGGATTATTAACTTCGGGATTAAACCAGTTATGCAAAGTAACAGATTCGGATAATTGCAAATTCGGATAATTCGCTTTCAAACGACTGCGTAAATTGGCCATTAATAATTTGTATTCATTCCATTTCGCATCGGATTTTAATTTTAAATCATTAAATTCCATTGCAATTACTAAGTAATCCGGATTGAATTGAGTAATTAAATATTGAAGGTGTTTGAAATAGGCATTTTCAATGATTGTATCATTCATTGTATTATGTTCTGGAATAAAACCATCAAAATCTTCTTCCAAATCATTACGGTCACTATTTAACAAGCTTACAGATAGTAATAGTTGATGATTACTTAACTTCCTTGACACTCTAAATTCAATATCGTCAGTAAATTCACCCGGTAAAGCTGTACCGTTTATCCAGGCATTCCAAGGAATTTTATTATCAATTTGTTCTGAATATATGTCTGAATTTGAAGCTATAAATTGATATGTCTCTTCCTTATCAGCTTCATTCGGACCGAAACTCCATGTGCTAAATCCCATTCCAAAGTCTCTCGTCGTAATAACATCAAGTGAATTATCATTTTCACAAGATGTAGGATTATTTTTATCTTTATCACAACCCGTTGCTAAAAATACTATTGCTAATATGATCAACAAATTCTTTTTCATTATTAATACCCTTTGAATTATGCGTTTAATTGTGGCAGATATTTGCGGATTTGAGAAGTTGCCTGACCGAAGGGGAAGCATTTTCCCCGTAGGGAGATGTTATATCCTCTGTATGCGCTCTGCAGTATGCAACGTACTTGAAACGAAACAAAGAAGTTCAACAAATATTTTTCGTTCTCAATCTTTATGATAGGCTATTCTCAATTATTACAAATTTTATTTATTCAAAATTCCTTACTTCTTTTTAAAACTTTTAATCATATCTCTTATTCCTTCTTCATAACTTGTTACATTAAAATCCGGAAATTTTTTATGAAATTTATCCCAAGACATATCATAAGTATTATTAAATTGATATAACATTTCTTTCAATTCTCTTAAAACAGGAATAAAAACAGATAGAATATTTATTATAAATCCAGGAGTATATGAAATTTTATAATTCGTATTCAACTCATTATTTATAATTTTGAGTATTTCTTCAATTGTGATTTTTTTACCGGCAGGTAAATGCCATACTTCTCCATAAGTAGTATTATCTAAAGCCAATTCCACTAATGCCTTTCCAATATCTTGTGTATATGCATAAGTATGCTCTTTATCTAACTTTGCTAACCAATTCGGATTTTTGTTATTTAAGATATTTTCTAAAAAATTAACGTATAATATACTGTTTTTTGTATTTGGCCCATAAAAATCTGCAGCCCTACCAATTACAGCTTCAATTTTATTATCTTTATGAGCATCTAAAATCATATCCGCTACAATTTTTCTCACTTTACCTTTTTTGGTTTGAGGGTTTTGTTTTTCATTTTCATCGAAAGGGATACTTAATGGAGCAGGTCCATACATATAAACATTATCAAGAAAAATAAGTTTTGCATTTGTTAAAGAACACGCATCAATTACATTTCCGATCAATTTAGGCCATTGAGTTTCCCACACTTTAGCGCTATAGGGTAAACCTACGCATACATATACATAACTTGCTCCCGAAATTGCATTTTTAGCTTCTTCAAATTCCAGTAAATCAGCTTTAATAGTTTCAACATTTTTTACATTTTTACTTCGTTCAACTGCTTTTACCGAAATATTTCTTTGTAGTAATTCATAAATTACTGCTTGTCCAATAGCTCCTGAACCACCAAGAACTAAATGTAGTTGTTCATTGTTTTTCATAATAATTATCCTTAAAGAATATTTGTTTATAATTTTAATTAAAGTTTATCTTTTTAAAAGACTATCATCAACAATTTTAATTTTGCAAGATTGATTATCATCCTTACTCCGAGTACAATTGCTTTTACTATAAAACCTCTACAATTCATAGTTAAATTATTTTAGAGTTATTTTTATTGTCAGATTACTACCTTCAACAGAAAATGTAGCATCATCAAAATCCGGCACCCCAAATACTTTAGAAGCATTATTTGAAAAACCGTAAGGCTCCGAAGGAATGCCTAAAAAGTTTTTATCCATTTTACCGTTTTCATTTAAGTCCTGAAACAGCGCTATGCCATAAGTCCCATCCGGAATATTCGAAAAAGTATAAATAAATTTATCACCGGTAATTCTTTTTTCAACTTCTCTGTAAGCCTTTCCGACTTTTGGAAAATTTTCATCCGAATCGAATAAACCGATACTCATTTTCCCTTTTACGTCTTTTACGTTTTCTACTATAACGGTTATTTGGTTCTGACCTGTTGGTTGTAAAGTTGTTAGAATTGATATTAGAGAAATTATTAAGAGTTTCATTTTTTATCCTCCTATTGATTTTATAGATGTTGGGATTGTTATTAAAAATTTACTAAGTGTTTCATTTTATATTTTTCATCGATCTTAATTCTTATTAATTCGGAAATTAAAAGGGCTTAATAATCATCAGATACAAAATGATAAATGTGATTATAATGGAAATAATGCCACCGATTTTCCAATATTGTTCTAATTTCCAATATAATGGGGGTACTACCGATTTATTTTTGAATTCTTTCGCTAATTTTGATTGTTTTGTTTGAATGGGGATAAAGAAAAATATCCATATCAATCCTAAAGTAACATAGAGGTAAAATGCCCATTCTAAGTAATGAGTATTTATGAAGTCGGGATTCATATATATGCCGGATACCGTTATTAAAACGGTGGACAATCCGAAGAAAAGAATATCTGTTATGGTAATAAACTTTTGACCGAAAGCAACAAGATTGGGGGTTTTATTGGCTTCAATCAATCCTTTAAGCAAAGCTGTTACAAGCATATTCCCGATAAACATACTTACGCCGAGTATATGCAAAAATTTCATAGTGAGATATTGTTCCATACTTTTTCCTTTGAATTTATGGAACAAAATTAGGGCTCATAGAAAGGTTATTTCATTGACCTATATCAATAAAGTAAAATGAGGTTTATTTAGAGGTAATTTTTTTACGGATTCGACTTAAAGTTTCGGGCTTAACATTAAGGTACGAGGCTATCAGGTATTGAGGTACCCGTTGGAGAAGTTCCGGTCGCTTTGAAATAAGTTTAAGATACCTGGTTTCTGCATCATCCATCTTTAAAGATTTTGCTTGTAGCTGCCAATTTATAAACAGATTTTCCGCCATTATTCTGCCTACTTTTTCAAAGATTGGCTTTTGAGTGTATAGTGCTTGCATATCTTCAAAATCTATCACTATTATTTCGGTATCTTCTATGCACCTTACATCTTTCTCCGAAGGTGAACCTGTCAAAAAACTTAGATAATCAGTAATAAATTCATTATCCAATGAAAATTCATCAATTACTTCTTCTCCATCTTTATGATAGGAACAATACATACTTCCTTTAACAATAAAACCTAATTTCCTGAACACTTCTCCTTCACGAATAAAGTACTCCCCTTTTTTTAAGAAAACAGGCTTGAACTTTGAAAGGAATATTTTCAAATCCTCCTCTTCCAAAGGCAGCAATTTTCCGATATGATTTATTATTTCTTCTGTCATTTCTAAATAGTCCAAATGATGAGTATATGAATAGTAAGGATTTACTCACTCTTACTTTTCAACAAAATCAAAAGTAACAAAAAAAGAAGAAAGCCAAAAGTTCTGCAATAACGGTAATTCAAACAAATTTCACAAAGAATAAATCAGCTTTTGAAATTAGTCTGATATAATTCTTTATCAATTTTTCTAAAAAACTTATCTCAACAATTATCCTTGGCTGGGAGTACATTGCTAAATATTATGTACAGTTATTATTCACTCTCTATTTGTTCAACATGCTCTTTTATGGTTGTAGCCAAAGCAATGTAATCCATAGCCAATTCTTTTTGGGATTTTGAGTTATCGAATTTTAATGGCCAGCCAACATTGCGTTGGATAAATCGTTTTGTTAACCCTTGTGTCCAGCCAACTAAATAGAGTAAGAATTTCGGCAATTCATTTTTGGGTAATTTGTATTTTCCCGGAAAAGCTTGTTCAATCAATTGTGCAAATTCGAGCATAGTTGCGCTTCTATCAACACAAATAAATCTTCCGGTTTTCCCCGTTTCCGCAGCAAGTATATGTGCTTTGGCAACATCTCTTACATCAACAAAACCAAATTCTAATTTTGGAACACCCGTTTTTAATTTACCCGAAAGGTAATCATTTATAAAATCGATACTGGCAGAATTGGTTACGGATGTAAGTGAGGGACCCATTACAAATCCCGGGTTAATTACAGTTAATTTCCATTGTTGTTGCTCCTTCTCTATTTTCCAAGCTTCTTTTTCTGCAAGTGTTTTCGAATAGGAATAAGGTTGGTGATTTAGAGAGGAAGTTTCGTTCCATTGTTCTTCTGTAAATGCGGGTAATTTCTTTATCGCCATTTCTATGGCATCACCGTAAATTGCCACAACACTGGAAGTCAAAATCACTTGTTTAACAGATGGTGTAGCACTTGCTGTTGATAAAACATTAATGGTTCCCTTTAATGCCGGATCAATCAACTGTTTTTGCGGATCTTTAATATTGTTTATAATAAACGGACTTGCCAGATGAAACACTTGTTCACAACCTTTCATTGCTTCTTTATACGAACCTGTTTTCAGCAAATCCGCTTCAAAAAGAATGAGTTTTCCATTACATTTCTTCTCAATTTCCTGCAGATGGGAATATTTTTCTTTCTTGCTCTTGTCTCTGATTGTTAAGTTAACAGTATATCCTTTCTCAAGTAACATTTTCACTACCCAAGAACCGATATAGCCTGTGCCACCTGTTACCATTACTCTTTTTTGTTGCATACTAATTATCCTTTATAAATTTTATTTACATCGTTCTAGTCCGGCTATTTTAAATCCCGTATCCATTCCTTACTAATACACCTAAAAACGGAATAAGTAAAAGAAAAATAATTTCGACTGCAACTATCAGCTTGATTCTCTTTAAGTCGGTAAGGATTATTACTTTATCTTTAACTTTTCTTGATTTTAGAAATGTAATTGTTGGATAAACAGATAACAGTCCGACAAGGATAAAAATAGTCAATTTAATTATAAATAAGGGGTTAATTAAATAATAATCAACCCCTTTACCAAAATAAAACATTCGCAATAGTCCAGTAATTACGGTAATTCCCGCAAAAATTCCGAAAAACAAATCTGCTTTTGTAATTAGTCTAATGTTGTCTTTTGTAATTTTACCATTTAATAAACTTATCTCCACAATTAGTGATGAAAACATTACTAAAATTCCTATAAAGTGAAAATAAGCTATAATTGAGTTTAGCCACATAATCTACTCAAATTTAGTTGGTGTATTTTCCAATTTTACAGGTCTGAAAATTATTGCTCTTTCTTCAATCTTTGCAAAAGGCGTTTCTTTACCATCTTCGAGTTTAAATAATTCAACCGTCTCGAGTAATTTTCCTTCCTCATATCTGTAATGTTGAGTAATTCTCATTGTATTGTATGGAGCAAAGGAACTGATGCCGTCAACGGAAAATTGAATTACCTGCTCCCTGAATTCATTATCTGAAATTCCGGTTCCTTTTCCCAAAGATGAATTAATTTTTGAAACAATTTTATCGCCTTGTTTTGAAAATTCAATTCCAAAAAACATAGTTTGTTCACGGGGTCCTGCTTTTCCGTCATAATCGGGATGAATACGGTGCATATTTTTTATCGATTTCCAAGTGTTACCATATCTTCTTTGAACCACTTCAAATGCATAATCATTTGATTCGCTTCTAACATATTTGCCGTCAACAAAAGCATACGCCTGACCGCTACCGACCCATACTATCGTGTAGTTATCATCAATTGTCGGAAGCGTTTTACTAGTTGGAATAATAATTTCGTTTGAGGTTCCGCAAGATGTTAATAATGTTGCAAGTGCAACCGCCAAGTAGATTGATATTTTTTTCATTTTAATATACCTTTTTTTAGTGATTAAATAAATTAACACTGTAAAAGTATATTGTACAATCCTTGGAAAAATTGATGTATGTTACAATCTTATTTTATCCTGCTATTTCTTTTCTGATGCGGCTAAGACTTTCTCTTTCTATTCCCAAATAAGAGGCAATATGATAAAGCGGAATACGTTGTATAAATCTTGGGTAATCATTTAGCATTTGTAAATATCTTTCTTTGGCGGATAGGAATAAAAACGATTCAAAACGATTGGTTGCTATTGCATAGGCGCTTTCAGCTATAATTCTTCCAAAACGCTCCCAGTTTTTTGATTTATTATATGCAATTTGCAATGATTCGGCACTGAATGTAAATAATTCGCAATCTTCTAATGCTTGAATAAAATATCTGCTTGGTCTTCCTTTTAGAAAATCCAAATAAGGAACCGCATAATCATTTTCCAAGAAGAAATGGCTGTTTATCTCCTTTCCCTCTGATAAATAATAGATGCGCAATGCTCCCTTTTCTACAAATGCAATTTCATTAACTAACTGCCCCTCCTTTATTAAAAACTCTCCTTTCTTTAATACCTTTCGCTTAAGGTAGGGTATGAACATTGAACATTCATCTTCAGAAAAGTCGGTTATTTTTCTTATCTGTATTTTGAAATTATCTAAGTTCATTTTTTAGTCTGTAATTTTTGTTTGGTTATAACGGTTTGGGTATGAGGCATTGTGTGTGTTGAAATACCTAATATTCAATTTACTATGCCGCTTATTTATATTTACAATATTTCAACTTAATTACCACTCGCCCAATGACTTATATATGCCCAGAGCTTTCATTACACCACTACCTTTCTTTTACTTTTAAAATCATTATAATCATTAATTTTTATTGTTTCAATTTGATTAATCGTTTTTCCATTTTTCTCTGTTTCATAAATTTTACAGGTATTGTAAACTTCATAAACAACTTCCTTTTCTTTTGGGATAAGTTTCTTGTCTTTTAAAACTGTTTTTTTATAATCTATTGACCTCATTGGTTCTGGAACAATGAAATATTTTTTGAGTTTATCCCAATCTTTATTTCTTATTGTAATGATGTCATTTAAATAAAAACTCACCCAACTTTCGCCTAATTTAAAATTGGGTTCAACAGCTTCCAATTTTCTTTTTGAAATCTCAACGTATTCATTATCTATTTCAAAACCTATATATTTGCGACCCAGTCTTTTTGCAGAAATTGCAGTTGTTCCGGTACCTGAAAAAGGGTCTAATACAATATCTCCTTCATCGGTAGAAAGTAAGATTAATCTATCCAATAAATGTATAGGTAATTGACACGGATGCGGATCTCTTTTCTTATTATGTTTTATTCTGTGTATATCTGTCCAAACATCAGAAACCAAAGGTCCGAAAGGATGCAATTTATCCTTTTTCCCTCCGTAGTCTTTTAATAGAAATCCTTGTTTTCTATCTCGTTTATGTGGATAACGAAGTTCGTATATCTTTGTACCTTTCTCTTTTTTACCATAGAACAATATTCCGTAATGGGCAGGCTGTAAAGATTTCCCCATAGGGGCAGTTGGTGCATCCCAAGAAATCCAATGTTTAAAATGAGCAAATTTGTTTAAAAATGTAGCATAGTAAGTCAACCACTTAGGAATATTGTGTAAGAATATAGAACCCATTGGTTTGGTAACTCTTACCATTTCTGAAATCCACTGTTCGCACCAATTCAAATATTCTTGAAATTCCAAACTGTCATCATAACTGGAATATTTCTTTTTCAAATTAAATGGTGGGTCTGCAAAGGTCATATCTACGGAATTATCCGGAATATCTTTAAACAATTCCAAACAATCACCTTGTATAATTTGGTTTGTATATTTTTCTATTTTGTTCATATTATTCAAAATTTAAACTCCAAGTTTTTACAGCTAATTCAGACAGTTTATTTTGTCTATCCTGTATATTTTCAATATTCCATTCATCATAATTTTCAGCAATCATTTTAGTTATCCACAATTCAGAATCTTTAAATTTATCTTTTTTTACATTAAATGAAGAACTTTTAAAATCATTATTTTCTTTTGTCTTCATTAATGTTAAATTACCTATTCTTTTAAGATACGATTTTTTCTCTTCTTCAGTAAAACTAGAATAATTATTATCACTATCCTCTTCAGGTAAAATATGTTCTAAATTAATAGCGTCAGGATTTGTATTAACTAAAAGTTCCGGGTAATCTTTATCTCGTTTATAATTTTCAATAGCACTTAAATAATACCTTGCAAGTTTTGCTTTACTAACCGAAGCTATTTTGAATCCTTCTTTAAATTCTCCGTCTAAAGGGATTAGTGTTTTTAAAGCATCCCGCAATTCTCTTGCATTTGTTATTTCTCCCTTTGAAATTTTTACAGCATTTTCAATGTATGCTTTTTCTAATGTTCCACCACCTAATTTTCCCATAATCAAATTTCTTACCATCCAAGAAACTAATAATTTTAAAGATTTTTTAACCTCTATATTGCTAAATTTTTTTAAAATCGTTAAGACTAATGGTCGATATTGTGCTAGTCCAAAATAATTTAATGTTTCAACATAATCCTTACATTTTGAATCATAATCATCCCAAAAAGATAAGCTATGATTTAAGATTGCTAAATACTTATCTATATCATTTTTTAAATTTGTAAGAAATGTGATTACTTGGGTCTGATTCCGTATTTTATTTTTTATTTTTGAATACAATTCTTTGTTTTGCTCTCTTACAAATCCATATTCAGAACCCCAATAGTGACGAATATATGTAAGAAGCATTTTTTCACTAGCTTCAGCTTCAATTTTTGATGTTATTTCGACCCACAAATTTTGCGCTTCTTGTAACCGATTTCCTGCTTTTGAATATAAATAATTTTTCAATAAGTCAATTTGAGCTAATTCAATTCCTCTATCATTTAGCGTTTCGAATATTGTATATGCATTTGCATCGGTTGGAACTGTAATAACAACAACTTTTAAATTATTTAGAATAAAATTATCCCAATCTTTTAATATACTAATGTCGTTGTTATTTAATTCTAATAGATTCTTATTGAAATTAAGCATTTCTGAATAAGCTGCTTTTATCCTTTGATGTGATTCTTTTGTTGTTTGAGTTTCTATATATTGGTTTATAATAAATTTTTTGTAAAATTCATTATCTTGAAGAGACAATTCTAATTTTGGGATATTATCACCTACTCCTCTATCCCAACTACTTAAATAATCATTTCTAATCGAATTTTTGTCGTTTTCATCTTCAAAAAAACTCAATAATGTTGAAAAATAAATGGTAATTGTTGTAATTCGTTGTTGCCCATCAACAATTTCAAGTTTTGTATCATTTTCTATTTTAGTCAAAACTATTGTTCCAAGAAAGTACTCATCATCTCCATTATTAATCGCATCTTTTAAATCATTGAGTAACTCATTAATTTGTTTTTCTGTCCAAGAATAAGGTCTTTGATAAATAGGAACTTTTAATTTTTCTTCTTTAATTAATTTTCCTATTCCCTTTATTTCAAATTCTATTTTGCTCATTTTTTTATTACTTTTTCAATTAATAATTTCTCAAAACGCTTCAACTCGTCTTTGTGAAAAGTAAAAACATCTTCATAAGCAGTTACCATTCTTTTCAAGTCGCCTTTACGAACATACCAACCGATACCGTCCACAAATCCTATGAATGTTGCATTCGGATAATGTTCTTTTATCAAAGTATCAATTGAGATTTCAGTTTTTGATTTATCGCCTTGTCCAGACGAAGTTGTCGCAAGAAAAGAACTTTCTGCAATAATTAATGGATTTTCCTTATTTGGAATAATAAAATCCATTGTTCTTTTATTATCCGGGGCATTGTCGATTAATTCAGTTAAATCTCCAGTCTCCCAAGTTATGTCAAGATTTTTTAATATATCTTCAACAATAATTTCAGGATTATTCCCTTTTTTACCCGAATAACTACCTTTTTCCTTATAACGAATCAAAGTATCTATCATTTCAGGTATTTCAAATTTTAATTTTGAAATACTTAACTTTTTCAACTCAAATAAAGGAATTGTATCAGCAAGAAAAGGAATTGAAGCACCTTCAAAAAAAATGTTTACTAAACCTTTTTTAAAAAACTCATTTTTCCTGATTAGATTAGTTATTTTACTATCAGACCACTCTTGAATATTGTCAGGATTTGCTTCATCATACCATTTATCCTTATAAACAAGTTTATTTAATTCCGGTATATCTACAATCCTGATAATAGTTGTGAGACGTTTAAGATATTCATTAGAGAAACCTGTAAGTGCCAATAACGCTCTTAATCCGTTTTCTTTTTCAGAGATTAAATCTTCAAAAATTTCTTTTTTTAAGCCTTCTGTTTCAACTCTGTTTTTAACATTTAACAATGTTTCTTTTAATGAATTAATATATCCTTCATAATCTTCCTCAAATTTTGGATTGAAAAAGTAAAAAGTATTCTTTTTTATTACAGTTTGAAATTTTTCTTCGGTTGTTCTATTCATATTTATTCCTTTTCAAAAATTAAAATATATTCTTCTTTCATTGTATTTCTTATTCCTTTAATAGGTTTTAAAATACTTTTTACTAAATTCAATTTATAATTTTTGGCAGAATTTATCACGTTTTGCTCTAATCTAATTCCTCCGGTTTGATTGGTATTTGAACCAATAATTATAACAAGGAACTTGTTTTGTTTTAATACTCTTGATGCTTCGCTTAGAAACTTGTCCATATCATCAAAATAGTTTTCAATTTTTTCAGTTTTAGTTTTCCCTTTTAGGCCAATTAATTTTTGTTTTAATTTATACGTGTCATACCCAAGATATTCCAATTGGTCCTTATCATTTTCAACATAATCAATAGCAAAAGAATAAGGCGGCGATGTTATAATTCCATCTATTGAATTATCTGGCAATTCAATATTTAAAGCATCTGAATTTTGTAAGATAGTCAAATTTCCTAATTCTTGATTGTTGAAATATTTATTTGATAATAAACTTTTTACGGTTTCTAAATATCTGTTTAAAACTTTTGTAAATAGATGTTCGTGATTAGAACGTACAACTCGTTTTGAATAGCCTAAAGCATCCAAATAAGCAAGCAATGATAATTCATATATTTCTTTTTCTCCTGTTTCTATTTTCTCGATTCTTTGTAAGATGCTTTTTTGTCCGAAATACTTGAATAATTTATCACTATTAAGTTCTACTCTTTTCAATAAATCAACATCTATTTTTAAAGCATCGTATTTTATTTTTGTCATTATTTGACAAAATGGACTAATATCAATTGCATAAGAATTAATTCCAAGTAGTGCTGCTTCTATATTTGTTGTTCCACTACCAGCCATTGGATCAAGAATTGTCTCACCTTTTTTTATTCCAAGTATATTTATTAGCCCTTTAATTAATTGCGGGTGAAATTTACCTCTGTAAGGAAAAAGGCTGTGTGTAGCATATCCGGTAGAAAACAATCCGTTTTTAAAATATGAATTAGCCGTTGATGTTCTATTTTTACTCACTTCTACTGGTATTTCAGAATATCTAAGAAAATGTAAACTGTCCTTGCCGTTATATGATTTAGCATAAGCTGTTCTTAATAAGTATTCTTTTGCATCAAGTATTTTATATTCAAGATAGGCTAATTCAAGTTCAAAAAGTTCAGTAACAGAAGGTAATAATTCAACTTTATTGTCAAATAATTCTTGTATTGTTGTTGGTATTTTATAAAATTTATCCATATTGCAAAGATACCTCAATAAAGGTGCTTGTAAAAATCAAATTATTTTTTATACTGACTTATTCTTCACATTAATTCCTCTCATTTAATAATAGTATATTTTCTCTTGCATTGGGCAGAACATCTCTAAAAACGCATTGCGTTTATCGGGACTTTAGATTTATATTCGTTAATCACGTAAAAATAAATTTTAAACCATGAAGAATCAAGAAATATCGCATAAGTTCTTTAAACAATTAAAAATAATAGAAGACTATTCCCTACAAACGGCTAAAAGTTGCTTTTCCACTTTAAAATTATTTTAACTGAGCCGCAAAACCAAAATTATCTCTATTTTTGTGCAACGTAATAGAAATATTCGTTTTATTGCAAATTTGATCTTATTTAGAAAGAGAATAATATGAACTACGACTCAATCTGGCATTTTATTAAAAGTTATCTTAGCGAAGGCAAAGCAGTTACTTTGCTTACGGTTGCCGAATCCTCCGCCTCATCCCCTGGAAGGCAGGGATTTAAAATGGCGGTTGCCGAAGACGCCGAAATATACGGCACAATCGGCGGTGGAATAATGGAAAAAGATATGATGGAATTCGCACTCGGATTTCTATTTGATGAAGAGAATACTGCTATAAAACGGCTTTATCACAGTAATACAACAAAATTCGAAAAATCAGGATTGATTTGCGGCGGCAGACAGACCATAATATTCAAGAAACTCGATTCATCCCATCTACCGCTGATTGAAAAGATAATTCACAATATCGATAAAAGAATAGCCGGCGATTTAATTATTTCCGATTCACAGTTTACATACGGTGGAGAGAATTTCCCCGCTAACATCGTATTCAACGATAAAGGCGAAACTTGGGAATACCGCGAACAGATCGGAATTAAAGACACAGCCTATATCGTAGGCGGTGGACATATCGGATTGGCTGTTTCCCGAATTATGAAATCAATCGGATTTTATGTTGTGGTTTTCGATCACAGGGACGATGTTTTTACTTTGGAGCAGAATGAATATGCCGATGAAATTATAATTTGCAAGTATGAGGAAATCGGGAACAAGATTCTTGAAGGGAATAAATCTTATGTTATAATTGCAACCCCAATGCATGCGGGCGACAGCGCTGCGCTGATGTCTGTGATTAATAAAAACGTAAAGTATATCGGACTGATGGGAAGTAAACGGAAAATAAAAACCATATTCGACACACTACGAACTGCCGGTATTCGAGAACAGCTTTTCGATAAAGTGTTTTCACCAATCGGAATTGAAATTGAAGCGAAAACGCCCGAGGAAATAGCGATTAGCATTGCAGCGGAAATAATTAAAGTTAAACATCAATTATAAGAATACTGCTCTTTTTGATATATACTTTTATTTTAGAAAATACTAAAAATAGTATTCATTACTATTAAATTGCATCGTTCTATTTATTATATTTCTCATATAAAATTATCCAAGTTATCTTGATTCATTTAAGGTATAGTTTTTCTATTAAGAATTTCAATTTGGCAGAGATAAATTTGTTACAAAAGCTACTTACAACCCGGTCGTTTTTCTTTATGAATAATAAACCGTTTTAAGATCCTCAACCTCAATTTGTCAATCCCAAATTAAGAAAATATATTTCCGCTTTCGAAAAAAAATATTCAGGTTCAAAAATGAAAAAAGTAATACTTATAATTCTATTGTTTTCAGTAATGTCTGCCGCTCAAAACAAAAGAGCGATTACGATAGAGGACTTATATAAAACCGCATATGTCGGTTCTCCTACTCTTTCCGATGACGGGAAGAAAGTTTTATTCACAGTAACTAAAAACAATTTGCGCGAAGCAAAATCTAATACCGATATTTATTTGGTGAATTCCGACGGGACAAACCTGAAGCAATTAACTAACAATCCCGCCGCAGATTATAATCCCATTTGGGAAAAAGGCGGCAACAGTATTTACTTCGTTTCCACACGCGATGGTTCACCGCAATTATATAAACTTCCACTGGACGGCGGCGAACCGGTAAAAATTACCGATTGCAGACTCGGCATATCTTCTCCAAAACTCTCAGCAGACGGGAAAAAGATAATCTTTCAAGCGAAAGTTTTTCCCGAATGCGGTGCCGATCCTGATTGCAACGATGATATTTACGACAAAATGATTAACGGTCCGATTCAAGCTCACCTTGCCGATAGCTTGTTTATCAGGCATTGGACCGAATACGAAGACGGACAATATACACACGTAATGTATCTCGATTTAACGAATGGAAAAGTTACCGACTTGACTCCCGGATATTTTAATTCGCCCACGTTTTCGGCTGGCGGCAGCGATCATTATGTTTTTTCACCCGGTTATTCGGAAGTTGCATTCGATTCCAAAAGAGTTGCCAATCCCGAAAGTTCAACCAACTCCGATGTTTGGACAGTATCACTCGACGGAAATAATCTAACAAACATCACAAAAAGCAATGAAGGATACGACGGTAATCCGAAATATTCCCCGGACGGAAAGTTTATCGCTTATCTTACTCAAAAGACTCCTGGTTATGAATCGGATAGATTCAAACTTGCGTTGTTCGATAGAGAAACAAACGAAATTAAAATATTGACGGAAGACTTCGATAACTGGGTAAACGATTTCGAGTGGAGTTCCGATTCCAAGTTTATCTATTTTACCGGATTCGAAAAAGGCTATTTACCGCTTTTCCGGGTGAATATAGAAACCTTGGAAATAGAAAAACTGATTCCGAATAAAGTCGTAGCCTCTTTCCAAATTTCCGATAATCAAAAATTCGCAGTCTTTTCATATTCACAAATTGATAAACCGTACGAGTTGGCGGTTTATAATTTCGAAACGAAAGAGGCGAAGGATATCACATCTTTTAACAAGTGGCTGACTGACTCTTTGGATTTTAGACCGTCAGAACAACTCTGGATTAAAGGAGCCGACGGTGTTCCGGTTCATGTATTCTTGGTTAAGCCGCACAATTTCGATCCCAACAAAAAATATCCGCTTGTAATAAATGTTCACGGCGGACCCCAGTATCAATGGATGGATTCCTTCCGCTTCGATTGGCAAGTTTATCCGGCGGCGGGATACGTTCTAGCCTTTCCAAATCCGCACGGCTCGATTGGATACGGACAAGAATACACTGCGGCAATTTCCCGCGATTGGGACGGCAAGGTACTTGAAGACGTTATGAAAGTAACTGATTCACTGGCTAGATTAAGCTACGTGGACAGCACCCGAATGGGCGCAATGGGATGGTCATACGGCGGATACTTTATGAATCTGCTGCAAGCAAGAACCGACCGTTTCAAATGCCTAGCTTCGATGATGGGTATTTACGATCTTTCGGAATTTGCGGAAGAAACCGAAGAGCTTTGGTTCTCCAATTGGGACTTGGGTAAAGATTATGAATCCAAATCACCGAGCAAATACGTACAAAATTTTAAGACGCCCACTTTGATTATTACCGGAGAAAAAGATTACAGAATTCCTTATACACAAAGCATTCGCTACTTTACTAATTTGCAGTTGAAAGGAATCGATTCTCGATTGATAATATTCAAGAACGACGGACATTGGCCAAGTTCCCTCCGCTCAATGCCCCTCTATTATAACGCCCACCTGGAATGGTTCCATAAATACCTTGGCGGAAATCCCGCTCCTTGGAACAGTAAAGATATGGTGAGAAATAATTATTTGAAGTAAATTAAATTTTTAGGGGATGGGAAATTTGCATCCCCTTCGAGTTTGTTAACGAAAATAAAGAATTAGTCCAAATCACCAACAGTTGACACTTGTCGATATTCAACATCATCGAATTCATTAAAATGAGCATAACCGCATTTTATCTTTTGCTTTTCGCTTATTCTTAATTCCTGGTCCGCAGATTTTGTTTCCGCTACAAAATAGATTGTTTTTTCATTCTTCTTAATTAATGCCCAGTCGGGATTGTAATTCCCTATCGGCGTTTTTATCTTAAACCAGATCGGAAGTTTGAAATAAAATTCAATGTCGTCTCTGCTTTCGCATTCTTTTGCAAACTCATATTCCACATTGGAATCAAGAGGAACAAGATTTTCGTAAATTGTTTTATCTTGTTTGTTAATTGTAAACGTTAATTCATTTACGTGAATATCATATTCTTCGAATAGTCTCATTTCGTACTCTTTAGAACCGATTTTTTCATATTTAATGCCTTCAATCATCAAATCGGTGAGCGCATTTTTTATTGCTATTACTGCATTATCCAGAAATAACTGGGGATTAATTAATATTTCTCCAATTCTACCCGAGTTTTTAAGTATCTCAAAAATTGTCGAGCGCGTAAGTTCCGTGCGCTCTTGAATATAAGAAAGTACATCCGGTATTTGGAACAGACCGTCTAACGATGCAGCATAAGAAGCTTTAGTCTCCATAACAATTCCGGTCTTATTAAATTCAAGAGCGGTTTTAGTTGTTTTAATTATTGCCTTTCTAATTGCAGGCATTTGCACAACTTCTTTTGAGGCTCTTTTAATAAGTTCTTCGGTATTATATTCAACGCGGTATGTAGTTTTGTGCTTTATTCTATCCCAAATTGCCTTGAATTTATCTTTAAGCTCGAAACCTTTTCGGTATTTAACCGTTGCTCTTTTCCGTTTGTTTTTAATTCTGCCTTTGAAAGATACTCCGCATTCTTCTTCAATTTCCGTTTGTAATTGTTTGGCAAAATCTTCATACGATTCGTTAGCAACAATCGTTAATCGATTAATATTAGCGTCCTGGATGCGAATTCCTTGCTGATTGACGGCAAGCCTTAAACCTCTGCCGATTTCTTGCCTTTTTTTCAACTCGGATTGTGTCTCGTTCAAAGTGCAAATCTGAAAAACATTCGGATTATCCCAACCCTCACGCAGTGCAGAATGGCTGAAAATGAAACGCAAAGGTTCGTTAATATCCAATAGCTTTTCTTTGTTTTTCATTATCAATTTAAAGGTGTCGTCATCAGCTTGTGAATTTCCTTTTGTATCTTTCCATTTGCCTTTTTTGTCCGCGGAGAAATAGCCGTTATGGACATCTTCAGCATCAAACGGAATTAAATCTTTATATACCGATTTAGATGATATTTCCCGATATATTTCTTCAAACCATCTGGCAAATTTGCCTTTAACCGGATTTCCGTCCGAATCATAGTTCCGGTAATTAGCCACACGGTCAATAAAGAAAAGAGATAGCACTTTTACGCCTTTGCTTTTAAGCTTTCTTTCCTTTAAAAAATGTTCTTCAATCGTTTTTCGGATTTGGACTTTCATAACCTCATCCGAAAGACCGCCGTATGTATCCCCCACAAAGATAGTTTCACCGTTTGAAAGCTCGATTAAATTTTCGGAAACGTCAATTCCGTTGATAATATAGCCGCTTTTGTAAATCTCTCTTCTATTGGATAAATCGTATAAATCATCACCGACTTTTACGGTAACGGATTTTCTTTTCACACCATTCGGAGTATTCACGTCTATTTTGATTTTAGCGGAAGTACGAGTTTTTGTCGCAGTCACTTTTTCCAGACAAATGTATGCTTCATTAAAATCATTTTCGGTAACAATGGAATCCACTTCAATTTGTTTTACCAACCCAAGGTCGTACGCCTTTACCGGGTCAAGGCTGTAAACCATGTTATATCGGTTTGTATGTGTTGCCGAATATCGGAGGGTACAAAGAGGATTCAGATTTTCAACTGCTCTTTTTCTTATTTCTGTCTCCATATTTTGCGGCTCATCCACTATTACTATTGGAAAGGTAGCTTGTATGAATTCAATCGGCTTTTTACCTGTCAGTTTGTCATTGGGTTTGTTAATGATGTTTTCATCTTTGGCAAATGAATCTATATTGATAACGAGAATTTGAATGTGATTGTTTATCGCAAAATTTCTGAGATTGGAAACACGTTTGGAATCATAGACATAATAATTAACCGGAGTTTTATCGTAAAGATTTTGGAAATGTTCAAAAGTTATTTCAAGATTTTTAAGAACACCCTCGCGAATGGCAATTGACGGAACAACTATAACGAATTTTTTAAATCCGTATTTTTTGTTCAACTCGTAAATTGTGCGGAGATAAACATAAGTTTTACCGGTGCCGGTCTCCATTTCTACTGAAAAGTTCATACCGTCCAATTTTTCCGAAACCGGCAGTTCGTTTTTCTTTTGAATCTCTTGAACATTTCTGAGAATTTGCTCTTCGGTTATTTCAAGACGATTGCCTACGCCGTTCTCGCTAAACATGTAACTACCGCTGCTTATCGAAAAGCCATAATCCCCTTGATTTAACGGTTGTCCTTCAAAGACTTCTACAACAGAGTTTATTGCATCTAACTGAAATTGCTGATTCGGGTCGAAGTGGAGTTTCATCTGCTACCCTCAATAAATAACTTAGCGTAAAGTCCAACAGCAGCAAATACTCTTGCGTAAAGCAAACGAGAAAATACTTTACTCAAAGTGTCTTGTTTATATTCTGCTTTACGCAAAATCATAGGATCTTTTTCCCTTCCGCAATGTTAATCAAGTCCGGCAACGCATAAACCGCGGGCATTCTTCCCTGCCCTTTCCGTAATGTTTTAATAATACCTGCTTTTACCAGTTTTCTTAACAGATCGTTTGCCGTAACTTTATTGGGTATTTCGGAAAGTTTGATAAAATGACCTGTATTGACAATAGGTGCTTTGAAAAAAGCGTCCAACACCGAAACAGCATACTGTGAATGTGTAATATCGACAAATCTTGCTTTTAATTCTTCATACAAAGACAGCATATTCTTTGCCTTTGAAATATTAGTATGCGACTGTATTATAACAGCCTGTAAAAAAAACTCAACCCAACCCTGCCAATTGTTTTCGGAGGTAACACTCAACAAACTGTCATAATATGCTTCTCTGTGTGTTTCCAGATATTCGCTTAAATAAAACATCGGACTGTTCAGCGTTTTTTTCATATACAGAAAAAGAGGAATCAGCAATCGCCCGATACGTCCGTTGCCGTCTTTAAAAGGGTGAAGTATTTCAAATTGAGCGTGGATAATTGCAAGTTGTACCAGTGTGTCTTCATAATCAGTGCTATTTAGAAATTTTTCCCATTTTTCCAAATGCTCAGGTAGTATCAAAGGATCAGGTGGCACAAAACGGGCATTCTCGATCGGCGTTCCCTTTTTGCCTATCCAATTCTGGTCTGTTCTGAATTGTCCCGGCTCCTTATTCTTCCCACGCACACTATCCAGAAGGACGGCGTGCAGGTTTTTAATAAAATTAAGACTTAAAGGGCGGTTTTTCAGTTCTTCCTCCGCGATTCGTAATGTTTTGCGGTAGTTTCCTATTTCTACAATATCCTCATTTATTGAAGGGGATTTTCCGGTATCAAGCCCCGCGTCGTGTTCAAGCACTTCTCCCAGAGAGGCTTGGGTTCCCTCTATTCTTGAGGAAAGCACAGCTTCGTTTGTAGTAATAGGAGAAAGCAGAACTCCCGGATTTATCAGGCTCTGGAGCAGACCGTCATATCTGGCTATAGCCGCGTTTGCCTTGCCTATTAAGGGAACTAATTTCTGCCATTCTAATTCAGGCGGTAATTCATGGGGAATAAACGGCTTCATCTCTACACCACCTTAAACTCAATTCCCGCATCTTTCATTTGAAGCGCTGTGTTGGTTTTTAATTGATCGTTGTTTCTAAAAAGACGATCCAATGTAATTACTTTTTGCGATTTGGTATCTATAACCGCTTTTATTATTTTCTCGTCAACATTGTCTAAAATTAAAGCAATTTCAGTATTATTTACAAGATAAAAACCGCTTTTCTTTTCAATCTTTGCCGTTAGCTGTACGCCGGATTTCAACAGCAGCTCGTAAAGAACGTCTTCGGTTTTTGCGTTTTCATCCAACGGTTCGAGATGCCGCTGCAATTGCTCGACAAGCTCTTCCTCTGTTTCTATTTTTGTGCGCCAAATCTTGAAGTTGGATTCTTTCAATTTAAAAACTTTAAATCCCAAATCTAAATTTTTGTTTTCATTTGCGAAAAGATTTTTACCTTTCTCATTTTCAATTTTCAATTCTTCATTCTCAATTGTTTTTATTACCCTCCGAATTCGCTCTTTCCCTATTTCCGCAATGGTTTTATATCCGGCTTTGTATGCCTCGCTTTTTTCGTCCGTTTTTTCGGGCAGCTGCACAAGTATAAACTTTCTTTTTCCGCCGTCTTCTTTATTTAAATCAAGAACGGCGTGGGCTGTTGTTGCAGAACCGGCGAAGAAATCGAGAATTATGTCATTTTCTGCTGTCGCCAAAGCGGCACATTGTTTAATAAGACTTGTTGGCTTCGGAAAATCAAATTCTGCGTTAAAATTTAGTTGCTTTAATTCAACTGTTCCTGTTTCTGTTAAAAACTTATTATCTGACCAGATTGTTTTTGGTTTAAAAGTGCTTTTACGATACTTTTCATAAATTCCAAAACTACCATCATATTTTTTCTTTGCAACAAGATTACTATTCAGAGTTAATTCACTTATATTTTTAATAACCTTATTTTTACTCCAACGCCAACAACTTTCCCTTCCTTCGGAATTATAAGGATAAATTTTTATTTTATAATTTACATCAGGAGTTAATGAAATTGGATAAAAACCGTCTTTATCAATGGATTTTGGATTGATATAGATTGGATAAAAAAGATTAGGTCGATTATGCTTACCGAATTTGGGATTTCTATTTCTTAATTCTCTAATATTAAATTTTCCAATATTATCTATTAAATTCAAATCATCCGCTTCATCATCTTTATCAATCTCATAAAGTTCAGTTTCATCCTTTTTTGTGTAAACAAGAATATATTCATGAGTTTTTGCTATTTGTTTATACGTCTGTCCTCTACTATTAGCTCGTACGATAATGGTTGAAAAGAAATTCTCCTCCCCAAACACTTCATTCATCAAAAGGCGTAAATTATGCACTTCATTATCATCGATGGAAACAAAGATAACGCCGTCGTCGCGCAGTAAATTACGAGCGAGAAAAAGACGCGGATACATCATAGAAAGCCAGTTACTGTGGTAATGCCCGCTATCCTTACTGTTTTTGCGGAATAGACCTTCGCGTGTTAAATAACCGGTTTCGTCCTTATCGCCAATACGGCTTAAATATTTTTCTTTTGTTTCCGAAAATTTATCGGGATAAATAAAATTGTCGTTGCCGGTGTTATAAGGCGGGTCGATATAAATCATTTTAATTTTGCCGAAGTATGCTTTTTGCAATACTTTTAACACTTCAAGATTTTCGCCTTCAATAAAGATGTTTTCGGTATTGTCAAAATTAACGGACTCTTCTTTAGCCGGAACCAGCGTCGCAGTGGTTTGGGCTTGCAGCGCTCGGAAAGCATCGGATTTTCCCGCCCAGTTTAGAACATAGCGTTCGTTTTTAAATTCAATATCTTCGCCTAGAGTAGCTTTAAGTTTTTCCCAATCAATTTTATTTTCGGTAAAAGCTTCGGGAATAATTTCTTTCAGTTTTTCCAGCTTTTCTTCTGTAATATTCAACGACCTTCCATCCATAGAAATTTCGACTATTTTATCTAATGGTGCAAATTATGTTAACTAAAATACAAAAATCTCACAAATACATCCCCTTCTTTTTCCCACGGCATAATTTTGTGCGAATGTTTTTGCGCTCCGTATTTAATTTCGCGTTCTCTGATAATATTTATTTCTCTATTTAACTGTTCCGCCGGCTCTTTCTCGATTGGGAGATATAGTTGATATTTCGAAGCGAATAGCTGTTTGCTATCATTGAGCACGGAATATTTTACGAAAGTTTCATTTTTATCCGAACAGAGGATTATCCCTATTGTCGGATTATCACCCTCAATTTTATACTTTTCTTCATACAACCTAACGTACATATCCATCAGTCCAATATCCTGGTGAGTCAGTTTGCCGATTTTCAAATCTATCAAAACAAAACATTTAAGGATGTAATTATAGAACACCAAATCCACGTAGTAATCTTCGTCCTCTGTAATTATTCTCTTCTGTCTGGCAACAAAACTGAAGCCTTTACCCAATTCAAGCAGGAAGTTTTGCAATTTATCAATCAGTTCGCGTTCCAAATCGGATTCACGATAGATATTTTTATCAGCTAAATCGAGGAACTCGAGAACATATGGATCTTTTAGTATGTCTTCCGGTGAAACTTTTGCGACGCTTTGCGCGGTTTCTTTTTTTAGCAGAGTTTTATTTTTACTCTTGAGCAACCGTTCGTAATAGAATGAATTGATTTGACGTTCCAAAACCCTTGTGCTCCAGCCGTTGTCTGCAGCCTCGTTCATATACCAATAACGGGCTTTATGGTTTTTTACTTTCAAAAGCAGTCTGTAATGAGTCCACGACAACTCGGTTCTAAGCTCCGGTTCCGCCTTACGGCTCACTTCGGTATTAGTTGATGAATTCTCTAATTGGCGCTGTGCCGTGGTACTTTTTGACTTCCCATCCAATTCGTTACGCAGTGCGTCACGAATTGGGAATGCTTTATAAAATCCTCTCATATTTCTTAAATTTGTTTCGTCAAAACCTTTCCCAAACTCATTTGTAAGTTTAACGGACAATTCCTTCAACAAATACTTTCCGTATTCGGCTCTCGCTTTCCCTTGTTGCTCCTCCTCAACAATTATTTCACCAATTTTCCAGTAAGCCTTCACCATTTCAAAATTTACGTTTTGAATTACTCGTTCGCGGGAATTTTCTAAAATGTTGCGGATGGAAGTATAAATTGCGGCGAGATTTTTATTTGTATGTGTTACCATTGTTATTTACAAATTTTCTAAAATTTGTAATGCATTTTCATTTAAAATACAAAATTTTATTAAATTGGCTATATCTTGTTAGAACCGGTTCATAGAGAGATTTTATTCATTATTGTTAAGATACTCACAGGATTAGTTGAATCCACTCACAATTGATAAGTGTTTGGATTATACCCTATAGGATAGGCGTTTTTATCTTAAACCAAAATGAAAGTTTGAAATAGAATTCTATATCGTTTCTACTTTCGCATTCGCTGGAAAACTCATATTCAACGTTGGGATCAAGTGTAACTAGATTTTCGTAAATTATTTTATCTTATTTATTAATTGTAAAAGTAAATTCATTTACGTTAATATTATATTCTTCGAAATATCTCACTTCATATTCTTTTGAACCGATTTTCTCAAATTTAATACCTTTAATTATCAAACCTATAAGCGCATTTTTTATTGTTGTTACAGCATTATCCTGAAATAACTGAGGATTAATTAATATTTTACCTGTTGTGAATTGTGTAAAGAATTATGCATTCCTCCGGGAAATAAAGGAATATTAATTTCCCCCAATTGATTTTTCAACACCACTCTTCTGGTTAAATCTGTTGATTGAAGAATAAAATTTAATAATCTGCTTACTAATTGTATTACTTATTTCAGTAATTTTTTCATTTTTTCAATTTCATCCCTCAACAATGCTGCGCGTTCAAATTCCAAATCCTTTGCCGCCTGCAGCATTTCTTCTTCCATTTGCTCTATTAATTCCTGTTTTTGCTCATTCGACATATATCTAATTACAGGTTCTGCAACTTTAGTAAAGGAAGTGTCTTCATAATCTTCTTTTTTACGCATATCTGCAATAGAAGTGGAAGCCATAATTTCTTCCTTACTCTTGAATACAGTTTTGGGAGTAATCCCATGTTTTTCGTTGTATTCCTTTTGAACTTTTCGTCTTCTATTAGTTTCATCAATTGTTTTCTTCATAGAATCGGTAATCCTGTCCGCATACATAATCACCTTACCGCCTGCATTTCTTGCGGTTCTTCCAGCAGTTTGCATAAGGGATCTTTCGCTTCTTAAAAATCCTTCCTTGTCGGCGTCAATTATCGCTACCAAAGATACTTCCGGTAGATCGAGCCCTTCTCTAAGTAAGTTAACCCCGACTAAAACATCGAAATCGCCCATTCGCAGGTCTCTTATAATTTCGACCCTTTCAAGCGCATCTATATCGCTGTGAATATAACGTACCTTTATATTAAGGCGTTCGAGATAATCCGTTAAATCCTCGGCCATTTTTTTTGTTAGAGTAGTTACAAGAACCCTTTCGTTCTTCTCGACTCTAATTCTTATTTCATCGAGTAAGTCGTCAATTTGATTTTTTACCGGGCGTACTTCAATTTCAGGATCGAGTAATCCTGTAGGACGAATAATCTGTTCTACTATAGCTCCGCCGCTTTTAATTAATTCATAATCACCCGGAGTGGCGGAAACATAAATAGCTTGGTTTACCAAAGCCTCGAATTCTTCAAATTTCAACGGACGGTTATCGAGTGCTGAAGGGAGACGGAAACCGTGCTCAACCAGCGTTTCTTTCCTCGCCCTGTCCCCGTTGTACATTCCCCTTATCTGTGGAATCGTAACGTGCGATTCATCAATTATAAGAAGATAATCTTTCGGGAAATAATCGAACAAACAGGATGGACGCGATCCGGGTGGTCTGCCCTCCATATGTCTGGAATAATTTTCTATACCCGAGCAATACCCTATTTCCTTAATCATCTCGATATCGTATTTTGTACGCTGCTCTAATCGCTGAGCTTCAAGATACTTTTCTTCTTTCCAAAAATAATTTAGCCTTTCTTTTAATTCCTCTTCGATTGTAACTATGGCTCTTTGAACCTGCTCCTTAGTAGTCACAAAATACTTTGCCGGATAAATAGCAACCGAATCCACTTCCCTTATAACATCTCCTGTAATTGAATCGATTATCGAAAGACGCTCAATCTCATCGCCCCAAAATTCAACCCTTACAGCCTCTTCGTGCTGATAAGCCGGAATTATCTCAACCACATCACCTCGGGCACGGAATGTTCCGCGAGTAAATTCAACATCATTCCTGATGTAATAAATATCGATCAGCGACATTAACAATTGTTTCTTCTCAATTTCCGCACCTTTTTTTATGAACACAATCTGTTTGGCATATTCTTCCGGCGCTCCGATACCGTAAATCGAACTGACACTGGCAACAATTATCACATCCCTGCGCCCCTCAATTAAAGCCGTAGTCGCCTTTAATCTCAGCCGGTCAATCTCTTCGTTAACCGAAAAATCTTTCTCGATGTACAAATCGTTTTTTACTACGTAAGCTTCTGGTTGATAGTAATCGTAATAACTTATGAAGAACTCAACGGCGTTATGAGGGAAAAACGCTTTAAATTCAGAATAAAGCTGAGCCGCCAATGTTTTGTTGTGTGAAATTATTAATGTAGGTCTGTTTACCTGAGCAATAACATTGGACATAGTAAAGGTTTTACCACTGCCCGTAACGCCAAGTAGCACCTGATGTTTTGTACCACGAAGTATATTTTCGCTCAGTTCTTTAATTGCCTGCGGTTGATCACCCGAAGGTTTGTAATTAGTTACTAATTGGAATTTATCCATTTATTTTATTTTCTACTTTCTTATGGTGAATTATAAACTATTATTCTTAATTTTGTGAACTCAAAATATTAAACTACAAAAAAACCATCTAACAGGTTTCAAAATGATAAGAAAAATATTAACACTGCTTCTCATATTATCCTTCAATTCCATATTTTCAAAACCGCCCGATTCAATTTATTATAAATGGCTTCCTTCCTTTGATACCGGATTGAATATCAGCCAGATCTCATTTAAGAACTGGGTAAAAGGTGGTGAGAATTCTCTCACTTGGACTTTAACCGGCAACTTTAACCTAAATTACAAAAGCGATACTTGGATGTTGAAAAACCAAGTGAAGGCTGCATTCGGCAGGACTAAAATCGGATCTCAAAAATTTAGAACCAACGATAACGAATTGTACGTCGAAAGTGTACTCTCATATAATGTTGGCTGGAAAGTCGATCCCTATTTTTCGAACACACTCCGAACTCAAATTACCGAAGGTTTTAATTATGATAAAGAGCCGAAACAGAAAATTGCCGATTTCTTCGATCCCGGTTATATAAGTCAGAGTATCGGTTTTAACTACGACAAAACAAAAATATTCAAAATAAGACTTGGAATAGCTCTGCAGCAAACGTTTACAAATAGATTCAGGCAATATTCCGACGACAAGTCCACGTCAAACAGGATCGAGGCATTTAAACTCGAAACGGGAATGGAATCCGTAAGCAGTAGTGAGTTTACAATTGATACAAATTTGAAAATGCAAAGTAAGCTTCGGCTGTTTACCCGTTTTGAGCATATCGACGTTTGGGATATAAGATGGGATAATAATATTATAGCAAAAATTAATTCTTGGCTGAATGTTAACTTCAACTTTTTATTGATCTACGAGAAAAATCAATCTTTGAAGACTCAAATGAAACAAGCTCTTCAAGTCGGCATAGTTTACAATGTGATTTAACTGCTAAAATTTAGCAATGACATTTTTCCCGGCGCTTGTTTTAAATCTTGTATTATTAGAATCAGGCTGATTCTTTTGATATTATCCCAAAGAGAATTTTAGTTAGTGGTTTTCTATAAATTTGAAAACCACTAACAATTCGATAAAATTACATTCTCATCAATCAGACTTAATTTCTCACCTTATTTTCCAATATTACGTTTGGTAAAGGAGAATACATAGAATAAATAAAAGCGTTCAATTCTTCATCTATTTCCATTTAGGCATAGCACATAAAGTTAAGAAACACAGGAAACTTTATTTGATTTTTTAGTTTCCTTTTTGCTATATTGGAAACGAAAAAAACAAAATTAGTTTCCTTTGATATGAGTGCAGAAAAATTACGAATAATTAAAGTTGCAGAAAATATTTATTTGAGTAAGGGGTTCTACAAAACAACGGTAGATGAAGTTGCTCGTACGCTTAAAATGAGCAAGAAAACCATTTATAAGCATTTCCCTACCAAAAAAGATTTACTGATTGGCGTGGTTGAGTATATTAAATCGGGAATCAGAAATGAAATTGAAAATATTATGAACTCCGATCTCAATCCGATAGAGAAAATGTATTACATTTTTGCTTTTATCGCACAGAGGTCACAGAAACTTTCCGGCGAATGGCTCGAAGATCTTCAAACTTACAGCTCCGATATTTGGAAAGGGATTGAAAATTTCAGGAAGGAAATGATACTGAATAATTTGATAAATTGTGTTAGAGAAGGGAAAGAAAAAAATCTGGTAATTGACCAACCGCCGATTTTAATGATAAACATTCTCCTTTCTGCTGCAAACGGAGTAATTACTCCGGAATTCTTAATTAATACCAACATTTCAGTAAAACAGGCAATTGAAACTACTTGGAATATAATTTTAACAGGAATATTAACCCCAAAAGGAAGAAAAATTTTGAAGCAAATTAAGGAAAGGAAAAATGAAAACAAATAAGATAATTTTAGCGCTGATCTTTTCGGCAGTTTTACTTTCAGGCTGTGGAAACGGCGATAGGAATACCATTTCGGAATCCGGAATAGTAGAAATAAAAAGTTTCTCGGTCTCTGCACAAGTGCCGGGTAAAATAATTTCGATTAACGTCGAAGAAGGCAGCTTGGTTAATAAAGGGGATACAATAGCTGTAATCGACCATCAAAAATTGGATTATCAATTAATGCAGGCTGAAGCGAATCTCGCAGCTGCTAAAGCACAATATGAATTGCTGAAAAACGGAGCCCGTAAAGAAGATATCACTTCTGCTAACCAGGCATATTCACAAGCAAAAACAAATTTCGAACTGGCAAAAAAGGATTTTGATAGAATTAATCAGCTATTCGAGAACAATTCAGCAACGGAAAAACAGGTGGATGATGCAAGTTCACGTTTAAAAATCGCCGAAGCAAGGTTAAAACAAGCGGAAGCAGCCAATAAGAAAATCAAAAATTTTGCTCGACCCGAAGAGCTCAAAAAAGCGGAAGCAGCGGTTAAAGCTGCAGAGGCGGCGGTTCTTTTGGTAAAAAATAATATTGACGATGCGATAATTACATCTCCGACTTCAGGATTTATATCTGAATTTTATTACGAAATTGGTGAAATCATTCCTGCTTATTCGGTTCTTTGCGATATATTGAACGGTTCCGAAGCGGAAATTGAAATATATATAAGCGAAACAGATTTGGGTAAAATAAGCACAGGAATGGAAGCTAGCATTTATTCCGACTCATTTCCCGATGCACCGATAAAAGGAAAAATAACTCAAATTGCCGAGGAGGCGGAATTCACTCCTAAAACAATTCAAACAAAAGAAGAAAGAACAAAACTGGTTTACAAGGTTACAATCAAAGCAAATAATCCTGAAAATAAATTAAAAGGCGGAATGCCTGTTGACGTGGAAATAGCACTATAATGGAATACATTATTCAAATAGAGAATTTTCATAAATATTACGGCGGCGTTAAAGCCGTAAATGGAATAACTCTCAATATCCGCAAGGGTGAAATGTTTGGATTGGTCGGACCCGACGGTGCGGGCAAGACGACTACAATCCGTACTTTATGCGGTTTATTGAAGCCTACCAAGGGCACGGTGCGGTTATTCGCTAAAGATTCATTTTCAGATAAAGGCGATATAAAAGAGCGAATCGGTTATTTATCCCAAACATTCAGTCTTTACGGTGATTTATCGATCGATGAAAATATCGAATTCTTCGCCGAAATTCATAATGTTGAAAATTTTGAAGAAAGACGAAACGAATTGCTCGAATTTACACGCCTTAAACAGTTCAGAGATCGTCCGGCTGAGAAATTATCCGGAGGAATGAAACAGAAACTAGCTCTTGCCTGCAGTTTGATTCACAAACCGGAAATACTCTTTCTCGACGAGCCGACTACAGGAGTTGATCCGGTATCGAGACGTGATTTCTGGAAAATTCTTTCCGAATTGCTCGCCGAAGGTTTAACCGTTGTAATTACAACTCCTTATCTCGACGAAGCGGAAAGATGCTCTCGTGTGGCCCTAATGAACAAGGGCAAAATTTTAATTGCAGATACACCGGAAAATGTTAAAGCATCAACTCGTAAATCTGTTTTGGAAGTTGTTTGCAACCCTATTTCCGAAGCACGTGTTTTGCTTAAAGAGAAAAATTACGAAATTCAATCTTTCGGCGATAGACTGAATATTGTACTCGATCAAGATTTTGACATGGAAAAAATAAAGAACCAGTTAAAAGAACATAAAATTGAAATTGAAAGCACGCGGGTTATAGCTCCTTCGCTCGAGAATGTGTTCATTCATTTAATAAAAGAAGCATCTTAACGAGGATAAAATGAAAAGAGTTATTTTAATATTATTAATTGCAACCGGAATTTTGAGCGCTCAGGAATTTACGCTCGAAAAAAGTCTTGAAATCGGACTATCCAATAGCAAATCGTTAAATATTCATAAAGCAAAAATCATAAGCGCGAAAGCAAAGGTGAGTGAAATTTCATCCCAGTTCTATCCTCAAATTTCGGCGGGATTTATTTACAACAGACTCAGCGATATCCCTCCGTTCGAATTTACAGCGCCTTTTTCCCCTGTCCCAATAAAAATTCAAGATCCGATTTTGAACAATTATATTTTAAGAGCCGGGTTTCAATTGCCCGTTTTTATGGGATTCAAACTTTCATCGCTTAAATCTGCAGCTAAATTAAACTCAGATGCTGTAAGGAATGATTTTACGGCAGAGACTAATAACGAAGCAATGAAAATAACAGAAGCTTATTTCAATTATCTCCAGGCGCAGGAAGCAGTTAAACTACTGGAAAAAAGTTTCAAAAATATGAAAGAACATTACAGGGATGCAAAGAACAGTTATGAAGCGGGGTTAATTAAAAAGAACGAACTTCTGAAAATTGAATTGGAAACGAAAAAAATTGAATCTTCTTTAATCGAAGCGGAAAACAGAAAAAATATTGCGCGAACATTTTTTAATAAAGCCATAGGAATTAATTTGACTGAAACTACTGAAGTAGCATGGAATGCAGATGATAATTCCGCTTCTTCTTATAATCTTAATGAACTGCTGAACGAAGCATTAAAGAACCGGAAAGAAATCATATCATTTAGCTTGAGAAAAAAAGCTTCCGGGAAAAATATTGAAAGCGCAAAGTCGGGATATTTTCCTAATCTTTCCCTATTCGGAAATTACTACTATAACCGTCCGAACCAAAGGATACTACCACTGGAAGATAAATTCGCCGATACTTGGGAAGTTGGTATTGCGGTAAATTGGAATGTATTCGATTGGGGCAAAACTTCAGCGCAGGTAACTCAAGCAGAGCAGGCATATACGCAGATATCAAATCAATTTGATTTGCTGAAAGAAAATATAAAAACCGAAGTGATAAAAAATTATATGGATTTTCAATCGGCACAGGCAAAAGTAGAAACACAAAAACTTGCTGTAATATCGGCGGAAGAAAATTTGAAAGTGACCAACGATTTATTCAATCAGCAAATGGCATCAGCTTCAGAACTAACGGATGCCGAAACACAGTTGTTCAAAGCCGAAACTGAACTACTATTTGCACGTATAGAAGTCAGACTTTCACAAATAAAATTATTCAAATCCATAGGACGAAAAATTTACTGATGTATTCAATTGAAGTAAATAACTTGACAAAAAAATTCGGAGATTTTGTTTCCGTTGATCATATTTCCTTTAAAGTGAAAAAGGGAGAAATTTTCGGTTTCCTCGGCGCAAACGGTGCGGGGAAAACGACATCCATTAAAATGCTTTGCGGAATATTGGAACCGACCGAAGGCGACGCATTGGTAAGCGGTTTCAGTATAAAGAACGAGCCGAACAAAGTGAAATTGAACATCGGCTATATGTCGCAAAAATTTTCCCTTTATAATGATTTGACTGTGGAAGAAAATATATCTTTCTTCGGCGGAGTCTACGGACTTGAAGGAAAAGAATTAAACGATAGAAAAAAATGGGTTCTGAAAATTTCAAATCTCGAAGGAAAAGAAAACATTTTAACGGGTGATTTGCCGGGAGGAATAAAACAGCGGCTTGCATTGGGAACGGCGGTAATTCACAAACCCGGAATAGTCTTCCTCGATGAACCTACGAGTGGAGTTGACCCAATTTCGCGAAGAAATTTTTGGGACTTAATTCACGAATTATCAGCTGAAGGAACAACTGTATTCGTAACAACTCACTATCTCGAAGAAGCAGAGTATTGTGGAAATATAGTGCTGCTGAACGCCGGTAAAGTTATTGCCGAAGGGAATTCAAAGTATTTAAAAGAGAATTACATCAAAACACCGATTTACGAAATTGAGTGCAAGAATGCAGTTAAGGTGATGAGTTTTCTTCAAAAAGCCGATTTTACTAAGGAAATTTCCCTTTTCGGGAATAAAATCCATCTCTCCGTATCGGGGGAAAATATTTCTAAAGAGATTGTAGAGAGTGAATTGAGAAAGAAAAATTTTGAAATTGTAAGCATCGATAGAATTGTTCCTACGCTTGAAGATGTTTTCATTCATCTGCTGGAGGAAAACAAATGAGTTTCAGGAGATTAAAGGCAATAATTAAGAAAGAAGTAAAGCACCTGCTGCGCGATAGAAAAATGCTGATAGTCGTGTTTTTCTTTCCGGCATTTTTATTGGCGGTTTTCGGATACGCAGTTAACTTCGATGTTAAAAATATAAATCTCGCGGTATGGGACCAATCCAATACTCCCCAATCGAGGGAATTCTATAATGATTTAGCCGGTTCGGCTTATTTTAATTTAAGCGAAGTTTTGAATAACTCAGAAGATATTGACGAGGTACTGGATAAAAAAGACGCACAAGTTGCGTTGGTAATTCCAAAAGATTTTGCAACCAATTTGAATAGAACTGACAGAACTGCTAAAGTGCAGTTCATAATTGACGGTGTTGACGGTAATACTGCAACGATAATAAAGAATTATGTAGAAGCATTCACAGCCGGCTATTCGCAAAAGTTATCCGAAAAAATTGCATTGCGTACAGGAATGCGTATTCTACCCGCAATTGATATACGACCATTGTTTATGTTCAATCCCACATTGGAAACAACAAAATTTTTAATTCCCGGATTGATAGCATTCGTTTTGATTGTAACAACCATTGTTACCGTGTCACTCTCATTAGTGCGCGAAAAAGAACGAGGTACAATCGAACAAATAAATGTTTCCTCCATCAATACAGTGGAACTTCTTATAGGCAAAACGTTTCCTTATATTTTAATCGGATTAATCAATTCATATACGGTTTTGGGCGCTGGACACATTTTATTCGGCATATCGGTTAGCGGAAGTCACGCACTCTTATTTTTAAGCATTATCACGTTCATTATTGCCTGTGCCAGCATTGGAATATTTATTTCCGTTATATCGGATACGCAACAAGTGGCTTTTACCGCGGCTGTATTTGCATCCATGCTGCCTTCTGTAATTTTATCGGGCTTCATATTTCCAATCGAAAGTATGCCTCCGGTAATTCAGGTATTTTCGAATATAACTCCGGCGAAGTTTTTTATTATCGCTCTACGTTCAATAATATTAAAAGGCGTTGGACTTGGAGCTTTCGGTATCAACCTGCTTTACCTTCTTATATTTCCGGCGGTATTTACTCTTCTTTCATTAATAATATCACGTAAAAAAGAAGGAGCAGCATAAATGAAACTGATTCTGCATTTCATAAAAAAAGAATTTCTTCAATTAAAACGCGACCCGAAGATGTTCGGAATAATATTAATTTCGCCGATAATTCAATTGATATTATTGGGTTATGCGGTGAATATGGAAGTGGAAAAGGTTCATACCGCTGTTTTGGATTTGAATAAAACTCAAACAAGCAGAGAATTCCTGCGCAATTTTGAAGCATCGGAATATTTTGACTTTGACTATTACTGCTCTTCTTTCGACGAGTTACAGGAACGCATAGACGATGGCGAGGCAATTTTGGGAATAGTGGTTCCGAAAGAATTTGCCGAAGACATTTCCAAAGGTAAAACAGCTTCGGTTCAATTTATTGTTGATGGTTCCGATGGAAACTCCGGTTCAATAACAATTGGTTATGTTCAATCGATTGTAAGGAATTATTCGGTAAATGCGGCTGTAAATTATCTAAAGCGAAAAGGCAAAATAAATTATACGCAGCCTTTGGAAGCGGAAACAAGAGTGTGGTTCAACCCTCAGTTAAAAACACAAGTCTATATGGTGCCGGCAATTGTAGGACTCTTGCTCTCAATTATTACAATTATTTTAACATCCCTTGCAATAGTAAAAGAAAAGGAGATCGGAACTCTCGAACAATTAATTGTTACTCCGATAAAACCTTATCAAATGATAATGGGGAAACTACTCCCATTCTTATTTTTAGGTTTTGTATCGGTGGGGATTATACTTACAGCAATGGTTATTATTTTCGGAATCCCGATTAAAGGGAGCGTAGCTTTTCTACTGTTAGCCTCCTTCGCATTCGTGCTCTCCACTTTGGGTTTAGGGTTATTCGTATCCACCGTAACGAAAACCCAGCAGCAGGCAATGATGATAGCGATTTTCGTAATAATGATGCCGATGATTTACTTATCCGGATTTGCTTTCCCAATTGAAAACATGCCTGATTTCATTCAATTGATTACATACATCATTCCGTTAAGATATTTCATCACTATTATTCGTGGGGTAATTCTTAAAGGATTAGGATTTGCAGAACTTTGGCAAGAACTGCTCATTTTATTTCTATTCGGATCGGCAATTTTATATTTCAGTTCGCTAAGATTTAAAAAGAAAATAGATTGATTTTGTTGAGTAGGAAAATGTGCAGATAATTTTACTGTAAACACGATACAATCGGCTATGTAAGCTATCAAAAACAATTTAAGTTAAACCCGGACTTATCGTTAAGAATTACATTCTATTTCCATTTTATGTCTTCACATTTTTGTGTAGTCTGCATCCATAAATTTTGACCAATAACCTCATTCAAAATTTTTCAATTACTCCTCTCAAGCCTTTACCTTCACTAATATTTTTATTATTATGACAACAAAAATTGTTGACTGATGAAAGAGGTCATTATAAAATCCTTTTGGGCTATATTATTAGGGGGATTTATTCAACAGGCTTTTGCGCAGTCAAACGTAGTAACCTTTTCGGAAATTATGTTCAAGCCTTCCGCTTCCAATAGCGAGTTTATAGAAATATTTAATCTTTCGTTTTCAGATACAGTTGATTTGACAGGATACGGAATTAAATATCATACATCTGCAATCGATCACCTGGATTCATCAAACATCAATTTTAAATTACCACCGAGAAAATTTGCAGTGATTTTTGAAGGTGATTATGACACAATAAACGGCATCTATTCTAATCTTATTCCATCGGATGCAATAATTTTAAAAATCGACAACAACGCATTCGGCAGTTCGGGGATGTCCAATTCTTCCGACAGGAAACTTTATTTAATCGATTCCACAGGCGTTATAGTGGATTCCATAATTTACACGGCAAACAACAGCAGTGGAATTTCGGATGAAAAGATAGAGATGACATCGTTGAACGATTCCGATAATTGGAGCAATTCTCTGGTAATAAACGGCACACCCGGATTTAAAAACTCTGTTTCCCCCTTTGAATACGATGCACAATTTTCGAGCATAACAATTTCCCCTGCCATTCCATTCGCTTATTCAAACAGTACAATAAACGGAATAATTAAGAATGTAGGATTGAAAACTATCTCATCGATACAAGTACGGATATTTGACGACATCAACCTGGATTCAATAATAATAAATGAAGATTATATTTATTCCGCGTTAATTGATTCTATTCCAACAGGAGATTCCGCCTTTTTCGAATTTAATTATTCTTTCAATTTATCAGGCAGCCATCAAATAATCGGGGTAATAGAATTAGCGGAAGACTTAAATCCCTCAAACAATAAATTTTTCTTTCAGTTTTATGTTGCTCCAAAACCCAATAAATATGGGGATATTCTCATAAACGAATTTATGTATTTACCTGAAGGCGACGAACCCGAATGGATTGAATTTTATAATAACACGTCCGAACCAATTAATTTGAAGAAATGGAAAATACGGGATAAAAGCTCGCAAATTAATGTTACAAACGATACGCTTATAATTGAAGCAAATGATTATCTTGTTATCGCCGAAGACTCACTTACAAATTTTTACAGTACACCGATCAATTTTTACGTAAAGAATATTCCTAGCTTAAATAATTCCGGAGATGAGATTGTCTTAGTCGATTCATTAGGAACAACAATCGATTCGGTTAATTATTCCGCTTTATGGGGAAATAAAAAAGGCATCTCACTCGAAAGAATTATGTTCGATGCCGCCAGTTTTGATTCTACTAATTGGAAAAACTCACTCGCAACGGAAGGTGCTACTCCGGGATATTACAATAGCATATCCCCACACAATTATGATTTATGGTTGAAAGATTTTACTATAAATACTGCATATGCTGTTCAAGATGAAACGTTTGAGGCGTTTTGTTTAGTTAAAAATTCAGGGATCAGAACATCTGATAATTTTGAATTGAGAATTTACTATGATTTCAATAAGGACAGTTTAGCCACCGAAGATGAAATAATAAATAGTAAACTTATAACAGGACTCACTTCGGGGGATAGCACGCTTGAGTCTTTTTCGATAACTAACCTTCCTTTAGGTAAGGGGATATTGACTGCTGCAGTATTCTTTCCGCCGGATGAATTCACCGATAATAATTTTATCAAAGAAGAGATTAACGTTGTAAAACTTAACGTATTCAATAAAGATGTCGTAATAAATGAAATAATGTATGCACCGCAATCGCCTGAACCGGAATGGATTGAACTTTACAACAGAACCGAACGGGAAATCGATTTAAGCCGTTTTATTATTGCAGATAGTAAGGATTCAACACAAATCGATACCTCATACGTTACTATCTCACCTTCCGGTTATGCGATAATAGCAAAAGAAAAATCAATTACTTCAATTTATAATTTAAGCGGTTTGATAATTTATTCCGACTTTCCGCTTTTGAATAATTCTACAGATGAAATTGTGTTAATGGATTCACTCGGGAGAGTGATCGATTCCGTAAAATATTATTCCGATTGGGGCGGCTCGGGAAAATCTCTGGAAAGGATTGACGCAGACGGTTCAAGTACAGACTCGCTAAATTGGAAGGAAAGCCGCGATGAGAGGAACGCCACACCTCTAATGATAAATTCGGTATCTCAAAAATTGTTCGACATCGCCATCGATACGGCAATACTCTCCCCTTCAATTCCTTTCATCGGCGATAATATAAACTGCACAATCAGAATAAATAACCTAGGAAAACTTCCGGTAGAATTTTATGTGAATATTTTCGAGAATGTTTTAAATGACTCTTTAGCCAATGAATTGATTTTTACATCACAAACAATTTCAATTGAACCGGAAACATCGATAAATATTGAGGCAAATAATTTAATCAACAATATACACGATAAGCATTACTTAATCATTGAAGCCGTTTCAAGCAACGATCAAGATGCAACCAATAATACTTTTCAAATTTCGATAACGCCATCATACTCAGCAAATAAAATAATAATTAACGAATTTATGATTTACCCTGAAAACGGTGAACCGGAATGGATTGAATTGCAAAATATAAGCAGCGATACAATAGATATAAACGGATGGACAATCTCCGACGTTATAACAACTCCAAAATCCGTTATTATTACCGATTCTAACCTTACAATATTTCCCGGCGATTATTTAGTAATCTCTAAAGACAGCACCATATTTGAATATCACAGAACCATCCCGGCAAAATTAATAAAATGTAATTTTGCCAATATGAATAACGACGAAGACGGAATTGTAATTCGTGATGCCAACGGAAAAACAATAGACTCGCTTTATTACAATTCAAATTGGGAGATTACGAAAGGTTATTCGGAAGAGAAAATCAACCGCTTGAAAGCTGGAAATGATACCGATAATTGGGATGTCTCAATTGATATTGAACAGAGTACTCCCGGAAGAATTAATAGTATAGCCGAAAAACAAAGAGACGTTCTAATCTCAAGAATTGAGACAATCCCTCAATTCCCCGCATCAGGAGATTCCGTTAACATTGCCATTACCATTAAAAATAAAGGGCTTTCCTACATTGATAACGTAAACTTAAAAATATACCGCGATAGTTTATCGACTCAACTACTAATTGAAGAAATAAATATCAACAGAATAGCTGCTATGGATTCTCTGATTGTAATTACTTCTTCGAAAATAGAGATAATCGATTCTATCAAATTGGTTGGAATAGTATCTTCGCCTCAGGATAAGGACACTTTCAACAATTATTTCAAAACCGTTAAATACAGCGGATTAATCAGCGGAATGATTGCAATTAATGAATTGATGATTTCACCGAAAGATAACGAACCTGAATGGATTGAATTCGTCAATTCTTCTGGTACAACAATTAACTTAAAAGGATTAACCATAACAGACCTTTTCCCCTCTCCAAAAGAAACGGTTATTACAAACAATGATTTTTATATTAGTCCCGGCGCATATTTTATTGTTTCAGCAGATTCACTGAAAACCGATGCGCCATTATTTATAAATAATTTCGGAACATTCAGCTCAAAGGAAGATGCGATAAAGTTAAGTGATTTCCGCGGTTCGGTGATTGACAGTTTTCATTATAATTCCGGTTTTTTCATTAAAGAAGGCAGATCAATTGAGAGATACGATATCTATTCAAACACCAATGATATTATGAATTGGTATCCTTCGGTTGATTCCAACGGCAGCACAATCGGTAATATCAATTCTATTACAAAACTGAAACCCATAGAACACTCTGCATTAAAATTTAATGAGATAATGTATGAACCGTTATCAGGAAGAAGTGAATTCATCGAATTCATCAACACATCAAGTGAAAATTACAATTTAGCCGGCTGCGCAATAATCAAAAACGACTCCGTAAGGATTGAATTAAGTCCGTTAAATATTTACTTACACCCGAATGATTTCTTCATCATTTCAAACGATAGTTCTATAATTGCTAATTATGATTTAAGTTCAAAAACAAAATTCATTAACATCAATAAATTCAACTTAAGTAATGGCGGCGAACCATTGGTTCTTATCGATTTTTTTAATAACTCAATCGATTCGGTTAATTATTCCCCCAACTGGCACAGTAAAAACACAGTGAACAGAAAAGGTAAATCGCTGGAAAGAATAAATCCGGAACACGATTCTAATGAAAATGATAATTGGGGAACTTCTGTAGCGGCAGGAGGAGCAACACCGTTGAGCGTAAATTCAATATTTACCGCATCGCAGAATACTTCAACATCAATGAGTTTTTCGAATAATCCTTTTTCTCCCGACGGCGACGGTTTCGAAGATTTTACGATTATCTCCTACTCGTTAAAATCGGCGACTGCACAAATTAGATTGCGTGTGTTTGACGATAAAGGACGACTGGTCCGCACAATTGCAGATTACAAACCAAGCGGCTCTAAAGGCAAAATAATTTTTGACGGCTTAAATGATAAGGGTGAACCTCTTCGAGTAGGAATGTACATTGTACTGCTCGAAGCAGTTTCGGAATCAGGCAATATTTTGGAAGTTCAAAAGAAAGTTCTGGTAATTGCCACTAAATTATAATTGCAATCCTCACGAAATAGAAAAGTGTTTCTATTATCAACAATATTAATTTATCTCACTCTATTCCGGTTATTTTAATCCATTCAATCCCATCGTTTGATAATATCTCTATGTTCCGGTCAAATAAAATGATTATATTCGGACCCATAATTATTCAATTAATTTCATTAAAATGTTTTATTCATTTACGTAAAAATCCTGTATCAGTTATGAAAAAACTTACACACGACGAAATATCCAAAAACAGATTAACACTCGATACGCTTCACAAAGCTGATGTATTGCCCGTTAGTGTTATATTAAACAGTATCCGCAGCGCATATAATGTCGGTTCAATTTTCAGAACTTCCGATGGAGTGATGCTGGAAAAATTATATCTCTGCGGTTATACTCCTTTCCCACCGCAAAAAGAAGTCTTAAAAACAGCACTGGGTTCAAATGAAAGCGTAAAATGGGAACACAGAGATGATCCGGTTGAAGTTGTAAAAGAACTCAAATCAAAGGGTTATAAAATCGTCTCCCTCGAACAGACTGATAAAAGTATTTCTTATACTGAAATTAAAGATGAAGATTTCCCGATTTGCTTAATCATCGGTAATGAGATTAACGGTGTTTCTCAGGAGTTGATTGATTTATCAGATATTTCAATTGAAATCCCACAGTTCGGCATTAAACAATCATTGAATGTAGCGGTGGCATTTGGCATTACAATCTTTAATCTTAGAAATATCTATCAAAATGCGCAAAAATAATTATTACATACTTGCCATATTCATCGCGCTTTTATTAAACGGTTCTTCATATGCCCAAGAATATAAGGCATATCCAGCAAGAACCGCTTTTTCAGATGATGCTTTCCCTGTCGATAATAAAAATGTTGAACTTGAACTGGGATGGAGCTTGGAAGAAAAACATTGGGTAATTCCCTTTCTGCTTAAATATTCTCCGGTAAATAATTTGGAAATAGGTGTCTCGATCAGCGGAATATTAGATCACGACGGGCATCAAATAAACAAAACAGAATTCGGAGAACCCGGCATTCAATTTAAATGGTTAAATTTATCGAAGGGCGATATTTACGGATCGCTTGTAAGCGGTATATCTTTCCCCCATTATGCCAATCCTACTTTGCTGCTGTACTATGTGGTTTCATTGGATTATTCGAGAATTTTAATTAATCTTCACGCCGGGGGTTATTTGGTAGAAAACAATAACAATAAATATTCAGAAGCTCTCACCTACGCGGTATCTTTTATCCCTAAATTCAAAGGTAATTTTGGTTTCTTCGGAGAGCTGCACGGCGAAAAATTGGAAAATGAATTAATACTAATGACCAATGCAGGCGTTAGTTATTCAATAAATGATACTGTTATTTTTGATGCGGCATTCGATGTCGGTTTAAACGATTTGCACAATATTTGGATATTAAGTTTAGGAGTAACAGCAGAATTAGGAAAGTTTTAAATCATCCCAAATAAGTGAAGTAATCTTCCCCGTTCTCTTTGGTATGAATCATCAAAAGATTTGCACGAACTAATTTTATAAGAGTCCGTGAAGCGGTTCTTAAAGAGATATTAGCAATTTTCTTCAATTCTTTTACGGTTATTTTTTCATTGGTATCCAGATACTCAAAGACAATTTTTTCATTTTTACCCACTTCATAATTTTTAAGAGGTTTTCCTTCAGAATAAGCTTGTAAAATTTTTATCATTTCTTTACTTGCTAGAACGCTCTTATCCCTAACTCTTATAAATACTTTTGCATTATTAATATCAAGATGTGGGAGATAATCTTGCAGGCGGTGCGGTTTGAATTTCGATTCCGGAATTGAAAAGAGCACCACTTCTTTATGCTCAATTTCAAAATACTCTACTTCATATTCAATTTCGGGAACGCAGTACTGGTTAACACATTGCTTGAATAATTCCGTTTCCTCCTTTTCGCTTTCAACACCGCAAATAGAACTATCATCATCCACACCAATAAGAATATATCCACCACGCGTATTAGCAAGCGCAATGATTTCCTTAGCCATCTTTTCGAAAGTTGTGAACTGTCTCTTGAATTCAACGGTGAGACTCTCACCGTTTTCAATCATTTCAAGAACTTTGCGGGTTGTCATTTTATTACCGAGCGATTAAATTATTTGCTCTCTACAATATGCCTCGAATCGGAAATACTTTTTGTGGAGAGCAGAAAGCAGTGGTCTTTCTCTTCCTTTGTTTTTCTCAACTTCTTCATCGTGCTGTTGAAGAATGTCTTGCAAGGATTTCGACTTTGTACTGTCAATTACTGTAGTATCCGGCGGCATATTAGCAGCTTTAATAGAATCCTGTATCTGTCGAATGGAATCCAATTTATGCTGTATTTCTTTTTTGTAGAATGATAATCTCTTGCTAATAGCCTTCGAATATTCGGAATTTCTATATTTTGCCATTAACGAATCATATAGAGATGCAGCCGAATCAGGATTGTTCAATTCATTTTCGAGAATAAATCCCGATGTATAATAAGCTTGCGGAGCGAATTGGCTATTCGGATATTCCTTCGGTATATTTAATAAGATTACAAGCGCACTATCGAATGTAGATTGCAAATAATATTCTTCCGCTTTAATATAAAGCGATTCCGCAGGGTCAGAATCAAAATCTATTAATGGCTTACCTATCTTCTTAGCCGCTTCGTTAACTATCCTGTCATATTTATAATTATCATAAATATAATTGAACAAACTATCGGCTTTAACCGTATCTTCAATAGTTAAATAGTAATTTCCCATGGCATAAAGAATTTTCGGCTTGTTCAATGTATTCGGATTATTTTTTATTGAGCTGCTGTAATAGTAAAATGCAGAATCCGGAACGTTCAACTCACCGAAAAATAAATTACCCATTTCAAATTCGGTATCGGAAATAAGAGTTCTTAAAGAATCCGCAGAAATTGTGGGCTTAATAGGTTTAGTTATTATTTTACTTTTTTGTTTTCCCGTATTCGAGGGAGCATAGTTTCTTCCCCTGCCTCTTCCTCTTCCATTCAATCGTGCCTGTGCTTTCTTGATTGAATCCTGCCTTCTATACTCTACATAAATCAAAGAATCTCTTTCAAAGGCATCAGGATCAATTAAATAAGAAAGTTTTTTGTATTGTTCGTTTAATTTTTCGTCAAGCACTATGTAATCGTTAAGAACTTTATTTTCTTTCCGGGCTTGTAATTTTATTTCCGAAGGCGAATTTGCAGCAAGGGTTCTATCGAAATAAAACATCGCACTATCGTAATCGTAAAAATTCTCTTTTAATATCAAACCAGCGTTAAATGCAGCTATACCACCGCTTTCGGACCTTTGATAAGTAGAATCAATCTCGATGTAAATATCAAGAGCATCTTCGTAATCGCCTTGTTCTTTAAGAATGGAAGCTATTTCAAGATCAACCTTATCCCAAAGTTCATCGTATTTTGAGTCATTAGACAATTTATTCAATAACTCCAAACTGCCATCGATGTCACCCAAGTCTTTCATAATTTTAGCGGTTTCCAAAAGACTATTGAATTCAACATCAAACGTCGGCTCGTAATTTTGCACTTCCGAGAATGCCTTAAGAGCATTTTCTTTCTCACCGATATCCAAATAAATTCTTCCGAGTTGATAAGTAACCTCAGCCTTTAATTTATCGTTCTCAGTTATTGCTAATAAATCCTGTATCAATCCTATTGATTCGGCGAATTTATCTCTGTATAATTTAAATCTTATTTGCGAAATCAAAGCGCTTTCGGCTATTTCCAACTCTTCCTTTTCAATCGCTTCCTTCTTCACTTCCTCAATTAAGGAATATCCCTTATCGAAATCCCTCAATTGCAGCATCGTTTTCCCGATCCACAATTTGTTAATTAAAGCCAAATCGGTATTCTCAATAGACGCCAATTCCTGAAATTTACGTAAGGCTTTTGAATACTCCTGTTTCCAGTAAAATGCTTGACCGGTCATGAAAAGTG
The DNA here is from genome assembly GCA_964573255.1 of uncultured Melioribacteraceae bacterium. GTDB lineage: Bacteria > Bacteroidota > Ignavibacteria > Ignavibacteriales > Melioribacteraceae > CAYNUJ01. The sequence goes on from CAZNJB010000013.1 coordinate 44,948, forward strand.
CATCTTGGAAATAATCCGATTCGGCATGGAACTGCATAATGTTGGAGCACTTCTCAATAATTTTGTCCATGTCTTTGCTTAGTTTAGCATTTATCTTTGCCTCTTTAAATTCGAACAGGTCTTTTCTTAATTTTTCGATTTCTTTCATTGCATCTTCAAATATTATAGATGCATTATAATAAGTATTAAAATAAGCTGTAAAATTACCCCATAACCCGCAAGAGGAAAGAAAAGAAAGGGAGAGAATAAAGAGTAATGATCCCAAAAATTTTTTTGATATAATTGATTTCAATTTCTTTGCCGTTTTTCCAACAAACTTAATAAAGATAAAATAACTTTTGTAGTCAATAATAATAGCCCTAATTATAGAGCGCCGGGACCCGATTCCTTAGTTCTGATTCTAATAGCATCTTCAATATTATAAATAAATACTTTTCCGTCTCCTACCTGTCCGGTAAAAGCCGCATCTAAAATAATTTCCACAGCTTTATCGAGCATCGAATCTTCAAGAACAACTTCAATTTTGATTTTAGGAATAAATTCAATTTGATACTCACTGCCTCGGTAAGTTTCTTTATGACCTTTTTGCCTGCCGTAACCTCTAACTTCGGTAATAGTTAACCCCTTAATTCCTTCCTCTAAAAGAGCTTCTTTAACTTCGTCCAATTTATAAGGCCGTATAATAGCTTCCACTTTTTTCATAAAATCACCTTCTAGTTTTTACCGTGACAGTGTTTGTACTTTTTACCGCTGCCGCATGGGCAAGGATCATTTCTACCAACCTTAGCCTCAACTCTAACAGGCTGTTGTTTACCACGCTGCGAAGCTTGGTCTGCTCCGGCGCCGGAAGCTTGCATTCCTAAATTTGTAACGCTGTCCTTTATTGTTTTTACTCTAGTAGGCTGGCGTCTTCTTTGTTCTTTTACTTCTTCGGGAGCCTGAGGAAAGAATTTAAAGCAGAACTGAACTACTTCGTCGCGTATCATTCCCAACAAATCGAGGAATAAATTAAACGCTTCTTTTTTATATTCTACCAACGGATCTTTCTGACCGTAAGCACGCAAACCAATACCTTCTTTAAGATCATCCATCTCCCTTAAATGATCTTTCCATTTCTCGTCTATTACGCTTAATACAGCATAACGTTCCAAACGGGCCATTAGTTCGCTGCCGAGCATTTCTTCTTTTCGCTCGTAAAACTCTTTTGCGGCTTTTAATATTTTCTCTTTAATTCCGTCGATGCCGAGCTTTTCAAAATCTTCGGGTTCAATTTTTACATCTACCAACAAGTGCTGCATCAAATCATTTCGCAATGCTTCCGCTTGAGCCTCGTCGAAATACTTCTCTACGGTTTCATCAATATATTCCTCAAGCAGATCGAATATTTCACTTTTTAATCTTTCGCCTTGTAAAGCTCTTCTGCGACGGGTATAAATTACTTCGCGCTGTTGATTCATTACATCGTCGTATTCGAGAAGACGTTTTCTAATCGCAAAGTTATTTTCTTCAACTTTTCTTTGGGCTCTTTCAACCGATTTGGTAATCATAGAGTGCTCAATTGCTTCACCCTCTTCCATACCCATACGACTCATAATATTGGTGACCCTATCACTGCCAAAAAGACGCATTAAATCATCTTCGAGAGAAATAAAGAATTTAGAAGTTCCCGGATCACCTTGTCTTCCCGCTCTACCTCTCAACTGTCTGTCTATTCTTCTGGATTCGTGACGTTCGGTTCCCAAAATATAGAGCCCGCCTCGTTCTACTACACCGGCTCCGAGTTTAATATCCGTACCTCTACCCGCCATATTAGTTGCGATAGTAACCGCGCCGGGCTGACCCGCATAAGCAACAATTTCAGCTTCGCGCTGGTGATGCTTCGCGTTCAATACGTTGTGAGGAACTCCTTGGCGTTTGAGCATCCTGCTTAAAGTTTCCGATACTTCAACGCTGGTAGTACCAACCAGCACAGGGCGTTTTTGTTCTCTCAACTCTTTAATTTTTTCAATAATCGCATTGTACTTTTCACGCTTGGTACGGTAGATTGCATCGTCTTCATCTATTCTTGCAATCGGTTTATTAGTGGGGATGACAACAACCTCAAGTTTGTAAATTTCGAAGAACTCGCCTTCTTCAGTTTCCGCGGTTCCCGTCATACCCGAAAGCTTATTGTAGAGACGGAAATAGTTCTGCAGAGTAATTGTTGCAAGCGTTTGAGTATCGCGCTGAACTTTTACGTTTTCTTTCGCTTCAATAGCTTGATGCAATCCGTCGGAATATCTCCTGCCGGCTAAAATACGTCCGGTAAACTCATCAACAATAGCAATCTTCCCGTCTTCCGTTACAACGTATTCATCGTCTTTCTCGAATAAAGTATATGCTTTCAGGAGCTGGTTTATTGTATGAATTCTGTCACTTCTTTCACTGTAAATATGATAAAGTTCGTCTTTTTTCTTTACTTTTTCATCATCACTTAAAGATTCATCATTTTCAATCATACTGATTTCAGTACCAAGATCTGGCAGAACGAACAATTCTTTACCTTCAGGAGACCCAACCGCCAATTCCTCGCGACCTTTATCCGTTAAATTAATTGTGTTGTTCCGCTCATCGATTGCATAGTAAAGTTCTTCGTCAATTTCCGGCATTCTTTTTTCGTTTTCGCGCAAGAACTCCAACTCAGTGGTCTGCATCAATTTTTTGTATTCAGGTTCTGCAAACAGTTTGAGCAATCTTTTATTTTTAGGGAACCCTCTATGCGCGCGGAGCAAAAGGATACCTGCCTTTTCGCGGTCTTTTGGATCACCGGTTTTTAATAATTCCTCTGCCTCTTGAACAATTTTTGCAACGAGCGAAGATTGCTTCCTAAAAACACGCTCAACTTTCGGTTTCATTTCATAAAATTTATGATCGGAAGTTTCAACCGGACCCGAAATAATAAGCGGCGTTCTGGCTTCGTCAATTAAAACCGAATCGACCTCATCAACAATCGCATAATTATGGCCGCGTTGAACGATGTGTTCTTCACTGATAGCCATATTATCGCGCAAGTAATCGAAACCGAATTCGTTGTTAGTTCCGTATGTTATATCGCATTGATAAGCTTTCTTTCTCTGTTCGCTGTCCATATCGGAAAGAATCACGCCAACCGTAAGTCCGTGGAACTTAAAAACTTCACCCATCCATTCCGAATCTCTTTTGGCGAGATAATCGTTAACGGTAACCAAATGAACCCCTCTTCCGGTTAATGCATTCAAGTAAACAGGAAGAGTTGCAACGAGGGTTTTACCTTCACCGGTTGCCATTTCGGCAATTTTGCCTTGATGAAGCACAATGCCACCCAAGAGCTGAACATCGTAAGGAATCATATCCCAGGTAATTTTATTACCGGCAGCTTCCCAGCTTCGCCCAACGAGTCTTGCACAGGTTGATTTTACTACAGCAAATGCTTCCGGAAGCATTTCATCCAATAACTCTTCATACGTATCCTGTAATTCTTCCTCAAGCTCGTCAATTTCGTCGTGAATTTTTTCAATATCTTCGTCAAATTCTCCGGAAGTCAATTTTTCCTTTAAACTGTCTATTTTATTCCGAAGCTCTTCGGTTTCCTTATTTAACCTGTCTTTGAATTCTTGTGTCTTGGCTCTTAACTCATCATCGGAATAATCTTTAATCTTTTCATATTCCTCGTTTATCTTATCTACAATAGGCCATAATTCTTTTAATATTTTACTGTTTTTATCGCCAAAAAATTTCTTTAATAAAGAGTTTAACATTAAATATCTCCATTTTTTCCAGACTTTAAATGTAATTAACGAGGGAACTAAAATCAAAAAATATACCGTCTTTACATTGTAATCTGATTATCAGTTGGTTATAACTAAATTTACCAAGATTGTTCCAGCCGAAATTCTCAATTTTATTTCCTCAGTATTTTTAGTTTTGTCAGCACTTGGGATGAAATTATTGATTCCAATTTGCAAAAAATATTTAAATTTTAGTAATTTTTCTTTAAATTTCGAAGCTAAAATTAAATGGAGATGACATGGCTAAGAAACAGACATTCGCTGATAAGTCTAAAGCAAAAGCTAAATCCGCTTTTGTAAACGTAAAAGTTGTTAAGACTGTGAAAAACGAAAACGGGTCTTATAAATTCCAAGAAAGATTCGTAAAATTAGAAGACATAAGCAAAGTTACCGAGATAAAATAATTATCTCTCCCTAGAATGGATTGATTAATTTTCTTTCCATTTGGTTAATACCCTTCTTTTTCATATATTTTATTAAGATTAGCCCTTACTTACAATTTCAAGCCCGGCAAATGGGGAAATCCGGGCTTCGATTCACAATTTTCTAAAATAAGATGAGAGGTGATTCGGCATGAAAACTGCAAAGAAGATGAGATTTTATGGTATCAGAGATTTAGAAAAGCTGCCGCAATTAAAAATTTTAAGTCGTGAAGAAAGATTTTCTATTGAGGTTACTGCAAGAGTTCTTCCATTCCGTACGAATAATTACGTTGTAGAAGAATTAATAGACTGGCACAATGTACCCGATGATCCAATGTTCAAACTTACTTTCCCTTTCGGAGATATGTTGGATAAAGATGATTTTAATAATCTAAAACATCTATTAGAATCGAATAGGCCAGCAGAAGAAATAAAATCTGAAATCAATAGAATTAGGTTTAAATTAAACCCACATCCGGCAGGACAGTTAACTGCCAATGTACCGATTATGGATGACGAAAAAGTTCCCGGTGTTCAGCATAAATACAGAGAAACAGCATTAGTTTTCCCTTCAAGCGGTCAAACTTGCCATGCATACTGCACTTTTTGTTTCCGTTGGGCACAGTTTGTAGGAATGACAGACATTAAATTCTCCACGGACGAATCTAATAGATTCCAAAAATATATAGCATCTCAGAAAGAATTAACCGATGTTTTGTTTACCGGCGGCGACCCGATGGTAATGACTGCTGAAAAATTAAAAATTTATTTAGAACCTCTATTAAAACCCGAATTCGATCATATTCAGAATATACGAATAGGAACAAAATCCCTTTCATATTGGCCTTACAGATTTGTTAGCGATAAAGATTCGGACGAAATACTATTCTTATTCGAGAAATTAATTAAAGCCGGGAAACATGTTTCCATTATGGCTCATTTCAATCACTGGGTTGAGCTCTCAACGGATATAGTTAAGGAAGCTATTAGAAGAATAAGAAATACCGGCGCAGAAATAAGAACACAATCACCGCTAATCAAAAACATTAATGACGATCCTGATGTTTGGGCAAGAATGTGGAAAGAACAAGTTAAATTAGGGTGTATACCTTATTATATGTTCGTTGAAAGAGATACCGGCGCGCACGATTATTTTGCCGTGCCATTAGCAAGGGCATTAGACATATTCCGCGATGCATATACTCAAGTTTCAGGCTTGGCAAGAACCGTCCGCGGTCCGTCTATGTCAGCTACACCCGGTAAAGTTAGAATTGAAGGTGTTGCCGAAATTAAAGGAGAAAAAGTTTTCGTTCTTAATTTCTTGCAAGCGAGAAACCCGGATTGGGTTAAAAGACCTTTCTTCGCCGAATACGACGAAAATGCAACTTGGCTGGATGAATTGATTCCGGCATTTGGTGAAGAGGAATTTTTCTTTGATGAGGAACTGGCAGATATGCTTGCAACTAAGCAAGAGGAACTAAATTTCTTAAAATAAAAAAATCCGGCTGACAGCCGGATTTTTTTTATTCTTCAAAACAATTTATCCCGAAACAACTTGTAGAGTAGGATCGAGTTCGCGTTTCAGCAAACTTTCTATAGCAACAAGAGTACCACGAATGGAAGTTGGACAACTGCCGCACGCACCTTGATAGCGAATCTTCAGAGTTTTTCCATCTAAACCCAACACTTCCAATCCTCCGCCATCGCCGGCGAGAGCAGGTCTTACTCTTTGATCGAGTATTTCATTTATCTTTCTCAATAATTCTGTCTCTTCCTGTTCGTTTAGATTCAACTCTTCTTCTTCCGGAATTAGCGCTTTATCAAAATTTTTAATGAATTCTACGAACGGACGCTGAATTTGTCCCCAAGTAGCTGCCGGTTCTTTTTCAATAGTAATAAATCGATCCATATAAAAAACCGAAACAACCCCGTCTATCTCAAAAATTCCTTTTGCCAAAGGGTCTTTTTCGGCTTCGGTTTTATTCGCAAAACTTCTAGTCTCATTTTCCAACAACTTTTCATTCAATATAAATTTCAACGCTTGCGGATTCGGCGTTAAATCAACATCTTGCACCATTAACATAAGTGATCCTTTCCATGTTTTTAAAATCTCATTACTAAAATAGTCTAAATTATTTAATTAATTCAAGTAATAATAAGTTCACTATACGACAATTATTGATTTTGACATCAATAATGCCGGTTGCAATTATTTTTCTTCGGTAAATACGGTTCTTATAAAATTAAATTCCTCTTCAGTTAGAGGTTTATCATGTGAACTCAAATTTATTTTAACCTGTTCCAAATTTCTAAAACCCGGAATGACCGAAGAAACAACCGGATAATAGAGCAAATATTGCAAGGCTGCTCTGGCTAAGTCCTCAATATTAGAACCGAATTTCGATTTTAGTTTTTCAAGTTTGGGTTCCAATTCGGCTAATTTTTCAGCAGTAAATTTCTCAGATCTGCTCCTGTGGTCTCCATCTTCAAATTTCGGAGGATTATCCTTTTTATACTTATCCAGCAACAACCCCTGCCCTAATGGACTGAAAGCAACAAATGTAATTCCGTTCTCTTCCATTGCTTTCCTCACAGGTGAATCATTGGCAATAAAGTGATCATCCATTGCATTGGCCCAGCTCTGCAAAACATCCGGTTTTACTTTCGGTATAAGCTTGATAAAATCTTCGTTCGAGTATGCAGATTGACCGATTGCCCTTATTTTGCCTTCTTCTTTCAATCTGTACATTACTTCTACAGCGTCATCAAGATATTCATCATTCTCTCCGAAATAGCCGTGGTGGAAATAATAAATATCAATATAATCACGTTTCAAGTTTTTGAGTGACATTTCACATTGATGTCGTATATGTAATGGGTCGTACGCATTTTCTGCCGTGCCGCTGAACCAACCGACTTTAGTGGCGATAATTACATCATTCACTCTGGAACCGAGGGATTTGGCCAGCATTCTTTCAGCCTTGCCGTTACCGTAAATATCGGCATTATCAAAATGATTGACGCCCATTTCCAAAGCATAATTAATTGCGTCATTCACACTGTCGTAATCTACTTCAGCCCAGCCTATTGAAGTACCCCTGTTCCAATTTAAGCCACCGAGAGTCCAGCAGCCTAATCCAATTTCCGAAACTTCAATACCTGTATTGCCTATTTTTCTGTATTTCATTTTACTTCTCCTTATCTTATTTCCCATTTTCTTTTTTTAAGAACCGATCCCTCAACAGGATCAATCATAATTTCTTCACCCCGTGCTTTATAATTATCTCCATTTCCTATTTCCCAAGTGGTTGAAAGAACATGCCAAATATACCGATTTAAATCTGCCTGCCACCTAAAACTCACATCCCACTGGCGAATTCCGGCTGGAAGTCGATTCTCTTTGGCAATGGCAATTGCCTCCTCTTCATTTACATTATAATCGCACATTTCGGGTGAGTAACGGCAGTCCGGTATTCCGACAACACCCTTTTCTTTTATCACATTACCCAAAGTATCCACCACAAAATAAACCGGTTCGTCCACAAATTCGTAATCCAAACTGCGATAATTATACCTTATATAATATCCATCCTTAATTCTTTTACTTCTAATATAATCTTTGAAGAAATTTTCCTTGAAAAAATTACTGCCAACTTTAGATATAATAAATTTATCGGCTTTTTTAAATATTGAATCAGGCACGGAAATTTTAAATCCGTCTTTTTGATTGCATGTTTTACAAGAGCATGATTGAATAAAAATCGTTATTATGGTTATTAAAATTATACTAATTACTTTCAAAGTTAATTTCCCTATAATATGGTTTTACATTTCATCTTAAATTAGTAAATTTGTATTAAATGTCATAAAAAAAAACGAATGATATGGAAAACAGCAAGAAACCAAAACTCCTAATTGTCGAAGACGATTTTGAAAACCAGAAATTCCTCGAGCTCTTTATGCGTCGAAAATTCGATGTGGCATCTTGCGATTCTGCAGATACCTTTTATGCTCAATTAAAAAAACAAAAATTTGATATCTTTTTAATGGATATATCGCTTCGTGGAAATAAAGATGGGTTACAGTTAACACGTGAACTAAGAGAGATGGAAGAATATAAAGATGTGCCAATTGTAGGGCTTTCCGCTCATGCATTCCAGAGAGATAAAGAGAATGCAAAAAAAGCCGGAGTCGACACATTTCTTACAAAACCAATTCAGAATGATGTTCTGATGAAACAGGTTTTACTTACTTTATTAAATAAAACCGGCATTGATTTATTATAATTCAGCTTTCATATAAATTTTTTCAAACCGGTATCTTACCGGTTTTTTATTTTTAAATGTAACATTTTTTTTATTCTATTCGTCTAATGAGGTGTTTAATTAATTATGATGGAGAGTATCATGCGTATTAAACTTTCGGTGGTTTTATTCATTTCTTTATTAATGTCTTCTTTTGTATTCGCTCAAAACGATGACGATTGGTGGGATGATGATTATTGGAATGATGATCTGGATTTTAATGTTGAAGTGTTTAATTCTGACTCGAGACCATTTATCGAATTAAATTACGGATCTCCCAAAGTCCTACATAAATTAATCGGAAATGATATATTTAATAACCTTGGCTTCGGTGAATTGAAATTGGGCTATTTTTCAAGCGATAACTTGGACGAAAGTCATTTAGTGGAATTTGACGAATCGTATTTCTTTATATCCAACATCTCTAAGGACTTGGATTTTAATTCTAGCACGGCATCATCTGGCTCCGGGGTCACTAAATTGGATGGTTACGGTTACAGAATAGGATTTGCAGATAGAGACGGTTACGGTTATAAATTCGAATCGATCTCCTTTAATCCTTATCATCAAAGTGGGATTAATTGGTCTAAATTGACTATTACTGCTCCCAACCTCGGCACACTGCCTCCAATAGAAAGAATGGCATTAGAAAGATTCAATAAAGATTTTCGATTCGGGACAACTAATGAAGCGGGTATTAATATTGGTCTCGGCGATGGTTTTATTTCGTTGAACACTGGATATGAATTTACCGTAATATTTCCTCGTTATTTAATTTGGAAACATTTGGGAAGTTTTATTATTGAGTCTATAGCACAAAAATCGATTGACTCTTTTGTAGATGAAGTAATGGATCGTTCACCTTTGGCAGGACCAATTGTAAACTTTGCATTGAAGAACGGATTATCTTATGCATTTTATAGTCTGAAGAAAGAAGATATGAATTGGCCATTCAGCACCGAGGAACCGTTAACTTTCGAAACATTTAAATTTGGCATTTCTATTAACTTTTAAGATTTATTTTCCCCTTAGATAATGATTTACTTGGGACTTCTCAATAAAGATTCCGAGAAGTCCTAAGTAATTAATAGAATTTTCCATATTTTTCAGTATGGAAAATATTTTCATTATTCTTCTACTGATAATATTTTTAGCCGCATTCTTGCAGGGGCTATCCGGATTTGGGTTCCAATTAGTTGCAATCCCTCTTTTATCATTATTTATAAACATTAAAGAAGCTATTCCGCTTGCGGCATTGTGCGGATACCTTGTTAATATTTACTTAATTATTTCACTGAGACAACATATAAAAATTTTTTCCCTGCGAAGGTTAATAGTCGGAGCAACTATTGGTATTCCGATAGGTGCTTACTTTTTAGCAAGCGCCGACCCAATTATTGTTGAGCGTTTCCTTGGGGTATTTATTATATTTTTTGTGTTGCTAAATCATTTCAAGATAATCAAGCAAGTTGGACTGAACGTAAATTGGGGCTATGTTTTCGGTTTAATAAGCGGTATTTTGGGCGGTGCATTCAATACTAACGGTCCTCCTATTATCGTTTATTTTTACCTGCAAGGAATGAAAAAAGAAGAATTGAAAGCATCAATTACAGGCTATTTTATTTTTACTTCCAGTTTGATTGTGCTTTCCCATCTTATTAGCGGAGTTGCAACCGTTAATACTTACATTACTTTTGCCAAATTTATACCGGTTGTTTTAATTGGCATAATTGCAGGAAATGCTGTATTTAAGAGGATTGATTCCAGCGTTTACAATTTTGTAATTTTAATTATTCTTCTTTTATTGGGTATTTCATTGTTGTTTAGATAATTAATTTTAAGGAGTTAAAAAATGGCAGAAATAAAAATATATCACAAACCGACTTGCACAACAAGCAGAAAGGCGGTAAAATTACTGCAAGAAAAAAATGTTGAATTCGATGCAATCAACTATTACCAAAAACCTTTCACTAAGAATAAATTAAAAACCCTTTTGAAAAAAGCAGGACTTAAAGCCGAAGATATATTAAGAAAACAAGCTGATGAATACAAGAAGTATGACTTTAAAAACAAAAAATATAAACAGGACGAAATCATTGAATTGATGATTAAACATCCAGATTTAATTGAAAGACCCTTCATCGAGAAAGGTGATAAAGCAATATTAGCACGTCCGGTAGATAAAATAGAAGACTTTCTGAAAGGGTGATTTTACTTACCCTTTCTTTTCTATTTTTTAATACATTTCAGTAAGTTTATTATCCTAAATCCATATAAATGAAAATTTAAACTTAAAGATGACCATTTATTCATATCGAAAAACTTTTCCGCTCATCTCTGCTATAAATAGCAATACAAAATCATTAATAACTTCAAGCAAATTATTACTAAACATTAAAAGGTGATGTATGAAAATTAGAAATCTCTTCTTTGTATTTATCTTTATTTCATTAGGATTATTTGCACAGGAAGTCTCCCAAACTTTTATTTCTTTAAAGAATACAGGTGTGGAAGAATTCCTCAAAAAATATCCGGAATATGACGGCCGCGGAACAATTGTAATGATATTGGATACCGGCGTTGACGGCGGGGTTGAAGGTTTATTAAAAACATCCACCGGTGAAATTAAGGTTATTGATGTTCAGGATTTTACAGGTGAGGGAGATATTGCCCTTCAAGAAGCAGAAATTGACGACGAAGACGGTAAATATTTTTTCATTAGCGATGACGAACAAATAAAGGTTTTTGGCGCTGATAAACTTCCGTTAAAATCTGTGGACGACAAATATTTAATTGGTCAAATTACCGAAAAACTTTGGCTTAATAGCAGTGCGGGAACCGTTGATGTAAACGGTAACGGAACTGAAGATGACAAATTTGCTGTCGTTACTTTTCTTACCGAAAATAACGGTGAAAAATATTGGGTGGCATTTTTTGATACAGACGCCGACGGCGATTTATCAGATGAAAAACCACTTAGAGATTACAAGGTAAATAAGGAATCCTTTATTATACCTAACGAAAGTGGTCTTACTAATTTTCTTTTCGGAATAAATATTTTCCCTGACGAGAAGAGAATTTCGTTGCATTTTGACGATGGTGCACACGGAACTCACTGTGCAGGCATTGCAACCGGAAATAATATTGGCAATAGTGGTTTTCATGGAGTTGCTCCGGGTGCTTATGTAATGAGCCTTAAACTTGGTAATAATAATTTTAGCGGCGGGGCTACCGTTAGCGAAAGCATGAAAAAGGCTTATTTATACGCTGATAAAATTTCAAAGGAAAGAGAAGAACCATGCATAATCAATATGAGTTTCGGTATCGGTTCCGAAATTGAAGGCAGAGCGGATATGGAATTATTCTTGGACGAATTGGTTAAAAACAATCCTTATCTATACATCTGCACATCAAACGGAAACGAAGGTCCGGGAATATCAACTACAGGTCTGCCAGCTGCTTCCTCATCAGTATTTTCGAGCGGTGCGGTTCTTGCACAAGAAGTTGGTCAGGACCTTTACGGCGCACCTTTAAATAGGGATATAATTTTACACTTCTCTTCACGAGGCGGAGAAGTTTCCAAACCGGATGTCGTTTCTCCGGGCGCAGCAACTTCAACTGTGCCAAACTGGACGGGCGGAGATCGATTCTGGGGAACTTCAATGGCTTCGCCTTATTCTGCAGGTGTTATGAGTTTATTACTCAGTGCGATGAAAGCCGAATTCCCGGATGTAAAAATTCCTTCGCTATTCTTGTACAGAGTAATCAGAGAAAGCGCTGTACCGATGGAAGGCTACACTCATCTCGATCAAGGCGGCGGATTAATTAATGTTATGAACGCTTACAATCTCCTTAAAAAATATATCAAAGCAGGAGAAATAAAGAAATTTGAGACTTATACTGTTTCTGCTTTTGCTCCCAATATGCCAGATAAAACAGCGCCAAACATTTATATTCGCAACGGTTCTTACTTAACCGGAAATGAAACTTTCACTTTTAGAATTACGAGAAATAACTTCATCAATAAGAAAAAATTCTACAGATTATATAAATTAGAAAGTGATGCCGATTGGCTGAAACCTATTCAAAAATCCACTTATATCCGTAATAATCAACAAGCAATGGTTAATGTAAAAATTGACCGGGAAATGTTGAATCAACCCGGGTTATATAACGGTAAAATAACCGCTTACAGAAAAGGTACACATATACCTGAATTCGAAATGATGGTTACTATTGTAATTCCACAGGAATTTAATACAACAAATGAATACAGAATGGATTATCATTTTGAAAAGTTAGAACCCGGAATGCATGAAAGAATTTTCTTGAATATTCCTGCTGGAGCTTCTTCAATGAAAATTAAAATGTCTTCTGAGAAAAACACTTACACACAAGCATGGTATTTCTTACATGCACCGGACGGACGACAAATATCGATGAATTTCTTAAACTCCGAAAAAGAAGAAAGTGAAAACGAAAGCTTCTTTTACAATTTGGAAGCGGGAGTTTACGAACTTGATGTTTTGGGGTATTACAGAGCAAAGAATGTTTCTACCTTCGATATGTCGGTCGAATTCATTGGAGTTACCCGCACCGATTCGAAAGTTCTTACAAAGAATGATAATACAATTGATGTAGTCAATTATTTTAACATTCAAAAGAATTATCAATTGGAAGGTGAATTATTAGGGTATGAAAAGGAATACAGAATTGAACTTGAAAATACAGACGTTTATAATATTCCTTTCGTTCTGAGAAAGAACGAAGCAATGAAGTCTTTTGAAGTTAAAATAAGTAAAGAAGATTTCAATAAAACTACTGACTTTGCGGTTCAGATTTATGACAAAGAAGGAAATGCTATAAGCAAAACAGGTTTGAGCTACGATAGCGAAGTTCTTTCAATAAGAAATACTTTCAATGCCGACAGCGTTGAATTACGTTTGGAACTTCGTCCGGCATTTGCCAACGCTCCAAGTAAAATGTCAATAAAAGTAATTGAACAGACTAAATTTAAAAATTCTCAGGACTTAAAAGTAACAGACAATGGTTCTAAACGAACTACATTTTATCCTTCGGAAGTGCGTCAGTTAAAAGTTGATTTCTCTAAACCGGATGAATTCATTCCGGCTGATGCAAAACCGTTTGGTTTTATTTATTTAAAGAAAAACTCGAACACAGAAGTTGAATTTCCGATTTACTTTAAAATCTAAGGGAGATATGTATGAGTGAACACGAAGTTGTAAAAAACGGAGCCGGATTACCCGACAACGCATATAGCGAACTTAAACCCGGCGAAAAATATGTCCCGGTTATGCTGCCCGAAAAAACTTATCCCGAAGTTAACCTTTGGTCGGTACTTTGGGGATTGCTTATGGCAATACTTTTTTCGGGTGCTGCAGCATATCTGGGACTAAAAATAGGGCAGGTATTCGAAGCGGCCATTCCTATTGCAATAATAGCAGTAGGACTTTCAACAGCATTCAACAGAAAATTGGCACTCGGTGAAAATGTAATTATTCAATCTATCGGTGCTTCTTCCGGTGCAGTTGTTGCCGGTGCAATTTTCACTATACCAGCTCTATATATTCTCGATTTACAAGCAGAATTCTTCCAAGTATTTATGGCTTCAATGCTCGGTGGATTTTTGGGGATTCTTTTCTTGATACCGTTCAGAAAATATTTCGTTGCTGAAATGCACGGTAAATTCCCCTTCCCTGAAGCTACGGCAACTACCGAAGTATTGGTTGCAGGTGAAAAGGGAGGTAAACAAGCCATCGTACTTATCACAAGCGGTTTAATAGGCGGTGTGTACGATTTCATTATCGCTACTTTCGGTTGGTGGGGAGAAGTATTTTCTACCCGAGTAGTAGAAATAGGAGAAACTATTGCAAACAAATTCAAACTCGTCTTTAAAATAAATGTCGGTGCCGCTGTTATGGGCTTGGGATATATTGTCGGATTAAAATATGCCGCAATTATTGCCGCAGGTTCTTTCGTAGCGTGGTTTGTTATTATACCGATATTTGCTTATTTAGGCGATGTAATAACAATGCCGATTGGTGCTAATGTTACAATGCTAATTAAAGACATGTCCGCAGAGCAGATATTCAGCAATTATGTGCGACATATTGGAATTGGTGGAATTGCAATGGCCGGTTTAATCGGAATTGTACGTTCCTCCGGTATTATAAAATCTGCCGTTTCCCTCGGGGTCAAAGAGATATTCGAAAAGAAATCGGGGAATAATAATTTAAGAACACAACGCGATCTTCCGATGAGCATTATAGCTATCGGTATTCTCGTTGTTGCTTTGATTGTATTTGTTTTCTTCCAATTCGGCGTTGTAGAAAACTTTGTACATGCGCTGGTTGGCTTATTAATCGTAATGATAATTTCGTTCCTATTTACAACTGTTGCAGCAAACGCTATTGCAATTGTAGGAACCAACCCTGTTTCGGGCATGACACTAATGACACTTATCCTTTCCTCACTGGTACTTGTTTCAGTCGGTCTTTCAGGTCCTGCCGGGATGGTATCAGCGCTCATAATAGGCGGAGTTGTTTGTACCGCACTATCGGTTGCAGGAGCATTCATAACTGATTTGAAAATCGGTTATTGGCTTGGTTCTTCGCCTTATAAACAGGAAGGCTGGAAATTTTTAGGAACAGCCGTTTCAGCAGCTACCGTAGCGTGGGTAATTTTAATATTAAACGAAACATACGGTTTTGTTGGAGAAGGCTCATTGGTAGCGCCTCAAGCTAACGCAATGGCAGCTGTAATTAAACCTTTGATGTCCAATCAGCCTGCACCTTGGTTAATGTACGTTGCAGGTATGTTAATGGCTTTAATCCTTACTATGATTAATGTTCCCGCTCTTGCTTTTGCATTGGGTATGTATATTCCGCTCGAATTAAACACTCCAATTTTAGTTGGCGGATTAATCGCTCACTTTGTTTCGACCAGAAGCAAAGACGAAGCTTTAAATAAAGCGCGTAAAGAACGAGGAACTTTGATTGCTTCCGGATTCATTGCCGGAGGTGCACTAATGGGTGTTATTTCTGCTATTCTTCGTTATTTCAATTTTAATTGGATAAACAAGGAATGGTACGAATCTCATTCAGCCGAAATTCTCGGTTTAATTATGTTTGCTCTAATTTGTTTTTATATGATTTGGGATTCTTTAAGAGCTCAAAAAGAAGAATAAGAATTTTAACCATCCATTTTTTAGCAGCCGTACACTAATTGTACGGCTGTTTTGTTTTAAACCTTGTAAACCATCAATGAAGGAAATATGCGAACACATTTCTTCGGTGGGGAATCACTCAAAAAATTTTTCCAATCCAAAATGTGTTCTTAATCGATTTGCAATAGAGCTGTCAACATTGAGAAATTTGGGTTTAAATTAATTTATTTCCATTTTTGTTTATTATTTGCTCACACTTTTAATATTGGAGTATATTGATGAATATTGAGAAAATCAGAAGTGAATTTGAATATCTGAAAACCGGAAAAATTTATTTCAATCATGCTTCAATCGGTCCTTTACCAAGTAAGACGGTGAAAGCGGTCGAAGAATATTTAACCCAAAGAAGTGCTGGCGAAATAAATATTTTTAAGGATTATTTATCCGTTGAAAAAAAGGCAAAAGAAAAACTTTCCGAACTTATTGGTTGCAGCGTTAACAGAATTGCTTGGAGCGATAATGTCGGAAACAGTATGAGTCTGCTGGCCCAAGGCTTACAATGGAAAACTGGTGATAGAATAATATTCAACAATATCGAATTCCCTTCGAATGTCTATCCTTTTATGAATTTAAGAAGTGAAGGGGTTGAAATTGATTTTGTTGACGCTTCGGACGGAATAGTTCGTGTTGAAGAATATGAAAAATTAATAACTCCCAAAACAAAATTGATATCGATCAGTCTAGTTCAATTTCTTTCAGGTTACAGAACCGATGTTAAAGCTTTGAGTGATATTTGCCATCGAAACGGAATTGTATTGGCAGTCGATACAATTCAAGCTTGCGGTACGATGAAAATTGAAGCTGAAAATTGGGGAATTGATTTCTTATCCGGCGGAACACAAAAATGGTTGCTTGGACTTGAAGGATTATCCTACTTATATATTTCTGAAGAATTACAAAACAGAATAAAACAGAGGAACGTGGGTTGGGGTTCGGTGGAAAATGCGTGGGAATTACTCGATTACGAATTAAAATTCCCTTCATCCGCAAGGCGTTTTCAGGGCGGTACTCCTAATTCCGTTGGAATATTTGCGGCTAATTCTTCCTTCACCCTCTTTGTGGAAAACGGAATTGAAAACATTGAAAAGAGAATTAAGGAAAATTCGAGATATTTAATAAATAAGTTGGCCGAGATAGGTTTCTCCCCTATTTTACTAAATGTAGATGACTCACACCTTGCAGGGATAGTCACATTCGACGCTCAGAACGCCGAAGCAATAAAAAACGAATTGTTAAAAAAGAATATGATAGTTGAAGTCCGTGTCGGAAAAATCAGGATATCGCCCCATTTTTATAACACTAAAGAAGAAATTGACGCTGTTGTGGATGCAATCGGAGAATTAAAAAATGTCTGAATTTATCACAGATACGGGAATTAAAATAAACGGAATTACCGCTGAAGAAATGCGGAGAATAGATCGAATTGCAGTAGAAAATAATTCACCCAATTTATTTCAGATGATGGAAAATGCAGGAAGGAATTTAGCCCTGTTAATAATTGAAACAGCAGGTAAAAATTGGAGGGATAAAAGAATTTTAGTCTTGGCAGGTAAAGGAGGAAACGGCGGAGGTGGGATTTGCGCTGCAAGGCATCTGGCTAATAGAAACATGAAAATCAACTTATACCTGCTTGAAGAAAATGGACTGAAAGGCGTTCCGTTAATTCAATACAATCTTTTCAGAAAGACTAACCGTGCTACGATTGAATCTTTAAAGATTAATAATAAGTATGATATAATTATTGACGCAATGATAGGTTACAATTTGAACAGGCAGCCGTCAGATAAATATTTACAAGCAATTGAATTCACCAACGCTTCCGGTTCAATTGTTATTTCATTGGATATTCCGACCGGAATAAATTCAACTACGGGAGATGACTACGGAATATTTGTCAATGCTGATTTGACTCTGACACTGGCTTATCCCAAGACAGGACTGAAGAAAAATAATTGCGGTAATCCGTTTTTAGGAGATATTGGAATTCCCGCATCCGTCTATGCCGAAGCGGAAATTAAATTTGTAAACCCCTTCGATAATAGATGGATAGTCCCTATACAACCGCTTCAATAATTATATTATCCGAATTATTCTTTCGAAAAAACCGAATTCATAAACGTCCCCCCGATAAACCGAGGTTAAGCCCTTGTTATGGCTGAGTAACGTTTTCTATCCGTTTTGTTCTATTGCATAACTTTAGTTCAATTAAGTTGAAAAACTATTTTAACAGCATCATCTTTTTTGTAATTGAAAAATCGCCAATTGTCATTCTATAATAGTATACTCCGCTTGGCAAATCGCCTGCATCGAAAGTAACTGAATAATCACCTGCCATTTTCTGTTCGTTTACAATTGTTTTTCCCGAGAAGATTAAAAAAAATCTCCGCGTTCTTATTATAATTCTTTATTTATAGAAGAAGATAAAAAAAATAATCTAATTAATCAGTGCAAAAAACGGGTATAATAAGTAAAAGGAGCAAGGTTCCTAAAAAATATTTATTCAACAATTAAGAAACCGGATTCAAATATTATATTTATTATGATTATTTTTACTATAAGAATCATAGAATACAAAACAGATGAACGACGATAAATCATATAAACCGGATTGGCAGCCAGAAGATGCGGGAGAAGAATTTGCCGTAAGAATTATAAAAGCTTCCGAATCAAAGAATGTCGTTAAGAACAAAAAAGTAAAGAGTAAAAAGTTCGATATTGACGAACTCTACAACGGTGTTCTAAAAAATGACCGGGTTGCACTTGCTAGAGCAATAACATTGATTGAAAGCAATGCTCCTAAGCATCACGCTGATTCTCAATTATTACTGACAAAATTACTACCGCATTCGGAAAAATCTTTACGCATTGGAATTACAGGCGTTCCCGGCGCCGGGAAAAGCACATTGATCGAAGCCTTGGGAATGCATTTAATCTCTAAAGGGATGAAAGTTGCTGTTCTTACAATTGATCCAAGCAGCAGTATATCCAAAGGAAGTATACTGGGGGATAAAACGAGGATGGAACGATTATCCCGCGAACCCAATTGCTTTATACGCCCGTCTCCTTCCGGAGGAACTCTCGGTGGTGTTGCACGCAAAACAAGAGAAACGATTACAATGTGTGAAGCAGCCGGCTACGATGTTATTCTCATTGAAACAGTCGGAGTAGGACAAAGTGAAGTTGCTGTTAGGTCTATGGTCGATTTTTTCCTCCTTGTCTTAATAGCAGGCGCAGGTGACGAGCTTCAAGGAATTAAAAAAGGAATAATAGAATTAACCGACTGCATTGCAATCAATAAAGCAGACGGGGATAATGAAAAACGGGCGAATATTGCCAAGACTGATTACAAGAATGCTCTTCACTATTTACAACCTGCCACTAAAGGATGGACGCCTCAAGTAATAACTACTTCGGCATTATATAATAAAGGTATCACCGAACTTTGGGAAGTTGTTGAGTCTTTCAAGCAGTTAACAATAAAATCTGGTGTTTTTTACGAAAGAAGAAAACAACAAGCTTTGGAATGGACTAATAATTTAATTAAAAATGGATTGACTGAATTTTTTTTCAATAATGATAAAATTAAATCAAAATTCGAAGACTTAAAGTCTGAAATAATTAACGGCAAAATACCGCCTACTACCGCCGCAGAGATTTTATTGAAAGAATTTAAAAATCTGTTAAGCAGATAAAATCTTTACGACAAATTCTATCGAAGAAAAATTAAATTAAATTTCTTCTAACTTAGGTAAAACTACAATTAAAAAAGTGGCTATCGGTCCAATGAAAATTGAGACTAACCACCACAAAAATGCATTCCGGTTTTTTGATTGTGCTAAACCGGCATTAATTAGAGCTAAAGTGCCCCAGCCTACTACCCATCTACTGCCTTCGAACATATATCCTCCTTTAAGTTTATGTTCAAATACAAATTCAAGATAATAAAAAATTTACAAAATGGAAATTTACTCCCAAACAAATTCAATTAACTAAATGTTATAAACTTAGCGATAAAGGATGAAAATAAATTACTCAAATAATTTACGAATATCTCCATCCATTTTTTATGATTTTACTTAGTTTTTTATTTACTTAAATTTTATTTCAATCAGTAAAATCTCCGGACGACTATTAGTCCTGATAGGCGGTCCCCAACCACCTACACCGCAAGAAACATAAAAATGAGTGTTTTCTTTTCTTAAATATCCCCAGCTCAATTCATAAATTGCATTTGTAATATAGTTAAATGGGTAAAGCTGTCCGTGATGGGTATGCCCCGATAACTGAATATCCACACCATTTTCAACCGCCTCATCTAAATTAAAAGGCTGATGATCCATTAAAATAACCGGGAATAATTTATCAACACTTTTCATTATCTCATTCAACGACTTTCGCTTACGATTTGTAAATTGAGATATGGCTCTATCTTCTCTCCCAACCAAATAAAAACTACTGTCAATCAAAATAGATTCATCATTTAATAATTTAATGTTATGAGATGCCAAATATTCTTTAGCCTTTTCCACTCCCCCGATATATTCATGATTGCCGGTCACTGCATAAACACCATACTTAGATTTAAATTGAACCAAAATCTCACCGATATTATATTCCAATACAGGCTCAATATTTTCATCTATAATATCGCCAGGTATTAAAATAATATCCGGCTTTAAATCATTAACTTGATCTACAATCTTTCTCAAATAACCTCTACCGATAATTGTTCCCAAGTGCACATCCGAAAAAACAACTGCTCTAAGAGATTTCAGATTACCCGCAGGTTTATCCAATTTTATTTCCAATTTTTTAAGAACCGGAAATCGTGTGTTTAGATGCCCCAGCAAAACTGTTGATAACGCAATAACGGTAATCACAATAGCTGTAATTGTTTTGGTTCTTTGATAATTTGAAGTAATAAACTCAGGAAAGAACGGAAGAAAAGAATTTATAGAACGAAGGATATCAATCAAAAGAATCATTAAGAATAGATACGTCATTATTCCCAGCCAAAAAGCCCCGATCCAAATAAGACTCGAAGAAAAAGCATTAATCGAAACGTTTTCAAGTATACGTCCGACCAAATACGACGCAGCCAATATAATTATTAATATCACAAAATAATTTCTGTAATCGGACCCCGCAGGAAAAACCTCCAGTCCCCTTTTAATTATATAATAATTTATAGCCGAATAAATTGCCAAAACAACAGATATAAAAAGAACAAAAAACCAAGATTTCATAAAACAGTTTACCTTTCTTTTTTCAAAGCATGTCTATAAAGAGCCAAATATTTCCTAGCGGAGCTATCCCAGCTAAAATCCATTTGCATTCCATTTTTCTGCATAAGTTTCCACAGATCTGGAAGCTTAAAATAATTTAACGCCCTTTGAATTGCATCGTGCAAAGCAAAACCATTGTAATTTTCGAATGAAAAACCATTACCGTCGTAATTACCGAGACTTTTCATTTCGTCCCAATCAAACACAGTATCTGCTAATCCGCCGGTTTTGCGAACCACCGGAACGGAACCATATTTTAGCGAATACATCTGGTTTAATCCGCAAGGCTCATATTTAGACGGCATTAAGAATATATCCGTTCCAGCTTCAATAATATGTGCCAACCTGTCATTGTAACCTATGTGAACAAAGAGTTTATCCGGAAGCTCTAAAGCTAAAGCACGCAAAAAGTTTTCGTATTCGGATTCACCGTTGCCCAAAATTACCCAAATAGCGTTTTCTTCAAGAAGATATGGAAATGTATCAATCAAAATATCAAATCCCTTTTGAACGGCCATTCGAGAAACCATTGCTACAATAGGTATATCTGGATTGAACTCAAATCCCATCTCGCGGGCTAATTGCTTTTTATTTTCTAACTTATTTTCAATCGTATGAAAATTGTAGTTTTTGCGAATGTATTTATCTGTCTCCGGATTCCAAATTTCATCGTCAATTCCATTTAAAATCCCGAATAAATCAGAACGCCTCGTTAATAAAACACCCGATAAACCTTCTCCGAATTCGGCTGTTAATATTTCCTCCGCATAGGTTCTACTCACTGTATTAATCAAATCGGCGTAAATTATTCCCAATTTCAAAAAATTCACATCCCCGTAAAATTCCGCAGGTCCGCCGGGATAAAAATAATCACTGCTTATTTCAGCTTTCTCCAAGGCTTTTTCATTGAATCTGCCCTGATAACCAATATTATGTATAGTAAGAACCGTACGCGTTCCTGAAAAAATATTATTTAAAGAATAATTCTCTTTTAAATAATATGGAATGAGTGAAGTCTGCCAATCATTTACATTAATGATATCCGCTTTCAGATTAAGATGAATTAAAGTTTCTATAACCGCTTTATTAAATAAAATAAACCGCTCGTCTTCATCGCTATCGTTTGTATATAAAGTTTCCCGATGGAAATATTCGGGTGAGTCAATAAAAAAACATTCAATATCTGCATTGGGAAGCTTGGCGGAAAAAACCCCAAACTTTTTTTTAATGCCGCCAATCGTAGTTGTTAAATCGGATGCGCCCTTAATTGGTTTAATATTATATTTTTCTTCATCAATTAAACTATATTTGGGCATAAACAATTTAACATCACAGCCTTCATTTTTAAGTGCAATCGGAAGCGAACCGGCTACATCAGCCAGGCCCCCGGTTTTAGCAAAGGGAAATATTTCACTCGCAACATAGATTAAATTCAAAACTACTTCTCTTTTTTAAGTGCAAAGATAAATATTTTATGCGGGGTTTTCCGTAATTAATTAAATTTAGCTAATGAATATCAATAATAAAGAAAGGAAAAATATGACTGACAAACCAATTGTTGGAATTTTAATGGGTAGCGATTCGGACTTGCCCGTAATGGAAAAGTCGTTTGAAATATTAAAAGAATTTGAAATTCCGTTTGAGGTAAATATTATCTCCGCACATCGGAGTCCGGATAAATTAAAGGAATATGCGTCAAGTGCATACGAGAGAGGACTCCGTGTGTTGATAGCAGGAGCTGGCGGCGCGGCGCATTTACCGGGTGTTACTGCGGCATTTACAGCATTACCGGTAATCGGTGTTCCTATAAAATCAAAAACATTAAACGGAGTCGATTCCCTGTATTCAATTGTGCAAATGCCGTCCGGGGTTCCTGTTGCGACTGTTGCAATTGACGGAGCAAAGAATGCCGGCTTGCTCGCAATTCAAATTCTTGCACAGGCGAACGAAGAATTATATCAAAAATTCATTGAGTACAAACAAAATCTCTCGATTGAATCTATGAAGAAAAATGAGAAATTAAATATCTAATATTTTTTGAATGCGGAGATACTCCTGCAAAATTCAATTTATTTTTGCGGGAGTATGCTTTGCAGAGATCATTGAATGTTGAAATAGTTGTCCATCCACTCTTTATTTATTCTTTCTTCTTCTGAAAAGTCTCTTCCAGCGATTTGAAATATTTTCGAATTAATTCCTCGTAATCTTTGGCATAACCTTGGCGAATAGCCCTTAGCAATTGGTCCCGCAAAATATTTCTTCCCTCTTCGGTTTGCAGTAATATTTCCGGTGGTGATTTTAGATTAAATTCTTTACCTGCAACAGATTGACGATTTTTTTCAAAATCACGTTCGTTAATTGATCTTTGCGCATCGAGCATACGGGATAAAATCCTGTCCTGGGTTTTGATTAAATCATCATCAATCTTTTGCGTATTCAAACCCGCAACAACTTCTTTCATTTCATCAATTATCTTCTGCATATTTCCGGTAAGCTTTTTAGCTTCGCCCGATTTTTGAATTTGTTTATTCAATTCTTCAAGAGATTTCTGAATCATTTGTTGCTGTTGGGCAAGTCTTTGCATTTGAGCCATCTGTTCCATTGTAAGTTTTCCGTTCCGCATCATTTTAGTCATCTGATTCAAGCTCATCTGCTGCTGACTCAACTGCTGCATTTGCTGCATCAAGCTCATCATTCCGCCGCCTTGCCCTTGATTCATCATACTCGCCATTGCGTTTTGCATCTGCTGTGCGGCTTCATTCAAATATTTCATTGCACCGGTTTGACTTTTGATACCAAGCGAACTGTTTCTATTCTGCAAATTTGAAATTGCTTGCGCCATCTCTGCTCTAGCAAGTCCCATTGCCTTACCCATCTCAGGTGTAATGGCAAAAGTCTTTTGAGAAAGATTGACAGCTTTTGTGATTATTTTATTCAACGTACTAATTTTTTTGAACTGCTCCCTTGCAATCTCACCAAATTTTGTACTTTCACTACTAATTTGGTTAGTCAGTCTTTTCAATTCCTCTTCTTCTTTGGAAAGCTCGACAAGTTCATTTATTAATTGCATCATTTCAGCCATAGTTTTCATTTGGGTCTGCATTTGCATAGTCGATTTCATCGAGCCTAATTTTTTCTGCATTTGCTGCATATTATTTATTAACTGCTGCTGCATTGAGGATGCGGATTTCATATCGCCCGCTTCAATTTTCTCTTTTGTTTCTTCGGCAAGCCGACTGTTTTGCTGTTCTTCAAATTCATCATTTATTTCTTTCATCATATCATTCGGAAGGTCGTCTAATTGACTCATTTTATCCTGCAGTTTTTGCATCTCTTCCTTTAACTTTTCAATCGCTTTCTTCAACGCTTCCTGTTCTTTTGCCAATCTTTCTTTCTCTTCTTCGCTTAAAGAACCTTGTTCGGCTTTTTCTTTTAATTCATTTTCTTTGGAAAGAATATCTTCTGTTCTTTTTATTACCTCATCCAATTTCTGCTCAATCTGAATGCGTTTCAGCAGATTGATTGTACGCTCCATGCTATTCTTAAGCATTTCCTCATTAAATTTCATATCCTCCAAACTCTGCTGAATCTGATTTCTGTTCATTTGAGAGAGCATATTCTGCATCCGCTCCATTGCTTTTTTCATCTCTTCGCTTGTCAGTTCGTCGAATAGCTTCTGGAGTTCATTGTATTTTTCTAAAGTCTCGGGAGAAAGAAGATTATTCTCTTCCAACTGCTTCTGCATCTCTTTCATTTTTTGAGCAATGTCGGAAATTTTATTTTCCAATTCCTTCATTTTATTCATTGCCTGCTCAATCTTTTCCTTCTCTTCCCAATCTATCTCTTTTTCGTCCCGTTTCAATTGATTACTGATATTCTGCAGTTCTTCCCTTAGTTTTTCCGCTTCTTTAAATGTCTCTTCCAAATCATCAATCGATTCATCCTGCTTTTTATCGGCTTGTGCAAATAGTTCGTCGAGTGTAGGGACCCTGATATTTAACACTTTACTCGCAGAGGACTTGGGTCCGTTTACATAATCGTTATCCCATACTTCAACGAAAAATGTAACAATGTCATTTTCGGCAAGCGCAAGTTCGGAAAGGTCCCAAGTATAAAGTACCTCGCTTTCCTTTTCATTTCTGTTAAAAGGAACCGGAATGGACTTAAATGTGGAATCAACCGGTTTGAAATTAGATTGACTAAGTTTATAATTAATTTTCAATGCCGAAAAACCATAGTCATCCGAAATTTTAATCATCAATGTTATTAAATCGGTTTCCCCGAGTGTAACATCCGTTGTAGGATTTAATAAATTCACATAAGGGAAAGCATCTTCCATTAAATTTATGGAATAGATTACCGGATTAATACTTTTAACGTTGAAGGTATCAGTTAATTGGAAAAAGTACTCGAGATTCTTTCTTATTTTGAATCTATAAACGGCACTATCTGAAAATATTTTCATCGAAGAAGCACTGCTATCCGACCAGATAACTTTAGCACTTTTTAATTTTTTATCCGATTTCAATTTTATATTTACCGAAGTTCCCGGAAGGGCGGATATATTACCATTATCTTTTTGAACTATCTTCGCCAGATGCAAATATTTAGGCGGAATGATTTCATAATCCAGCCCGATAATTGATGGTCTGTCGATAACTTCAATTTTATAATTGGGACTCTTATCATCTTCAGCTTGAACAAAATATTCGAAAGAATTATGAACGGAATTTTTTGAATAGTTAAATGCTCCTGTCGAATCAGCCGCTAATATTACTTGTTTAAATTGATAATCTTCCAAAGATTTAACGAAAAAATTAACTTCATCCAATTCACCGCCGTCTACAGTAATATGAATATCAATTCTTTCCCCTTTTGTGATAGAAGCATTACCCGGTTCAATATTGAAATGATATTTGGCCGGTTCAATAAAATCAAGGTTATAATGAATTATTCTTTCAGTGGCATCGTCAAACGGATTAATAAAAATTATATTGAAAATAATTAATGCTGGGAAAAAAATTTTAAAAGATGATTTGAAAAAATAATTATCCGAAAATTTTTGAAAATTTATTTCTTTCGTTTTATCGTATATCTGCTTAAATGCCGCTTCAATTAATTCCTCTGAGAAACCTGAACTTTCCGAATTAACCAATTGATATGCGTTCTTTAAATCATCCTTTACACTCGGTATTTTTAATCCCACTATTTCCGAAAGTTCTTCAAAATCCGGTCCGGTATGAATATGCTTTTTAATTATTAGGTTCTTAACAAAGAACAAAACAAATGTAACAAGCGACAAAATAATGAACGAATACCAGAGGAAGGTTCTTACAGTTGAGTTAAAATTTCCCGCCGCTTCGAATAAAACAATTAGAATGAATAGAAATATAGCGAGAGAAAACGAACGTAAAAAAGTTTCCGCTATGGCAAGAATAACTTCTCTAATATAAAGCTTCCTCAGCCGCTTCTCTAATTCTCTTTTATAATTTTTAATATAATTCATATCAGTTAGTTAACACATACAACAAAAGATTAACGCCAAACTTAAGCGCCTTCTCTCTAATTTCGGGTGGGTCATTATGAACTTCTGGGTCAGCCCATCCGTCGCTGGGATTACTTTCAAAAGTATAATAAAGAACCAGCCTGTCATTCAAAAAAATTCCGTATCCTTTCGGAGGTTTATCATCGTGCTCGTGAATTTTAGGCGGACCGTTTTGAAAATCGTAATAAATATGATACAGCGGATGATTGAACGGCAATTCCACTAATTCTTTATCAGGGAATAATTTCTTTACCTCTCTGCGAAAAGATTTATCCATACCGTAATCGTCATCAACAAAGAGGAAGCCGCCGTTTTCTAAATAGGAACGGAGAGATTTAACATCGGAATCGCTGAATTTTACCGTACCATGCCCGGTCATAAATAAAAACGGATAGTAAAACATTTCGGCGCTTCCTATTTCAACGAATTGGTATTCCGGATCCGTTTCGAGCATTGCCTTTTCCGAGGCATATTTCAACAAATTGATTTCAGCAGATTGGTCGTTGTACCAATCCCCTCCACCATGATATTTCAGTCGTGCAATACGAAACCCGGATTGTGCAGAAAGCGTTTCTACCAAAAGTAATATTAAAATAAAAGCTTTATTCATAATTCCCTGTAAAACAAATCCCAAAATAAAAAAATATTCCCATTATACAGCCTTAAATGTGATAAGTCTCAAAACCAACATCTTATAAATTGATAAAAATAAATTATTTCCATACTTTAATTTCAAGATTTAAGTTTCCTATCCGGTAAAGTTAATCAATTAACCAACGAGGCGTAACTATGAAAAAATCCTTTGTTTTATTCTTCCTCATTGTGATATTTGGCAAACTAACCGGACAAGACTTGTACAAATATGAATTCGGCGTTGCCGTACGTGATTCCGTAATTACTCATTCGGTAATAATCGACACGGGATACGTTGCTGAAGGCTCGACTTACACAATTCCACCGTTTGATTTTAATGATAATTATCCCATTATACAATTTTTATACAATGCATTTGCCGGAAGCACGTTTTTATTCGACGATTTGACCGACGAAAATGTATTATTTTCAATTAGATTGGTATTTAATAAAAAGAACGGATTAGCACCGTCGTATTTTAATGAAAATCTATTTTTTGTGATGATAGTTGATGTTTTTAAAATGCCCGGAAGAATTCCTATTACTGGAGATTATTTCTTCAAACCGGGAAGTTATTTTGGTTATATCCTCCCCAAATCACAAAGACTGCTTGCCGTATTTCAGTTGCTAAATCTGAGTAAAGACGATCTCGGTTTTGCTTATATCCGAAACGATCGTTTTGATCCGGTAAATATAGAAACAACAAATACTCAAATGGACGTTCGATTCCGTGCTCGGCATTTCTCCAAATTCGGAGGTGGGAGGGGACATATATCCGGAACTACGGATGTAAACAAAGAAGAAAACTCACCGGTTAAATTTTTCCTGGCTCAAAATTATCCCAATCCATTTAACCCAACAACAAAAATTAAATATTCAATTCATGTGGGGAATGCAAATATTACATCCCCTCCTTTTGTTACATTGAGAGTTTACGATCTACTTGGTCGCGAAATAGCAACACTTGTGAATGAAAGGAAATCTCCCGGGATTTACGAAGTAACTTTCGATGCAAACGATTTGCCGAGTGGTACTTATATTTATAAATTAACAGCGGGGAAATTTATTGATACTAAAAAAATGCTGTTAATTAAATAAGTAGCGGCAGACGATATTTTATTTATATTCAATTACAGGTTTTAATGAAACTTTTGAATGGAATCGAAAAAAACATCAATACGCTTTTAACTTCAGTTGGGGAAATACCGGAAGAGAGGAAAATTCTACTGTTGAAATTATCTCAACATATTGTACAAAAACTTAGAGATGAAGGGAAAATAAATCTCACATTTATTTGTACTCATAACTCCCGGAGAAGTCTGATGAGCCAAATTTGGGCACAAACGGCTGCTGAATATTTCAACATTCCGGATGTAAGATGCTACTCCGGTGGAACGGAGGCAACTGCATTTTATAGTACGGCTGTAATAACGTTGAAAGAATCTGGCTTCGAAGTTAAGAAATCCGATGAAACTGACAACCCAACTTATTTAGTATATTATTCTGAAGTAAAAGAACCATTAAAGTGTTTTTCTAAAGTTTACAACGATTCTTTTAATCCGCAGGAGAATTTTACGGCTATAATGACTTGTTCTCAAGCCGATAAAAATTGTCCCTTAATTATTGGTGCGGAAGCAAGATTTCCCCTTACTTATGAAGACCCAAAAAAATTTGACGGAACTGAATCCGAAAGAATAAAATACAAAGAGAGATTTAACCAAATTGGTAGAGAAATGCTGTTTTTATTCAGTAACATAAAAGAGGAATTAAATAAAATTTAGGCATTGACTGCAAAATTGCAGGTATTATAATTACTTGTTTTTACAATATTTTCAGCCATTTAAATGAGGAAAGGAAATAGAGGTCAAAATAATAATCCTGATTGTATCTTTTAATCATCCAAATAAGTAAATTACAAGGTTTATTAAATAAGAATTTGTCAAAACATTTTTAAATGAAAAAAGTATTCGTACTCGGCTCAACAGGCTCAATTGGAGTTAATACTCTAAACGTAATCAGAGAATTTTCCGATAAATTTGAGCTAACCGGAATTACCGCAAATAACAATATTGATTTGTTAGAGAAACAAGCGCGGGAATTCAAGCCGTCATATGTAGTTGTACGTGATCCTGAAAGCTATTTAATTCTAAAAGAAAGATTGGCTGACACGGAATGCAATGTAATTGGAGGAGAGAATGCACTCAATGAAGCCGCAAAAGAGAGTGAATACGATATTTTCGTTTCTTCGTTAGTCGGTTTCGCCGGTTTGGCTCCTACAATTGAGGCAATAAAAAGGAAAAAAAGAATTGCTCTTGCAAATAAGGAAACTTTAGTTGTTGCTGGTCACTTAATAAATTCTCTCTGTAAAGAATACGGTTCGGAGTTGATACCTATCGATTCCGAGCATAGCGCCATTTTTCAATGTCTCGTTGGCGAAAAGAAAGATGAAATTTATAAAATTATACTGACTGCATCCGGCGGACCTTTCAGAAACAAACCTAAGGAAGAATTATTTAACGTTACCGTTGAAGAAGCTCTCAATCACCCCAACTGGGATATGGGGAACAAAATTACAATCGATTCGGCAACAATGATGAATAAAGGACTGGAAGTTATTGAGGCTCATTGGTTGTTTGGTTTGAGCGGAGATAGAATTGAAGTTGTTATTCATCCGCAGTCCATTATACATTCAATGATTGAATATATCGACGGCTCGATTAAAGCACAATTAAGCATGCCGGATATGAAACTTCCGATTCAATACGCACTCAGTTATCCGGAAAGATTTTCGAGTAATTTTACTGAAACCAATCTGCCAAAAATTCATCAACTTTCATTTTACGAACCGGATTTAGAAAAATTTGAATGCTTGAAATTAGCGTACGACGTTATGGAAAATGGCGGTACGGCACCTTGCGTTCTCAATGCTGCAAATGAAATTGCAGTAAGTAAATTTTTGCTCGGGAAGATAAAGTTTACACAGATCCCCGAAATAATTAAGGCTTCCCTTGATCACTTCGAAGTTATTTCACAACCTGACTTGGAAACAATTTTCGAATATGACCGTAAAACCAGGGAATATGCCGAAAGTGTTTATAAACAAGGAGTAACACATTAATGGATTATATTATTT
>CAZNJB010000014.1:0-74551 GCA_964573255.1 uncultured Melioribacteraceae bacterium
GTTTAAGTGAAAAAGTAGAAGAACTTCAGTCATTACTTTGAATTGGAAAAATGTTCCAAGCTCATTATGCAAAAAGGATAAACATCAAAATAATTTAGTAAGTCTGAATAACTGGAATTATAATTTTATAAATTCAAGAAATCCTTTTAATTAACTTTTCCAATTTTCTCTTTAGTTCGTCTTTCTTCGATTCAACTTGAGAGTAAATTTGTTCTACTTTAGCGAATTCATGAATGCGTATATCCCTAACGTCGGTATCAATATAAATATCAGGCTTAATCCTTTTTAATTTTTCTTCAATAATGGATCTTTGAAGCATTGAGAAACCTGCAAAAAGTATTTCGTAAGCTGCGGGAATCTCTGAAAAATATTTAGACTTATTAGCCGAAGAATCGATTGCTATGCAAATATCACATTCATCAATTATCAAATCGAAGGGGAGAGGATTGCTTACCCCACCGTCAATAAATATTTTTCCATTCAATTCTACCGGTGAAAACAAACCGGGTATTGCGTAACTTGCTCGTATCGATTTTAATAGATCACCTTCAGATAAAGAAACGCAAACATTTTCCCTGAAATCCGTTGCGGCAATTTTTAAGGGAATTTTTAATTCTTCAAATGTGGATATTTTTAGTTTATCGCCGAGAAACTTGATAAATTTTTCACCCTTTATTAATCCGCCTTGTTTTATTTCCGGATCAATAAAGTTGAACATTTTAATGAAATCATTTCTTTTATGGATTTCCCAGAATTTATAATCCTTTTCAAAGATGATATCATTTATTGCTTCTTGTATTTCAACTGCGGATAAGCCGGAAGCGTACACTGCGCCGATAATTGCGCCGATACTTGCTCCCGAAATTATAGAGGGTTTTATACCCAGTTCTTCGAATACCTCTAAAAATTTAATGTGTGCAAGTCCTCTAGCTCCGCCCGCTCCTAATGAAATTCCTATTTTCATAATAACCACAATTTTGGGCGTAAATATAAATAATAATATTCAATCATAAAATGCTATTAAATCCCTTAAATAAAAAAGCTCCCTTTAAGGAGCTTTTGGGGAGGGTGTTGTATGAATTTAGGGTTTTTAATCTCCATCATTATCGAAATCTGCTAATATTTTATCCGCTACTTTTTCAATTACCTCTTGAGTATCATATTTACCCTCAGCAATATTAGCACGAATTTCATCAAGTTTTTGTTTATTCAAAGCATTCAATTTGCTCTTTGCCTCTGGAGAAATCTGCAATTTATCTTCTATTTTCGTTTGTTGAGGCTTAGGCGTATCCTTTGCCGCTGGTTGCGGCGCCTTTACATAAGTTGAATTTGGAACGTTGTAAACTTTCATTTTATCACCTCTATCTTTTGCACAAGCTTTTTCCCTTCAGGTATATTATCGTAAGATAATTAAAATAGTTTAGACTTGTGCAAATTATTTTTCATAGATTGCCATCTTTTTTCTGTTTGAGCTAATCTTCAATAATTGTTTTATTTCATTGATATTTTGTTTTCTTTGAGCAATCAGTTTATCCAGTTTTTCTTGAACGCTTCTAATTGAAGGTTCGAAAATAGGATTGAATTGTTTCAATTGATTTTCATCATATCTCTTTTTTAACTCCTCTCTTTTTTTCTCGATGGAATTGATTAAAAATTCCAATCTGGATTTTCTACTTTCGTCTACATCATTCAATAGGTGATTGAGTTCTTCATTTAATTGAATAAATAATGTGTTTATTCCCTGTATTTGATTCAGTAAATATTCCATAAATTAAAAGAATCCTCCTCCTATAGAATTCATAAAACTTTGAGAGCTTAGTAAAATGATTAATTGATTTTGCATTTGCTCATATTTCTTTCTTAAATTTTCCGAACTCTTATCAATTGATTTTTGTATACTTTCAATTCTATCATTCAGATAGGTAACATTACTGTCGTAAGAATCTTGTCTGTTTGTGATGTAACCCGCCGATCCTAAATAGGGATCAATCAAGTCATATAAGCTATTGGCAATTCCATTAGAGGAATTGAATAAACTTTCTAATTCATCGTTTTTATTTTTAATTGCATCTTCCAATGCGGTATCGTCACTAATGGTAAGTCCAACATCTGTACTAAAGGTAATACCAACTTCTGCTAAAGAGTCGATAGCTCCACTTGGTAATCCTGAAACCGTGCCGTAAGCGGTGTTTGTCATTTTGGTTCTCAATGTAGAAGTGAGAGGATCGCCAATGAATGGTCCTCTAACGCCGTTATCTGAGAGACTGTTATTTTTTATGTAGGAATAGACATCATTGAATTTATCGATGAAATCTTGCAGCTTTTCTTTTATTTTAGTTATGTCTGCATCCACACCTACAACAACATCATTATCGGTTGATTGCATTACGGATTTCAATTCAAAAGTTACTCCCGTAGCCAAATCACTGATGGTGTTTGAATTTCTCTGTACCGAAACACCATTGAAAGTAATTTTAGCATTTAATTTATTACCAGAAGAGGTAGTATCGGCATACAGAAAACCCGGAGTATCCGGAGAAGTTGATTGATCGTAAGTTGGACGGGAAGTACCAAGATTAAGTCCTAATACATTAAGTGCTGTACCCGATGTATCCGATAATGATTTAATTCTATAATCTAAACCGGAATTTTTTGATGTAATGGAAAATTGCGAACTCCCGGTAGCAGGGGAATAAACAGAAGCGGAAACAATACCGGATGCTGCTTTTTCCTTTGTTGCACTTATATTAAGATCGGAAACTAAATCGAAGCCGGAATTATGAGTAATGGAAATATAATTATTTGTATTATCGACTGTTAATTTTAATTGGAATGAACTTCCTGAAGTAACTTTTTCTGCTGTTACTCCGTCAACATCAGCATTTATTGAGCTGACTAAGCGATCGATTAAATCTTCATAAGTCCCACCGCCGCTGTCCGAAATAGTAGTAGTAGTCCCATTGATATCAATATCGAATGAAGTGCTACCGCCGGAATAAGTTCCGCTTTTGGCAGTAGAAGTGATAATTGCTTTGTCGGAATTAATGGCATCTCGAATAGCTTCCATTACCTCTTCGTTGGTATCCGCAGTATTTAAATCAACTTCTACGTTTGCAGTATATTCACCGGTTGATCCGTCACCGGTTTTTATTTGGAATTTATAAGTACCGTCTGTAATGCCTAATGAATTTGCTGAAGTTGAGGAAGTATCGATATCTTTTGAAATGACTATATCGCTTTTCGCAAGTTGGGTAACGCGCAAGTTATATGTGCCTATGCCTGCAGATGTAGTGGCAGAGGCTTTTACAAAACTTTCATCCGAACTGGAAGCTGTTTTATACAAAAATTCAGAAGAGCTTCCGGTTTGTTTAAAATTGTATAAAACAGTCTTGAAAGAATCTAATTTAGAACTGAGTGAGCTATAAGCGGAGGATTTGTTTTTATAGGCAGACTTCTGCTTCTCCAAAGGAGATATTCTTCTTTGGCGCTGAACAGTCTCATATTGATTTATGAGGGAATTAATTCCTGATGTTGTTAATAAACTACCGTCAATCATTCTTTATTTTTTAATTTGTTAAATGCTTCAACCCAGGATTCTTTTAGTTCGGATAAAATTTTATATACTATATCGTAATCCTTTGCACGCATTTGTTCTTGGCAAAATTTGTAGAGTTTCAGCAGACCGATAGAAATTTCTTTAGTTTCCTCTGATTCAAAATTTAGTGCATTGATGAGTTCTTGAATTGCTCTATTTGCTTTTTCTAAGTTATGACGCTGAACCTGCGCAATAGCAAAATCATATACTTTTAATAGGAGTTTTTCCGGAGTAGCGTCAATAATTTCTTTTACTAAATATTGATTTACATTATTGAAATGTCTTGCTGCTGAATATCTACCGTACATTATTTTTCTCCATTAATGAATAAAACTACCCCGGGGTAAACCCCCGGGGGTAAAAGTTAAATTAACCGAATAATGAAAGAACTTGTTGTGGCGCAAAGTTAGCCTGAGCGAGCATCGAAGTAGATACTTGAGCGCTTATAGAGTATTTAGTAGCGCTTAATTGTTCGAGAGCCATATCGGCATCGAATAATCTACTGTAGCTCGATTGTGAATTTGCAATTGCAGAAGTTAAGAAATTATCTTTCAGGTCTAATCTTTGCTGGAAGTTACCAACTTTAGAAAGCGCGCCGTCAATTGCATTTTCGAATGTATTGAGGTAAGCGCTCAAACTTCCAATTGCGGCTGAAGTAGTTCCAACATTAGCCAGTTGAGTAATAGCATTATGCACCGAAGAGCTAATACCAGAAAGCGTGAAACTTGCATTAGTTACGGTAAAAGTACCGCTGAGCGTTCCACTGGATGAAGCCATATAGTTTACATCCAATTTGTCTGAAGCATCAGCGCCGGTTTGGAAACTGAATGTTGTTCCACTGCTCATTGCACTAGAAGATACCAATAATTTAGTGTTGTTAAATTTGGTTGTAGCAAATATGTTCGCCATTTCTTTTGCCAATGCTTGTATATCGCCGGACACCTTAGAGTTATCCGAAGCCGGGTTACTCGAATCGGCAACTTTGGAGCGAATTTGCGTTACAAGATCTTTAATTGATATCAACTGTGTTTCAGCAGTAGAAAGCATGTCTTTCGCTGAACCAACATTGTTTTGCGCAGACTGCATCAATTTAATTTTTTGATCCAGTGATTTACCTACGGCAAATCCGGAAGTATCATCGCCTACAGAATTAATTCTTTTCTGTGTGGCGAGTTTTAATTGTGCTTTTGCTGCTTTCGCATTAACTGCTTTTAATGCGTTGTAAGCCTTAATGGCTCCAATGTTTGTGTTGATTCTAAAGGACATTTTGTACCTCCTTGTTTTATTTTTTAATTCAGTCAAACTTCCTTGTTCGACTACCAGTTAATTATGTTTTCACAATAATAATCGTACGTTGGTTATGAAAGTTTATACCATTCTGAAAAAAAATATATTATTTCTTTAAAGTGGCGCGCTAACAACGAAGTATATATTTGTTAAAAGTAGGGAACTTGAGGCGTTATTTTAAAATAAATAATCCGGTCCATCGTGAAGACCGGATTATAAAGGGTAGGCGTTAGATACCTTCTAACCAAACAAGCTCAAAATATTTTGAGGCGCTAGGTTAGCTTGTGCAAGCATTGAAGTTGCAACTTGACCGCTAATTTGTCCTTTAGTTGCATTTAATTGTTCTAATGCCATATCGGCATCAAACAATCTGCTGTA
Source organism: uncultured Melioribacteraceae bacterium (assembly GCA_964573255.1). Lineage (GTDB taxonomy): Bacteria > Bacteroidota > Ignavibacteria > Ignavibacteriales > Melioribacteraceae > CAYNUJ01. Next base: position 5,261 of record CAZNJB010000014.1, read on the forward strand.
TGAAGATTGTGAGTTTGCAATAGCTGAAGTTAAGAAATTATCTTTGACGTCCAATCGTTGAACATAATTACCAATTTTAGATAAAGAGCCGTCAACTGCATTTTCGAAAGTAGAAAGATAAGAACTCAAACTACTGATAGCTGATGATGTTGTTCCCACGTTAACTAATTGAGTTATTGCGTCGCTTACGGCTTTGCTTACGCCTGATAAAGTGAAATCGCTTGCTGAGACTGAGAATGTTCCGCTTAATGTACCGCTCGAAGACTCCATATAATCTACATCTAATTTATCGGTTGAATCTGCGCCGGTTTGGAAACTAAATGTGGTGCCATTGCTCATAGCGCCTGTGGAAACCAACAACTTTGTATTGTTGAATTTAGTTGTATTGAAAATATTAGCTAATTCCTTCGCTAAAGATTTTATATCATTCGAAATCTTTTCCGAATCGGCTGCCGCATTTGTAGCGTCAGCTATTTTGGCGCGTATAGCAGTTACCAAATCTTTTACGCTAACTAACTGAGTTTCTGCAGTCGAAAGCATATCTTTAGCCGAACCGATATTGTTCTGTGCGGCTTTCATTAATTGAATTTTTTGATCCAGAGATTTACCAACTGCAAAACCTGATGTATCATCGGCTACCGAGTTGATTCTTCTCTGTGTAGATAATTTCAACTGCGCTTTGGCAGCTTTGTCGGTAACGGTCTTCAAAGCATTATATGCTTTCAAAGCCCCGATGTTCGTGTTAATCCTAAACGCGGACGACATAATTACCTCCTTGTAAGTTATATAACCTGTTGTTTATTTTTTCCTATGTTCGATAATTCTTCAATATTTATTTTATGATCCGGCGCTATTCTTTCTATTATAGTTAAGTATTTTAAAGCGTCGGCTAAATTATTGTTGCGTGTATGTAGCTTCGCAATTAATTCAAGCGAAGGGATATGATCAGGATAAGCATTAATGATTATTTCTAACTGTTTAATTGCTTCATTTATATTGTCTTTAACAATTTGATTTATAATCTCCAGTTGTTTGTCAACCCATAAACTGACTAACAAATATTTATTGTCTGTAAGAGAAGAGATAGATTTCCATTTCTTTAAGAAATATTGGCGGTTTCGTATCATAATGTCATTAGCTTTTTCTTTTCTATCGTAATATTCAATGAATCTATCTAATCTTCCGATAGTTCCGCCCCATTCGTGGTTGTAAGCAGTTGTAGGTACAGCGTATAACTTTAAGCCTGCTAATTTACATTGAAGCGCAATATCCCATTCTTCCGAATAACAGGGAGTATAGGCATTATCAAAATGTAATACCGAACTGTTAAATAGTTCCGTTTTGACAGCGAAGAAAAATCCGGATACTTCATCTACTTCAATCGGTTCATTAAATTCCCCTTTACCAAAATATTTTATTACTTCCATCTTCTCGTAGTTTATGTAACTACCTTGCGGTCCAACAATAGCCGCCATAGGTAATTTTTCAAGAGCATTCTCAAGCGCATAAACCGATTCAGGTTTAATCTGTAAATCGGAGTTGAGTATAAAAGCAGTTTTTGCTCTTGCAATGTTCAAGCCAATATTCCAAGCTCTGGCAACGCCAACGTTTTTTTTGATTGTCGCAAATTGGTCGATTCTGGGATGGTCCTTCAATTCTTCATAAACTTCTATTGAATTGAAGATTACAATTACTTCGCCGTCAATTTTATCAAGATCGTCTAGCAATGTTTTAATATTAAAATCGCTGAATGGCGAGTAATCCAAAACCGGTATTATGAAACTTCTCTCGGGGAGATCACTGTTTTTGTTTATAATCGACGGGGAGGGGATAGAGGTTTTAAGATTATTTATCGAAAGTTCCCGCCATTCCAGCGGTGTTCTTGTTGTTGATTTAATTCCTGTAATTACATCTAATAGTTCTTCTACTCTGTGCAAATATGTATGAGCGTTTAATATTATTTCTCTTCCTCTTGCTGCGATTCTTTCTCTTTCGTCTTCGTGCTCTAAATAATATTTAACTTTTTCAATTATGTTTTCGTCATCATAAAGAACATAATCTTCGCCATCTATAAACATTTCCGTCTGACCGTTGCCTTCTGTTTTATCGGTCAGTAATAAAGAACCGGTAGACATTGCCTCGAAGACTCTCATATTCAAATCGTTTTTAATTGCATTGTTAAAAACGATTTTAGATTGGGAGAAGTGAGTGGCCATATCTTCGAGGAAGCAACGTCTGAAATTTACCGGAAAATGTTGATTGATTAATTCGAGCAGTTTTCTTCTTCTTTCATGAACCGGTGAACTAATAGAACCAACAAAACCAACGTCATACAATTTTATATTAGATTTCGGAGAGTGGATTTCAGGATCTGCCCCTAACGGCAACCAGAAAATATTTTCGTGTACGTGCTCTTTGAAAACGTCAATATATTCCTTCTGTGCTATAAAAACATAATCATAATTTTTTGCCCATTGCAAGTGATGCTGTAAATTCATATGAGAATCTATGAGATAACAAGCTGTAGGGCAGTTTAGTTTATCAATGTTTTTGGGGGAATAACCGAATACAGATTCCACCCACAGATAAATATCCGGGTAATATTCGGAGGAAATTTGCTTCTTTATTTCATACAGTTCCGGTTCAAATCCGGTTTGAATGGTGTGTGGTTTGATAAAAGGCTTGATGTCTTTTATGTCCCAAGCATCAATTAATTGATCCGGAATATTTGGTCCTACAGTAATAACATTATATTTGGACCTTAGTGCTCTTTCAATATACGCACCTGTTGTTGCCGGATAGGAAACATAAGAGAGCCAAATATTTAAATCATTTCTGTTTTTCATAACAAATTTTATTTATGGATATAAACTCTCTACTTTTGTGCCAAAATAAATGGTTGTAAAAACGGCAAAAAAATGACGTTTTTACATTTAGTGAGTTTATCCTTTGTATATTATTAGCCAATCTGTCAATAAACTAATTTTATCAAGTTCTCTGCCGTTTTTTGCCAGGTGAAATTCTGCATATCCTTCGCCGCTTGTGAACCAATTGAACTCAACTTATCTCTATTTTGATATGCCCATTCAATTTTGGCAATAATTTCGTCTAAGCTAGGTTCCTGCCAGTCTGCAATAAGTGAACCTTGTTCATCGTTTATTCTAAATTCTTTCATTTCCGTTAGCATAATGGAATTTGACTCAGTCAGTATATCCTTGTGACCTGTATTATAAGAAGCGATAACTGGTTTGCCGCAAGCCATATATTCCATCAAAACTAAATTTGTGCCACCTTCGCAGCGGTTAGGGAATAATCCGATATCAGTATTTAGATATACCTCTCTGAGTTTTTCATTTGGTACAACAGGTAATGTAAAAACTCTATCTCCGTCAATATCGTTTGCTTTGCAAAGATTTATCATTTTATTTTTCCAAGTTTCGCCTTCCATCTCATATTTGATATAAGGGGATATTTTCATCATCTCCATCGAATGAGGCCAAAGGTTGTACCATGCGTTTACTAATATCATATCATCATATTTTTGCTGTAGTATTTGAAAGGCTTTAAGAACCAAATCCTGACCTTTTCGCAATTCAAATTTTCCGCCCGAAAATATCACGAACAAATTGTGATTTTTTTCTTTCTTACCCGGATAAAATCTTTTGGGATCTATACCCTGAATAAGCACACCGGTATTTTGAATTCCTTTTTCGTGCATTTTTGATTCGCACCATGTGGAACCGGCAATTACTTTATTAAATTTTTTTGCGTTCTCTACTGAGGTGTTATTTAATTCAAACTCGAAAAATGTATATCCATAGTTCTCATCACCCCAAATATCAGTCATGGGTTCAAAATTTTGATTTTGCAGGGCATGGAAAACTTTGCCTTCTATTTTTTTTGGGACTGAGTTATCTGCATTAGCATCATATATTTTTACCTTATTTTTCAGTTCTTGTCTGATATACTTGCTGCAAACTCCCCAGCCGAAATTTTCACCCTTTGGTAAGGAAAGCGTTAATGTTGAGATATTTTTATTGCCTTCTTCTTTTTTGTCTTCACTCTTTCTTAAAAGGAAATAATAATTTTTATCGTTTATTCCGCTATCGAGAGTAATATCGATCGAATCGGCAGTTATAATTTCGAAGCCGTTTTTACTAAATAATGCCTGCCACATTTTAATACCCATTATGGCGTTATTCCCTTTGGTATTTTCATGTTCAGCCTCGGTGTTATCAGCCGGAATCTCAATATATGCGAACCCGTTTTCATTCAGTGAAGCATTTAATGCGCGAATCGTTGAAGCGGGGGATTGACTCTGATTCAAGCAATACCTTGACCATATAAAATCGAATTTAGTATCTGCTTTGAAATTTTCTCGCGTAGTTTTTATACAAGCAATGTTTGCATCCGAATAATGCTGATGTTCGTTTTTGTTTGTGGAGTAAACGGATATTTTATTAGTCAGTTGCTTGAATTTATTAACAATTCCGGAATCGAAGCCTCCGATGATTGCAACCATAGGGTTAGCAGGCAATTCTAATTGAGTAATTATTTGTTCATAAATTGATTTTGCAATTTCATCGTTCAATTTTTGAGAAACTTCTAATTCATAGATTTCTGAATTTGGTTGATTTGTGAGATTATCTTCTTGAATAGTTATTTCTTTTTCAGTCTTTATTTCTTCAGGGTTAGAATCGGAAATAACATTAACTGCGTTTATCTTCTCTTTTAAGTCGGCTTCCAGTTTATCGAAAACTTCTTTCCAATCTCCTAAAGATTTTTGTCTGTATAATTTCATATTCGGATACCAAGGAGAATCGCTGCGGTTTAACAACCAGCGCCAATCCGAATTATAGGGGAGTAGTACCCAAACTTCTTTGCCCATTGCTCCTGCAAGATGGCAAACTGATGTATCAACCGAAATGACTAAATCCAAGTTTTCAATTATTGCTGCTGTATCTGCCCATGAATGAATTCCAATTTGATCCATATCCTTAACCATTAAGGCGTAATCACTCAATTGTAATTGAGGAATTCCTTTTTGCAGACTAAAGAATTTTGCATTAGGAATATTGAAAAGGAATGACAACTGAGAGAGTTTAACCGATCTGTTTTTATCATTCTGATGAACCGGAGAACCGCCCCAGACTATACCAATTTTAAAGCCTTCGTTTCCCACATGTTCTTTCCAGAATTTTACTTTTTCCTCATCAGCTTTAATATAAGGAATTTCGAGTGGGATGTTAGACAAATCGGTTTTATATAAATTTGCTAAACTAAGCAGGGGAATATCATAATCGTATTCAATATCGCGCTTCTCTGTAGATATTCTTTCTAGCAGTTCATCAATGTAATCAAGTTTTTCCAGCAGAGGATGGAGACCTTTATCGCATTCAAATATAATATAAGCTCCTTCTCGTTTAAGTAAAATTAAATAACGTAAAAAGTGAAGAGCATCTCCCAAGCCCTGTTCTGCATAAACCAATATTCTTTTACCCTTTAAGTTATCAAGAGTATTTAATGGTTTATAAAATTTTCTAGGACCGAATTCTTCGCGGTAAATTCTTTTTTCGTAGAATTTCCATCCTTCTTGGAAGTGACCGAGTTTTAATAATGTTTCACCTTTATTATAATTTGCTATCACATAATCAGGATTATAATCTAATGATTTATCAAAAAATTCCAGGGCTAATTCGAGATTATTCTTTCGTAATTCTAGAAAACCGATGTTTGTATAAATAATGGATAAATTCTCCTGATCATTTTTTTTATTGGCAATGTTCAATGCCAAATCAAACGTCGCTGAAGCGGCTTCATAATCGTTGAGAAATGTTTTTGTTGATCCTAAATTTACAAGTGAATTCAAGTGTTCTGGGTCCGCTTGAAGAGCTCTACTAAAATATTCTTCGGCAGTTAGATAATCTTTTCTATTAAAATAAATTAAAGCTATATTGTTTAAGGCGTCGGCAAAATCGGGTTTTAATTCAATACTCTTTTTATAATATGTAAAGGCTTCATCTTTTTTCTCAAGTCTTTGCAAACAAACAGCAATCGAATAGAAAAGAACCGCATCTTCTTTAGCTATATCGAGCGCTTTTTGGAAGTAATTCAATGCGTCTTCATAGTCTCCGGAATGAAAAGATACATTTCCCAGAGCCGAAAGGTATTCCTTATTATCAAGATAATTGGGAAGAGAATTTACTAATCTTTCCTTTGCTTTTTTTATCTTTCCCAATTTAATTAGATTTATGGCCTCGGAAATTTCCGGAATTAAATGTGATTCCCCAATTTCTCCAATTCCACTTTCATTCGCTAAGTAGGCTGCTTGATTACCGCTTGACATCATCAAATACTTCTCCGCCGCTTCGAGGTCGCCCCTATTTTGATAAATAAAAGCAATGTTATTATATGCGTCGTCTAAATTTGGATTTATTTCTATGGCTTTTAGATAATTTTCCAAAGCGCTATCTTCATCATCCATTTTCTGATAGCATAAAGCCATATTAAAATAAGCTTCCGGGTGATTAGGCATTTTAGACACCACTCTTTCATAAAGCCTCACCGCATCCGAAAATTCGCCCAATTGAGATTTAACGACCGCTAAGAAATATACCGAGTTTAAGTCTTCGGATTCATCTACTATTTCGGTTAATATGTTATCCGTAGTGAGTAAATCTCCGTTGTTAAAAGAGTTTAATGCTACGTTATACCTTTCTTGTATTGATCTTAAAACCATTTTATCCTCAATTCAGTATAGTATTTATTTGATTGTTTAATTGATTAAGTCCTTCAATTACAATAGCATCGTTAGAGAAATGAGTTTCGAGGAATTGGAGAGGAGCTTCCAATTTGTGAAACTCGGAATTTTCTATGTAATACGACATTAAATAGAATGCCGGAGCCGGATTATCAATAAATTTTGAAAAATTTAATTCCAGTAAATTGATTGCTTCCTCTTTTTTACCTTTATTATAAAGCAGTTCGGAATAATTAATTATTAGATTAGGGTTATCCTCGAAGCTTTTTATGAGAAATTCGTAAATGCTAAAACTTATGTCTTTATGATGATATTTCTTCAGCAATAATAATAAAATGTCTATATTCTCATCGGCGATATTATTTATTAAGGCGGAAATATCATCTCCCTCCAATCGTTCCTGAGAATTTAACTTGCGCATTATTTCCGCTAATTGCTCAAATCCAATTTTCCCATAAAGATCTATAAAATGTTTAAAATAATCCAATAATCCGGAGTATACCGCCAAATGGAGTCCGTGGGTAATAATCTCGTTATCGCTCAATATAACTTGAACTAATTTACTTTTGTCATTCTTCGCAGAAAGATTGAATTCATAGCTGCTAGCGGCAAACATTAAAGCGCGTTCATAATTTTTTTCCGCCGAAAATATTTTTGATGCTAATAAATATGCAGATGCTCTGGTGGAATCTGCTGCAAATAATTTTTCTAAGAATGTTTTAGCCTTTACTAAATCTTTGTTTTGAAGAAAATAATTTGTGAGAAATTCGTAGGAATAAAATTTATAATCCTTATGAAGCGTTTCGTCTTGGAGCGCAATTTCAAAATAATCTTTTGCTTTTTCTATTTCATTCAATAGGGAATATGTTAATGCAATTTGATAAGAATTATATCCGCTGGGATTCAGTGAGTATTCCGCTAATAATAGTTCCAAATTTCTCAGAGCTTTTGCATTAAGCGCCTCTTTATCGGCGTCATATCCGTAATGAATAATTTCGATATCCGAATCAATGATTTCAATATTATTTTTGGATAATGAATATTCAATTTGTTCGTGCACTTTCCCTTCGAATTTCAAACCGTGATGATTGGGGAAAATTCTGCAATACCTGCCAATGCTACTCCTATCAGAAGAAGATGATATATTATTAATTAAACAGCTGAATGCTTTACCCTGATTTCCGGCAACTAATTCTCTTAATGATAATTTGGAATTTTCGGAGAGGATTTCATCGGCATCGAGATAAAGGATGAAATTTCCGCCGCATTTGGAAAGTGAATAATTCCGCGCGGCAGCAAAATCCTCCTCCCATTTAAACTTAAAAATTTTTGCTCCGAAAGATTCGGCAATCTCTATCGTGTTGTCTTTACTTCCGGTATCAACAATAATTATTTCATCTACAATATCCTTAACAGAACTTAGACATCTATGCAAATTATCTGATTCGTCCCTAACAATCATAGATAGGGAGATTAGTTTATTATATTTCATTTCATTTTACTTCTGTAGCTTTAATAGTTGCCAATGTTTCAGACGGTTTAGATGTTTCAGTAGAAAGCAATGAATTATCATCCGCTTCTAATCCCATTTCCGTATTGATTTTTGCCAATCTGGCTTTTGCAAAGTGATTCTTTTCATTATTTACAACAGCCCATTCAAACATAGTTTTAGCTTCTGAATCACGACCTATTAAATAGAAAAATTCACCTAAACCTGCACAAGCTTGTGAGGAAGATGGGTTAATACTCAGAGCTTTTTCAAATGATTTTCTTGCTTCATGAATTCTATCCAATGCTAAAAGATTGAAGCCGCGGAAGTTTTCTAGACTTGCTATACGCGTGTTATTGTTAAATTTATCTTTTCTGGTTTTAAGAACCGTTTCCGCTATTTCCAATTTTTTAAGAGAATCTTCATATTTTCTTTGGTTAAAAAGCTTATAAGCGTCTTTGAGAACATCAAAAAATCGGTTGTTTTTTACTTCAAAGAAAGACGCTTCCGAATTTAATGTATTGTGATCTTCCGGAAGGTTCAAGGCAACGTTTACTTTTTTTAAACCTGCAATGGCGAATTGATTCATTGTATTATTTTCAATTGCCCATTCGAACATAATCTTTGCTTCATAATCCAAACCTTGTAAATAAAATATTTCCGCCAATCCGGCGCATGCTTGCGAAGAGTTTGGATTTATACTAAGAGACTTTTCAAAACATTCCTGAGCTTTTTCGGTTTCGCCAAGACTCAAGTAATTAAATCCCTTAAAGTTTTCGATACTGGCTCTGGTTTCGGAACGTCTATCTTCAGGTATATTAGTTGAACTTGTTACAGAACTTAATATACTCTGTGCTTCTTGTAACTTCTTCAATGAAGCGGAAAAATCTTTTTTATTAAAAAGATCGTATGCCTCGTCGAGCAGAGTTGATAATGTATCCATATTGATAATCCTTATTTTAGATTATTAAAAACTTCGTTATTTAATTCCAACTTGTGTGCCAATCAGAAAAACCTTAATTATGTGCCAAAATCTCTATTTTATAGAAGAATATGTGATATATTTATTTTGAGATTGCTTAATATTAGCCAACTGATAAATAATGTAGTTAGATTAATTCTATAAGGAAAAACAATGAGTGTTGCCGCCCTCTTAGTACCTTATAAATGAAATTTTTATCTGATGTTATTTAAGAATAAATTTACTTGGAAGTTGAAATCGGCAGAATTGGGGGAGGTAAGCACAAAATCCTGATTTGCTATACTAATGCCGGAAAAACTGAAATATTTGTTTTTAAATTCATTGAGATTAAAATCAATATTATTGAGAAGTACTAATTTCGAATAATTACTGAAATCAATTTCCGAGCGGTGGACTGCAATTATCGCCTCTTCAGGATCATTCATAGATTTAATGAATTCAATCATAGGGGAGGTGGATTGATAAATTACTACTATCTTTATTTCGCTTTTTATTTCCGCTGGAAAAGATTCAATTTTATTCAATAATTGTTGATTCAATAATTGCGACGGAATAAAAATTGCATTTATTCCGAGTTTAGCTCTGACAAAATATTGAAAGTCATTTAATTCATCGTTTAGTGTTTCAACATTCAACCCGGCTTCAGCTAATCTTTTGAGCATATCGTCGGGCACTATAACGTTGCCGACCTTTTGACTTCCAAGAAATTGAGGGAAATATCCGCAGGTTCTGAACATTCTATCTATACTTTTTTTTGTGAAAAACCTGAGGTGAGTTTTATCGAGCAAACCGTGTTCGGTATATTGCCAATCACCTTCTAAAAGTTGTTTGAAAATTAACCAATGCCGTGTGTTGGGAATACTGGTTATAATCTCACCACAATCAGTTAGTTTCGATTTAAGTTCGATTAGCACTCTTTCTGGATCGACCAAATGTTCTAATACATCGGCAAAAATAATTGTATCAAATTTCTTTTCCGGTAACCAATCAATAGCATCTTCAACTTGCATAACCAAAACATTATCGAGCCGGTCTATAGCTTGCTTACCGAATCTTTCCATCGGTTCAATACCCCAAACCTCCTTTATATTTTTTGTCGTTTTTAATTCGTAAGCCATTTGACCGTTGCCACATCCAACATCCAAAATTGCGTTTTGATTCGGTTTAATCCATCTTTGTACTTCAGGTCTGCTTAATGAGTAATATTCGTCTTCTTTAGATTTATATGCATTTCCTAATTTCATTAATAATTTCCTTTCTAACTTGTAAAAGTGTTCTCTAAATATTCCAAATTGCTCCTTGCTATTTCGTTGTTCGGACTTAGTTGAAATACTTTTTCTAAAATATTAAGTGCTTCTTCAAAGTTTTTTGTTAATATATTCAGAACAGCTAGATTATTCAGTGCGTCCACATTCTCTGGATTGACCTCTAATATTTTATTAAGAACCAAAGCCGCTTCCGGATATTTTTCTTCTTGAATCAGGTTTTCTGCCTCCACAATTTCTTGGGAGAAATCAAAATCATTTGCCAATTCAGTAATGCGTAATTTGCTTGGTTCGTGAGTAGGGGATATTTCCAAAACTTTTTCATAACATTTAATCGCTTTGTTGCGTAAATTCGAATTGTAATAAGTTTCTCCCAACCAGAAATAACCTGCAACCTTATCATATTCGGTCATTTTTTGGAATAATTCTTCCGATAATTCAAATTTTCTGAGGTTAATGGCTATATTACCGGCAAGTTTTAGCAAATCGATTAGCGTTATAGAGTCGAAATCCTGATGAGGATATTTATCAAAGGAATCAATGGCAGTTAAATATTCTTGTAAGGCAAGGGAATAATCTTCTTCATCGCTGTGAATTATTGCACGTAAAAGTGATTGTTTGTATAAATTTCCGTTTATCGGGTAATAGATATTTCTGTTTTTAATTTCTTCGTTTCTAAGCCAAATCCCTTCCGGGTCTGAACCCCATTTATCCACAAAAATCTTTCGGTTCGTCTCAATCCTTTCGTTGTATGCCTTGCTGCCGTCTTTCTTGAAGCTTTTGGAACCGAAATGATGAATGAATACGTCTTTTGCAATTATAGTCTTAAAACCTGCTAATTGGGCTCTCAAACAGAAATCGTCATCTTCGAAATTTCCCGGTGAAAACCTTTCATCGAGACCGCCAATCTTTTCAATGACTTCTCTTTTTATCAAAGTGCAGAGAAATGCAACTCGTGGAAATTCCAATAATTGATTTTCACGTTCAATTGCAACTTTTGCAGCGTATTCGTGCATTTTTTCTATGGAATCGTAATTTGCATCTTTATCTAATTGCGGGCCGCTGACGTAATTAGTGACAGGTGCAATAATGCCAATATTTTGGTGTAAATTAGAATATTTTACCAACTTATCGACCCAACCTTCAGTAACTACTGTGTCGTTATTCAAAACGATACAATATTTACCTAATGCCTTTAGCAAACCAAGATTAACTGAATAGGGGAAACCTCTATTTTCATCATTTTTATAATAGCGGATATCCTTTTCTTTTTGAATTGCTTGAGAGGTTTCATCGGTAGAATTATCATCAATTATAATAATCTCATATGGTATATGTGTGAATCTTCTTATGCTCTCTATACAGGCTTTAGTATATTCAAATTGATTGAAAACCGGAATAATAATACTTACAGACGGTATAAATAATTCTTCCATATTGTCGGCTTCAATTTTTCCATTCCATTTTTCGTTAAGTAGTTTGACGTTTTCTTCCACATTATTGAATCGCCCTTCTGTTTTGGATTCGAAGTGAATAATCTCGGTTTCTGGGCAATAAGAAATTGAAAAACCATTTTCTTGAATTCGAAAACATAAATCCACATCTTCGTATCCGTTTAAGAAACTCTCATCAAATCCTCCTATTAAATTGAAAACCGATTTTTTGATTAGTAAGCAGGCAGCTGTTACCGCTTGATATTTTCGATATACATTTGCTGGAATTAAGTCTTTTCTTTCGTTTTGGAATAAATTATATGCAACCAAAGTATTATCAATGTATTTTATTCCGATTCCGGCATGCTGAATTGTTCCATCAGGGTAGAGGAGTTTGGCTCCAACTGCGCCTAATTCATCGCTTTTGCGGAATTCTCCTAACATTTTATCCAGCCATTTACCTTTTACAATTATGTCATTATTTAAAAAGAGTATAAAATTTCCGGCTGAATTTTCAGCACCAATGTTGCAAGCTTTAGCGAAACCTAAATTTTCATCGTTTAATATAACTTTGAAGTGATCGTATTTGTCAGATAGTACTTTCAAATTTTCCTTTGTGCCATCTTTAGAACAATTATCAACTACTATCACTTCAAATCTTGTTTGGTTATCTTTATTTTCATAAATAGACTTGAGGCAATTTGATGTATATTCCCAATTATTATAAGTTGGGATTATAATAGAAATAAGATTTTCTTCAGTATCGTATTTTCTTTCCGAAGATTCGAGCCTTTTATATTTATTATTTAGATACTGAGATAAATTAATTACTCTCTCATTATATGCTTTATAGTTAATAAGATTTTTATTGGTTAAATTTTCTTTGTTATCTATTAAAAATATCTTTTCCCAATTATTTGATGTTATTACATCATCAACGAAACTTTCAAAGTGAGTATTATTAAAATCTGAAAGAACCATTATTCCACTATTATCTGCTGAAATTATTTCTTCGATTATATCTGACTCTAAATTACATTGAAGAAGTATTATTAGTTGTATGTCAGTGATATTTTTTATGTAGTTTAGTTCCTCAATAAATATTGAAAAATCATTTTTATTCTCATCGTTTACTATCAATAAAATCGCATTTTCCGCTTCTACAAATTTTTTATCCTTTGGATAAGTTTTACTGAGAATGTAAATTCTGTTTTCATAATATTTTACCGGATTCCTATAATAGAGTCCGGTAATTTGTTTTTCTTCCCTAATATTATAAACTTTCTTTCTGTATTCACATGTTTCAACATTTAAAAATATCGGCTCGGCAAAAATTGCAAGTCTTCTATACAAGTCCCAATCGATTAAAACAGAGAGGCTCTCATCATAAAGACCCGAAAATTTTAACAAATCCCTACTATGAATAGCGCATAGATTCGGAATATAATTTCGAAAACGTAGCATTTGAGAATTTACTTGATAAGCATACCTGATAAAACTTTTTGTTTCGTATCCATTTTCGGAATAGATTATTTCTTTTTCACGTGCAATCGAATAAACGAATTGAGATTCTTCATGTGTTTCCAAATACGAAATCAGAGTTTCGAGGTGATTAGGGTAATAGATATCATCATCGTCTAAATAAGCTATATATTTACTTTTTGAATGCTTTATAGCGAAGTTCAATGCAGCTGATTTCCCCTTATGTTCTTGATTAAAATATTTAATTCTGGGGTCGTTAAATGAAGAAACTAATTTTGAAACATCCTCTCCACCATCATTAACAATGATTAAATGCCAGTCATTAAAAGTTTGTGAAATAACGCTTTGAATTGCTTCGGATAAGGTGCTTTTTCTATTGTAAGTTGTCATTAAAACTGCAACGGTAGGAGAGTTTGAATAGTCAATTATTTCCTTATCTCTGTTTGTGTAAATTGAATTTAAGAATTCTTTGTATGCTGATCCGTTTATGTCAATTCGATTCAATACCTTATTCTTTACTTCATGATTAATCCTTTGAGGATTTACACCAACTGAAATCAAATGGTTATTTTCTACAATCTGTTTTGTTTCATTGGAATGTAACCCCCACGGATAGGAGAATGCGTAAATATCTTTTTTAAACAACTCTTCAAGAATATTCCTTCCATTTTCAATTTCCGTCAATATCCTTTCATTATAATCTGCGTCACTTTCGAAAACTCCTAAATTCCCGTTAAATTTATTCTTTAGAAAAGAGTTTAGATTACGAATTAAGATTGATTTATCAAGTCCGATATTTTCAGATATGAATTTTTTTGCTTCTTCCATTACTTCAGTAGAAGGGATAAATCTTTTACTCGTTAAGCAAGAACAGAATTCGAATACTGGTTCTCCCGGATTTAATTTCTCAAAAAGGTTCGGATATTTATCGGGAGAATAGATATCTATTATATTGTCGGCAATAAAGTATTGTCTGTGATTTAAAGAGTGATTTTGTATATCAATTATTCCGTTTTTGTTAGTTTTGAGCCAAGCCTCAATGTCTGTTTTCGATAATCTGTTTGGTATTAGGAAGCTTGTTGCAGGAACACCGTATTTCTTTAAAACCGCTTCTGATTTGACGTAATCGTTCCTCTGTCCATCATCAAAAGTTATCCATACAGGTTTTTTATAATACACTTTTCCTTTTATATAATTTACTGCCTGAGCTGTAGTGATTGGTGTAAAACCTGTTTTTCTAAGATGAAGAATTAGATTTTCTAATCTCGAGACGGTTGAATTTTCTTCGAATTGAGGATGATCCAAGATAATAGGAAAGTTTAATTTTTTCTTGATTTCCAGTTTGCTTAATTTACTAAACTGGATACCGTCAATAATTATTTCTTCTCTATATTGGAAAAATTCAGACAGCCGCTCGTAAACATCTACGCCATATTTACGTACATTACCATATTTTTCAGCTTTACCGAATTCAATAGTTTTAATTGAATTTTTATCGTGAGGTATTTCAAGAATAGCAAAACCGTTATTCTTAAGAACACGCGCAATTTCCGAAAACGCTTTTCGGTCATCGGGAACTTCTTCAATAACATGCTGCATTATGATAAGATCGAATGAATTGTTATCGAACTTTAAATCGCAGATGTCCATTTCATAGTCGATCCAAGAAGTATCCCTCATATCCAAAGGATTTCCGTGTTTCCATTTGTCGATGCAAACATAATTGCATCCTTGTTTTTCGAAATAATCACGGAAAATCAAATTGTTTAAAGGCGCTATTTCTAAAATATTCATACCGGGTTTTATCAAATTATCCCGTTCTAACAAAAATTTTAACGCTCTCTGGCGTTCAAGACTATTACATTTGGGACATCTAACCTTTCTTCTTTCACCCATATCAAGGAAATCTTTTCCTTCGTAACCGCATATATTGCACAATTGATGAGGAGAGGATTCTTCCGCTACAGTGCGAATGATTTTCTCAATTTCTTTTGCTCTCTCGGAAAATGTGTGTTTAGCAGCCAGTAATTTTGATTTGTGTGCTATTTCTTCTCTTTCATCTTCATTTTCCAAATAATAATCCAATAAATTTATTAATTCGGAATCGTTTTTAAATGTTTTAATATTCAGTTCTTCAATTCCTTCTACATAGTCGGATATCTGAAAACTTCCACTAATAGCAACATCATATGTTCTGTTGTTAACAAAACCATAATTTCGCATCGTTTCTTGATGGTCGTTTAAAACTATTTTGGATTTTCTGTAGAGCTTTGGTAATTCTATCCAATCTACAAAATCACCTTTTATATTTTTATCTGGAATGAAGCCTTCCCAATATTTACCAATTACGTGCAAATCATAATTCTTACCGGATTTCCTGATAATATCGATAATTCTCCGGCACCTGTTGTTTTTGAATTCATAATTATTACCAACGAACAGGATATCGATTTCTTTATCTTTTTCTGAATCATTGTTGCATTCAAAAACTTCATCTGTTGCTTGAGGTAAATAAAAACATGGAACATTTAATTGATCTTTAACGGAATTGTAATATATTTTAGAAGCACAAAGAACCAGATCGTATCTATTTAATTCCTCTATTTCGTGTAATTCCGGATGATTTATTATCCAAATAACATTAAAATTATTCTTTTTAAGATTATACTTAGACAACCCTTTAATATGAATAACAACATCTATATTATCATCAGGTTGATCCCACTCTTCCAAATAATGAATTTTGCAGAAGTGCCCATTTTTCTCAAAAGCACGCTGGAGGGATTCTGCATAATATATATCGCCCCAACCTTTGTGCTCACGTGTGGGAACGCCAATTTTAATACAGAAATTCAGTCTTTCTGGGAGCAGATATTTGTTTTTAAAAGAAAATGCCGAATCAGATAATTTATTATGTTCAAATAAACTGGTTTCATCGCATTCAATTTTATCAAACCATCTATGGTAAAAATAATCCGAATTTTGTTTCGAATAATTTAAGCGTCCGTCAGATTTTCCCTCCAAATGATACAAATAAACTTCTCCAGTGTAGAGTACATCATAACCTTCTGATCGGATTTTAAAGCACAAATCCATATCTTCCCAACCATTGAAAAAGAATTCGTCAAAACCGCCTACTTTAAGAAATAATTCTTTCTTAATAAACAGGCAAGCGCCTGTTACGGCTTGCATTTTTCTGACCTTATTTACTTCCGGATGATTGGCAGGGAAATATTTGAAAATGTGATTAGGTCTTTTATAATTGCTGAATGCTATTCCGCTGTGTTGAACAAGTCCATCTTCGAATAATAGTTTTATACCAACAATACCAATTTGGGGATTTTGGAGGTAGTTAATGGGAAGTGTAATAAAATCTATATCTGCGAGTGTATCATTATTTAGAAAAAGAAAATTATCATATTTAGCTAATTTAGCCCCTAAATTATTTGCTTTTGCAAAACCTAAATTAACTTCATTCTTATGGTAAATAATTTCATATTTTAGATTACCTATTAATTCTGAAACAGCTTTTTCTGTTCCATCTGTGGATGCGTTATCTATTAAAATAACTTCGAAGATAGTGTTAGTCTCAATTTTATTTAATGAACGCAAGCAATTGATTGTAAGTTCTTTCTTATTAAAAACAGGTATAATTATCGATAATCTATTTGAGGAATGATTCCCCGGATGTTCTGGATTATTTTTAACTTCCCATAAGTAATTTAAATTACTCAGTGCTGTTTCATTTTCCGGATCAATTTCAACAACTCTTTTAATTAGTTCTAATGCTTCGTCATGTTTATTTTGAAGTGATTTTATAACTGATAAATCATTTAATGCATCAACATTTTGTTGATTTTCTTCAATTATTTCTGATAAAATTTTCTCGGCATTATTGTAGTAATCGCACTCAATTAATTTTTCTGCTTTGAATATTTTATATTTTTCATCATTTAATACTTTGGAGAATATATTTATTTTACCTGAATTTGAGTCCTTGGATAATTCGTTAATTCTTTCTTCCAACAAATATAATAGCAAATGAATTTTATCTTTTAAAGAATAGCACTTAGTTGAGAGATATAAGTTGATAATATCTATTTGTTCTTCTTCCGGCAATGAGAATAAAATAAATGAGAGTGAATCGAATAAGTTAAAGTTTTTAAGAATATTTCCTGTATCATCTTCGTCAAATTTTAATTCAAGTTCCTTTGCATATTGATTGAAAATATTAATAGCCGGTTGCAGTTCTTCTTCAGTAGCGCCCATTTGAACTGCTTTAATCAACATCCATTTTGAGTAAATTAAATTGTAATACGAGCTTTGAATAATAGATTGCCGTAATGCAGAATCTACGGACAAATATTTTTCTTCATATTCTTCAAAAGAGATATTATGGATAGCGCATTGTTGAGTTCTTTCAACAAATTCATCCAACATCAGTTCGGAAATTTCTTTAATATAGTCTATATATTCGTGAACATAGGGAAGAGTGGACTTAGCTTGTTCAATTTCATCAAAACCGTATGCTATACCAAATTTTCTTATAAGAGATTCTCTGTGCCAAGCTTTCGATTCCTTATTACTCTTGGGTATTACGACGCTTACTGTTCCGCACATAGCAGCTTGGAGGGAAAGGCAAGTGGCATCGTCATAGCTGTAAAATATTTCCTTCGAATTAAAAAGATCGGCTAACTGTTCGTTAGGAGTCGAATCGGTGATTTCCTCAGAATCAGTTAAATCGTGGATAATCTCTCGACCTTTTCCTTTTCTCATTACGTAAGCTGAGCCTTTTCGCTGGCTTTCTTTATCTTTAAATATATTCTCATAGAACTCTAAAAATTCCAGATAAACTCCTTTTTGCTCGCCTTCGTAAGAAAATGCATTCGAATAATATACAATCATATCATCTTTGCCGAAAATACCGTCTCCACCTCTTACGCCAGGTTTATTTAGCAGGTAGCGTACAACATGATTTGCATTCAGTGGATTTCCTTTTACAATCTCGGGATAAATAACAATAGCATCCTTCAGATCTCCATCGGTAGCAATCGGCGTATTGTAATCTTTGCAAGTCTCAAAATTTTCTTCGTCTTCTTTAAATGGATAAAGATAGGCTTTATACCCGTGCTCGTTTAGTAAATGACATAGTTTATGCAGGATTATTACTCCGCCGATATTTTTGTGAAATTTTGGCGTATAGATTATATATTTAAGTGTTTTTTTAGTTTTCATTTTAGATACCTGCCTGAATATTTATTTTTGGCATAATATAAGAACCGTAATAATCGGCCCCCTTAATAATTACCTTATCGTTTTTTATATCTAATAAATCGTTAGTTAATAGATAAAAAATTTGGTTTGCCATTTCTATTTGTAAATTTAGAACCGCATCATAACCGTTATCTATATAATTTTTCATTGTGGTCACTGAACTCATAATTATCGGACCGGAATCTATTTCCGGAACAATAAAATGAGCTGTATTTCCAATAAGGAAATCCCCGTTCTCCATTGCTTTATCAATGGCATTAATTCCTTTATGAGTAGGTAAAATGGAAGGATGAAAATTAATTAGTCTGAATTTATATTCTTTGAGTAATCTACCGGTTAATACATGTCTGCCGAAACAAAACATGTGAGTGATTTCAAATTTATTAAAGTTTTGTAGAATTATTTTAGACAATTTCGCTCTTCTTTCGGCAGTCTTTTCCCCAAGCGATTTATAATCAATGGTTAAAAGATGAATATTCCTGTCCCTCAAAGCTTCATTTAAATCCACATTTTCCATCGAATCGGAAATAACAAGGAAAGTTTTTGATAAAGTCGGCGAATTGCTCTCTAACAATTTGCGCAATCTTCCGGCTCTACCAGAAACGTAATATGCCAAACGTACATTACTCATTAAACCAATTCATAACTTTTTAACATTTCTTTAGCTATATCCTTAGTATTGTGCATAAGTAAATCCATAATTGATAAATTCGAGTAAAAATGATTGTCTAATTGACTGTAAACTATATTTCTTGTTTCTATGAACTTTAGTTCAATATTTTCTTTTAAAAATTCTTCTTTAGAATAAAGTTCTCTCCCTCCGATGGCATTGATATATGTAGTAGTACCTAATGATTTACATATTTCAATAATTTTATCCGTTTTTTTTAGGGAATGATCGATGGAAATATCAGATGATTTGATTATTTCTACTTGAATTTGTAAGTATTTAACGATTTTAATGATAGAATTATAAATGTATTCAAATAGGTTATTGTTATCGTAATTCAGGATTGATAATAAAATTTGTGAGAATTCTTCATAATTGATTGCTTTCTGATAATTTTGCCTGATTTTTTCAATTAGTTTCTTTTTTTCGCGTTGGAAGAAAATGGGTGCAATTTTTCTTTCGTTAACATTCAAATAATCCGAGTCCTTAGCAATATTAATTGTGAAATATTCGACTTTGCCTTGATTTAAAAATCTATTTCTGTTAATCCATCCCTTTTTAGTGAATTTTATATTGTCATATACAACGAATGTGTCAACACTGTGAATAAGTTGAAAATAGCCAATATAAGGCAAAAAATAAGGTTGCATTATTGCCGTTTTCATTCTCCCTCCAATATTTTTATCACGGCGTCAATTTCTTTTTCTGATATCGAATCAAAAATTGGGAGACATAAAATTGATTCGGAAATTTCGTTTGCAACCGGTAAATTTTCTTTGGAAGCACTTGGCAGTCCTCTATATGATGGAAAATTACTAATTAAAGGATAAAAATATCTCCGTGCATATATGTTATTTTCCCTCAGTCTTGAATAAATTTCATCTCTGTTAAATTGGCTGTTGTTGTTCTCAATCAAAATGGGCATATAGGAATAATTATATTCCACATCTTCCTTTTCGTCAAGTACTTTTATTCCTTCAATGGATTTTAATTTTTCCTTATAAAGTTTTACTGCTTTTTTTCTTCCATTAATAACTTTATTGAAATGTTTTAGTTGAAGAATACCGAGTGCAGCTTGGAATTCGTTCATTTTAGCGTTTATTCCCGGTGCAACAACTGTCACTTCATCTGCAAAACCGAAATTTTTCAAGTAATCGATTCTTTTTTTTGTTTTCTCATCGTGGCAAATTATTGCGCCCCCTTCAAAAGTTGTGAAAACTTTTGTTGCGTGAAAACTTATTACAGAAATATCACCGAAATTTAAAATCGATTGCCCGTTTATTTTTACACCGAATGCATGACAGGCATCATAAATAACGCGTAAACCGTAAATATCAGCTATTCTCTGAATTTTATCTACGTTACAAGGATTTCCAAAAATATGAACAGGCATTATTGCGGTTGTTTGCGGTGTGATGGCTGATTCTATTTTGTCTGCATCGAGATTGAAGGTGTCAGGTTCTATATCCACAAAAACCGGTTTTATTCCATTCCACCAAATAGAGTGTGTTGTCGCCGCAAAGCTGAAAGGCGTTGTAATTACTTCTCCGGATATTTTTAATGCTTGAAGGGCTGTGACTAAAGCCAGAGTACCATTAGCAAACAGGGATAAATAATTTACACCTAAAAATTCCTTCAGTTTTTCCTCGAATTCCTGATGAAATGCTCCATTATTAGTTAACCATTTGGAATCCCAAATGGATTTTAAATATGGAATAAAATCCTCTAAAGGAGGAAGATATGGTTGAGTTAAATATAATTTTTCCATATAGAAGTTTAATTTTTAGCTTAGCTTGCAATTATTGTACCAAGTGGAGGTATATAGAAATCCTATAAAATGGAATTATAGGGGATAAAATATTATCCAAATTCATGCCATTGGTTAATAATAACCAGAAGTTAGATGATTTTTTTCTTGTGAGAACTAAACTTTCAGACATAAATTCCGATTATCTGAGTATAGAAAACCAAAATAACACTATTTAACTAATTCGCTTCAAAGAGTGAAGCTTTAACCATATTAGCAGGGAGGCTGTTATGTTAAAAATAGTTAGAACAATTAATTATGTATTTCTAACCGGTGTATTTCTATTCATTTTAACCGGAGGAACAATTAATTCTACTCCAGCCAGTGGTGATGAATATTTAGCATTCGCAGAAAAAATGCCTGAACCCATTGGCGGTCTGAAGGCAATCTATGCGAAAATTAAGTATCCAGAAATTGCTCAAAAGGCTGGAATTCAGGGCAAGGTTTACGTTTTAGCTTTCATCGATGAAAACGGAAACGTGAACGATGTAAAAGTTATGAAAGGAATAGGTGGGGGATGTGATGAGGCAGCTTCAACAGCAGTCAAATCTTCTAAATTTAGTCCGGGTACTAATAAAGGAAAACCAGTTAAGGTAAAACTTTCGCTTGTTATTAATTTTAAATTATAAATGATATGGGTATAAAAATGAATAAGCTTAAAGATTATTTCAATAACCTAAAATTTGTTAGAAAACTTCAATTCGGTTTTCTTTGTATTGGATTGATTGCAACAATAATCGTTGTAAATGATTTTGTTCAAATCAAAGGATTTGAGGCAACAAAAGATGCAATTTTCAACGATTATGTTAAACCCAAGAGTCGTATAGATAATCTTTATTCGGAATTCCAAAAGATACAATTTACAATGTTGAAGTTATCTATGGAGGATTTCGCTGATAAGTTCAACGATAATTATGAATCTTATCAAGAACGTAAAAACTATTTCGACAATACTTTAGAGCAGTTGAAAGTAGACCTCGAAAAATTGGGTTTAACCGAAAAAGTGGAAGAAGTTCAAACTGCATGGAATAATTACAAGAGCTTAGTTGCTGATGGAATAATAAGTGCCGCATCTACGAAGAATTATGAATATGCTGCGGTTATTACTACAAGTGTAGGCGAAGAAGTTGGACAAACTATGATTGGTACGTTCGATGGAATTATCAGCGAATTGGACAAAAAAGCAGATGAACTTGATGCCAGTGTTTCCGAATCTGTTAATAATTCTATTGTTTGGATAATTATAGGAATGGCTTTAGGTCTTGGTGTATTTTTGATTGCGTCATTGTTTATTGCTCCGGCAATTACAAAACCAATTAATAAGATGATGGACGTCATTCGTGAATTTTCCTTAGGCAATTATGATGTCCATCTTGAAATTAATACAAAAGATGAATTTGGTGAGTTGGCAAATTCTCTCCGACAATTAAGAGCGGCTCAGAAAGAGAAAATTGAAGCTGCAGAAAGAATTGCCCGTGGCGAAATACAAAAGGTTGAACCAGCATCGGATAAAGATGCACTTGCACATGCATTTAACCGCGAAGTTGAGATATTCCAAGAATTGATGTTTGAGGCGGATAAACTTATAAAAGCCAACCAGTATGGGAATTTGCAGATGCGTGGAAATACATCTCGATTTGAAGGTGGTTGGAGAAGTTTTATAGAAGGGATCAATTCTATTCTTGAAGCCATTGTTAATCCAATCAACGAAGCTAGTAGGGTGTTAAATTTACTTGCCGGTGGCGACTTGAGTGTTAGAATGGAAGGAGAATATAAAGGTGATTATGCAAAAATAAAAGAAGACGTTAATAAATTAGCAGATTCTCTCAATACCGCGATAGGAAATGTGGCACAAAATGCTGAATCTCTGGCAATTGCAGCTTCTGAAATATCTTCCAGTACAGAAGAACTTGCTGCTGGAGCAGATGAGCAGAATATTCAAGTTAACGATATTGTCACGTCAATGGATGAAATGTCGAAAACTATTATGGATAGCACTCAACATGCTACAACCGTAGCTCAATCTGCTCAAGAAGCAGGTAGAAAAGCACGCGAAGGAGGCAAAATTGTAAATGAAACCGTCGAAGGTATGATTCGCATTGCCGAAATAGTTATGAAATCTGCCGAAACCATTAAAGCTTTAGGTAGAAGCAGCCATGAAATAGGCGAAATTGTTAAAGTTATTAACGATATTGCCGAACAAACCAATCTGCTTGCCTTAAATGCTGCTATTGAAGCAGCACGTGCAGGGGAGCAGGGACGCGGTTTTGCCGTTGTTGCCGACGAAGTTAGAAAGTTGGCAGAAAAAACTACGAAAGCAACAAAAGAAATTGAAGCGATGATAAAAAATATTCAATTGGATACTAAAGATGCCGTAGATTCGATTGAAGAGGGTACAAAAGAAGTTGAGAAAGGAAAAGACCTGGCTTGTAAGGCTGGTAAATCCCTCGACGAGATCATCGAAGATGTTGAAAAAGTTGCTGAAGTAATTAATTATCTTGCTACTGCAAGTGAGCAGCAGAGCACCACAAGTGAATTGATTACCAAGAATATCGAAAATATCAGTAATGTTTCTACACAAGCAGCTGAGGGAACACGCCGTATCAGTCAAGCGGCTGAAGATCTATACAGACTCACTGAAAGCTTACGTGAGGTAATAAATTATTTCAAACTGCGTGAACAGAATTCCGTTGATCAAAAGTTAGGTAGTTCATCCGAATTTTATATCGGAAATAACGGGAAAGTACATTACTAAGAAACGTTAAATAAGAAGTTGGCTAAAATTAGCCAACTTCTTATTTGTAATTATGCGAATTTAAGTGTTTTTTCTCATTTGTGATGTGGCACTTTCTTTGAGATTTTTTACATAATGAGATAACTAGTGAAAAAGGCAAATATTTCGGAGGAGTTTATGCTTGAAATTTTCGCGAACACAGATACAGAATCAATGAATGAAAAAGAGGCGGAAGAATTTTGCAGGTTAATTGAGGAGAAAAATAAAGCCATTATAAATCAATTTAGTTTTATGATTTCAAATACTCAGAATGTAAACTTAGCAAGGGCATTAGTTAAGTATGTTTCTTCCGAAGATATATCTGTTAGAAATCTCGCTGGTGAAATACTTATAAATATGGGTGCTTTAGCAGTTGAGCCTTTAATTGAAGAATTGAAAGACGGTGATAAACATAAAAAGAAATTTATTATTGACGTTCTCGGATTAATAGGTGACAAGCGCGCAAGTGAGCAGATATTAAATGTTATGAAGAAAGCTGACGATGAAAATGTAGTTTTGGCTTGTATTGAAGCGCTTGGCAATTTGCAAGAAGAAAAGGCTGTAGCTCAATTGATAAGATTATATTCCGTAAATGAACTTTATATCCCAAGTATTATCGAATCATTGGGGAAAATTGGTTCAGATTCTGCTGTGGATTTTATTATATCTTCGTATGATACGGATGATGAATTAATTAAATATTCGATAGTTGAATCACTCGGAAACATCGGAAATCCTCAATCGTTTTATTTCTTGCTTGGTGAATTAAAGAAGGTTGAAGGACCGATTGCTTGGGCTGCCGTGGAGTCGATTTATAAATTATCTCAGAAATTTAATCTCGAAGTTCCTTTCGATGAGAGTTTTAAAAATAAAGTACTCAATACTCTATACGAGGCCGATGCCAACTTTAAAAAGGCCGCTCTTTTTCTTGTAATATCTTATGATGACCCCGAAATATTTGATGCTTATTTAAGTGTTCTCGGCATTGATTACGAATTGGATGATATTATAAAAGAAAAACTAAGAAATAATATTCCATCTACGATAAAAGGAATTGAGAAGAGATTAGAACAAAAATCTGAGAACCTTTCATCACTCTTAGCTTTGCTGGAAGAAATGTGTGAGTACGAAGGTGTAGATTTTAAAGATTATTTATCCGGAGTGGAGCTACAATCTTTCTTAGATTCCTTAGCCGGTGCATTGGAACTGCCACAGGAAGAAGTTAGAAAATCGGCGATGAATTTATTATTTAAAATATCACCGGAATCTGCTCTCCTCTTTCTGGATAAAATGCTAAACGATGATAATCTATGGAACCAGCTTTTTGTTTTAGACTTATTAGAAAACTTTTCTTTAGGTCCCGACGTTATTTCAATATTGGAAGAAATCAGTGAAAAATCTGATGATATGATTAAAGAGAGGATTGCAGAATTAGTGGAATGCAATAAAAACCAATTAAGTGCACAATAATAACGGAAATGAAATGATTACCGCACAATCCAGTTTAAGCCAATTACAGCAAAGTAATTCTCTATCGATTGCAGAATTTCAGGAATGGAGAAAATATATTTATGATTTGACAGGCATCTATTTTCAGGATGGTAAAAAATATCTGTTAGAAAGTAGATTGCAGAGAAGAATCAAATTTCTAAAATTGAATAATTTTGAGGAATATTATAAATATCTCAGATACAATCCAGCCGGCAAAGACGAGATAAATTATCTGTTGAATGCAATTACAATCAACGAAACATTTTTCTTTAGGAACCAGCCGCAACTGGATGCATTGGTTAGCAAAATACTGCCTGAAATAATTCACAATAAAAAATTAAGAGGTCAAAGAAAAATCAGGATTTGGAGTGCGGCGTCTTCTTCGGGAGAAGAAGCATATTCTGCGGCAATGATGATTCATGAATTAGTTAGGCCTATGCATCCTCAGATGGAATTTGAAATTGTCGGGACAGATATCAATAGTGCTGTCTTAGAAACGGCAAAATCTGGTATTTATAGGGAATATTCAATTCGAAATGCTCCGCGTCATTTTTTGAGAAAATATTTCAAACAAACGCCTCAAGGTTATGAACTGAACGACATTATAAAAAAATATGTCTCGTTCAAATTGCTTAATTTATATGACGATAGAGCGATGAAAATGATGTTCAATTTTGATGTAATATTTTGTGCAAATGTATTGATTTATTTTGATACTCAATCAAAAATAAAGGTAGTTAATCATTTGTATAATGCTCTAAGTAAAGGTGGGTATCTGTTTATTGGATATTCAGAAACTTTGCACGGTATTTCAAAAGCTTTTAAAGTAATTAGTTTTCCTAAAACAGTAGGATACAAGAAGGAGTAGTGGAGAAATGAAAAAAGTAATTTTAGTAGCTGATGACTCTCCAACAATACGAAAATTTGTAACCATTGCATTAAAAATGAATGGTTATGAAATAATCTCTGCATCTGACGGTATGGAGGCACTCGAATTGTTGCCGCAAAAACCGGTTGATCTGGTTATCACAGATCTGAATATGCCTAATGTAGATGGTTTTGAACTAATTAGAGCAATTAGAGAGAACCATCAATACAAGGATGTTCCGATTATTATTCTGAGTTCTTTAGATAAGAAAGATGATATAGATCGCGGACTGAAATACGGTGCCGATTCATATTTAATTAAGCCGTTTAACCAGAAAGTAGTATTGTATGAAATTTCAAAATATATAAATTAGGAGATGCGAAATGAACCTTAAATTCTTAGTTGTCGATGATTCGGCGACAATGCGCAGAATTGTAGGTAATTCCCTCAAAAACTTGGGATTCAATAATTTTATAGAAGCTGAAAACGGTCAGGATGCTATTGAAAAATTGCAGGGTAATCCTGATGTTAATTTTGTTATTACTGACTGGAACATGCCTGTATTATCAGGTTTAGACCTAACTAAAACAATTCGTTCCAGTGAAAGATTTAAAAATTTACCGATTCTTATGGTTACAACCAGAGGTGTAAAAGATGATATTATTGAAGCCTTACAAGCAAAAGTTAATAATTACGTCATTAAACCTTTTACTCCTCAAATTTTAAAAGAAAAAATAGATCAAGTTTTAGCAGTAACATCGCAATAGAGGATATCATGGATATAAAACCAAAAAATATGTCTGAACTCTTCGATAAACTGAATGATTTAAAAGCTGTTTTCATTTATGGACAGAGAATTATTCCGATAATTCAAAGTCTGATAGATTTTATGAAGGAAACCGTACCTCTGCTGGAAAATATAAATCAGTCCATTGATCAGACTGCGCAGCAAATTCCAAAAGCTCAAAATCAAATTGATGACGTTACAAGTGCGACAGAATTGGCTACTACTCAGATACTAGATAGAGTTGATGAGATTACTAACGATCTAACCAAAGCTGATTCTGAACTAAAGAATCTTCTTGAGAAATACCAAAAAAGGGATGCAAAAATTGACGAAATGATTAACAAACATCCCGAATTGGCAGATGAATTGTCGCAATTTAAAATGAATGGTTCTAAAGAATTGATTGAAAACCATATCAAAACCTTAAATAGAATTAACCAGAACACTTATAATATTTCCCTTTCTCTCCAAGTTCAGGATATTACTAGTCAGCAGCTTGCTGCGGTTAATCACCTTATAAATTCGGTTCAGTACAGATTAGCATCTTTAATTCACGATATTGATGATACCGAGATCAAAAATATTGAATCGAATTTAAGTACGGAAGTTACATTCGATGAAGGTGCCAGTTTTACCAAAGATACAAATAATCAAAATCTTGCGGATCAAATGTTCGATTCGCAACTGAAAGAAAAAGCAAGTCAAGATGAAATAGATAAATTATTTTCGAGTTAATTATGAGTGACGATGTAAAATATGCTCTTCTCCGAGATCCGGAGATGAAAGAAATTGTTGAAAGTTTTCTCGAAGAATCCAAAGAAATCTTGGAGAACCTTAACTCAGATTTGATTGATTTGGAAAATGCTCCCAAAGATGAAGACTTATTGAATAAAATATTCAGAAGTTTTCATACCTTAAAAGGTACTTCGGGATTTTTAGGATTAGAGAAAACCACTTTAGTAACACATAGATGCGAAGACATTCTGAATAAACTTCGCAAAGGACAAGCGGAACTGAATTCCGATTTAATGGATGTCATCCTTGCCGGTTACGATAAAATATCGGCTCTCTTGGTTACTATAGAAAATAATCTTAACGAAGATGTAGAAATTGATGAAGTAGTTCAAAAACTTGAAGCTACTATTCAAAGATTGGAAGGCGGAGAGAAGCCTGCAGAAGCAGATAAACCTTCTCAGAGTGAAGAACCAAAAGCTAAAGAAAAGAAAAAACGCGGTAGACCTAAAAAGAAAAAAGTAGAAGTTCAACAAGCAGAATCAGAGAGTATTAATCCTTTGGATATTGAGCCTGCAGAAGAAATTCAATTAGAGCAAAGCTCTGATACAAAAGAAAATGAAAAAGTAGATGATGATAGCGATACTTCAAAAGCCGATCAGATAGTCAATAAAAGCCTTTCACGAAGCGGCAAAGGAGAAACCAGTATTCGCGTTGATGTAAAAAGGCTGGATGATTTATTGAATATTGTATCGGAACTAGTTCTGGGCAGAAATCAATTGCAGCAAGTAAATGAAAAAATAGCCCAGGAAATGGAAGGTAGTGATGTTGCACGTGCACTCGGAGAAGCAGCGAAACAAATTGATCTTATGACTAATGAATTGCAGTTAGTCGTAATGAAAACCAGAATGGTAAAGATTGGCAAAGTATTCAATAAATTCCCTCGGTTGGTAAGAGATTTATCGAGAGAAACTGGAAAGAATGTAGATTTGATAATTCATGGTGAAGACACAGAACTCGATAAGACTCTAATCGAGGAAATTAATGATCCACTTGTACACTTGGTAAGAAATTCTATTGATCATGGTATCGAATCACCTGAAGAAAGAAAAGCTAAAGGCAAGAAGGAAACCGGTACGATTAAATTAGAAGCTTATCCGGAAGGGAATAATATTGTTATCTCAATTTCGGACGACGGTAAGGGAATTGACCCGGAATTTATTAAAGAAAAAGCAATTGCAAAGGGCTTGATTACAAAAGAAAAAGCTGAAGAATTGAACAAACAAGAAATATTTAATCTGATATTTCTTCCCGGATTCTCTACAGCAGCAAAAGTAACGAATATTTCCGGTCGTGGCGTTGGAATGGATGTTGTTAAAACAAATGTAAAACGCCTTAGAGGTATTATCAATATAGATTCTACTGTTGGTGAAGGAACTACAATTACTATTAAATTGCCTCTTACTCTGGCAATAATCTCCGGAATGGTTGTTCGTGTTAATGAGGAATTCTATATCATTCCTCTCAGCAATATTTTAGAGGTTGTTAGAATTCATGTTGAAGATATTTATAGTATAAAAGGAAAAGAAGTAATTAAGGTTCGGGATGATGTTATTCCATTAGTGAATATTCAGGAACTACTCTATAAAAATTGTAAGGAGAGTGAGAATGTTTGGCAATACGTAATTATAGTTGGTATTGCAGAAAATAAATATGGTATAAAAGTTGATGAAACCATTGGACAAAAAGAGATTGTGATAAAATCTCTTGGTCAGTATCTCGGAAAGGTTCCAGGTATTGCGGGGTCAACTATTATGGGAGATGGTTCTGTAGTAATGATTATTGATTTAGCGGAAATTCTTAATTCTATTTTAGAAAATGTTGATGGATAAAATAAAAATATTGATTGTTGATGATTCTGCATTTATGAGGAAATCATTGGAGATAATGCTCTCGGATGAAGAATCATTTGAAATAGTTGGTAAAGCGCATGACGGTTTGGAAGGAGTGGAACTGGCGGCAAAATTAAAACCAGATATTATTACAATGGATATCGAAATGCCGAAAATGGATGGACTAACTGCCGTTAAGAAAATTATGGCAAAATGTCCTACCCAAATTATTATGCTCAGTTCTCTAACTACCGAAGGAGCAGAAGCAACTATTAAAGCATTAGAATATGGTGCAGTTGATTTTATCCCAAAAGAAATGTCGTTTGTCAGTGTTAATATTACTGCAATTAAAGATGATCTTATCCATAAGATTAAAAATTTTACAAGAAAAAAGAGATTATTAAATAGGCTGAATAAAAGAACCCAGAGGTTAAAGACCACCATCACTCAGCCTTTGAATCATAAAGTTTCTGCCATTGCTCTTGGAATATCAACCGGCGGGCCTTTATCGCTTCAAAAAATCGTTCCTCATTTAAATAAGAATATTCATGCGCCTATTTTTATTGTTCAGCATATGCCTCCTAATTTTACTAATTCACTTGCTCGCAGATTAGATCAATTATGTCCGCTGCCTGTAAAAGAAGCGGAAGACGGCGATAAAGTGGAAAGTGGTCATATTTATATTGCTCCGGGGGGCAAACATATGAAAATAACTAAAAACGGTTTCGGTCCCAAAATAGTTATTTCGGATATTCCTGTTGGCACTCTACACAAACCTTCGGTCGATGTGATGATAGATTCCGTATCGGATTATTACAAGAGAAATTTACTATGTGTAATTATGACCGGAATGGGAAAAGACGGTTTGGAAGGAGTGAGAAAGGCTAAGAAATATGGCGCCTATTGTTTAGCTCAAGATGAATCCACTTCCGTTATTTACGGTATGCCAAGAGCGATTGTTGATAATTCATTAGCAGATAAAATTTTACCTTTAGAAAGAATTCCAAAATTTATTAACGAGGTATCTTAAAATGACAACTCAATTTTCTGACGAAATATTTAGAACTATAACTTATGACGATAATGTAAGACATGGCAAAATATTAAAAAAAGACCAATATAAATTAGTTGGCAAAACTAAGATTGAAATGCTCGAAGAGAGTCATAACGGAGTAAAGATTGTTCTCAATAAAGATGAGAATGATCAAATTAAAGAAATTAAATTTATTTGTTCTTGTGGCGAATCAAAATCACTATTTTTAGATTATTCTGACTAAAAAACCTCATTTGTCCATATTTAGCCAATATTAAATAGGGCACCCCCGCAAAAAGATAAAAAAAGGGCGTTTATTACTGGCACTAATGTTGAATATTCAATAAAAAAATGGATATTCATATGAGTAGTGGAAACATAAACTTATTAAGATCATACTTGAACTTCCTGGTAGAAAAAAACAAGGTAATAACACAGAATATTGCCAACCGGGAGTCTGTCGATTATAAACGGCAAGACATAGATTTTTCTCAATTCCTTGAAAATGAAAGAGCGAATGCTATGAAGACGAATGATCCCCGGCATATTAAAGCTCCCATTATTGAAGGAATGAATAAAACTATTCATATCTCATCATCTGATGAATATGACTTAGATAACGGGGAAATAAATATTGAAAACGAAATGGCGGAATTGGCTAAGGTTTCTCTCAATTTTAAGTTTGCCTCAAAGTCGGTAAATAGTTATTTCAAAAAATTACAAAGTGTAATTAAGGGCGGGAGTACGATATGAAAATCGGAGATAAAAATTTTGCAGCTTTCAGTATAAGTGCAAAGGGATTGAATCTGCAGAGAATAAAAATAAAATTAATTGCCGAAAATATTGCGAATTCAGAAACTACCAATACAAAAGAAGGCGGACCATACCAAAGAAAATTTATCAGAATTGGAGAAATAAAAGATAATAGCCAGGTTACCGGGCCACGAATTGGCAGCGTGGGAATGAGGGCAACCAACCCAAACCACTTTCAGAGTCAATTAAATAAATATTCCGGAGGTGAAGCAGTGGATGCGAAGTACGAAATACTCGATGATAAATCTGCGGGTGAATATGTCTTTATGCCGAATCATCCAGATGCCGACGAAAACGGGTACGTTCAATTGCCGAATGTAAATATAATCAACGAAATGGTGGAAATGATTACCGCCACTCGTTCTTACGAGGCGAATTTAACGGCTCTCAAATCAGCGAAAGAAATCATTCAAGATTCTTTGGAGATATAAATGAAGATTACAACTAATCCAATCGGAAATTATTCTGTAAATACAATTAAGAAAGTTCAACATAAACCTAAAACTGAAGCTGTACAGAATAATACAAATGAATTATCCAAAGCTGAAAAGAATTTTTTTGCCGAAGTATATCCGAAGAACAAAGCAGAAATAATGAAGTACCATTTTTATAATTCCAAAGGAAAATTCGGCGGAGTGGCAATTGGTAACAATATCGACAGAAGGGGTTAAGATGAAAATAACAGGATTGAACGGATTTAATATAGATCCATTCCAACAAGAAAACAAAACGAAAGGGAGCGGTTTTAATGATGTTTTGGGTGAATTTGTAAAAAAGGTGAATTCATCAGAAGCCGAAGCAAAACAACTTACCGAAGATTTTATTATGGGGAAAGGTGTTCCTATTCATGAAGTAATGATTGCAGGAGAAAAGGCTAAAACGAATCTGCAATTGCTAATTGAGATTAGAAACAAAGCTGTTGAAACCTATAAAGAATTAACTAAAATGCAGATGTAGTCATGAATAACAACCCATTTTCCGATATTACCGGCATATTTAATAAATTGGCTCCAGCTCAAAAAATGCTTTTAGCCGGTGTAGCCGTAACATCTATAATATTAATGATCGTTCTTCTTTCTATGCTAAATGAACCAAGTTATTCTACCTTATATTCACATTTAGCTCCGGAAGATGCCAGCAAAGTTGTTGAAGAATTAAATTCAAAGAAAATTCCTTATAAGCTTGAAGCAAATGGTGAGACTATCAAAGTTCCCAAAGATAATGTTTATGAATTAAGGTTATCCTTAGCTTCAAAGGGGATTCCAAATTCGGGTATAGTTGGGTACGAAATTTTTGATAAGAGTACGATTGGTATGTCTGAGTTTATGCAGAAACTCAATTTCAGGCGCGCTCTCGAAGGGGAACTTGCTCGAACCATTATGGAGCAGGATGCAATTGAAGCAGCGAGGGTTCATATTGTTTTTCCAAAAAAAGCAGTATTCAAAGAAGATGAAATAGAACCCACTGCATCGGTTGTTATAAAAGAGAAAGGAAATCGCCGCTTAAAACAAACGAATATTGAAGCTATTCAGAATTTAGTTGCCGGTTCTGTAGAAGGAATGGAACCTAATAATGTTACCGTTCTCGATACTAAAGGATTACTGCTCAGTAAAGATAGAGGGGATGACTCATTTGCTTCGAGTACTTCAAAACAATACGAAGTAAAACAGAATGTAGAAAAATATCTAATAGATAAAGCTCAGAGAATATTAGATAATGTTCTCGGTCCGGGTAATGCAATTGTTCAAGTTGACGCTTCGCTCAATTTCAGTCAAGTTGAGAAAACTATGGAGATTTATGACCCGGAAACTCAAGTAGTTGTAAGCGAACAAAGTGTTAAGACGTCGAATATTGGTCATAATGTATCGGATTCTACGGCAAATGTTACTGAGAATAGCACCACAAATTATGAAACGGGTAAGACAGTTCAACGTGTAGTAGAGGAATATGGAAACATCAAAAAAATTAGTATTGCTGCGGTTATTAATCACGCACGCAAGGAAATTAAAGATGGTGAAAACATTAAAGTAATCTATGAACCCCGATCGCAAGAAGAATTGGATAAACTTGAAGGACTAATTAAAAATGCGGTAGGATTTTCTCCTGAGAGAGGTGATAAGATAAGTATTGAAAGTATTCCTTTTGAACCGCAGATGAGAGAAGATATTGATTTGGTAGAACCCACCAGTTCAGAATTTTTAGATTTTAATAATCTGGATAAACTGATAAACTTAATAATTATCGTCTTTGCAATTATCGCTTCGATATTTATTCTAAAAGGACTACTTAAAAAAGTTAAAGAAGAGAAAATACTTATCGGTTCAGTTGCTTCTGGTGATCAGTTAGCCGGAGCAATCGATACGAATAATCCGTTGGTGCAATTAGCGAATGTAAAGAATGAGATGGAAGCGTTATCGATAGCACCGAAGAAAAAACAATTAGCTCCTTTGGGTGATCTTGAAGATGAAATAAGTGATGAAGCACAGATGAAAAAAATGCAGCACGAAAGAATTACAAACTATGTATCTCAAAATCCGATAGATGCTGCTAAACTCATCAATGCATGGTTACACGAGGATGAATATGCCTGAAACTCTAGTACAAAATAATGATATGCAAGCTGTTGACAATCAGCAGCAGGGTAACGAACAGTTGACAAAATTAAATTCCGAATTTAACGGAGTTCAAAAAGCGGCAATATTATTAATAGCACTCGATGTTGATGTTGCTGCCGAGGTATTTAAACATTTGGATCCCTACGAAGTGGAAATGATTTCTACAGAAATTACAAAAGTTAGAAATGCCCCGGCACATAAGGTCGATATGGTTCTTGAAGAATTTTATAATATGTTAACTGCAAGGGAATATGTTCTTGAAGGCGGATTGGAGTATGCAAAGGCAGTGTTGGAGAAATCATTTGGAATCGATACCGCGATGAAAATAATTGAGAAAGTGAAAAATTTAACAACTTTGCGTGGTTTCGATGTACTGAAGAAAGTTGATTCATCTCAATTGGTTAATTTCCTTGCAAAAGAGCATCCTCAAACAATTGCATTAATACTCTGTCATTTGAATCCTGAGCAAACTGCTAATGCACTGAGTGAATTGCCGGAAAAGTTACGTGCCGAAGTAGCATACAGAATAGCAACACTTGGAAAAGTATCCCCTCAAACATTGAAACGGATTGAAAAAGTAGTGGATGAAATTGCCGGGCAGACGATGAGCCAGTCAGTAGAGAAAATTGGCGGGCCGAAAAATTTAGCTCAAATATTAAACAAGATGTCTGTTTCGGAAAATAAAAATACTATGGAAAAACTTGAACAAATGAACGAAGACGTCGCAATGGAAGTAAAGAGAATGATGTTCATGTTCGACGATCTTATCAAAGTTCAGGATAAAGATCTACAGGTGATATTGAGGGAAATTGACAGAAAAGATCTTCTGCTTGCTATGAAGGTGGCTGACGACAAATTGAAGGAAAAAATACTCGGCAACATGTCAGAAAGAGCAGCTAATCTATTGAAAGAAGAATTACAGTATATGGGAATGGTTAAATTAAAAGAAGTAGAAAAAGCACAGGCTCGTATTGTTGAAAGAGCAAAACAATTGGAAGAAGACGGTGAGATTTCTCTAAATCTTAGTGGTTCTAAAGGTGATGTTTATGTCTAATGTGTTGAAATTAAATGCTAAGAATTTGAAGGTTCAATTATTAGATGACCTTTCTAGAAAGAACTTCAATGTGCCCACTCCTGAAGAAGTGATGAAAAAGAAGATGGAACAATCTTACTTTCAAGGATTGGAAGAGGGAAGGAGAAGTGCTGAAGCCGAATTGAACGAAAGACTTAAGATTGAATTACAGAATGCTTACAAAACAATCGAAAATATTTCTGCTAAGGTAGAAGACAAACTCAATATTATGGAACGTCAATTCGGGGAAAATATATTTTATCTGGCACTTCAGATTTCAGAGAAAATTTTGCGAAAACAAATTCAAATCGATTCACCAGTAGTAGATAATGTGAAATTGGCTTTAAATAAAATTGTGGGGGCTAGCAGAATAACAATCCGGATCAATCCCAAGGAAGAAGAAAAAATAAGAACTGCACTTTCGGACGATAGTGCATTATCATTTAATAAAATTAAACTAGAAGCGGATTCTGGGATGCAGCCGGGTGAGTGTGTTGTGGAGAGTGATATTGGAAATGTTGATACTAGAATTGAAAGTCAACTGGAAGAAATTAAAAAACATTTTGAAACTTTTTTTGAACAGAAGTAGATGGACTATGTTAATCGTTACATAGAATCCTGGGTGGAAAGATTACCCGTAATCGAAACTATAAAGACTCATGGCAAAGTTACCGATGTAGTTGGTTTGATAATTGTATCGAATGGACCAAATGTTGAGTTAGGTGAATTATGCACAATCTACGATAAAGAAGGGAATGAAATTTGTCAAACGGAAGTCGTTGGTTTTAAGGGAGGAAAGGTTCTCTCGGTCGCTTTGGGAGAGATTCATAATATATCTCCGAATTGCGAAATAAGAGCATCCGGAAAGAATTTTTACATACCTGTTGGGGATAATTTACTTGGCAGAATTATAGATGGATTGGGTAATCCTATTGACGGGAAAGGTGAGATTATTTGCGATACTCAAATGTCTATCTATCGTGAGCCACCTAATCCGTTAGTTCGTGATAGAATTACGGAGCCGCTTCAAACCGGAGTAAGAACCATCGATGCATTATTAACGGTTGGAATGGGACAGAGAATGGGGATCTTTGCCGGTTCGGGTGTTGGCAAAAGTGTTCTGATGGGAATGATAGCTAGGAATACTAACGCTGATGTGAATGTTATAACTTTAATCGGTGAAAGAGGTAGAGAAGTAAGGGAATTTATTGAGAAAGATTTGGGCGAAGAAGGGTTGAAGCGTTCTGTTGTTATAGTAGCAACCGGTGATAAATCCGCTTTGCAAAGATTAAAAGGAGCATATATAGGTACTACAATAGCGGAGTATTTTAGAGACCGTGGTATGAATGTTGTATTGATGATGGATTCCGTAACAAGGTTTGCGATGGCGCAAAGGGAAATTGGTCTGATGGTTGGAGAACCACCTACAACAAAGGGATATACTCCTTCGGTATTTAGTTTGCTTCCAAAATTATTAGAAAGAGCCGGCAGAGGTGAATCCGGTTCGATTACAGGATTTTATACAGTATTGGTTGACGGTGACGATATGAATGAACCAATTGCCGATGCGGTAAGATCAATACTTGACGGTCACGTGGTTCTCTCTCGTAAATTAGCGAATATGGGGCAGTATCCGGCTATTGATCCTTTGCAGTCTGTAAGCCGTGTTATGCCTGATATTGTTGATAATGATCATCGCGAGCGGGCCAGAGAATTTAACGAAATATTAGCTACATACAAAGAAGCGGAAGATTTAATTAATATCGGGGCTTATGTAAAGGGGAGTAACCCGCAAATTGATCATGCTTTAAGTAAAATCGGTTCTTTAAGACAATTCTTGAAGCAGGATATGTACGAAGAAACAATATATTCAGAAACTATAGAAAGATTAAATAATTTAATTGAAAAACCACTGGGTTGATAAATGGAATTTAAATTTAGATATGATTCGGTTTTAGCAGTTAAAGAACTTCTAGTTAATGAAAAACAAAAAGAGCTTCAAGAACAAAATATCAAAATTGAGAAGTCTCATCAATATTTGAGTGAATTGAAAAGGGAAATTTTAAGTGTTTCCTACAGTCTGGAGGATAAAAAGATTAGAAATGATAGGATAATTCAGTTAAAATCCTATCAAAATTTTCTGCTTGATAAAGTAAAAAAGCAAAGGGCTATTATTAAACAATTAGAGGATGAGAGGGAAATTATATTAAAAGATTTGATAGCCTTAAATAAAGAACAGAAAGTAATAGAAAAACTAAAAGAAAGCCATATGGAATTATTCAACAAAAGAAGAAGAAAACTAGAAGAAAAAATGATGAATGAATTTGCCGTTCAAAAATTTGTCAGGGGAGAAAAATGAAAAGCATATTAGCAAATCTTCCTGTATTTGTTCTGGCTTTTATTCTGGTTACCGGTGCAATGATTTATATGAATTCCGCTTATAAGAATATATGGAAAGGAGATTTTACACCGGTAGGTATAAAAAAAGTAGTAATGGTACCAAAAATAACTACAGTTAAAAAAGAAGAAGTGAAAGAATTTTTACTTCAAAAAATCGAACCTGAATTAAAAGAGCATTTTGAAAAATTTAAGCCGAAAAAGATTGTTGATACGATTTATCAAAATATAATTATCGACGAAGCATTACTTGACAGTTTTAAAACATTGAATCAAAGAATATCACAATTAAAAAGTGAGTTAATGTCTAGCATAAAAAATGCAAATGCTGCTAAGAAGAAAAAAGAAAGAATTACTCCTGTAAAGAAGAAAAAAGATAATTCGGAACAATATAAATCAATAGCAAAACTACTTCAATCAATGAATCCCACTCGTGCAGCTAAAGTTATTTCGTTTTATTCCGATAATATGGCAAGAGAAATAATTATGCTCATGAACAAGAAAAAAGCAGCAAAATTAATGGAAGTAATGGATCCAGCAAAAATTGCTCAAATTATGGGGAAATCTTGATGAATAGTAATTCATTAAATACAACGATTACAAATATGAATATTCTCTTACCGAAAGGAATAAAAGGTAATTATTTATTCGGAGATATTGTTTCAGTCTCCGGAGCTCAAGAAGACACTAAAGAGAATATTAATTCGTTCAGTACAATATTAAGCGAAACAGCACTTAACGAAGAACAGGATAAAAGTATAATTTCTGCTTTGCCCCAAAAAATAATGGAATACATTGTACAGTTACAGGATAATCCTGAAAACAATGTTAACATAATCGGTATACCTAAAGAATTACTGATACAAGATTTGGATAATACTTCAATTACATTTGAGAATATATCATTAAATGCTGAAGATGTACTTGGTGAAAATATACAAAATAATTTTAGTTATATAAAAGATAAAGAAAACAATTCTTCGGAGGCAGAAAACATTGAAGCATTTGGAGATGATGATAAAACAGATATAATTGAAGTAATTCCATTCACCTATTCCGGCAAATCATTTCAACTCCAGCTTATTAGTAACGAAGAGATTTATGAAATTTACAGACAGAATAACGTAGTACAGGGTAGTCCAATTGCCAACATAGAAACCAATGTTAATGTTATTCCAAATTCGAGTGAAAATGGCTTATATCCAAATTTGGGGAATAAATTACTAGAGTTAAATGCCTCTTCTTTTGAGAAAGCAAATAGTATAGAAAAAAATCTTTCGACCGGAAGTTCTGTGTTTAATGTTGACAACATATCGTTAAATATTTCTGATAGTGATAAATTATCAATAAACTCAAAAGAAGCAAATTCCTGGCTTCTTGTGAAGGAAGAATTAAGTGAACCTCAAAAAACATCAGAAAAAGTGAGAGATATTGGAACTGAAGTTATCTCTAAACAAACAAGTGGCTCAAGTGTAAATGCTAAAAATGAGGAGCATAAAGAAAATGATTTGACTGCAAAAATGCAGCAAAATAAATCACTCGAATCAGATATATCATTATTAACATCAAAAGACATAACGAATAATATTTTAGATAGAGATAATAATTCTATTCATAGCTTTTCAGACAAGAACAATAAACAAAGAAAATCAAAATTGGAAATGATTAATCTCTCTAGTGAAAAAAATGAAGAAAAATTAGTGAAACAGAATGGAAAATTGAATTATATTAGAGTCACTAGCGAAAATATCAAACCATCGAATAAACTATATTTCTATAAAATTACTAAAGGCGAAAAAGTTTCCCCGAAAGAATTATCCAAAAACTTCGGTGGGAATAAGGAATTAAGTCTTGAAGATTTAAGTAAATTTAACAACAGGATTGCAAAAGTATTCGGTATTGAGGGTGAAATAGTTAATCCCTCAGAAAGAAATCTTAATGTTATCAACTTATTATCTCATTCAGGTGTTAAGAAAGAAATAGATTTTAACAATTCATCTAATAAATTAGAAAATTCAATAAAGATACATTCTCCCGCAGAAGCAAAAGCCTTAAATAAACAGGAATCCTTGGCAAGTAATTCAAATAGCGAAAACCATCATAATACTTCGCAACAATCTGAAAATAATAAAACTCAAGTTTCTGAATTAAATAAATTTACTTCAATTCACAGTGATAAAGTTGAAGTTCCCAAGAATCATCCATTAAATCTGCAATTTAATAATATGGATAATTCTCATTATCAGAATACTTCCACTTTAGAAACAATTATTAAAGATAAAAATCTGCCGATGCCGAAACCTCTGGAAATAAAAACAATTCATTACAAAGATACTGCGGCGGAGATAACCAAATTAATTCAGAACGGAGATACTCATTCAATAGAATTAAAATTAAATCCTAAGGAATTAGGAAGTATTAAGATATTAATAGATATCTCGAACAATATTGTGAACACAAGGCTTGACGTAGAAAACGAAAGTGTAAAACAATTTATCAATGCTAATATTCATCAGTTAAAAGAAACTTTGCAGCAGAATGGAATGATATTAAATCAATTTAATATCAACTATCAAACGAGCGGACAGAAATCAAAAGCAAAATCATATTCGAATGCAAAGAATATTAAGATTGATAGAATAGACGAAGGAATGGAAGAAAATGAAATGCATCCGATTGAGAAGGATCTCGGTTATAACAGTTTTGATTATATAGCGTGAGGAAGAAATGGTTGATTCAATAAATAGTAATAATGTTACAGCTTCCGGGTTCGCAAGTCCCGGGAGTAATGCTGTAATGGGCAAAGATGATTTTCTTAATCTAATGATTGCCCAATTGAAGAACCAAGATCCACTCAGCCCCTTGGATGGTAGTGAATTCGCAACTCAATTGGCTCAATTTTCATCTTTGGAACAATTAGCAAATTTAAACGAAACGGTTAGACAAAGCGTTGATGCAAATTTCTTACTGATTCAATCTGTTAACAATACAATGACGGCAAATTTAATCGGTAAGAGTGCAAAAATTGCCGGTAATGAAATTGAATATAAGGGTCAGAATTCAATTCAATTTGGTTTTAATCTACCTTCGAATGCGCGGAACGTTACGGTTAATATCTATGATGAGAATGACAACCTAATAAAAACATTTGATAATATACCGGGAAGTGCAGGAGACCATAAACTAAATTGGGATTTTACCGATAATTCCGGTGAAAAAGTTCAAGAAGGTAAATATACAATTAAAGTTTCTGCTGAAGATGCAATTGACGGAAGTTCATTGGATGTCGGTGTGTTTACAATTGGAAAAATTGACGGTATTAAATTTACCGATACCGGAACTAAATTGCTGATTGATGGAATCGAATACGATCTTGGTACAATTATGGAAATAATTGAAACCACAAATAATTTAATAGGGAGGCAACCGAAATGGCAACTATAAACGGTGTTAGTGTTCCCTTTGTACCGATTGTACAAAAGGAAAATAATCTTCCCAAATTTAAGATAGGTGAGAATGGAAAATCTTTCGATTCTTTGCTGAATGAAGAACTTAACAGCGTTAAATTTTCCAATCACGCAATGAAACGATTGGAAGACAGGAATATTATGCTCGATAGGGATGATCTCCAGGAACTTAATGCTGCAGTTCATCAAGCTGAATTGAAGGGTGCAAAAGACAGTTTAATAATGCTTAATAAGAATGCTTTTATTGTTAATATTCCTAATAAAACTGTTGTAACGGCTTTACCCATAGGAGAAGGAGAAGATATTTTTACAAACATTGATAGTGTAGTAATAAGATAAATTAATTAACTAATAATTCAGAGCGGGACCTCTTAAGGGCGCTCTGGACTGGGCCGACCGACTGAAGCCCGGTCAAGAAAAAAGGAGGTTAAATTATGGCACTTTTAAACTCACTTATAGCAGGCGTATCCGGTTTGCGCAACCATCAATCCATGATGGATGTTATCGGTAACAATATTGCTAATGTTAATACCATCGGTTTTAAAGGATCGAGAGTAACATTTAGCGATACCTTCAATCAATTTGTGCGTGCTGGAATTAGTCCATCGGGTTCATCAGGTGGAACTAATGCATTCCAAGTTGGTCTGGGAATGAAAATAAATTCAATTGATCGGAATTGGAACCAAGGTACTTTTGAAAGAACCGGTATTAATACTGATTTGGCCTTGCAGGGACCCGGTATGTTCATTTTGAAAAGTAACGGACAGATGTATTTTTCAAGGTCCGGAGCATTTACAATTGATGCTTATGGTAGATTAGTTAATCCCTCCGATGGTTCTGTAGTGCAAGGTAAAATGGCTACAAAAGACGGTGTGATTCCTCCGGGAACTAATTTGGAAGATATAATCATAGATCCTAATTTAAGATTACCTGCAAAAGCAACTACACAAGTAGCATGGGGTGGGAATTTAGATTCAACTGCATCAATCACACGTACAGAGAAATATGTTGAGACTGGAAATCTTAACTCTCAATTAGCTGTCGGTGACACTGTAACTGATGTTAATAAAATCTATGACGAAAACGGTAATGAATATACTTTTACCGCAACATATACTAAGACTGGCAGTGATACTTGGGATTTAACTTATGATTTAACAGATGCAGATGGAAATTCAGTTTTAAGTTCGTCTTCAGCCTACTCCGTAGTATTTGATTCAACTACTGGAGAATTATCTACTATTGACGGTTCAACTCCAAGTCCTATAACAATTCAGGATACATCGATTGGAATTAGCTATGATTTTGATATTTCTAATGTTACACAAATATCCAGTCCTAATACTCTTAGCTCAACAGTAGATGATAACCGTGAACCGACAATTGTTACAGGCAGCTTGACAATATATGATTCTCTTGGTAACGCACATACATTATCAATCAAATTTACGAAAACATCCGATAATAACTGGAACTGGAGGGCTGAAGTACCGCAATC
This sequence comes from uncultured Melioribacteraceae bacterium, assembly GCA_964573255.1. Lineage (GTDB taxonomy): Bacteria > Bacteroidota > Ignavibacteria > Ignavibacteriales > Melioribacteraceae > CAYNUJ01. The sequence goes on from CAZNJB010000014.1 coordinate 47,861, forward strand.
AAGCGGAACCATAAGTGGCAATAAAGGAACAATTTCTTTTAATGCCGATGGTTCAATCAATACGATTACACCAAATCCTCCGGTACTCGCTTTTACTCCAATAGGTGGTGCTTCTGCCGCTAATATCGAGATTGATTTTGGTGCAGGATATAACGGCATTATGCAAACATCATCTAACGCTGTAGTTTCAGCTTTATCTCAAGATGGTTCTGCTGCAGCATCAATGACAAATTACAGTATTGACCAAAACGGTTTTGTAATTGGTGTTTTCTCTAACGGTCAATCTAAAAAATTGGCTCAAATTATGCTTGCGAATTTCTCAAACTTGAACGGATTGACTAGTACCGGAGAAAATAAATTTAGAGTATCATCAAATTCCGGTGCGCCGGTAATCGGAGAACCCGGGGATGCAACTAGTACTTTAATTCAATCCGGTGCTTTAGAGCAATCTAATGTTGATCTCTCTGAAGAATTTACAAAAATGATTATTTCACAGAGAGGATTTCAAGCTAATGCCAGAGTTATCACGACATCCGATCAACTTCTACAGGAAATCACAAATTTAGTAAGATAGGTTAATTAACGGAGCTGCCATAGACTGAGCAGCTCCGTATATTATAATTTAACCAGGTGTGGAATATTAGCCATTAATATTTTTGTTTTTCCTTGTTTTTTTTCAAAAAAAGGGGATTTTTTTGGCATATCTATTGTTTCATTTTATACTAAAATGGAAAAATAGGTATAAGAATGGCAGAAGAAAAAAAAGACGCTAAGGAAAAACAAGAAGGTGGATTTAATCCTAAAGTAATCATTTTAGGCCTACCTCTTTTTATTGTCCAGCTGATAGCAGTTTACTTTATAACGGCAAATTTATTAATGGATAAATTTGCACAAAATGCAGCCTACGAAAATTTAGCAGAAGATGTAGAAATTGTTGAACAAGTACCTGAAGATGAAGGAGAGGGTGGTTCCTTTATTTTTACTATCGATGATATGGTTGTTAATCCTAAGATGAGCAGGGGAGATAAACTTCTATTGGTTTCAATAGGTTTGGAACTAGAAGACGAAGAATCTGAAAAAATTCTCTCAGAAAAGGATGTAATAGTCAAAGATAAGATCATCAGTCTGCTATCGAATAAAACTCAAGAAACATTAAGTAAACCAGACTATAAAGACTCACTCAAAATTCAATTATCCGCCGGAATAAAAAGTTTGCTTCCGGAAATACATTTGTCAAATGTTTATTTCAGTAAATATATCATAGACTAATTATGGCTGAACTTTTATCACAACAGGAAATAGATAGCCTACTTAATAATATTAAGACAGGCGAGATATCAGAAATAATAAGTAATGAATCGAAGGAAGCCATTCCTTTCGATTTTAGGCTTCCGAATAGAATATCGAAGCATCAACTTCGTTCTATTCGAAGTATTCACGAAAATTTTTCCGAAAGTTTCAGTTCATTTTTAGTTTCTAAATTACAAACCGTAGTTAATATTAATTTGACTACAATCGATCAATTGTACTATTCCGAGTATGTGCTTTCGGTCAGTAACCCGGGCTGCCTCTATACTTTTGATATCAAAAATACCGATATAAAAGGAGTGCTCGAACTCGGTACTGATCTTGCATTTAGTTTGGTTGATAGACTGTTGGGCGGCAACGGAGACGGGCGGAAAGATTCTCCAATTATTACACCAATCGAACAAAAAGTACTTCTCGTTGTTGTGGAAGCTGTAATGAAAGAATTAATGAAGGCTTGGAGTACAATTGAAAGATTGGAATTTACGGTTGATAAATTCGAGTCGGATATTGATTTTGCTCAGATTACTTCTCCCAACGAATCGGTTCTTCTGGTTTCATATGAGATTATGGTAGACGAACAACCGTTTATGATGAATGTTTGTTATGCAACATTTGCATTCGAAAGAATACTTCAGAATCTGACTTCGAAATCATTATCAACTATAAGACCGACAAAATATGCAGGTGGGACGTCCAAGGAAATTATGTCCTATTACATAAAAAATACCGAATTACCCGTCCGTGTTGAATTGGGAAAATCCAAATTATATATGAGTGAATTGAATCAATTGGAAAAGGGAGATATTATTCAACTCGGTACCGCAATAACGGATGAATGTACTATTAAAATAGGCGGTATTCCAATGTTCAAGGGAAGGATAGGAAAAGTTAATAATCATAAAGCAGTAAAAGTAACTCGAAAAATTGAAAATGAACAATAAATAAATGGAAGTGTTATGAGTGATAATTTAGAAAACATGGAACAGAACGAAGAATTGCAAGGCGGTCAAAATGATTCGCAGTCCGAAGCGAATCCGCTTGATCAAGCGCCCTCCAATCCGCTTGATTCGGCTTCATCCAATCCACTCGACGAATTAGCTCCTGAAGTTAATGTTGCCGAATTGGAGGATATGGATGATTCCAAACCGAAGAAAACATTTATTGATGCAAAATTGGATTTCTTGCAGGACTTAGAATTGGATGTTTACATCGAACTCGGTAGGGCAAAAATGAAAATAAAAGATATTCTCGAATTGGAAAGAGGATATGTAATTGAATTAGATAAGCTCGCTAGTGAACCTGTGGATATATATGTAAATAATAAAAAGATAGCCGACGGCGAAGTTGTGGTAATTGATAAGCATTTCGGTATCAGAATTATGAATCTTAACGATCCCGCAAAGAAATTGGGAGAAATGTACTAGTGAGTGTGTGGGATGTACTGAAAATGCTATTACCTATTTTTATCATTTTAGGTATGTTGATCGGTGTTCTTTATTTCCTTAAAAGAAATCAATTTAATTTAGGGGGGAAGTCCGATCTCTTTAATATTAAGGTGATTTTTACTAAAACAATTATGCCGAAAAAATATATCTCTTTCGTTCGCATAGGAGATAAAATAATGGTTCTTGGTATAAGCGACAATTCTTTCACTCTATTGAAAGAGATGGATTGGGACGATAGTTACGAATCAAAACTCAATCAGAATATAAAAGGGAAATCTTTCTTGGAATTATTCAAACAAAATCTGCAGGGAAAATGAAAAAATTAATACTACTTTCGGTCCTTTTGTTGTTAGTATTTGGCGAACCAAATTTTGCCCAGCAGACTTTTGGACTTCCCAAGGTAAGTATCGGAGTTGGTAAAGCGCAAAACGGAGATGATATTTCGGCAACACTTCAGTTACTTCTGTTGCTCACTATTTTATCACTCGCTCCTTCAATATTAATTATGACAACTTCTTATTTGCGCATTATTATAGTGTTCCATTTTCTTAAAAATGCTTTGGGAACTCAACAGATGCCTCCTGGTCAATTGTTAGCAGGAATAGCATTGTTTATTACGTTTTTTATAATGGCTCCTACTTGGAATCAAGTGAATGATACCGCTATAAAACCTTTAATGGAAGAATCAATTACTTTTGAAGAAGCTTACGATACTGCGATTGTTCCGATTCGTGATTTTATGTATAAGCATGTAAGGGAGGAAGATTTAGAATTATTCTTAAGCATGACTACATTAGAAAAACCGGAAACCCGTGCCGATTTACCAACCTATGTGCTTATTCCTGCTTTTGCATTAAGCGAATTGAGAACAAGTTTTATTATCGGTTTTTTCCTCTACATTCCGTTTATAATGCTGGATATGATTATTGGCAGTATTCTGTTATCAATGGGAATGATGATGATTCCACCAATGATGATTTCTCTTCCATTCAAGATTTTATTATTCATTCTTGTTGACGGATGGAATTTAATAGTCGGTTCTTTAATAAAAGGATTTATGTAATGACACAAGAATTAATTGTTGGAGTATTGACAGAAGTATTTTACACTTCTATTATAATTTTATTACCGATACTTGGAATAGCGCTTATTGTCGGTATAATGATTTCCATTTTTCAAGCTGCAACTTCAATACAGGAAATGACGCTTACTTTCATTCCTAAATTATTGATTACCGCAGTGGCGATAATCTTTTTACTTCCGTGGATATTCGATAAACTCATATCGTTTACGTTAAGAATTTTTAACATAATTGATACAGTTATATAATGTTGGATATATTAGTAAATAATTTCATAGTCTTTATTTTTATTTTTCTTAGGGTTATCGCCTTATTCTTATCGGCGCCAATTCTCAGCGATAATTCAATTCCTGTTATTTTAAGAGTATTGCTTTCCATTTTTTTAGCGTATGTTGTCCTAATTTCATTAAATATTAGAACCCCATACAACTCATTGAATATATATTATCTATCAGTCACTGCAATAAAGGAAATGATTGTCGGCTTATCGATTGGGTTCTTTATGCAGTTAATATTCTGGGGAATTACTTATGGTGCTTCATTAATCGGATTCGATTTAGGTTTGAGTATGGCTACCGTTTTCAATCCTCATCAGGAAATGAGTATTGATGTTGTAACTCAATTATTTTATTTATTGGCAATGCTGATCTTCTTACTTATTAATGGTCATATCTTTTTATTCAGTGCGTTATACGAGTCATTTAAAATTATTCCGGTCGGAGGATTGAAATTTGCGGAAGAAACCGCCAACGAATTAATAAAACAATCAGCAAATGTATTTATCATTGCAGTAAAAATCGCATCACCAATAATGGTTACATTTTTCTTGATAAACATAGCCGAAGGAATTATGAGTAGGATAATTCCTCAGATGCAAGTCTTTTTTGTGCTTTATCCTTTGAGAATCGGTGTTGGGTTTTTACTTATATCGGTTACAATGATATTCTTTTTCTATGTAATTAAAGAATTATTGAAAATTCACGAAAGCAATTTAATTAAATTTATTCGGGTGTTAAGTTAAATGGCAGATGTAAACGGACAAGAAAAAACCGAACAAGCGACGCCGCGAAAGCTGCAAAAGAGCAGGGAAGAAGGGCAGGTTGCCCGAAGTACAGAAATATCGAGTTTTGCTGTTTTCGGTGCCGGTATGATTATTCTTTTGTTGAGTCAAAAGATTGTCGCTTCTAATATGTCTGCATTAGCATCCGAAATATTTACCAATTTAAGCACCTTAGAATTAAGCTATAGTATGCTGCAAATTTACGCCGTAAAAGGATTATATTATTTTATCATATCTACTTTCCCTTTCTTTGCGGGGATCTATGTTATAACTCTTGCAGCCAATATTTTACAAGTTGGATTTAAAATTACCCCAAAAGCTCTGCAACCTAAATTCAGTAAATTAAATCCTTTAACCGGACTTAAAAAAGTATTTTTCTCTTCACAGAGTTTTGTTGAGACGTTCAAATCACTCATTAAATTTATAATAATATTCTGGATAGTTTATATCATCATTTCTGATCTTATTCCTCAAACAATGAAACTTGCCGGATATTCGATATATGATATTGTGAAATTTATGTCATCGGCGGCATATTCATTGATAATTAAACTAACGATAATTTATGCGGTAATTGCTGCAGCTGATTTCGTCTATCAGAAATTCAAATTCAAAAAAGAAATGATGATGACAAAGCAGGAAGTTAAAGATGAAATGAAGCAGACTGAAGGTAACCCGGAGATCAAAGGAAGGATAAAATCTTTGCAAACGGAGATGGCCCGGAAGAGAATGATGAAAGAATTACCGACGGCAGATGTAGTAATTACAAACCCAACACACTTTGCGATTGCGTTAAAATATGATCCTATGAAAAACGGCGCTCCGGTTGTTGTTGCAAAGGGAATGGATAATTTAGCACAAAGAATAAAGAAAATAGCTGCAGAACATAACATATACATTTATGAAGATAAACCTTTAGCGAGAATGCTTTATAAAACTTGCGAGGTCGGTGACGAAATACCCCAAAAACTGTTCGAAGCAGTGGCTAAAGTACTTGCATTCGTCTATAATCTTAAAAATAAAACTAAGAAATCAATAGTTTAGAATGAATTTCAGAATAGATAAAAATACGGATATTTTACTTGCAGTCGGTTTGGTTCTGATGCTGGGGTTATTATTAATTCCACTTCCGTCATTTTTCCTCGATTTTTTCTTATCGTTAAATATTACATTCTCGATCTTGATTTTGGTATTGGCATTATCTATTAAGTCACCTTTAGATTTATCGATATTTCCCGGTTTACTATTGATATTAACTCTCTTCAGACTCTCATTAAATATTAGCTCGACAAGATTAATTTTAATTGAAGGTTACGCCGGTAAAGTTATTGAGTCCTTTGGCAGTTTTGTTGTGGGAGGAAATTATGTGGTCGGGTTTATCATTTTCATCATACTAGTAATTATTCAATTTATAGTTATAGTTAAAGGTTCTGAAAGAATATCGGAAGTATCCGCACGTTTTACATTGGATGCAATGCCCGGTAAGCAGATGGCTATAGATGCGGATTTAAATACGGGATTAATAACTGAAGATCAGGCGAAAGAAAGAAGAGAAAAAATTGCAAGGGAAGCCGAATTCTACGGCGCAATGGACGGTGCGAGTAAATTCGTAAAGGGAGATGCGATTGCAGGGTTATTGATTAATGCAATAAACATTCTCGGCGGATTTATAATAGGTGTTGCAATGCACGGAATGCCTTTTACCGATGCATTAAAAACTTACACAATATTAACTATTGGTGATGGGTTAGTATCTCAAATCCCGGCACTAATTATCGCTACTTCTGCCGGTATGGTTGTTACTCGAAGTGATGCTGGTAAGGCACTAGACTTTCAAATGAAATCACAATTACTATCTAATTATCGTGTGCTGGGAACCGTTGCCGGTATAATTTTTATGTTTGCATTTGTGCCGGGAATGCCGATGATACCTTTCTTTTTAATAAGCGTAGGTTTGGGTACAAGTTCTTATTTCAAGAAGAAGAGAATGAATAAAGAACAGGAAGTTGTTGAAGAAACCGAAGAAGTTTCGGAGGATCAAACTGAAAGTGTTGAACAATATTTGCAAGTTGATCCGATTGAAATTGAGATTGGATATGCTCTTATTAGTTTAATAGATAAAAATGAAGGAGGGGATTTATTTGATAAAATTGCCTCAACCAGAAAATATTTAGCACTTGAATATGGGATATTGATTCCGCCTGTTAGGGTAAGGGATAATTTACAATTGGAACCGAATACATATATTATCAAAATTAAGGGAAATGTAGTAAGCGAATTTGAGATTTATACTGATCGTTATCTTGCTATGAATCCGGGTAATGCCGAAGAAGAAGTTGACGGTATTCCTACAATGGACCCGGCGTTTAATCTTCCGGCTTGCTGGGTGAGTGATAAAGAAAAAGAAAAAGCGGAAATGCTCGGTTATACTGTCGTCGACTCATTATCAGTTATTTCAACACATTTGCAGGAAACCTTAAAGAAGAATTTTGATAAGATCTTAACTAGACAGGCTGTTAAGCAGTTATTGGAAAACTTGAAAAAGGAATATCCGGCAGTAGTTGAAGAAATTAATCCTGATGTCCTTTCTTTGGGAATGATTCAAAAAGTATTGCAGAACCTTTTACGCGAAGGTATTCCTATAAAGGATTTAGTACAAATTATTGAATCCCTGATAGATTATTCCAAGGCTAGCAAGAATGTAGATGTACTTACAGAGTATGTCCGTCATTCTCTTTCTGATGTAATTGCAAATCTGTACAGGGACGAAAATAATGTTATACATGCAATAACTATCGGAGATAAATTGGAAGCTCAAATAGTTCAATCACTCTCCGAACAACAGGGAAATATCCAATCGCTTGGATTAAATCCGTTAACTATGCAGAAAATTTTTGATAAACTCGAAGTAGCGAAACGAACTTTCGAAGATTTCGGTTTTGTTCCAGTAATTATCACACAAGCAACTATACGACCGTATTTTTACAGAATGATTAATACAAACTATCCCGAATTTGCAGTTCTTTCTTTCACGGAATTACCCAATTACATTGAGATTGAACTGCTCGATAAATTAGAGGTAGAATAATGAAAATTAGAAAAATTACAGCACCAACATTGAAAGAAGCTACATTGTTAGTAAAAGAAGAATTTGGCAGCGATGCAATTATTCTTGGTTCTAAAGTTGTTCGAACCAAAGATAAATATCATAGCAAAATGTTCGAATTGACGGTTGGTTTGGAGCCGGATTTACAAGAATTGGACGAAATAGATGAAAAACCGGAGAACTACGATCCGTACGAAGAAGTGAAAAATAAATTAAGAGTAATTAATAATAATTATAGTGATACTGAGCAATCCATTACTATCGATCCAGCAAAAGTATTACCTAAAAAGAAATCTTTCACCGATCCTTATAAAATTACTAAAGAGGATTTAAAAGAGGTAATTGATGTTTTGAAATATAATGAAGTTGATTCGAATGTTATTAAAATTATTATGGATCAGCTTCATAAAACAAAAAATGTATTAACTAAGAATAATCTTGAAAAACATGTATTAGTTGGGTTAGCCTCTTTAATAAATACTGTAAAGTTGAATGTAACTAAAAATAAAAAGACAAAATACGTTACGGTAGTTGGTCCAACGGGAGTAGGTAAAACTACTTGCATTGCAAAATTAGCGGCGATTACAAAAATTCTTCATGGGCTGGATGTTGGGATTGTTTCCATTGATACATACAGACTTGGAGCTATAGATCAGTTAAAAATATTTTCAGAAATAAGTGATATTGATTTGCTGGTTGCTTATGATAAGTCTGACATACCGGGAATATTAAAAAAGTTCAAAGGAAAAGATCTTGTATTTGTAGATACCGTGGGTAGAAGTCAGAAAAATACTGATGAGTTGAATAATATTAAAGAACTATTATCACTTATGCCTATGGATAATGTTTACTTGGCAATGAGCAGTTCAACATCAAAGAAAGCCCTTTTCGATATTGCAGAACGCTTCAAAGTATTCAATTACGATGCATTAATATTTACTAAGCTCGATGAGGGAATCGCTTACGGAAATATTCTGAATGTTTCGCTTAATTTTGCTACACCGCTAGTATATTTAACAAACGGGCAAACTATTCCCGATGATATAATTGCAGCCGATTCAGATTTAATTGCAAAAATTATTTATACCGGACAGATAAATTGATGGATCAAGCACAAAGATTAAGATATATGCTAAATTATGAGCCGGTCGTACCGCGATCGGAAAAGATAATAAGTATTGTTTCCGGTAAAGGGGGAACCGGAAAGACTTTTTTCTCAATAAATTTTGCATACCAGCTTGCTAAAAGAGATTATCGAGTTCTACTCGTAGATCTGGATTTTAATTTGGCTAATATACATTTGTTTCTTGATGAAACCCCGGAAAATACAATATTCGATTTTATGTTGAACCGCGCGACAATCGATGATACAATCGTTAATTATTCTAAAAACCTCGATGTTATTTACGGTGATTCAGGTTCACTTTCTATTACAAATGTAACCGAAGAGCAAATCCTTTCTTTCTTAAGGAAAATAATCAGTTTAAAAGATAGATACGATTATATTATTTTTGATAACTCTGCTGGTGTAAGTCCAAATATATTTACTATACTAAGTGCATCGGGTAAGTTAATAATTGTAGCTAATCCAGAACCTATTGCAGTTATTGATGCGTATGTTGTTTTTAAAATCATGAAAAAGAATAAGATAAAGACTGAATCGTACGTTTTGTTAAATAAATCTGAAGATAAATTGGACGGTCAAACAGCTTACGAAAATTTGGCAAAAGCATCGGAAAAATTTCTAAAAGTAAAACCCTCTTATCTAGGTTACATCCATTTCGATAAAATAGTGGATGAGTCGATCAGGGCTCAAACTATCATTTCCATTTCTCTACCGGAACACCATATTACCAAGTCGATTGAAAAAATAACAGACGAATTTGTGAAAAAGAATCAATTGGCTAATATTGGGCAAACAGCTTAAAAGTCCTCTCTGAAAAGTCCTCAAAATACCCTAAAAACAAATAAAAATAAAAAAAAGATTGGTACAATAATTGAAAAATTACTGTGAGTAAATTTTAGGAGCAGTAATGAACAAAATACTATTACAAATAGGATTACTTTTTTTCTTTTTATCGTTGGTCTTTTTTAGTCAACTGGGGCTTCCTATTATTGATGTAATTGTTCGTTCATTCATTATCTTCGTCGCGATGACGGTGATGTTGAGTTTAATCACTATCGTCTTTATTCGATCAATAAATAAAGTGGCGCAAGGTAAAGATAGTCTGGAAAATAATTTAAGCGGTAAATCATCATGACAAACTATAATATATGGAAAGAATATAAAACAGCACCAACACCGGAATTAAAGCGTAAACTGGTGTTAACATATACCGATTTGGTTCATTATGTAATTCACCATTCGCGTTTTTATAACCAAGGGATACTGAATTCTAAGGATTATTTCCAATTTGGTATCGAAGGATTGAGTGAAGCGGTGGATCGTTTTGATCCGGATTATGGAACCAAATTTGAAACATATGCAATAACGAGAATCAGGGGAAAGATAATAGATGAAATTCGCAAACTTAAACTTCATAATAAAGTAAACGATCCGCATAACAGTAAGAATTATTATTCCAACGTATCTCTTAATCAGCCGGTAGGGTCAAACGATGATTCTCTTCTTTATGAAATGCTACCAAACAATGACAGAACACCAGAGGAAGAAACAGAGAAGAATGAAGCTAAACAAATTTTAATTGAAGAAATAAAAAAATTGAAAGAAAGAGACAGGTTAATACTTACTCTGTATTATTACGAAGAATTAAACTATAAAGAAATTGCAGATGTACTCGGAATTACTATTTCGCGTGTATCGCAAGTGCATTCACGTATCATTAAAAAATTAAGAAGTCAAATTGAGAAAATAAATGGATAAGGTTGATATGGTTGTGGATGAGAGAAGGGAACAGAGCAGATTACAACTATCCAAAATCAGAAATCTGCCCTCAATTCCTAATGTTATTATCGAAGTCTCAAAAATATTAGAAAACCCCCGTGCAAGTGCGAAAGATTTAAGTAAAATCATTAATCAGGATCAAGGTTTAGTTGCAAAAGTTTTAACCATCGCTAATTCCCCCTTGTATGGTTTACCACGAAGAGTGAGTACTGTAGAATTTGCAGTTGTCGTGCTTGGTTTTGATCAGATTAAGAACTTGACCTATGCATTGACTTTAATGGAAGCATTCAAATCAATTAATTCTAAATATTGGAATAAAAAGAAATTTTGGACACATTCCTTTGTAACGGGAATGTTAGCCAAGAAAATTGCAGATGATTTGGGATATCCTAAATCCGGAGAAGCATTGACGGCAGGATTGCTTCATGATTTGGGAATCTCTGTTATTCAACGCTATTTCTTCGATGAGTTTGAAGAAATTTGTGAGCTGGTCGAAAAAGAGCAGATGCTTCACATTAATGCTGAAAAAAAGATTTTAGGAATGACTCATGAAGAAATTGGTTATTTACTTATTAATAAATGGAATCTCCCGCCAACATTAGCCGATGCTATTCAGTTTCATCATACTCCGTCATTAGCAAAATCGAATAAACAAATAAGTGCTATTGTACATTTTGCAGATTATATGACGCAAGTTACCGGAATAGGTGATTTCAGCTGGGATGAAAATTATGTGCTCGATAATTCAATCGTTGATATTTTGGGCTTGGGGAACTCTTCATACGTGAGCGCATTGATTAGTACGTATTCCAAAATAATGACAAATGAGTTTAAAGAAATTTATGCATAGTGAGATAATATAATGATAGCTCATGAAATTAAAAGGACAAAGGACAAAGAAAGAACGAGATTGATTCTTAATAGCATCGATCAGTTGGCTGTTGTACCTGAATTTTTACAAGACGTGATGCGGGTTCTCAACAAAAAAGATGTTTCTATTAACGAAGCTGCGAAATTAATTAACAGAGATCAAAGTTTAGTCACTAAAATATTGCGTATTGCTAATTCGCCCTTGTATGGTCTTTATAGAAAAGTAGCTAGTGTTGAATATGCTTTGCATATTATTGGTTTAGCTGAAGTAACTAATATTGTAACGGGAATCACTTTACTCGAAACTTTCAAAATAAAAAGCGATTCGTATCTCGATCAAAGGGAATTTTGGGAACACAGTTATATGGTAGGCAACTTGAGTAAAGGATTATGCAAGGAATTTAGAGTGGACCATTACCGCGAAGCATTTGTTGCCGGATTCCTTCACGATTTAGGTATTTCAATTACACATAAATATTTACATGGCAGTTTTATAAAAATATATGAAGAAGTTACACAAAACAATAAAGATTATACTGAATTAGAAAACGATATAATTGGATTAAATCATCAAGAAATTGCTCTTACATTATTGGACAAATGGAATTTTCCTTTATTCTTGTGTAACGCAGTACTCTTTCACCATAATCCATCTAAAATGAATGAAGATAACAGTTTGGCAGCAATTATTCATTTGGCAGATTACTTGGTGAATATTGTAAGTGAAGGGAAATATTTCTGGGATAGAAATTATATACTCGATTTAGATGGATTGAAAGGACTCGGAATTACGAGAAAGGAAGATATTCAAGATATAATGGAAAAATATAAAGAAGAATTAATTAATATGATTGATTAACGGAGAAGTTGTGAGAATAATCAAATCTAACAAGGGATATTATAAAACATTTGCGGAAACATTAGTCGAAACTCCGGCAATTACTGATGTTAGTCAACCCACAGATTATTACGCAAGAAAGATGCGTGAAAGAGATAGAAGACTCTCCAAATTCATGGAATCCTTGGTAGATTTTGATTTAGCACTTCATCATTCAGATACTCTTCATGATGTAGTTGATATTGTGAAGAAGAAAACCGAATCCATTTTGGCGATTAACGAAATGGCCTTTTATTACTTCGATGAAGGATATGATGATTTTTCACCTGTAACAAACGGCTACTCAAAAGCTTTCGGGGAAATCATTAATGCAATTAAGAAAGATTCCATTTTTGATTCACTGATTAAGCAAGATAAGATGATTTTAATTCCCATTGCTGATTCAATAAAATTAAGAGAAAGAATCAATAACATTCTTTTTATTCCTATCAAAAAATGGAAAATGAACAAATACTTCGTATGTATTGATACTCCCATTAGACATATTGACGAGGAATCTTTTGAAAGTAAGGCATTAATGGTTCTTTTAGCACATGCAGTACCGACAATAGAAAATATTCATTCCAGAAAAAAACTTCATCGTATTTACAGGGATTTCCAATTGTATCAATCTAAATTTTTAAAAGATTATCGTTTGGCTGTAATAGGGGAATTAACACTCGGAATGGCGGAAGAAATAATTTCGCCAATGCAGGTAATTGTAAGCTCAATGGATTTTTTAGCTGAAGAATCGGATAAGATTGATAATGAATTGTACGAAACTATTAACCGCCAAATTAAAAAAGTAAAATCGGTTGTTAAAAGATTGGTTAAATTCTCCAGCTTAGCTTCTTCTGATATTGAAATTAAACCGGTTGATCTTAACTCTATAATTAAAGATTATGTTTCTGTAATGAATGCTTCTTTAAAATCGCAAAACTTTGAGTGCATTACAGATTTGGAGAAAGACTTACCTGCTATTTTGAGCCATCGTAGTTATATCAATCTGATTTTATCAACAATATTTACACTGGTGAGGAAAGATGAATCCCAAGGCGGTGTGATATTGCAGACTCGTGTGAATGATAATTATGTATTTATTAAAGCGCTGACTACAAGTTTTGTTGAAGAATTTATACAAAATAACGTTACGGAAAATCATAGTCTCGAATTATTGATCCTGGAAAATTTAGTTAAGAAACACGAAGGTAAATTAATAGCTAAAGCGAGTGAGAATGAAGGATCGAAAATAGTGATTGCATTACCAATAATAAGGAAGTTGAGGAAATGAAAAAGAAATTGGGAATATTGATACTCCTTTGCTTAAGTACAATGGTATTTGCTCAGCAAGATACAAATGTACGTGAAATTGTAAGAAAAGAATTCGAATCAGCAAAGGGAATTAAAGAATCACAGGAAAGTGAATCGGTTTTCGCATCTTCACTCTTTATAAGATTATCCATCCTGTTCGGGGCTTCCGTTATAAGCTTTGGTTGGGTTACCAGCAGAAGACTCAAACTGAAGAAGAAAAGCAGCACAAACAAACTAAAAGAAAATATCAAAACTTTACGTGCTGAAAAAATAAAGTACGAAATGGATCCGCGGTTAAAAATTGTAAGGAAAAAGTTATTGTCGACTGTTCCCGGCAGCCAATTGCATTTTGAAACGATTAATAGTTCTGCTAAGCGGTTAAACATTTCACAAGAAGAAATTGCTATTGCTGCAAGATTGAATATGTATTCTAGAAAATCAGTAGGAGGTTCAATTGCCTAATAAATTAACAAAAATAATTGATATCGCTAACCGGATGAGGTTTAACGAAAAAAGGTTGGAAGTAATTTCCAATAACTTGGCTAACCTTTCTACTATCGGATACAAAAGAGATATCACATTTTCAAAAGTACTACTGGATAAACAAAGAGTCACATTGGATAAAAAAACTGAATTTGATCAAGGCGATTTTGTGAATACCGGCAATAAACTTGATGTAGCAATCAACGGCGATTACTTCTTTGCAGTGACAGACGGAGAAAATACATATTACACAAAGAACGGTAAATTCAGTTTAACCGAAGACGGTTATTTGGTTGACAGTGACGGTTTTAAAGTTTTGGGTCGCGGCGGAGAAATAACCATTAATGATGATACTTTCGAAAAGGAAAAATTGATTAAAATAAGCAAGAATGGCGAAATAAAAATTGGCAATACCTTTATAGATAAATTGATGATTGTTGATATTCCTGATAAAAATAAATTAATGAAGGTGGGCGGAAGTAAGTTCGTTTTGGAAGACGGATTTTTCAATAATGCTGAAGAAGAAAATTATGAAATTTTACAAGGCTATTTGGAAGAATCCAATGTGAATCCAGTAATAGAAATGGAAGAGATGATTTCTTTGAGCAAGAATTTTGAGTCAATACAGAAGATTATCAGGAACTATGACGAAATATTAAATAAAGCAAACGAAATTGGAAGAGTAAGACGTTAGGAGATAAATTATGCCAACAAAAGCATTAAGAACAGCAGCTTCCGGAATGTATGCGCAGCAGAAAAACATTGAAATAATTGCTAATAACATTGCAAACGTCAATTCTACCGGCTTTAAGAAAAGTAAAGCCGAGTTTCAGGACTTAATGTACCAACAGGTTCCACTTAGTGCATATTCTAATGAAAATACCGGTATCACTGATATGAGCAATGATTATATTTATATCGGTAACGGTGTAAAGGTTTCAGCTGCTCATAAATTATTTCAACAAGGGGATTTAAGTGAAACAGGCAACCCAATGGATATTGCAATTTACGGAGAAGGCTTTTTCCAAGTGATGAAACCGGACGGAACTTATGCTTACACACG
Organism: uncultured Melioribacteraceae bacterium; assembly: GCA_964573255.1. Classification (GTDB taxonomy): domain Bacteria; phylum Bacteroidota; class Ignavibacteria; order Ignavibacteriales; family Melioribacteraceae; genus CAYNUJ01. Next base: position 63,370 of record CAZNJB010000014.1, read on the forward strand.
CGACGGAACATTCAAGGTTAATTCAGAAGGGAAAATAGTAAATAGTAGTGGTTACCGTCTTGTTCCAGAAATAACTTTAGACGAAAATATGAGAAATATTTCCATATCACGAAACGGAGAAATAAATGTAATCGATTCCACCGAGAGGACCACTACATTAGATGAAATTAGTCTTGTGAAATTTGTAAATCCAGCAGGATTGAAACCGATAGGCGATAATTTATACATCGAAACGGAATATTCCGGTCCTCCAATATTTGGTACTCCGGGTACAAATGGTTTCGGGGAAATATATCAAGGCTATATGGAATCTTCAAACGTAGATATCGTAGAAGAAATGATAAATATGATCACAGCTCAAAGAGCCTATGAAATTAATTCGAAAACAGTAAAAACCATCGAAGAAATGATGACAATAGTTAATCAATTGAAACGCGGATAAGATGAAGCTCTTATTTATTTACATATTGTTATTGCTTAACGGCGGAAGCAAAAATATTATGCCGGTTCTTGATAAGTTATTAAACAATAGCTTTTCGGAATATAGTAGAATTGAATATGAGGTTGTAAATCCGAAAAAATTCGTCTCCATTAAAATTGCAGATAACGCTGGACTAAAGCGAACAGGAAGTTATGTTTATATTCCTGCGTTAGTACAGCATACTGCCGGCATAACAAAAAGAGAAATGATATCCGTGAAAATTAAATTATATCAAAAAGTTCTGGTAGCAAAGAAGTCGTACAGAAAAAAAGAAAAATTGAATTATACCGATTTTGAATTTATTGAAAAGGATGTTACGAATTTCAATAGAGAACTGTTTACTAATTTAAATGAAATAACGAGTTTCAGAGCTAAATCATTTATTAAAAAAGGAGAAATTCTCGAATTAAATGATGTTGAGAAGATTCCCGTAGTTTTTTCAGGTGATAAATTAAAAGCCAAATTTATTGACGGCAATGTAATGATTGAAATGGACGTGATAGCAAAACAGGATGGATATTTTGGGGATATTATTCGCGTAATGAAAAATCACACACTGTTTTCTGCAAAAGTAGTTGATTCACAAAGTGTTTTAATAATGGAGTAAAGATGAAAAAGTTTATCATAATATTTTTATTCACTGGTTTGGTTATAAATGCCCAGACTTACAACAAATTTGCGAAATATTCCCTTTTTACCGATCAAAAAGCGAGTCAGGTGGGCGATATCATTACAATATTAGTAGTTGAGTCTTCCAGAGCAAGTAACAACGCACAAACCTCAGGATCTCGGAATAGTAATTTTAATTTTAGCGGAAGCGGAACAATGGACGGAAACCCGCTTATCCCTGCAGTGGATGGAAGTGTAGGAACGGGGAATGATTTTGCCGGAAAGGGTGGTACTGAAACAGCCGGAATGGTGAGAACAAAAATATCTGCAATTGTGGATTCGGTTCTTGCAAATGGAAATTTGAGAATAAAAGGGAAAAAACAGATTTCAATTTATGGTGAAGAACAAACTATAATCATTAGCGGAATAATTAGGCCGTCAGATATCCGCGGACAGAATGTTGTTGAATCTTCTGCAATTTCCGATGCTAAAATATCTATTGAAGGAAGCGGAATGATTGACAGAATGCAGAGTCCGGGTTGGCTCACAAAATTATTTCATTGGTTATTTTGAGTGTTATTATGAATTGGGTTAAAAAAATATTTATATCGATAATAATATTATCGTCGGTTGCATACTCGCAGAGGATAAAAGATATTGCCTATATCGGCGGAAGTACTTCAGTCCAGGTATTCGGTTATGGTATGGTAGTAGGGCTGGATAGAAGCGGGGATTCTCAAACATCTGCCTTTACTATTCAGTCAATTTCGAGTATGCTTAAAAAATTCGGAATTACTGTGCCTGAAAGGGATATACGGATTAGAAATGTAGCTGCGGTAATGGTTACTGCAACTATAAATACCTTTCTGAAACCTGGCGGTAAATTTGACGTGACAGTTTCTTCTATTGGTGATGCACGAAGTTTACAGGGGGGAACTCTGCTGCTAACTCCATTAACAACAATAGACGGAGAAAAGATTGTTGGGTTCGCACAGGGGCCAATATCCGTGGGTGGTTATGATTACCGCACTCCAACTGGCAGCAGAGTAGCTAAAAATCATGTCCTCACCGGAAGGGTTCCTCAAGGAGGAATAATGCAAGAAAGCATAACGAATGAAAAGAATAGTGAATCGGAATTAAAAGTATATTTGAAACAACCCGATATTACTACAATAAATAATATAGTATCGGCGGTAAATCAAAAATTTAATGATCAAATTGCTAAAGCGGTAGATCCTTCCGAGATAGTTGTTAAAGTACCGGGTGATTATTCAAATGATTTGATAAAGTTTATGGCAGAGCTTGAATCTATCGAAGTAGAATCGGATTTTCCTGCTAAAGTTGTACTTAACGAAAGAACCGGAACTGTGGTTGCTGGAGCATCGGTTCAAATTAAACCTATTACAATTTCACATGGTGGGTTGAATATTGTAATTAGAAATTATCCAATCATTTCTCAACCAGGAGCGTTTTCAAACGGTAACACTGTAGTATTGGATAATATTATTCCTTATGCTGAACAAGATTCTTCTAATGTTATTGCGATTAAAGGAGCATCAACAGTTCAAGAAGTTGCAAATGCATTAAATTCCTTAAAAGTATCGCCGAAGGACATTATAGCAATATTTCAAGCTATAAAGGAAGCTGGTGCATTAGTTGGTGAATTAGTGATTTTATAAGATGAAAGATTTAACATTAAAAATAACGAATCATCAAAAACATTTATCCGGTATCGAGAGTACTAATCGTTTCTCGTTAGCAGATAAACGGAAGCTTGCTAAAGCTTCAAAGGATTTTGAAGCTCTTCTTACTTCTATGATGTTGAAAAATATGATGCCGAAAGAAGGGGGATTATTTGGGGAAGGAGCATTAGGTGGGAAATATTTTGATACTCTATTTAATATGCAGTTCTCTCAATTTATTGCAGAAAAACAAGGATTTGGTGTTGCAGAAAAAATATATGAAAAAGTTGTTGGGGAAAAATTTGATAAGTCTTTATTGATGCCGAGTATTTCTGCACCACATCTTCAAAAAATTAATGCTAAAAAATCTTCAGATTATTTAAAACCGAGTGACAAAGTAATTAGTAGATTAAATAAATTCGAAAATATTATAAAAGAAGCTGCCAACACTTTTGGTGTGAGTGATAGTCTGATAAAATCTGTAATTGTTACGGAATCAGCTGCACGCCCGGATGCTGTATCTAAAGCTAATGCAAAAGGTTTAATGCAATTAATGGATTCTACCGCTCGCGAAATGGGAATAAATGATGTTTTTGATCCTACTGAAAATATATTCGGTGGGACAAAATATCTGTCGCTTTTACTCGATGAATTTGATAATGATTTGGATAAAGCGTTGGCGGCTTATAATGCAGGTCCGCATAACGTAAAGAAACACAACGGTATTCCGCCTTTTAAAGAAACTCAAAATTATGTTAAGAAAATAAAAGCTTATCATAACTATTTTAGGGAATAACTTATGGTAAAGGAACTATACTTATCTTTTGAAAATTTGGACTCAGCATTAAGTGAGTTACTAGATTTAGTGAAAAAGAAAAAAGATGCACTTGTATCTAGAAATGCTGAGGCACTCAACGAAGTAAATAAAAGAGAAGAATCTCTAATTAATAAAATTAACCGTTTGGAGAGAAAGAGAATCGAAATCTTAAAAAATGCTGCCGGAGTTGAAGAAAAAATGAATGGCTATGATTTCGATAAATTTTATAGCGATTTAGCTAGTACTATTCCTGCAGAAATAATGAATAGTATGAATACACTCAGGAATAACGTTAAGCAGAAAGCTGTAAAAATTAGGGAAATTAATCATCAAAATATGATGCTGATAAATTCGTCCAGAGAATATATAAAATTGTTGTTTCAAAACTTACAAGGTGAAAAAAGAAGTCTTGTTGTAAACAGAAAAGTATAATGGCTCTAAGTAGAATATACGACATATCGAAAAGAAGTTTATCCGTTTATCAAAAAGCAATGGATGTTTCGGCACATAACATTGCTAATGCGGGAAACGCCGATTATTCACGGCAAAAGGTCGTTGTATCATCCGGTGTTCCGCAAACTGTTGGAAAATTTCAATGGGGTAACGGCATTCAGATAGCTACCTTAAACAGAGTTGAGGATAATTTATTAACGAATCAAATCCTGTTAAACACCCAAAAATATAAAAATTATCAGAAGCAGTCTGAAATGCTGAGCCAAATTGAAGTTGTATTCGGAGAACCAACAGAATACGGTTTAGCTAATTATCTAAATAAATATTTTGATTCATTCAGTTCACTTTCTGCTGCTCCAAATTCAATGGAAGCCAGGAAAGAAGTTATTTATGCAGCACAAAATCTTTCAATGAAAGTTAAAGATATTTATCAATCTATTGGCAATGTTAAGAGTAATTTAGTTAATACTCTCGAGCAAAAAACTAACGAACTTAACGAGAAATTACATGAATTAAAAGAAATCAATATTAAAATTTATGAAGCAGGTTCTCTTGGAGTAGAGGCCAATGATCTAAAGGATAATAGAGATAAACTACTAAAAGATTTAAGCGAGATAGCAAATATTAAAACTCAAATAGATAATAACGGTGTAGTAACTGTTTATGTAGGTGGTGTTTTCGCTGTGAATATGGATGCCGTTACAGAGTTCAGAGTTGATAATAAGAATAACGGTAAATTAGAACTTCGAACAAAGGATGGTGGAGTAAAAGCTATTCTTTCGCAAGGAGAAATGGCAGGAATAGTTGATACTTATAATAACAAGATTGATGATTATCTCGATAGAATAGATTTAATGATGAATGTCTTGGTTGAAGCGACTAATGAGATTCATAAAAAAGGATATACTATTGATAGAGTGCCAAAAACTGGCATAAACTTTTTTAACGGCTATGAAAATGGTAACCTCAGAATAAATGAGCAATTGATTAATGATCCTACAAAAATAGCTGTATCGAGTGATGGAACAGCAGGAAACGGGGATTATGCCATTGAATTAGCAGATTTAAAAACAAAGGAAATGTTCGAGGGAAAGAACATAATGGAATATTATGGAAATATCGTAAATGATATTGGAAATACAGTTAATTCAGCTAAATCTCTGGCAGATTCCACGGAATTGGTTTTACAACAATTGGAGAATCAGAAGGATTCTATAACTGCTGTATCAATAGATGAAGAAATGACGAATATTCTGAAATATCAAAAATCATTTAATGCATCTGCAAAGCTTGTAAAAATGGCTAACGATATGATGGACGAATTATTAAATATGGTGTGATAAATGAGAATATCTGATAGAATGCTCAGTAGAAATTATATAAATAATATCTCTTCACAAAAGAGTGAAGTTGAAAAGTTGAGAAGTCAAATAGCTTCTCAAAAAAGAGTTTCTAAACCCTCCGATGACCCGAAATCGGCGGCAAGAATTATTAATCTATCAGGGCAATTTGAATCCTCGAATAAATATCTTGATAATATAAGTAAAAGCATTACGTTTTTGCAGGAAACAACCACAACAATGGAGAGTATTCTGAATGAAATTTCCAGAATAGATGTCAAATTAACAGAAATTCAAAATTCAGCATTGAACGGCAATGAAAATATTTATGCGAATGAATTGGAATTGTCCATTGATACTTTATTGGACTTAGCGAATCAAAAATTTGATGGGAAATATATTTTCGGAGGAACGGATTATAGCAATAAACCTTTCGAATATGCAAACGGGAAAGCATATATTAAACAAAATACAGCTGATATCGGCGGAGAATTGAAAGTTAAAATATCTCCCAATCTAACTCAAAAAATAAATGTAACCGGAGCTGAATTATTCGGAAGTATTGTAAAATTTGATGGTAATTTAGACAAAACGGCTAGTACCGGAGCAACTGTCTCCAATACCCAAACGGTTTATGATGTTGACGGCAATAGTTACAACCTAATTACGACATTTACGAAAACTGCAAGTAATACCTATCAATTAGCTTATGATGTGAAAGATTCTTCCGGAAATAGTGTCTTTAGCTCTGCTCCGGACGCAATCGAATTTACTTTTGATTCAAGTACAAATACAATAAAAACAATTAATGGTATTTCCCCGAAAACCGTTTCAGTCAATGCATTAAGCGGTAAAATAAGTTTTAATTTGGATTTAAGAAACTTAACTGAAAAAAACAGTAGTACAAATATCGAATCATCGATAAATCAGAAGATGGATATTTTTAACGTACTTATAAAACTAAAAGAGCAAATAAAAGCAGGCAAGCAGCCGGATTCTGAATATGTACAAGCTGTAAAAGATTTTCATAAAAAGGTAATTGGCAAATTATCGGAAGTTGGAACCGTTACTAACAGGATGACCGATAATGAGCTTATTTTGCAGAATCAACAAACAAACTTACAGGAAGTAATAGCTAATGAACAAGAAGTGGATTTAGTAGATGCAATTTCTCAAATGCAATATTACGATTATCTACTTCAAGTTTCGTATAAAATGTCATCGATGATTCTTCCTAAATCAATATTGGATTTCATATGAAAAAATACGGATCTATAAACGGATTAATTATTGCATTATTCGCCATATTCGGCGCCTTTATAATAGAAGGCGGTTCGATGAAGGCATTATTTTTAGTTGCCCCCTTGATTATAGTGTTTGGTGGAACATTTGCTGCAATAATGATTGGTTTCGGATGGGAAAAATTCATCAATATTTTCCGGCTAATGAAAATAGCATTTTTTCCGCCACAATATAATATGATAGACTTAATTGATAAGTTTTATGATTTAGCCCTTAAGGCAAGAAAAAAAGGATTATTGCCTCTAGAGGACGAATTGGAGGATATTGACGACTTTTTTACAAAAAAGATGCTCCGTTTTATGATAGACGGTATGTCAGCCGAACAATTGGAAGCTATGGCTTATTTGGAAATGAAAGCCATAGATGAGCGGCATAACGCAAACATATTCGTTTTTAATAAAATGGGAGGTTATGCTCCTACAATGGGTATTTTAGGAACGGTAATGGCGTTGATCATGACTATGGCAAACGCAGGTGCCGATCCGAATCTATTAATTAAAAATATTGCTACCGCTTTTATCGCCACTTTGTGGGGCGTTCTAAGCGCAAATATTATTTGGTTACCAATTAGTGATAAGTTGAGACAATGCCACCTACAGGAAAAAATGATGATGGATTTGACGCTGGAAGGGACATTAGCATTATTGAGCGGGGAGATTCCAATGTTAATGAGAACCCGTTTAATCAGCATGCTACCCCAAAGCAGTCAAAAGGATCTGATAGAATAGAAAAAAAGGAGAAGGAAAAAGAAAAAGAACAGGAAAAAGCAATACCTGAGAAAAAGAAACGTGTTTTGCGAAGACCTGTCTCAGATTCCTATCCTGAAATGGAAGATAAAGACCGTTATCTGATTACTTATGCAGATCTTATAACGCTTTTATTAGGTCTTTTTATAATTCTATATGCAATTAGTAAAATAGATTTGCAAAAATATCAGCAAATGATGAATGTTATGGGAAATGTTTTCGGCAGTAAAGTGGAAACAGTTTCTCAGCCAAATGGTAAAAATGGTACTAATTTTAACGGTGGTACGGAAAATTCTCCAATGCCGGAACTAAAATCTAAATTGCGTTCTTTAATAGATACTTATAATTACGGCGATTCTTTCAGTTTGCAGGAAAATGATCGCGGTTTAACAGTAAGAATTCAAGATAATATCATTTTCCCATCAGGAAGTGCAGAATTAAACGAGAATTTCAAAAAAGTTCTCATTCGTTTGGGAAGAATACTAAAAAATATTCCAAATGATATCAGAATTGAAGGACATACTGATAATGTACCGATCAAAACCGCACTTTACCCGTCTAACTGGCATTTATCGGTTGCGCGAGCACTGAATACTGCATATTTTCTAATAAAAGAATCGGGAATGAATCAAGACAAAGTTTCTATTGTCGGTTATTCGGAGTACCGACCTATCGCATCAAACGAAACTCCGGAAGGGAGAGAAAAGAATAGAAGAGTAGATATAGTAATAATTAAAGAATAGAGCTATGAAAATAAAAACAATACAATTTGGTGAAATCGAATTTGCACAGGAAAATATCCTTTCTTTTAAAGAAGGATTATATGGTTTTGAGGAATTAAACAAATTCCTTTTACTCAAAGATGAGAATGAGTTATTTTATTGGTTAAATTCAATCGATCAGCCGGAAATAGCTTTTCCTCTTTTCGGTTTGAGAATGATTGACGACAAATATCCACAAAAGGAAGACTGCGAAGCATTTGGAATAGTCAAATTAAATAGAGATCCATTGAAATCAACCATTAATATGAGAGCTCCAGTTTACATCAATCAGGACCAGAAGTTAGGATTTCAAACTATACTAAGTGACGAGAATTATCCTGTAGAATATCAATTATTTACAGAATAGAGGCTAATATGCTGATTTTGAAAAGAAAAATTAACGAAGCTATAAAGATTAACAAAAATATTTCGATAAAAATATTAGAAATTTCAGAAAATCAGGTAAAAATAGGAATTGATGCGCCTCGGGAAATAGAAATTTTAAGAAGTGAATTACTCGAAAACGTTAAGGAAAATCTTAAAGAAGCTTCGGTTGCTGTAAAAGAATTACCTAATACATTAAAAGAATTAAGTAATAAAAAATTGAAAGTGAAGAAAAAAAATGGATGAACAAAATCACATCAAAGTACTGATTGTTGATGATTCGGATATCATCAAACATTCTCTAAGGAATTTCTTTAGAGATTATAATTTCGAAGTGTATGTTTCCAACGATGGATTAGAAGGTATTGAAAAGGCGAGATTAAATAAACCCCATCTAATTATGCTAGATTTGATGATGCCGAATTTTGATGGTCTGAAAATGTTACAAGTTTTAAAAGTATTAGATGAACTGAAGGAAATTCCTGTTATTGTTATTAGTGGAAATACCAGCAAGCAAAATGTTTTGAGAGCTATTGAAGCCGGTGCTTTAAAAGTGCTATCAAAACCATTACATAAAGAATTGCTCAAAAAAGCAGTTAAGGAAGTACTTGGTGAAGAGATACTTAATAAATCCAAGAAGATGTATCCAGTAGTTAATACGTCTGAAAATGAAATGAAAGACGAAATGAAGAAATTTTTTATAGATAGTTTTACTCCCAAGATGGGGGACTTAAAAGAATATATCGCATCAAAAAACAAGCAAAAAGCATATGAAATAATTCATCAACTTAAAGGTGCTGGTACAACGGCTGGATTTCCAGCAATTACTGAAATATCAACAAAAATTGAAGAACTTTTACTTTCAGATAATGTTTTATGGGATAAAGTAGAGGAATATAATAACGAAATATTAAAGACTTTTGAAACATTAGAATTGAAGGCGGGTTAATCTATGTTTATAATTATTGGTATTGTGCTGGTACTCGGAGGTGTAATAGCTGGATTTACGATGGCTGGCGGACACCTCGAAGTTTTGATACAAGTTACTGAATTTATTACCATTGGTGGAGCAGCGGCAGGTAGCTTTTTAGTCGCTACTCCAATGCCGATAATTAAAAAAATATTTGTTTTGCTTCCGAAAGCCCTTAAGGGGGAACATTTTTCTAAAGAAGATTATTTAAACCTGTTAAAATCGTTTAACGATCTATTTCTAATTGCTCAAAGAGACGGACTGCTGTCGATTGAATCTCATATTGAGGATCCAAAGCAGAGTGAAATACTTTCACAGAGCAGCAAATTTGTTGAGAATGAATTATTAAGCGCTTTTTTTGCTGATACGATGAAAGTAATGCTATCGGGAGGAATCCCTCCCCACGAATTGGAAAATTTGATGGATTCTGAGATAGAAACATTTGAACATGAATTTTCAGCCGTGCCGGCAGCCATAACAAAAGTGGCGGATGCATTCCCCGGTTTGGGTATTGTTGCTGCCGTGTTAGGTATCATAATTACTATGGGGTCGATAAATGAAGGTGCTGAAGCAGTGGGACATCACGTTGCAGCTGCTTTAGTGGGTACATTTTTGGGTATTCTGTTATCATATGGAATATTTGGTCCTTTAGCCGATGCTATTCATCATGTTATTGAGCACGAAAAAGGATTTATGATTACAATTAAAACTTGTTTGCTAGCATATGCAAAAGGAAATCCCCCAATCGTTGCCGTTGAAATGGCAAGAAGAACTATTCCTTCCGACGAAAGGCCAACTTTCCAAGAACTTGAAGAGTATATGAGAGGAGGAGGTAAATAATAATATGGCCGAAGGTAACGAACAACCGATAATAATTGTTAAGAAAAAAGGTGGTCACGGTGGGCATCACGGGGGTGCTTGGAAAGTAGCTTATGCAGATTTTGTGACTGCTATGATGGCATTATTTATTGTTCTTTGGATTTTAGGTCAAAGTGATGCTGTAAAAAGTTCGATTGCACATTATTTTAATGATCCTACAGGATTTTCATCTAAATCTTCTGGCGTTATAGGCTCGGGAAGAAAAGATAGTGGGAAAAGAAGTAAAGACAACGGTGAGGGACTGAATTGGAGAGAAAAGCAGCGTGAAGAATTTAAGAAGATGAAAGAAGAACTCGAGGCAGAATTACAAAGCAATGAAACTTATATGTCTCTTGGAAGTCAAGTTGAAATTCAAATTGCTAATGAAGGCTTAAGAATTGAACTAATTGATAATGGTCAAAATATCTTTTTCGATGTTGGGAGTGCTAACTTGAAACAGGTAGCAGAGAATTTATTGGAAGATATTGGCCGAAAATTAAGTACTATTCGGAACCCAATAGTAATTGAAGGCCATACTGATTCAAGAAAATTTATGAGACAAGATAATAAATATACTAATTTCGAATTAAGTGCAGATAGAGCAAATGCTGCTCGAAGGGCATTAATTAAAGGTGGATTAGATGAATCTCAAATCTATGAAATTCGTGGTTATGCGGATCACAGGTTGAGAGATCCGGAACATCCAATGAGTTTTGTAAATAGAAGAACTAGTATAATAATTAAGTTTTCGGAGAGGCAATGAAAGAGAAGATATTAGT
>CAZNJB010000015.1:0-74215 GCA_964573255.1 uncultured Melioribacteraceae bacterium
GAGTAAGAACTTTACGAATATCTATCTATTCCTCTTTCATTATTATAGCATTACATTAAATATCAATAAACAAGGTTATCTTCCATTGTTGGTTATATAATAGTTTTAAATAGTAAATCTAACCCATTTATTTTTGATAAAGATATTTCTGTTTTGACTTAGGTATTAAATTTAATATTGAAGAAAATTCATTACCCCGTAAAATTCAGATAAATTGATAAAAGGGAATTTTGATTTATAGTAAAATTCCAAGAAGAAATTACTGCATCACAGAGATGTTCGCACTACCTTAAAGTATTTTGCATCCGAAGATATGAAGCAACTCGGAAATAAATTAGGGTAGTGATTGGGTAGTGATTTTTCCCAAAGATTCCCCATTTGACCACCTTTTTCTTAAATGTGGTAATTATTTAAAATAAAAAAGCCCGAATACGAACTGTAAACGGACTTATTGTCGGAACGGCGGGATTTGAACCCGCGACCACTTGACCCCCAGTCAAGTACGCTAACCGGACTGCGCCACGTTCCGATTTTTTATAATTTAGATTTCAAATCTACTAAAAATTTCTTTAATTCCTCAAGGTCTTCTTTAAGAGAATTGCCATTTATTTCTGTTTTTGAGGGATTTGGGGTTGTATTCTTGTATTCTTTAGTAACCGGAGGTGTAGCAATATTTTTAGAAACATTATGTGTCAGTTTTTCTTGAAGAATATTCTTTGCTCCTTCGATTGTATATTTTTCATCCCGGAGCAATCTTTTAATTTCCAAAATAAGCTTTATATCTTTATTAGTGTATATTCTGTTGCCGGCTCTGTTTTTAGCTGGTTTAAGTTGATCGAATTCACTTTCCCAGTAACGCAATATATATTGCTCTAATCCGGTAAGTTTACTTACTTCGCTGATGGAATAATACAATTTTTTTAAGCCAAAATCCCTCACGGTCTCATCTCCGCTTGTTTTTGTGCCAATTTAATTAAATAATTTCTTAATATCAACATTATAACTCTTTTAATATTCACTAATTACAATACTTACTTAATCATTATTCATAAGTGCTGTTTTCTTTTATTTTTTTTACTAAATAAACAGCAGCTAAATAACCGTATTCTTTAAATCCTGAAATGTAACCGTCTGATGCAGAAGCGGTAATTAAATTTTTCCTAAAGTCTTCCCTGTTTGCCAAATGTGAGAGATGGACCTCAATAACAGGATTCTTAAATAATTCCATCGCATCTCTAATTGCTACTGACGAATGCGCATAACCTCCTGGATTAATGATAATTCCATCAAAGTTACCTATTGCGTTTTGTATTTCAGTTATAATTTCACCTTCATTATTAGATTGATAAAATTTGAAATTATCCTCAGGAAATTCTTTAGTTAACATTTCTTCAATTGTTTCCAATGCAATTTTACCGTAATGCGACGGATCACGCTTACCCAGAAAATTCAAATTCGGTCCGTTTATTACAAGAATTCTCATCTGTTTTCATCCATTTCGTCAATTATTTCACGTAATTTGGGTGGCAGATAAATTTCATCAACACCCAATTCCTTTAACGCAGCAGCAAGTGTAACTACTTTTCGCTGAAGTGATGCAAGTTTATTTATAACAATAATCTTGGATTCCTTTACAACACAAAATCCACCTTTAAAATCTCCTCTTTCAAATCTAACCTTTGCACCCATCTGCTGCGCGATGGCTTTCAAGTCTTGCAATATTCCTTCGAATTCCTTTTCTTTGATTTTCATAGATTTACAAATATCGCATTAATTATAATTATAAATAACTGCATTTTTATTATAAAATTCAATACTTTACGTGATGTTAATTAAAGAATATTCATAAGAGGTTATTAAATGCGCATTGCTTCCATTGATGTTGGCTCGAATACTGTCCTTCTATTGATTGCCGAGATAAATGAAAAATACGAAATTAATTACATTAAAAATTTTTATAGAGTACCTCGCATTAGTAAGAATATAAATAAGCATAGGATTATTGATGAGAAATCAATTGAAAGATTACTGAATGTATTATCCGAATATAAGCAAATTATCGAAAGTTATGAATGCGATAATATTTTAATAAAAGCAACTGCAGCAATGAGAATTGCACAAAATGGTGAAGAAATCATTAAAATAGTCAGTGATAAACTTGGTTTTGATATTGAAATAATAGATGGTGAACTGGAGGCATATTATTCATATTTAGGCGCAATAAGCACATTTGAGAAAAAAGATAATTATATTGTGCTTGATATCGGAGGGGCAAGCACTGAAATAATTTATGGCGGACCCGAAAAAATATCTTTCAAGAAAAGTTTCCCTTTCGGTGCAGTTTCACTAACGGAAAAATATCTGTCGTCTTTCCCATATAATAGCAGTGAAATTGAAAAATTAGTAGATGAGATTAAATTTAATTTCTCTTCTGTTAATTTACAGTATTCCGATCTATACTTCCCTATTGCCGTAGCGGGAACCCCAACTTCCTTAGTCGCTATCGAAAAAAATTTGAGTGATTATAATGAAAATGATATTGACGGAGCATGTTTAACATCCGAAATCATTAATAATTTTAGTGTTGAATTTAATTTATCCAGTCCGGCGTCACTCATAGAGAAATATCCTAAATTTCTGGAAGGCAGAGAAGATGTAATTTATGCAGGGACTCTGATATTAAAATCATTTTCGGAGATTTTTGATTATCGGAATATTTATGTTAGCGGGCGAGGTTTAAGATATGGAATTATAATAGATTATGTCAACAAAATGATTAAAAATATGGCATGAAAATCAGCAATAAAATGAGCAAAAATGATTCAAAAAGTGAATACAGAATTGAAAATATTTTTCTGCTTGTTATTGTATAAATTGAAATTCCTAACAGAATAAAGCTCCATAAGAGTAAAACACCTTCTATACCAGCCAATACAAATGCGGCATTTTCTTTTATCATAAATGGACTTGGATTGAATGTAAACCAATATTTTCCGAAAAGTGCATATTCAACCGGAGCAAGCATAAATAATGCAAACAACATAGGCATAAAAGAGAAAATAGTGACTGAATAATTATCCTTTAGTCGAATATCTATCCCCATTCCCTTATAAATAAGCTTTTTAATAGATGAAGATAAGATTAGAAAAATAAAAACTGCAAAAATTATTGTGAGTAATCCGTTAAAAGTAGAAGGAGTTAATTCTTCATTTTCAAATAACAACCCCTTTAGAAATAAACTATCGAAAAACAATTTTATTGAAATAATTATAGTTATGAAAGAAACAAAATTTTTATGTTCTGCAAATATTATTTTTTTGAATGCAATTATGGGAGTTTCAAATAATGCCCAAATAGAAGCCCATAGATCTATATTAACAACCCTTTCCCTTAAATAAGCATTGCAGGAAACACAGTTTAATGAATATATTGGATTATCCTGCCCACAAGAATCACACTTTATTTTATTTTGATGCTTCAATTTAATTTTATCCTAACTCCCAACTCAGGAGAAAGAGTAGCATTATTAAATAGATATTGGAAATCATATAATTGCCCGTCAACATAAGCATCAACTAAATTAAGAAAATAAGTCAAACCCAGATATACGGCAAATAGATCGCGCCTGTCTCGGTAAGTATTTCTCCAAGCTTTATAAACGTAATTCCCGGATGAATTGGTTAAACTCTCTGCGTATAATGATTTGTAATTCTGATAAAGATCGTTAGTAGTTATCCAGCCATAAACAAGATAACCGCCAATAGCCCAAATAATGGGCGCTTTCCAATACGATTCGTTATAAATTTGTCCCCACCCCGGAAGAATAGCGCTACGTAAAACAGCACCCATGGGAGATTTTCTCATTACAAAAACAGAATCACTCAAATCTACGCTGTCAACTGCAGTAGTTTCTAATTGAGCAAATATTGTTTGCGAGACAACAAAAAATATCAGCAGGAATTTTATCAAATTATCCTTGAACACCTTCCAACAATTCCAATAATCTTTCTAATTCTTCATTAGAGTAGAATTCAAGTTTAATTTCACCGGTACCGTCTTTCTTCTGTTTACAAATAACTTTTGTTCCGAAAATTCCTCTTAAACGGTTTTCGATTTCATTTAATTGAATTTGTTGTGCAGACGATAAAGTGGTTTTGCTTTTTGTGGTTTTACCTTCATCCCTTTTGAGTATGCTTTTAACAAGCGCTTCAACTTTACGAACAGAAAGATTTTTCGACTTAATTGTATGAAGTACGTCAATTTGTATTTGCCGATTCGGTAAATTTATGAGTGCCCGCGCATGTCCGGCAGAGATTTCTTCTTTTATCAAACTTTCTTGAACTTCTTCAGGTAATTTTAGTAGACGGATCGAGTTTGTTATTGTCGTTCTGTCCTTCCCTACCTTTTCTGCAATTTCTTCCTGTGAAAGATCACATTCGTCCATAAGTCTTTTATATGCCTGAGCAATTTCGATTGCATTCAATTGTTCACGTTGAATATTCTCAATTAAAGCCATAGCTACCATGGCTTCTTTAGTATCAACTTGAATTATATATGCCGGTATTTCCTTATAGCCTAAATCTTTGAATGCTCTATGTCTTCTTTCACCAGAAATTAATTCGTAAAATCCGTTTTCAACACGTCTTACAGTTATCGGCTGAATCAAACCGTTTTCAAGAATGGATTTTTTTAAGTCGTCGAGAGCCGAAGAATCGAATTCTGTTCTTGGCTGATAAGGATTAGGACGAATATTCTGGACTAATATTCTCGCTAAAACATTTACCTGTCTCCCGTCATCGGTAGAAATGGATTTATCCTCCAACTTAACTGGATCTGGTAAATCAACTCTTGTTTTGGGATTTAGCAGCGCATCTAATCCTCTTCCTAAACCTGGTTTAATTTTTGTCATTTTTCTCCGTTTCCATAATTTCTGTTGAATCTTTCGATACTAATTCCTCCGCTAAGGCAATATAATCTTTTGCGCCTTGCGAAAGTGCATCATATAAAAGAACCGGTTTTGAATGACTGGGAGCTTCCGAGATTCTCACATTTCTTCTGATAATAGACTTAAAAACTTTATTACCAAAATATTTCCTAACTTCATCTACTACCTGATGAGATAATCTCAGACGTGTATCGAACATTGTTAACAATACACCTTCAATCATCAAACCGCTGTTAAAATATTTTTTTACAGTATTTATAGTATTTAATAGCTGCCCTAAACCTTCCAAAGCAAAATATTCGCATTGAACTGGTATAATAACGCCATTCGAAGCAGTTAATGCATTCAGAGTTAACAATCCTAACGAAGGCGGACAATCAATAAAAATATAATCATAATCATTCACAATGGGAGCAATAGCATTTTTAAGTTTAAATTCCCTTTCGGCCAGATTTACCAATTCAACTTCGGCACCTACAAGATTTATATTTGCCGGAAGAAGATCGAGATGTGGTAAATAGGTGTTTTCTATACAATCGTGAATAGCCTTCTGACCGACTAATACCTCATAAATAGTCTCATTTTCGGGGATTAATCCCATACCAGAAGAAGAATTACCCTGTGGGTCAATATCAATAACAAGTGTTTTTTTCTCCAGGGCAGCAATTGAAGCGGATAGGTTAATTGCCGTAGAAGTTTTACCTACACCGCCTTTCTGATTTGCAATCGATATAATTTTTGCCATTTATTCCTCAAAGTCCATATTAAAGAGTGATTTCCTGTCCGTATTCCATTACAATACAATTTTTACCGATAGAATCCAATCGCTTTTTGAATTCCTGCGGATCGGCCTCGATAACCGAGAAAGTATTGTAATGCATTGGGATTGCAGTTGCTGGATTTGCTAATTCTACCGCTTTTGCAGCATCCTCAATTCCCATTGTGAAATTATCACCAATAGGCACCAACATGTAATCGAGAGGAGTCATTTCACCAATCAACTTCATATCGTAGAATAATCCTGTATCGCCACAATGATATAGATTTTTACCGTCGGCAGATATTATTACACCGGCAGGTTCTCCTGCATATTGGTTATCGGGGGTTTGAGAACCGTGATGAGCAATTGTAAATTTCACCCTGCCGAAATCAAAATTATATCCTCCTCCAATGTGCATATTGTGAGCGGTATAACCTTTTGCGGCGCAATAATTAGCCAATTCATTAACGCAAATAAATGTGGGGTTCGTTCTATCAGCTATCGCAAATGCATCGCCCAAATGATCTCCGTGCGCGTGTGTTAAAATGATGTAATCTGCTCTTACATCTTCCGCACTCACCGGCGATGTCGGATTTCCGGTAAAAAACGGGTCTATTAAGATCGTTTTACCGGAATCGGTAGTAATTTGAAAAGCCGAATGTGAAAAATATCTTAATTTCATTCCACAATCCCCTTAAGTTAATTAAGTAAAGATTGAATAATTTTATCACCCTTAAATTTAACTAATTCTTGGGAGATTTTTTCTTTCATTTCATTTTTATTTTTGTATAAATTTAAAATAATCTCATCAGGTATTTCAACACTTGAGGAATTAAATAATTCTTTCAATTTTACCATTACTACATCGATATCCCTGATTATTCCGATTGCATCTTGCAATTTCTTCAAACCTTTGAGCGTATATCTAAATGTTTTTTTAGAATAACAATTAACAAACAATTCAAATGAAAATCTCATTCTCCTAACTGCAATTCTTAATCTATGCAGATTTTGAACCGTAGGCTCCTCTAAATATTTATCACTCAAATCGAAAATATGTTTCAATCTATTTCGAGTAATTATTTTCGCTGCCTTATAGAAGGTAATATCTTTTTTTAATTTATTTAAATACTTCATTTTTTTCATCAGCTAAAAAATACCTTGATAAATCCTTTTATGGCTTCAAAATTACGCATTTTTGAAGAATCATTCCCATACTTCACAGGAATATTTACAAAATCGATTTTATAGCCTTTTCTCGCAGCTTTAATCAGATGCATACTTTCGGCTTCAAAGCCGTTATCCCGGCAAATTATTTCGGTGAGTATCTCACGCCTGTAACATCTGTATCCTGACTGGCTATCTAGTATCGATGTTCTTAGTTTTAAAGATAATAATTTTGATGTAATTTTATTACTCAATATTCTTAACAACGGCATTTTTGATATGTCGTGCATCCGGTTGCCAATTA
The DNA here is from genome assembly GCA_964573255.1 of uncultured Melioribacteraceae bacterium. GTDB lineage: Bacteria > Bacteroidota > Ignavibacteria > Ignavibacteriales > Melioribacteraceae > CAYNUJ01. The sequence continues at coordinate 7,177 of CAZNJB010000015.1, forward strand.
CTAAATCGCATTCTTTAATCTTTTCCAAAAAGTTGGGGATGTATTCAGGATCGTGCTGTAAATCTGCATCAATCGTAATAACAAAATCGATCTCATTCTTTTCAGAAAGATATTCGAATCCTTTTCGCAAAGCACTCCCCTTTCCTTCATTCCGATGGTTCTTCAAAACAATAACATTTTCCAAATTACTTATCAAATCAGCCGACCCATCATCCGAACCATCATCGATACAGAGGATAAAATTAGAATAAATAGAACACAATTCAACAACTTGAAGGATTGTATCTTTTTCGTTAAAGAAAGGAATAATTATAGCAGTATTATTTTTTGAAATTGAATTGTTCAAATAACTTTTTGATGGTTTTTTCTTTTTGAGTGTTAAGGTTCTTTTCTAAGTAATTTCTTAATGATTCACGGGATAAGCCGCGTTTTAATTCTCCGTTATCGGCAATAGATATGCCTCCTGTCTCTTCGGATACAATTAAACTGATTACATCGGCTTGTTCTGTAATTCCGAGTCCGGCACGATGCCTCATACCCAAAGGAATACCGTTGTAACTCGTTTCTGTAGAGAGAGGCAGTGTACACCTTGCCGCTTCTATTGTATCTCCCTTCACAATTGCCGCACCATCGTGCAGAGGAGAACGCGGAAAGAAAATAGAACGGAGAAGATTTTTATTAATGCGTGCGTTTATTTCTTCACCGGTTTCTACAACACCTCTTATTCCAGCAGAGCGGACTATAACAATTAAAGCACCATGTTGAAATTGTGCCAATTCAAAAGCTGCTTCTGTTAAAATATTAGCAACATTCTTGGCATTTGTTTTAACATAAGGTCTTATTAATGGATTTTTAGCTAAGAGTACTAAAAGTCTTCTTATTTCGGGCTGGAATAAAATAATAAATGCAATAACCCAAATATCCGAAATTAACCTCAGCAACCACCCCAACGCCTTGAAATTTGCCGCCTGTGCAACAAATGAAAGAGTTAATACAATCACAAGTCCGAGAAATATCTGACTTGCAATCGTTCCACGGATTAGTATATAAAGCTTGTAAAATAATAGGGTTACTATTACTATATCAATAACATCAATAAAAGTAACCGAGAAAAATCCTATTTTAAATAATTCAAACATTATTTAATTAATTGCCTGAAATCATTATAAAAATTAAAGAGTTTTTTCAAATATACAGCATTTTGAACATTATGTGTACGAATTATTCTCGCACCATTAATTGCCGCAAATGTTTCTGAAATAATTGTCGGAATTTCTCTTTGGTCAATTTGAATATCCAAAGCATTTCCGAGAAAAGATTTTTTCGACAATCCAATCAATAACGGTACTCCCAATCCTTTAAATTCGCCGAATCTTTTAATCAATTCATAATTATCATGTAACCTTTTGCCAAAACCAATTCCGGGATCCGCAATTATAGTCTCTATACCTTTATTTCGGGCTTTTTTAATTTGAGTAGATAAAAAATCATATACTTCATAAATCAAATTATCATAATGCGGATTTACCTGCATATTTTTAGGTTTTCCTTTTATATGCATCAGTATAATTGCAGAGTTATATTGAGCGGCTACATCGAACATCCTATCATCGAAAGTTCCGCCGCTAATATCATTTATTATTTTAGCACCGGCATTTAAAGCAGTTTCTGCGACTTTCGATTTATATGTATCAATAGAAATTAGAAGATCCGGAAACTCCGAATGTAGTTTTTCAATTATTGGAATTACTCTGTCAATTTCTTCTTCTTCGCTAACAGTTTCTGCTCCGGGTCTCGTCGATTCCCCTCCAATATCAACTATATCTACTCCATCTTTAACCATCTCAACAACATAATCGAAAGCCTTATCGAAGCTGTTATATTTACCTCCGTCTGAAAAAGAATCCGGGGTAACATTTAATATTCCTTGGATTAATATAGAAGATGTAGAGAATTCTTTTTCGCCTAATTTATATTTGATTTTATCGTAACAGTAAATATTATCCATTAATTTGGAAATAGCATTTCCTAATTCTTCGTCACCGTTTGAGATAAGATCAGAACTTATTTCAGTCAACTCATTAAAAACGCCCAGCACTAACAGACTATTATTCCCGGAAGCAGGATTCAAATAGAAAATCAACTTTTTATTGATAAATGAATTTTTTAAGAATCCAATCTGTGTATCGGTAATATCAAAAAATTCGATGGCAACTCCGGTTGGATCATACAAATCCCGGAAGATATTATATCGCTTGCTGTATTCATTAAACACACTATAATCTGCGATATTTACTATTTTAGCTACCATTAAGCGGATATTATATTTTTTAATTCAGCGGCTGCAGCCGTAATATTTTCGGAACCAAAAACTGCTGAGCCGGCAACAAACACTTCACAACCGGCATCCGATATTCTTTTAATATTCGAAGAGCTAACACCACCGTCAATTTCAATCAAAAAGTTATAATTCTTTTCTTCTTTTATCTTTTTTAACTTTTCAATTTTTTCTATTGTCTTTTCAATAAACTTTTGTCCTCCAAAACCCGGATTTACCGACATTACAAGAACCAAATCTACATAAGGTAATATTTCAGAAAGCATTTCTACAGGAGTTGCCGGATTTATCGACACACCTGCTTTGCAGCCGTTTTCTTTAATTAAATTTACTGTTCTATTTAAATGTTTACAAGCTTCTTGATGAACTGTAATATAATCAGCCCCGGCTTTAGCAAATTCCGGGATATATAAATCGGCATTCTCAATCATCAAATGAACATCTATAGTAAGTTTAGTCGAATTCCTAACCGCTGAAACAACGATTGGTCCGAATGTAATATTAGGCACAAAATGTCCATCCATCACATCACAATGAATCCAATCCGCACCGCCCATTTCGGCATATCTAATTTGATTGGCCAATTCGGAAAAATCGGCAGATAAAATTGAAGGAGCTAATAATTTTTTCATAATCTAATTCCTAGTTACAATTACGTCAACCGAATCACCTACCGCAACCAATTTGTTTTCACTCGGGTATTGGTCAATTACCGTATTTGGCAATAGATTCGGTGATTTTTGATAACTTATTTTCCCTAACATCAATGAATTGTTTCTTAATATTCTCTTGGCTTTTTTGAGTGATTTACCCAATAAATTCGGGACCCTTATCATCCCAATTTTTGGACCTACACTAATTTTTATAACAATACTATCTCCTTTTTCAAGAACCGAACCTTCCGGATATTCTTGTTCAACTACAATATCCGCAGGAAATTCCGAGCGAACTTTTTCAATATTTTTAATTCCCAATCCTAATCTTTCAATTGTAATTTTAGCATCGCGTAAGGTCTTTCCCGTTAAATCGGGAAGTTTAACTAAGGGTTCTCCACCGGAAACAAATAGATAAACATTTCTATGAATCTTTACGTTAGTATTTCCTGCCGGATTTTGAAACATAATGTGATCCTTAGGAAAATTAACATCGTAACGCGTGCCTTTGATTACTGGATTTAATCCCAAGTTCTTCAATGTTTCTATTGCCACTTGCTTATGTTGCCCTATTAAATTAGGAAGTTTAACTTCGGGAGATGCAACATAATTTGGCATTACAACTTTGTCTATTAAAAAGAGGAGTACTCCCCCAATAACAATAAAGGTTATACCGATAACAAAAGATTTTTTCAGGAAGTTTTTCATCTGCAATGATTTATAATTTATTCGAATTTACAAATATAATTAAAATTGTGTTTGTGCGTGAAAAATAAATGAAGTTTGACTAAACAATTCAAATTTTATTTTGATAGGTAATAATATTAATTGTTGTTCAGCAAAAACACACGGAATTCTTCATACTCTCTTGAGATAGGAATTGATTGTTTGGTTTTATTTATAGCTTCCTGCAATTGTTCCGGAATCTGAATATTGGATTTGATATTTTCGTCATAAATATCCAGGAATTTAGCCGGATGAGCTGTGGAAGAAATTACTGCTTTTCCACTATCCAATATTTCCGGATAAATTTTGAACAAGGATGCTGCGGCAACAGCTGTATGAGGGCAAACCACGTAATTATATTTATTATAAATCAACTTAATTGTCTCAAGTGTTTCTTCATCAGTTATACTTGTAGTTTTTATAACTCCGCGTAAAGATTCCAAATCTTCGTTAAATAGATGTACAATTCTTTCCAAATTGTTAGGAGCACCAACATCCATTGCATTAGAAATTGTTGGAATAGCATTTCTCGGCTCATATTTACCGGTAGCAACATACTGATGGAAAACATCATTTGCATTAAGCGCTGAAACAATAGTGGAAATAGGTAATCCCATTTTATTAGCAATTAAGGCGCCTGTTAAATTACCCAAATTACCTGATGGAACAGAAAGAATTAAATCATCAGTTGAATCAAAATACTTGTAAATTTCAAAATAATAGAGAGCTTGAGGAAGTAACCTGGCAATATTAATGGAATTTGCACTCGATAAATTTATTTTTTCTCTCAATTCATCATCCGCAAATGCAGTTTTTACAAGACGCTGGCAATCGTCAAAAGTGCCATTAACTTCAACAGCAGTAACATTACCACCAATGGTAGTTAATTGCTTTTCTTGTATTTCACTAACTTTTCCGGAAGGATAGAGCAGTTTAACATTTATATTTTTTGCATTATAAAATGCTTTCCCGACTGCGCTTCCTGTATCTCCCGAAGTAGCTACAAGTATTGTAATTTCAATATCATTCTTTATCGCATATTCCGATAATACTGCGGCAAGAAATCTCGCTCCGAAATCTTTGAATGCATTCGAATGACCATGAAAGAGTTCCAGAACAGCAATGTGCTCATCTAATTTATTCATTTCAACAGGGAAATTAAATGCAGATCTAATAATTTTATTTAAATCAATTTCATCTTCGTCAATAAACTTTGATAGAATATCATAAGCGGTTTCTCTGAAAGATTGAGTTTTAATTTTATCCCAGAAATCATTCTCTAATTTTGGAATATATTGAGGAACATAAAGTCCGCCATTGGGAGCCATCCCCATTACAACTGCTTCCAAAAACTTTAGATTATCTCCGCCTCTTGTAGAAATGTATTTCATTTAATTACCTTTGCACCGGAATAATTGATAGAACTTAAGTACTTGTTTGTTTCATAACCAAATTCAAAATATAATTTTTCGGCAGCGTTTAATATTTTATCACCCTGTTCTCTACTGCTAACAAAAAAGAAAATAGCCGGACCGGAACCAGAAATAGAACATCCCAAAGCACCTAAATCCAAAATCTTGTTTTTAATATCATAAAAATGTGGAATTAGCTTTGCACGTTGAGGTTCAATAATAACGTCATTCAAAGAATTTCGTAATCTTTTTTTGCTGCCGTCATATAAAGCTGAGATCATACCTGCAAGATTACCGCACTGAGTAACTACATTCTTCAACGGTACTGTATCTTTTAGTAATGCCCTTGCGCTCTTTGTTTCAATTTTTATTTTGGGAGAAATCACTCCACAAAATAATTTTAATTTAGGTTTTATTTTAACAATATCCAGCGGATTATATCCCTTTACTAAAGTAAAACCTCCAAGCAATGAAGGTGCAATATTATCCGCATGATAATTCCCCGAAGCAACCTTCTCCCCTTCCATAGCAAATTGAATTAATTCCATTTTGGAATAACCCAAATTCAATAGCTTGTTAATTGCATACACCACACCCGATGCGCTCGCTGCACTCGAACCGAGTCCGGTGCCAATCCCGTAATTCTTTCTTATACGAATTTCTATCCCAATTTTAGGACTATTCTTAAGGAGAGCTTTTGCCGCAACTCCCGCAGTATTTTTATTAATACTTTTCGGAAGCTTAAATCCCGGACAATCTGCTTCGGTTATTTTTAATCCGAAATTTTGCTCTCTTTTTACAACTGTTATCTCGTCTCCCACCCCATTAATCGGAAAACCGAGTATATCAAATCCAGGTCCGACGTTAGAAACACTCGCCGGAGCAAAAACTCTAATTCTTTTAGTCATTCTAGTACAAAGCTATTTTTAAATCATTTCAGAAAGCAGCTCTTTCCTTGGCTGCGGTATTACAACTTTATTAACCAATAATCCTCTTTCCGCTATTAATGCAGCACCTGCTTCAACTGCGCTTGTTACAGCTGCTACTTCACCTGTAATAGTACAAAAGGCTTTACCGCCAAGAGCCATCGCAAGTCTGACTTCAATCAACCTAACATTTGCAGCTTTAACTGCAGCATCAGCACCTTCAATAAGGGAAGCAACAGAAAAAGATTCTATAATTCCAAGCGCTTCGAGATCTTCCACTTGCGAATGCCCCGCCAATGCCGGGAAAATATCCGGATGAACGTGCGGTATAACAAACGTATCTATAACCGCAAATTCAAGATTGTTTACGGCAGCATCAACTGCAGATTGAACTTCAGCGACATCTCCGCCAATCAATACCATATATTTACCGGAACAAATGGTTCTTGATATTACCAATTCCACTTGAGATGTTTTTAACATAATATCTGCCGCTTGCATTCCGGCAGCTATACTTGTCAATTCTATTAAACCTAATGAATTCATTTCCATAAAATTAATCCTTTATCTTTGGATTCTAATATAATCTTCTGATACTTGAGTTACTTTACCACTAATAGAAGCATGTATCTTTGCTCCTAATGAATCATTTGCCACATCGGCAATTAAATCACCTTCTTTCACACTATCACCTATACTTACAACCGGAACTGAAGTACCGCCAACATGCTGTTTTAATAAAATCTTAACACTAGCAGGTTCCGGCGATTCCTTAGTATAAGGTGTCGGGAAATCGTAATCGAGTAAATTTAATTTTCTCATTAACATTTTCAGTGGGACGCGTCGTCCTTCTTTCATAGGATGAACCTTTACTTCTTTTACCTGTTCATGCCTGATACCTAATTTTTTCATCTCTGCAATACCTTGATCGCAGGCTTCCCTAGGATACAAATCTTCAGGACAAGCATAAAGAGAACACAATCCGCAAGAGCAACAAAGATCAGCATATTCGTTCCATACTTCTTTCCCGCTTTTGGTAAATACTAATGAACGCATTACCTTATGCGGATGAACTTCATAACCAAGCAGATAACGAGGACAGAATTCTGTACAATACGAACACTGGTCACATGCCGATTTACCGATTCTGTTCATATCCTCAACTGGTCGCTGCATCCGGTCAACTAAGTAGTGATCTTTTGGCAATATGATTAAACCGGCTGTAGTTTTAGTTACGACTTCGGTTAAATCGAATGTAAGTTTCCCCATCATTACGCCGCTCACGAACAATGCGATATCGGGAACGGTTGCACCTCCGCATAATTCAATTAATTCTTTGAATTGTGTTCCAACAGGAACCATAAACGATTTCGGTTCTTTAACGGCACCGTTGATGGAAACCATTTTTTTAGTAACCGGAATTCCTCGAGATGCATTTGAAATATTGTAAAGTGTTTCAACATTATTGACAACACACCCAATATCCAAAGGAATTCCATGTGGCGGAATCAATCTCTTTGTTGCTGCGTAAACCAATTCATACTCATCACCCGAAGGATAAAAATCCCCTAAAAATGTCAACTCTATTTTTCCGTTGCTGAAGTGTTTTTCAACTTCTTCGGCAGCGGACATATTTTTTCTTTTTATTCCAAAGTATCCTTTCCTTGCTTTAACAGTTTCAAGCATTAATTCCATTCCCTCCACTATTTGTGGAGCGAAATGAAGCATAATTTCGTAATCTTTATGGAGCAGCGGCTCGCACTCAGCGCCGTTTGCAAGCATAAATTCCACATTGCTTTTTGCTTTAACATGTGCTGGGAACCCGGCACCTCCGGCACCAACTACTCCAGCATTAAATATTTGATCGGCTAAATGCATTTCAATCCTTTCTCTTAATAATCACAACTGTCTTATCATCTTGGTATTTACTATCGTTAGTGGAAAATTTAATTACACTATCGATGATTGCATAAGCCAATTCCTTAGGATTCAATTTTATATTTTTCTTTATTGTTCGCAATAATCTTTTCTCATCATAAAAATCGAATTTGTTATTTGCAGCTTCCACTATTCCATCGCTGTAAATAAAAAGCATATCGCCTGCTGCAAAATTAATTGAATCCGTCTCAAATTTGGAATTTGGCGCTGGACCTAATAGCGGTCCAGTTGGATTTAGGTATATAAATTCATTTTTCTGTTTAGAATAAAAGATAGCAGGGTTATGACCGGCATTAGCATATAAAAATAACCCCTTTTTATCATTTGATATTTCTCCGTAAAACATACTGCAAAATCGGTCATCGGAAAATATCATATTTATTAAATTGTTCAATCTGAACATCAACGGAGATATTTTCAACTGAAAAGTACTTGCCATTCTTAATGCACCTGAAATATACATTGCTTCGGCTGCAGCACTTAATCCTTTAGAAGCTGCATCGCCTACTACAATTCCCAAACGCTCTTCATCAGTTCCAATCTTTACATAATCGTAAAAGTCCCCTCCCAATATTTCGGCAGGAATCGTAACACCAAATATTTCATAATCGTGAAATACATATTCGTGTTCCGGGAGGATACTTCTTTGTAGCTGTTTCGCTTTATCAAGATCTTTATACAAATGCTTTCGTGAATTTGTAAGCCTCCATTCCCGCAATCTGGAAGTTATCACCGTTGAAATAATATTTATGGTCGATCTAAAATCTTCGTCAATATTCTCACTATTAAAAGCAATTAAAAATTCATAATATTGAGACCCATCTATATTGATTTTGGAACCTACCCCGGAAGCAGAATATTTGAATATTCCCTTCTTAATCAGAGTTTTGTTGGTTTCATTTGCTAAAATCGTTCTCTGTTCAGTTAGCAATTTGAAAATTGGATATTCTTTCAACGGGAGTAAAAATCCCTTTTTAATTTTTCTTACACGCCCAGATTGATATAACAATTCATAAGCTTTTAATTGTCTGTTAAGCCTCCATATTCTTCCGCCGGTAATGTCGATATTCTCTTTATCAACAAGTTGCTTTAATATTTTTTGAAGCAATTCAGTTTCCGACTTGAAACTTTGTGATGCGACTGCTTCTATTGATCTTAATAGTTTTCTTTGTTCCATCTATTTCCCATATTACCAAAAATAAAATTAACGAAAAATAACTTCACATAAAATTATTACTATTCTGAATAAAATAGAATCATTTGTTTTAATGCATTTTTACATACGATGTTAAATTCATCCGAATCAAAGGCTTTCATAATACTGTTATATGTTGGTCGGTACACTCCGTGTGCAACATATCCTCCGCCTTCGAATAAACCTATCACATCGGAAAACTCCGGCTCATTAGGGGTTGGTAGCGGAATTCCATCAGTTAATAAATCTTTCCATTTCCGTTCGAAATTCACTCTTGTAGTAATATTAGGTTCCCAAGGTTCAATATCAGTAGGATAAAAATCTTGATAAGAAACGTCCGAAGTGTAATATTCATCGGCTAAACCGCCAAAACCGTGTCCAAACTCGTGTATAAATATTTGACGTGCTTTCTCATTCTTTGCAGCAGTTACAGAATAGTAATTGTAAATTGCTCCGCCGCCGTATTTAGAAGAATTAACCAAAATATAAATTTGATCGTACGGCGCATTTGCAGCTAAATCTCTTACAACTTTATAATCGTATGTCATTAAATATCTTTCACTGTCAAAAGTATAATAAGTTGTATTTAACAAAGTATTCTTCCAAACATTATCACCGGGAATGTCTGTTCCGCTCTCTTCCGAGGGCGCTAGAACCGCCCATACATTTATATTATCTTTCATTTCCTTGAAAGGCTCATAATAGAAAATATAATCCTTGAATTTTTCACAATCCTTTTTAAAATCATCCATCTCCTCGGCGGTGTAACCGTCAGGTAGAAAAAGGATATCCAATTTTTCAGCAGTATCTCCCGAATAATGAACTTTGAAGCTATCATATTTTAATTTTTGATCTTTACGAATAAAATAACTTGCCGGATCAATTTGATACTCAAAAATTGATTCGAATTTACCTTTTTTATTTCTTGAAAGTAATTCGAAAATTACTGTATCCTTCGGAAACGGAAAAGTAACCGTTTCGTTTAATGTTCTCTTTACTTTTTTAGCTTCCTCCGTAGTCTGCCATTCTCTGAATAATGAAGAAAACCCCCGTGAATAAAGTACTTTACTTTTATCTTTGTTCCATACTTTGAATAAATAAGCACCGTATTCAAAACTATCTATTAAATTCTTTTTTGAACCTCCCCAGTATGGTTCTTCAATAATTTCATCAAAAGAAATCATTTCTGAATTCGCATCACCGGTATGAAAATAATCGAAACGAAGAGTTTTCGATTCGAAATAATCTTCAAATTTAATTTGAGCGTCTAGTGTTGTAATAATAAGAAGGAGTAATAATATTATTTGTTTCATAATTAATCCCACATTGAGAACCATAAATTTATAGTAAATTCATTCTTATTTGATTACATAAAAGAGAGACTCCCTATAAAATAGTAATTTTAGCTTATAAAGAACTAAAAAAACTAAAAGGAGTCTCAAATGCAAAATACTGAAAATCGCAACAAAAATCTTGAATGGTTTCAAAAACCGGTATTGAATAACTACTAAAAATATTTAAGCATTGTGCTGAATTATTATAAATAGCAGTAACTAATCTAATTTTAGATAATATAAGAAGAAATTGTAAGTTTACAACTGTCTCGGGATTACTTGAAATAGAATTGAAATTGAGGAGAATACATAATTACAAAAGCAATACTTGTTTGGATATGCATTAAAAATATAATTACTATTATATCAGGCTAACGTAGCTAAATATATGGAAGTTACTTTTAGGATGATTCCGGTTAAGTTTGACTTTTTACGAAGATATTTTTTAGTTTTGAGGCCTATAAACTATTCAGATATCTTATCTTTTGAATAATATTAAACGTTAATAATTTATTAGTTTTATTCTAGAAAAAAATAATTGGGGAACTAATAAAAATGAAAAAATTAAGCATAATCTTACTTCTGATTCTACCTTCAATATTTTTTTCACAACAATCAATTAGTTTTGGAGTAAAAATAGATGCTTTTGCTCTGAATACAGAAAAATTCACAACAGTTACAAACAGTCAAAAGGGATTCAACTATTTCCCGCCAAGTGCAGTTTATTTATTTCTAAAGGGAAATTTATCCAATGAATCAAAATCATTTTATGTTTTGAGAATCGGTGCTTTGGATGCAAAAGATTTTAATGGTTTTGAGTTTGGAGCGTTGTTTGAAAAATATTTTATGGAAAATACATATCTGCTTTTAGGTCTGAATATGCACTTCAATAAAGAAAAAATAATTCGCACGGACATGATTGATAAAAGTCATAGCAAAACAATTAATTTATTGACTGCAGGTTTAGGCTATGATTTAACAAATTCTTTATTCGCTGAGATGTCATTTGATTATTCTCTAAATAGAGAGTACGGAATTACTACTCCTTTAGACCAAAACATTCCCGCTAAACCTAAATCCATCTATAATGTTATTAGATTCGGAATAGGTTATAAATTCTAATTAATATTGTTCGGTTAATTATGGAATTAAAATTTCCGCGAACCGGGTTTCACTAAGGGCTGATCAGTTTTACATATGGGGCATGCATCCGGCTCGTAAGACTTTACATCCATCTTAATAGTTGAGAACTGCTCAGTTCCAAAATTTACTTTACCGTTGCTTCTATCCACAATAAAACCAACGCCTACAGCCCTTGCCCCGTTTTCTTTAATTACATCAATAACTTCAAAAACAGAACCGCCGGTAGTTACAACATCTTCACATACAAGAACATTTTCACCGGGCTTGATTGAAAAACCACGGCGCAGTGTCATTTTACCATCTTCCCTTTCGGTAAAAATAAATCTCTTTCCCAATTGACGCGCAACTTCCTGACCCACTACAATTCCACCGATCGCCGGAGAGATAACCGTATCAATTTCATAATCTTTGAAATGGGATGAAATAAGCTGGCATATTTCAGTTGTAAACTGAGTATATTGAAGCACTTTTGCACATTGAAAATAACGGTCGCTGTGTTTACCTGATGTCAACAAAAAATGCCCTTCAAGAAGAGCATCGGTTTCTTTAAAAATCTGCAACAAGCTTTCTTCTGTCATACCTAAACTAATTTATTTATCAATTCAGCTAATTTAAAATCTTTTTCAGTTACTCCGCCTTCACTATGAGTAGATATCTTTATTAGGATTTTATTCCATGAATGGAGTAAAATATCTGGATGATGATCTAATTTTTCTGCCTCAATACCTATCTGCACCACAAAAGCAAGAGCCGAACTGAAGTTATTAGCCGTAAACTCTTTAATTATGGCATTCTCCTGATAACTCCAGTCCGGCAAATTTTCTAATCTTTTTTCTATTTCGTTCACTTTTAAAAGCATTAATCCACCTTTTCCTCAGCAGGATTCTCTTTAGTCTCATCCTTAGTGGTTTTTGCCGGAGTTACTTTTTTATGAACGAAATAAAGTTCATCCTTTTTCTTATTAAATTTAACGATAATCGTATCCCCTTCCTTGAAGTTATGATTCAGTAATTCTTCTGCAAGAGGATCTTCTATATATTTCTGAATAGCACGTTTTAACGGACGTGCGCCAAATTTAGGATCAAACCCTTTATCTGCGAGGAAATTCAAGGCATTTTTATCAAGCTCAATCCTCATCTTATTTTCTTTCAAATTCTCTATTAATTCTTTCATCTCTATATTGATGATTTGCTTGATATCCTCTCTATCCAGATTCCTAAATACAATAGTTTCATCAATTCTATTTAAGAATTCCGGATTGAAGAGACGCTTCATAGCATCTTCAACTGTACTCTTCAGGTTTTGATAGTCATCACCCGCATCATCGCCGGAAAAACCAAATGATCCGGTAGCTTTAATTTCCCTTGTTCCAACGTTAGATGTCATAATAATTATTGTATTCTTGAAATCGACTCTTCTGCCGAGACTATCGGTTAATAAACCGTCATCCAAGACTTGCAATAAAATATTGAAGACATCCTGATGAGCCTTTTCTATTTCGTCAAAGAGAACTACCGAATAAGGTTTCCTGCGTACTCTCTCTGTTAATTGACCGCCTTCTTCGTAACCAACATATCCAGGAGGCGCTCCAACGAGTCTGGAAACAGCATATTTTTCCATATACTCACTCATATCAATACGTATGAGTGCATCTTCAGAATCAAATAAATATCTCGCTAATTCCTTTGCTAATTCAGTTTTACCAACACCTGTTGGTCCTAAGAAAATAAAACTACCAATCGGTTTATTTGCTCGTTTTAATCCGGCTCTGGTTCTGCGAATAGCTTTTGTAAGTTTTATAATAGCTTCGTCCTGACCAACAATTCTTTCTTTTAGAGAATCTTCCATCCTGAGAAGCTTTTCAGTTTCGGCTTGAACAACACGTGTAACCGGAATGCCTGTCATCATCGAAACTACAGTTGCAATATCTTCTTCGGTAACATCATACACTTCATCTTTCATCTTATTTTCCCACTCCCGTTTGGCTATTTCCAAATCTGATTGGAGTGTTCTTTCCTTATCTCTCAGTCTTGCAGCTTCTTCATAGTCCTGTTGTTTAACAACATTAATTTTCTGCTTCTTAATGTTTTCGATTTCTTCCTCAAGTTTCAATATTTCATCGGATACTTTAAAATTACCCATATGAACTCTTGAACCTGCTTCGTCAAGAACGTCAATAGCTTTATCGGGAAGGAATCTGTCCGTGATATATCTATCACTCAATTTCACCGCACTTTTTATTGCATCTTCCGAATAGCGAACGTGATGGTGTTCTTCGTATTTAAATTTGATAAAATTGAGTATTTCAATAGTTTCTTCCATACTTGGTGGTTCCACTATCACTTTTTGGAATCTTCTATCCAAAGCACCATCAGTTTCAATATACTTACGATATTCATCTAATGTCGTAGCTCCGATGCATTGAATTTCACCGCGCGCTAGTGCAGGTTTGAACATATTGGAAGCATCGAGAGAACCACTTGCACCGCCGGCACCAACTATAGTATGAAGTTCATCGATGAAAAGAATTACATCTTCGGCTTTTTCCAATTCATTCATCAAAGCTTTCATTCTTTCTTCGAATTGCCCGCGGTATTTTGTTCCTGCAACTAATCCCGCCAAATCGAGAGCAACTACACGCTTATCCTGCAATATTCTCGGTACTTTTCGGGTTACAATCTTTAATGCAAGTCCTTCTGCTATTGCAGTCTTTCCGACACCCGGTTCTCCTATCAGCACAGGATTATTTTTCTTTCTTCTCGAAAGAACCTGAGCTACCCTTTCAATTTCCTTCTCACGACCAATAACAGGATCGAGTTTATCTTCGGCAGCAAATTTTGTCAGATCTCTTCCGAAGTTATCGAGAACGGGTGTTTTAGTCCTTTCTGCTTTTTTAATTTGTGGAGGACTGATTTTTTTAGCGGCAGTACTGCCCCTTTGCGTAAGCAAATTATTTAATTCCGCTCTGGCACTTTCATAAGTTACATTAAATTGATGCAAAATTTGTGTTGCGATGTTATCTTCATCCCTGAGTAGGGATAAAAGAATATGTTCTGTACCGATAACATTCGATTTGTATATTTTTGATTCAATTTGCGTAATTTTAAGAACCTTTTCAGCCTGCTTTGTAAGCGGAATGTTTCCAATTGTTAATGTTCCTCCAGCAGAACGAACCGTATCTTCGATCGCTTTTTTCAGTTTGATTAAATCTACATCTAAATTTCTTAGTATTCTTACTGCAATTCCTTGCCCTTCCCTAATAATACCAAGAAGCAAATGTTCTGTTCCTATATAATCGTGACCTAATCTTAAAGCTTCTTCTCTACTTAATCGAATTACTTCTTGAACTCTTTCGGAAAAATTACCATCCATGTTAAATGACCTTTATATTTTTAATTTTTTTCACATCTTCATAACAATAAAAACGAAGAAATTGTTTCCTAAAATACGCATAGAATGTGCTTAATTCAAGGAGAATTAATAATCGATTATTTTTCCATTTTTTTTATTTTTCCTTAAAATTTATTGTAATATATAGAACAGTTTAATAATTTTACTTAGAAATTATAAAAATTAACTAAGTGAGGAATCAAAAATGGATGTTGCAAGTGGACTGTCGTTAGTAATAATAATTATTTCCGTCTTAATTTTGGCAATAATTATTTATTTTGTTCCAATCGGGTTATTTATTACTGCTTACTTTTCCGGCGTTAAACTGAAAATTTTCAAAGATTTGGTTGGAATGCGGTTAAGAAAAGTTTCTCCTTATGCAATTGTTAGAAGCTTGATTTCTGCAACAAAAGCGGGTTTAAATCTCGATACGGGTTTATTGGAAGCCCATTATTTAGCCGGAGGTAACGTACAAAATGTTGTTAATGCATTAATTTCAGCAAATAAAGCAAATTTAGATCTATCATTTAAGGAAGCCACTGCAATTGATCTTGCAGGACGAGATGTTTTGGAGGCAGTTAGAATGTCTGTTCTCCCAAAAGTAATTGAAACCCCGGTTGTCTCTGCAGTAGCAAAGGATGGTATTCAGTTAAAAGCTATTGCAAGAATAACAGTCCGAGCAAATTTGGAAAGATTAGTTGGTGGTGCCGGAGAAGCAACAATTCTCGCCCGTGTTGGCGAAGGAATTGTTTCTACTATCGGTTCGAGTGAAAGCCATAAACACGTTCTCGAAAATCCCGACAGCATCAGTAAAGTGGTTCTCAAAAAAGGATTGGATGCAGGAACCGCATTTGAAATTCTTTCGATTGATATAGCCGATGTGGACGTAGGAACAAATATAGGTGCTATTCTTCAAGCCGATCAAGCGGAAGCAGACCTAAAAGTTGCCCGTGCAAAGGCAGAAGAAAGAAGAGCAGCCGCTGTGGCAACTGAACAAGAAATGAAAGCTGAAGTGGCTAAGATGAGAGCTAAAGTTGTTGAAGCAGAAGCTGAAATTCCAAAAGCTATGGCCGAAGCTTTCCGTAGTGGAAATTTAGGAATAATGGACTATTACAGATTGAAAAATATTCAAGCAGATACCGAAATGAGAAGTTCAATAGCAAAACCTGAAGATAAAGATAAAGGCGATAAGAATAATGGATAGTTTTTTTGATTATATAATATTGATTTTTTTCATTATTAGTATGCTGAGTTCACTTTTAAAGCGAAGGAAAAAACCGCCGGTGGAACCAAGTACCGGCGGTGATTTTTCTTTCGAAAACGAAAATATTGATGAATCTAGGCATTTAGATTCTTCTCAATCTAAAGATTATAAAGCTCTTGAGTATAATATCGAAACTTCAAAAAATTACTCTGATACTAATAAATCACCTTTTACTGATAAAATTTCAGAACAAATAAATACTCATCAAAGCTACGGTGGAAGAGATAATTTTCCTGAATTAAAATCAATGGAAAGTGAATACTACAACAAGCGTGCACAAGATCTCCGTATAAAACTCCAAAATCCAGAATCCTTTCGCGATTATTATATTGTTTCCGAATTGTTGAATAAACCGCTCGGATTGAGGGAAGATGGCTAAAAAATATGTTTTGAAAAGAACATCTTCTATTCCAGTCAAACAGAAAGTTGACGAATCAAAATTTGAAATTGACTACCGCGGAGAATTAAATAATTCTCAGTACGAGGCGGCATCTGCCGTTGAAGGCAATTATTTGGTTATTGCAGGTGCCGGAACAGGCAAAACAAGAACACTGGTTTACAGAGTAGCAAGATTAATTGAACTGGGATATAATCCCAAATCAATACTTCTATTAACATTTACAAGAAAAGCAGCTAGAGAAATGATGAACCGTGCTGCCGTGCTCCTGGATAACCGCTGCGCTAAAATCAATGGTGGCACTTTTCATTCATTCGCAAATTTAACTCTAAGAAAATACCATAAATTCATTAATCTCGATCCCAATTTTACAATACTCGATCAATCCGATAGTGAAGATGTTATAAATTTAATCAGAGCTCAGTTGAATCTTCACCAGAAGAAAAAGAGATTCCCAAATAAAGCCACAATAAATAAAATCTTTAGTTTAAGCGTTAATACAGGAAGAAGCGTAGAGGAAATATTACTTAACGATTATACACATTTTGAAGAACATCTGGATAACTTAATACAAATCAAGCAGATATATGAATCATATAAATACAAAAATAGTCTTTTAGATTATGATGATTTACTAATTTATTTAAGAAAATTTTTGGAAGATTATGGCTCCGGTGCTAAAACATTATTGAGCAATATTCAATTCATTATGGTAGATGAATACCAGGATACCAACAAACTGCAAGCCGATATTGTTAAGGGATTATCCCAGATAAACAATAATGTTATGGTTGTTGGAGATGATTCACAATCTATTTATTCCTTCCGGGGAGCAAACTTTAAAAATATAATGGAATTCCCTAAATTATTTTCGAATGTGAAAATTATAAAATTGGAAGAGAATTACCGGAGCACACAAGAAATATTAAATTTTGCTAACCACATTATTGAATCTGCCATAGAGAAATATCCCAAATTTCTTTTTACACGCAAGAAAGACGGAGAAATTCCGGCCATAATTTCCGCTTCAAATGAAAATATGCAGAGTAGATTTATCGTTGAAAGGATTCTTGAACTGCGTGAAGAAGGTGTTCCGCTAAATGATATGGCTATTCTCTTTCGTGCATCTTTTATGTCGTTCGATCTCGAAATTGAATTGAACAAAGCGAATATACCATATATTAAATTCGGCGGAATGAAATTTATCGAAACTTCCCATATCAAAGATTTACTCGCCTTTTTGCGTATTGCAGAAAATCCCAAAGATTTTGTCAGCTGGTACAGAGTTCTTTTACTTCACGAAGGAATTGGACCTAAAACCGCTCAACGAATTTTAGACGATATTTCATTAAATAAGATTACTTTAAATAAGAATGTTGAAGCAATTACCGAAAGAAAGTATAAAGATAATGTCTATTCTTTAATTAATTTACTTTCAAATTTGCGTAATAATTATTCTTCCCCATCGGATATTATTGAAGTTGCACTGCAGTATTATTTCCCATTGTTTAAATCGAAATATGATGATTTTAATAAGAGAAATAAAGACCTCGAAATATTTGCCAATATTGTGCACGAATATAAATCACTTGAGGATTTACTGACAGATATGGCATTGGATCCACCAACTGATAGCGTAATAGATGTTGAAGCAACAAACAAAGAGAAAGAAATTTTAACTCTTTCCACAATTCATTCCGCAAAGGGACTCGAATGGCATACTGTATTTATTTTGCACGCTTTGGAAGGATACTTCCCATCATCTCAATCATTCGAAAAAACTGAAACTTTGGAAGAAGAAAGACGGTTGATGTATGTTGCCGTAACTCGCGCAAAGCAGAATTTATACGTCTGTTATCCTATGCATATATTCGACAGACATAATGGATTTACCATTGCAAAACCGTCAAGATTTATAGCCGATGTAGATGACGAGTTAGCTGAAGAATGGCTTTTGGAAGAAGGATGAGGAGCGGATTAAATCCACTCCCCTTTTATCACTTCAATAAAATCATTTTTCTAATTTTTGTATTATTACCAAATGTCAATTGATAATAATATATTCCTGAAGGTAAATCAGATGCGTCAAATTTAACTTCGTGAACACCGGGAGTTGAGGGTTCATCTAAAAGCACCGCAACTTCCCTACCAAGTATATCATAAACCTTAAGCTTTACATTTTCTGTAAAACTTGAATTGGCAGTTGTATTGTTACTATTTGAATTATGATACTCAGCGGGTATCTTATATTTAATAGTTGTAATAAAATCACCCGACTTAGTACCCTTTCCAAATGGATTGGGATAATTCTGAGACAATTCAAATTCACTCGGTTGAAATTCAACAGATGCAATTTGGCTGTATTCAAACTGTCCGCTGTAATCAATTTGTTTCAGTCTAAATTCATATAAGCCAGACTGCAGTGGTTTATATTTGAAACTGTAACTATTTATTTCCGTTGAATTACCTTTCCCTTCAACAAAACCGATAATTTTGAAATCGGATTCGTTTTGTCTCATCTCAACTTCAAATCCGCGGTTATTAATTTCAGTTGCAGTTTTCCAATTTAAAAGGATTTCCTCATTGTCACTCGCTGCTGTAAATGAAGTCAATTCAACCGGAACGGGATTCGAGGGTTCCAACATTACATCAAGAGTTGAAGTACCTCCTTCATCAACAACAACATTATTAACTGTTAATGATTGATAACCTTCAGCACTGAAGGTAAGTGTATAAGTTCCTCCTTTTAATAAACGAATATAAAAGCCGGTTGAAGGATCTGTTACAGCCTCTGAACTGTCGGCATCATGATTTTCAATTGTAATTTTCGCATATAAAGGATTTCCGCTTACATCGGTTACCTTTCCTCTAATACCCCTTAATGCGAATTTCATATAATTGATTAATGACCTGTGATTATAATCCCACAATTGGGGCAATTGAGAAGCAGGCAGTAATTTAATATCTGATAACTCAATTGTAGTTTCTCTACCATGATGAAAGTAGGTGAAATAATCTTGTCTTCCACCGAAAATCGGATACCAGTCCCAGCCGTTAGTAATACCGTCGTTAAATCCGCTCATATAAGTTGATGGACTGTAAGCCTGGGCAGTATCTGCATAAGCATGACTTAAATACTGGAACCAATCGTCATCCGGATGCCTCCTGAACCAAGTATCCCAAGGATAATTTACAACTTCTGCTCCACCATGAAAATTAGCGGAAAGTACAAAATTATTATCCTGAGCTATATTCATCATTGCTATTGTTTCCGGCTGCCAAGTTCCGGTTGGGTTCGGTCCTTCATCTGGATCAGGGAAATTACGGTTCAAATCATATCCGTTTGCATTCGAACGTGTTGCACCGTTTACGGTATAATTACCTGATTTGTATGTCCCGTCGGGATTAGCCAATGGATTAATCCATATTTCCAAATTATTCACCAAATAAGTTGCTTCACTGTCAACGGAATAATTTGAAAGCAGATAATCTATTAGCCTTAACATTAACACGTATCCTGTTGTTTCATCCCCATGAATAGTTGATGAATACATAAACTGAGGTTCAGGTTCACGCTGCGCAACATTATCCGATATTTTAACAAATAATATTTTTCTGTTTTGAACCGTACTGCCAGCTTCAACCAGCTGGCAGATATCGGGATAATTATTCGCAAAATCATTCATCATTTGAACATAAGTATCATAAGTTGGATACGCATTCCAATCTTTTAGTTCTTCAGGTGAGTTGGCCATTTTTACATAGCCAACATCACCTGGTTTGGGTAAAATCACCGGATAAATTTTCAGAGTAAGCAAATTAAAATATTCTTCTTTATTTGCATATCCGTAAATCCAGTCTTTATCAACTTTGTCTATAGAAATCTTCCTCGTTAATTCACTAAGTATAACAGATGAATTAAAGGGAATTTTAAAATAGACTTCTCTATTCTTTTCAAAGTATTTTTCGTCTATTCCTTGTCCCATTAAAAGAGAACAAGAAATAATAAATGACAAAAAGTATAATAACATCTTCGACATCAGAAATTCCCTATTTAGTCAACAACATTTTCTTGGTTAATATTTTTGTAGAACCGGTTTCGAGTGATTGAACGCTCAATCTAAGGAAATAAATTCCTGAAGCAAAGCTATTAGCGTTCCAAGTAACAGTATGATAACCGGCTTCTTTCTGTGAGTTTTCAAGAACCGCAACTTCTCTTCCGAGAACATCCATCACAGACAATTTAACCATAGAATTTGAAGGTAATTCATATTTTATATTTGTCGAAGGATTAAACGGATTAGGATAGTTTTGATTTAAAACTATCTCTTTTGGAATTAATTTAACCTCAACCACAGAAGAATAATTTTCAGTTCCATCGTAATCTATCTGTTTTAATCTATATCTAATCACTCCTTTAGTAATGTTGGCCGGAACATCAATAAAAGAATAATTATGAATTTTAGTCGTGGTTCCATTACCTTCAACGAAAGCAATTTTTCCCCAACCGTCG
This sequence comes from uncultured Melioribacteraceae bacterium, assembly GCA_964573255.1. Classification (GTDB taxonomy): domain Bacteria; phylum Bacteroidota; class Ignavibacteria; order Ignavibacteriales; family Melioribacteraceae; genus CAYNUJ01. Next base: position 28,406 of record CAZNJB010000015.1, read on the forward strand.
CCATTATCTCTTTCAATTTCGAAACCTTTATTGTTTGTTTCGGTAGCTGTGCTCCATTTGAGTTCTATGCTCTTGCCAGAAACACTAGCATCGAAAGAAGTTAATTCGACAGGCACTTCGCTTGTTAAAGACATTGTTACAGGAACAACGACTTCAGGGTGTTCAGGATCGTTACTTGTTATGATAACGTCCATAGTATATTCACCACCAATTAATCCTTCGGTAGTAAATACTAAATTAATTTGTGCACTTTGATTGGGAAATAATAATCCGGAGGGATAATTCGTTGTTAACCAATCTGGACTAGCAGAAATTCTTACAGCTAAGTTGTTCTCAACATATACTGAATTATATGCTATTTCTAAACCGTCTGTTCCATCGGGAGATTCAATACCAACTGTTGCAGATGAAGCAGTAACGGTAATATCATTATAGTAATATTCGATCTTTCCGGTATTGTACATTACAATTTGGAAAGTAAGCGAACCAGAATCACCAAATTTACTCCAGTTGTCAAACTGAACTACCATTTTATTTCCGATTTGCTCATAATAAACCTTACCGTTTGTTTCTCCATCTAAATCATCCCAAAACGGAGCTATAAATCCATCAGGATATCCCACAGTCGGGATTGAAGTATTAACAAAACTATTTTGGCCTGGAACATTAAACATAATCATTCCATTTGAACTTATATAAAATTCAGGATATGTATTGCCATAAAATTTAAAATTAAATCCAAATGGAATCGGACCAACAAATCCTTCGTCTTTTGGACCGAAAGTACCGGTAGCATTCCAAGAAGTTGCTTCTGTTCCAGTTGAAGAAATATCATTCCAAACATAAGTAGGTCCATTGGGATCATTACTATCTATCCATTTGTATCCATATAAATCAGGACCTCCGTTACCACTAAGATTACCACCGAAGTTTCTAGTTTCGCGGCCTTTCTTGTGAGTAAAATCATCTTTTGCTCTTTCAGTATCAACTAATTTTGTATTATAAGCGATTTTTACAGCTCCATCCGGAAATGTATTGTTCGCTAACTCTACATTAAATTCCAGAGTAGACATGTTTGTAGAAACATTAGTAATTAATATCGAATCGGTCGCGCTTTGGGGTTCTTCTAATATTTGTTGTATTTGTGTTGTACTAACATCCATAAGCGGAGCATCGTATGTTTGTCCAACAGCTACATTAGACATTTCGGAAACATTACCCCAAAAATCCGAAGAACGAATTGCGAAATAATAATTTGTGTTGAAATTCAATCCGGTAACTACTAACATTTCAGTCTGACCGGAATCAGCAGGAAGTCCTACAAAACTTACTTGAGTAGCGGCATTAAAATCGCTAGTATCATTAATAGCACTTGTACTCATCCTAATATCATATTTTTTAACTCCGCCGAAAGAAGTATCATAAGGCGCAGTCCACTGCAATGTTAAGCTGTTTGAAGTTGAATCAATAACACTCAAATCTGTAATAGATGTAGGGGGTATGGAATCTGGATCTCCCAAACTTGGATCCCAGCCATCTAATACTTTTATACCTGTATTATCAGGGTCTAGCCAGTCTTTTAATCTTGTAGAAGGTGTGGTTCCTCTATCCCAAGACATAGCAAATTTACCGTAATAATCTTGTGTAATACTTTCACAAGAAGCCCAACCACCATGCAACTGACCAACGATGTGATGATTTTGATCGAATAACGGAGAACCGGAAGAACCTGGTTCCGTTGTACCGTCATCCCAATTTGTGATTTCCCAGTGAGAATCAGGTAAATACGGTGAGGGATCATAATCAGAAGAAGAATTAGGATCGAAATCGAAACTGATTTTCTTCACGTCACCATCCGGATGGTGAATACCAACTGACTGAGTTGAAGGTACATCTTCTGCAGACCAGCCGGCGAAATGCACATAAAATGAATCAGGAATTTGTTCTGTAATTTTTAACAAGGCAAAATCTGAATCACCGTTGTTTGCCATCAATTCAGCACCTTGTACTGTGTAATCAGTTGAAGGTTCAACAGTAGGATTTTCGCAAGTAGGGCTTTCGTAATTAAACATAAAAATCCAACTACCAACTGATCCGATAAGGCAATGATTAGCAGTTAAGAAGTATTGAGTCAAATCTTGTCTAACATTGTTAACTAAAGAACCGGAACACAATCTGGTACCGCTTCCGAGCAAAATCATAGCAACTGAACGTATTTCATTGCGCCATTCATCCCCTTCAGGACAAATTACATTATTATTACAGCTGCCAGAACCGTTAAAATCATTAATTGCATCATCTAAATATCCGAATATATCTTTATAACCATGAATGACATATTTTAAACTAATAATTCCATTTTCGGTAACATTTTTAGGCTCAAAATATTCAAGTATTGTAGCCTCTCCGGGAACCGGCATAGTAGCAAACTCACCGGTTTCTTTATTGTTTCTACTTGTATAAGCGCCCAAAACTTTTGAATGATCTTCATTATAAACGAAAAATTCTGCACCTTCGGGGAGCCAAAACCAATCATAAATCAGATTTATAGTAATTGCTCCTTCCGAAATAATTTTCAATCTCCAAACTCTATCTCCATTAGGTAGAACTTCCCATTTACCGGAATTATTCAAATCATAATCTACTTTAATTTCCTTACCAAAACGGAAAGGGACATCTTTTCCCTGTTCGGCTTTATCTTCATTAAGTAGTTTTTCCACATTAATAGCCGGCATTTTTACGGCAGGGATATTTTTGCTTAAGTTGTACTTAAAACTAGGTGGGGTGGATTTAATGTGGAGTTGTGCAAATAATTGGGTGGAGAAAAGTACGATCAGAATGATCGTAAAGTAGCGACTCTTTTTCATATGTACCTCTTAGAATATGATTATTTTTTTTATGTCAGTATTTAATTTTGTAATTTTCAGATTTAATATCAAGTTATGCAGATCACAAAATGGAAACAGTCATTTTTTTTCTAATCATACTTATTTTCTCGACAAATATTATTTTATTGTTTTCTTTCTTCAGGAAAAAACCGATAAATAACGATAATAAGAGGGATAATAATAGCTATAATTCATTCTCTGTTCTTATTTCAGCAAAAAATGAAAGCGAAAATATTAAGGGATTAATCGAGTCATTAAGTTCACTTGATTACCCAACTGATAAATTTGAAGTAATAATAGTAGATGATAATTCATCCGATGATACCTATGAACTGCTGATACAACATTCAAAATCATTAGATAATTTTAAAATCATAAAGTCCGGAAATAAAGAACTTCCTGGGAAAAAAGGAGCGCTTCAAAAAGCATTCGACTTATCAAAAAATAAATATATTGTTACAACTGATGCCGATTGTATTGTCCCGGCAAACTGGTTATCGACGATAAATGATTACATCAATAATGGTGCAGATGTTATTATAGGGAATGTATTATACTTGCAAAATAGAAATTTTCTAAAGGATTATTTTAGGTTTGAGCAAATAAAAAATCGCTTTTTATCTTTTTCGTTAGCTCGCTTAGGATTACCATATACAGCCGCAGGAGCCAATTTCTGTTTTAATAGAGAAATTTTGGAAAAGATTGGTGGATACAAGGCAATATCACAAACACTGAGTGGAGATGATGATCTTTTAGTTCAGCAAGCAGTTAAATTAAATTATAAAATTACAACAATGAACAACTCAGAAAAGTATGTTACAACAATTCCTCCGGAAAGTTTTAAAGCCTATTTAAAGCAGAAGAAAAGACACACTGCAGCATCAAATCATTATCTCTTAAAGAATCAAATTCTACTTTCCTATTGGCATTTATTAAATCAAATTGGATTTTTATCCTTTTTACTCGTTCCTTTTTACTATAATTTCATCTATATTTTTATTAGTAAATTATTTTTTGATTTTCTTACAGTTAACCTAGCGGCAAAAGAGTTCAAACAATATTTCTATTTTCATCGATTATTGCTTTATCCAATCTTATATGAATTACTCATTCCCATTAATTATATAAGGGCTACCTTCGGTAAAGAAAGTTGGAAAGATTAAGTTTTGTAAAAAAATGTTAATAAGCTATTTTTGTCTTTCACATTTGAGGTTTTTATGAAATTTATTGAATTAGCAGAAAAAGCCATTGCAGCAAAAAAGAAAGCTATGCCCACATATTCAAATTTTCATGTGGGAGCTGCACTTAAAACAAAAGACGGAAAAATATATACCGGATCCAACATAGAAAATTCATCTTACAGTTTAACTATTTGCGCCGAAAGGACTGCAATATTTACCGCTCTTCACGATGGTGCGCGAGAATTCGATTCAATAGCAATTGCAGGAGATGCGGAAAAATTCACTCCTCCTTGTGGTGCTTGCAGACAAGTTTTGATGGAACACTGCGGTCCGGATCTTAACGTTATATTAGTAACTCCCGAAAAAAAATATAAAGTATTTAAATTAAAAGAATTACTTCCACTTTCATTCACTAACGATCATTTAACGTAATTATGATGGAATTTACCCCCCATTCAGTTCCTAAAGATACAGGCTGGATTGAAGTTATTGCCGGCTGTATGTTTAGCGGTAAAACCGAAGAATTGATTAGAAGATTAAGAAGAGCAAGAATTGCAAAACAGACGGTTAAAATTTTCAAACCTAAAATTGACATTCGTTATTCCGAAAACGAGATTGTATCTCACAGCGAACAATCTCTCCCTTCATTAATCGTTGAATCCCCTCAAGAGATCTTGGAAGATTCATACGATGCTCAAGTAATCGGAATTGACGAAGCACAATTTTTTAGCGAAGATATTGTTCAAGTTTGCAATGAACTTGCTAATAAAGGTAAACGTGTAATTGTTGCCGGATTAGATCAGGATTATACCGGCAAACCTTTCGAACCAATGCCTCAATTATTAGCAATTGCCGAATACATCACAAAAACTTTGGCTATATGTGTTGTTTGCGGTAATCCGGCTGATAAAACTCAAAGGAAAATAGTTAGCAAAGACAGAGTATTAGTCGGCGCAACTGACAGCTATGAAGCTAGGTGTAGAAAATGTCATTATATACCGGGAGATGAATAATGGATTTTATCACAATAATTCGCGGTTTTATCGGAATTATTCTTTTATTAGGAATTGCCTATCTTATTTCAAATAATAAAAAGAAAATCAACTGGCGTTTAGTCTTTAGCGGAATAGGCCTCCAATTTACTTTTGCAATATTAATAATTAAGGGAGACGTTCTTGGTAATTATTTCGCTCCTTTAGGCTGGCCTAAACAATTCTTTAGTTTTATTAGTAAGTTCTTCGTTCTTATTCTGAATTTCACAACAGACGGAGCAAAGTTTGTTTTCGGTGATCTTGCACTTTCTCCTGGAACCGAAGGTAGTCTTGGAATGTTTTTCGCTTTTCAAGTATTACCTACCATCATCTTTTTTGCTAGCTTGATGGGTGTTCTTTACCACTTGGGAGTAATGCAAAAGATAGTTCAAGCTATGGCTTGGGTTATGGCTAAAGCTATGGGAACAAGCGGAGCTGAATCGCTATCTTGTACTGCAAATATTTTCGTCGGGCAGACCGAAGCTCCCTTAATGATTAAACCTTACATCGAAACGATGACAAAAAGTGAAATACTGACAATTATGACCGGAGGAATGGCGACAATCGCCGGCGGAGTAATGGCAGCATACATACAAATACTCGGTAACAGTTACTCCCAAACTATGGGTGTTCCCCTCCAAGAAGCTCAATTTATTTTTGCAACACATTTGCTTGGTGCAAGTGTTATGGCAGCTCCTGCCGCATTGGTAATATCAAAAATGATTTTTCCCGAAACCGGTATTCCGAAAACAAAAGGAAGTGTGAAAGTACATGTCGAAAAAACATCTTCAAATGTAGTTGAAGCTGCAGCAAACGGTGCTGGCGATGGTTTGAGTCTTGCTCTCAATGTTGGCGCTATGCTAATTGCATTCATTGCTTTCATCTCTTTAATAAACTACATTCTACAAGGTATTGGTGATTTAACCAATTTGAATGCGGTGTTAATGGAATCATACGGTAAACCACTTTCAATGCAATTGCTGCTCGGATTTGTATTTCAATTTTTGGCTTTTGGAATCGGTGTTCCTTGGCATGATGCATTGAATTTCGGAAGCCTGATTGGGACTAAGATTGTATTAAATGAATTTGTTGCCTATCTCGATCTTGGTACACTTTTGCAAGCTAAAGCAATTGCCAGTGAAAAGGCCGTCTTAATGGCTACTTATGCACTGTGTGGCTTCGCAAACTTCAGTTCCATCGCAATTCAAATTGGCGGCATTGGTCCAATCGCACCTTCAAGAAAAAGTGATTTAGCTGCCCTTGGACTGAAGGCAGTTTTGGGAGGAACTTTAGCAACACTTATGACAGCAACATTAGCGGGGTTCTTATTTTGAAAATAGATTTGGATTTTAAGTACAAAGATTTAATACAAAAAGTTAAAGAATATTTTAATTCCGAATTTGATCTTGGGGTTATACTCGGAAGCGGATTAGGTAATTTTACGCAGAGTGTAGATATTGTCAAATCTATTGAGACTTCTTCTCTCCCCAACTATCCCCTATCTACAGTTGACGGACATAGGGGTTATATCCATTTTGCAAAATATAAAGATAAAAACTTACTTCTATTTCAAGGAAGAATACACTTTTATGAAGGCTATAAAATTTATGAAGTTCTTCTTCCTGTTTTTATCGCATATAAATTAGGGGTTAAAAAATTATTCCTTTCGAACGCAGCCGGTGGAATCAATCCCAATTTTGTACCGGGAGACTTAATGTATATCAACGATTATATGATGCCCGATATCAAAAAGAATATCGCTGCGTTTATAGGAACAACCAATATTGAATATAGAAATTCAATGTTAAATTTCCCCGATGCATCATTGAAAGAGAAATTATTTAATGCCGCTCTTAATGAGAAAATTCGATTAAAAGAAGGCGTTTATTACTATACAAAAGGACCAAGTTACGAAACTCCTTCAGAAATTAGATGGATGAGAAAAATTGGGGCTGATGCTGTTGGAATGTCAACTGCACACGAAGCTTTATTTGCAAAATATTTGGGAATTGAAACGGCTGCAGTTTCTCTTATAACTAATTATGCTGCCGGAATATCACCAAATAAATTATCTCACGCTGAAGTAATTGAAACTGCTGATAAAGCCGCAAATTTATTTGAGAGGCTGCTCAAAAAATTCATTGAAACTATTTAATTCCGAATTGAACTGCCGCAGCTACTATAGCAGTTTCACTTCTCAATCGGTTATCCGTAAGTTTAACTAATTCCGCCTTTGGAAAAAGGTTTAATTCCCTTTCCGAAAATCCCCCTTCCGGACCGAAGATTGCAAATATGGACTTATTATCTTCATTCAAAGATAAATTACTTATACTTTCACCGTGCTGATGAAAAAATAAAATCCTGTCATTATTTTCAATATTGAGTAATGAAAGATTTTCAATAAATTCTATATTCGGAAGAAATGCTTGTAAACTCTGCTTCATTGCACTAAAAGCGATTTTATTCCATCTTTTTAATTTTTCGCCTTTTGCAATACTTTTATCCGCTTGATAAATAATAAAATTAGTGATTCCGAGTTCAATACTCTTCTCAATAGCGAATTCAAATCTTTCACTTTTCTTCATCCTCGGAAGTACAAAATAAATATTTGAATTCTCGTTTTTGTATTCAATAATTTCGTAACTCTCACAAATCAAATTATCTTTATTAATCTCAATAATTTTGGACATATAAATTTCACCTTTACCATCGGTAATCGCAATTTTATCTCCAATCTTATTCCTCATTACTCGGACGCAATGCTTGTGTTCCTCGGAATCTAAAACAATTCGATTCGATTCAGTATCAATATTTCCGGAATAATATAATTCAATATCAGAAAGAGAAACCTGTCCCAATTAATAACTCCGTATTTTTATATTCATCAAATCCCAATTCAATACGAAAAGCATTGTGAGGTAAAAATAAAATTATTACGCCAAAACCGTAACCCGAATCGAAATTATTAAAATTCAATCTTTCACCGTTATTGAAGGTTGTTCCCGCATCTACGAAAGTTTCTAAATTTATACCTATTCTCATAGATGTTAATTTTTGTGGGATCAATGGCAACTTTATCGAAAAATTCCATTCTGCTAGTATAGGATAAACTATTTCGAAGGAAGACTTTATTAGGTTATCACCTTCGCGATAATCGTTCTGATGACCTCTAACAATCTCTCTATATCCCAAAAATGATTTATCGTAATAAGGTAAATTATTTCCGAAAAGATGTCTTGCCGTAAATCGCCATCTTCCAGTTAATTCTTTCCAAATACCTCTATATTCACGAAAATCCAAGTTCAGAATATTATAACTGGAAGAATTTAGTCCGAATCCTTTGTGCATAAATTCAAAAACAGTATAAATACCTTCAGTTGAAAACTGCTTTAAGTTGCGTGTATCATAAAAGTAATTCAGTTTGAGAATCGGATGTCTATCAATTTTTGTTAAAGAAGAAGAAAGTGCATAAAGTCTCTTGTCCGGCTGTTCTATATATTCGTATCCGTATGAAATTGAAAATTCATTAAATTGATTTATTCTTTTCCCTATTCCTAAAATTATACCGTAGGATTTATATGAAAAATTAGATCCAATTATTCTTTCAGCGGCTAAACTCTTGTTATTGATATTCATATACCCGGCTGAAAATCGGAACGACAAATCATATTCTTCCGATATAACCGGATTGTAATATGATAGAACATATTTAGGGTCGTAACCAAAACTTGCCATTAAATTTACCGTTTCATTCCTGCCACGGAAATTTTTCCAGAGCAAAATCATTCCAAAAGAAGCTTTGTCAATGTCGTTATTGTCAAAATTCAAAAACGGGACAGGATAAATGTACCAAGCCTCGTGAACGGATATTTCAACTGTATTTAAATTATTTTCGATAATCTTATTCAGTTCAACACGATTAAAAATACCGAGGCTAAAAACTCTTTCTCGATTAAAATTAAGAACCGAATTATTAACAGTATCTCCTACATCGAAGGTGAGTTCGCGAAGGATGATATATTCTTCCGTAATTTCGTTACCGATAATCCGAATGGAATCTACAACGAAATTTTCCGGTTCGACTTGTGGATAAACATTACTCCATAAAGGAAGGATAAAAAAAAATATATTTATTAACTTCTTGAAATACAATGCTGATGCTCTACTAATATACATTTATTTTGAATTGCAATGATACCTGCATTTTTAGCAGCTTTAATCGCCTCGTTGTTGACAATTCCAAGTTGAAGCCAAAATACTTTCGGCTTCACTGCTAATACATCCGGAATAATTTCAGTTACATTTTCTGGTTTTCTGAATACATTGACAATATCAACTTCAAACGGTATTTCGCGCAAATTAGGATAAACATCTATATCGCCGGCTTTTTTTATTGCCGGATTTACTCCAACTACACGAAAACCATTTCGCAGTAAATATTCTGCAATGTCTCTACTGGGTCTATTGCGGTTATGGGATATTCCCACAACCGCAATAGTTTTATACTCTTTGAATAAAGAACAAAGTTCGTCCATAATTAATCCATATATTCTTCTACCGGTAAACAAGAACAGACCAAATTTCTGTCTCCGTATGCATTATCAACCCTAGCAACATACGACCAAAATTTGTTCTCTCTAACATATTCCAAAGGATAAACCGCCTTTTCACGGCTATAACAATGCTCCCATTTCTCTTGAATGATATCGGTAATAGTATGCGGAGCATTCTTTAACGGATTATCTACTTTATCGTAAACTCCGTTTACCACATCTTCTATTTCTTGTCTGATGGAAATCATAGCTTCAACAAAACGGTCCAATTCTGCTTTAGATTCACTTTCAGTCGGTTCTACCATTAAAGTACCCGCAACGGGGAACGAAACGGTGGGTGCATGAAAACCGTAATCCATCAACCTCTTAGCAACATCTTCGCACTCTATATTTGCTGTATGCTTGAATTCACGCAAATCGAAAATTAATTCGTGTGCGCAATAACCGGTTTTACCTGTATAAAGTACTTTATAATATGGCGCCAGCTTAACTCTTAGATAATTAGCATTTAGAATTGCCATTTCAGTGCATTTTTTAAGTCCGCTTCCCCCATTCATTTTAATATATCCGTATGAAATCGGGAGAATGCTGGCACTTCCAAAAGGAGCAGCAGAAACAGGATTAATTCCGGTTTCATTCAATTTAACCAATGGGTGCGAAGGTAAAAACGGAACTAAATGCTCGGCAACGCCAATGGGACCAACTCCCGGTCCTCCTCCTCCGTGAGGAATGGCAAATGTTTTATGTAAATTCAAATGGCAAACATCGGCGCCAATAGATGCCGGACTAGTTATTCCAACTTGGGCATTCATATTTGCTCCGTCCATATAAACCTGTCCGCCATTTTGATGAATTATATCGCATATTAGTCTTATTTCCGTCTCAAATACCCCGTGTGTTGAAGGGTATGTAACCATAAGCGCCGAAAGATTATCTTTATTTTCTTCGGCTTTCTTTTTCAAATCTTCTATATCAATATTTCCGTCTTCATCACAAGATACAATCACAACTTTATTTCCGGCCATAACTGCGCTTGCTGGATTTGTACCATGAGCTGAAGAAGGTATAATAACAATATTACGGTGTCCTTCTCCACGAGATTTATGATATTCCCTGATAACCATTAAACCGGTATACTCTCCTTGAGCGCCTGAATTTGGCTGGAAAGATATAGCGGCAAATCCTGTAATCTGCTTTAGCTCTTCTTCCAATTCACTCAAAATTTGATAATATCCTTCTGCTTGTTCTTTCGGTGCAAAAGGATGAATTTTACCAAATTCCGGCCATGAAATCGGAATCATTTCAGATGCTGCATTTAATTTCATAGTACAAGAACCGAGAGATATCATTGAATGCATCAGCGAAAGATCTCGGTTCTCAAGTTTCTTGATATATCTCATCATTTCGGTTTCCGAATGATAAGAATTAAAGACAGGATGAGTTAAAAATGGACTCTGGCGTTTAAGTTCATCGGGAATCGTATCTCCGTTACTTATTTCCAGAATAGAACCGTTAACAGCATCGGCAAAAATCTGTGCTATTTCCAATATTTCTTTTTCGGTTGATTCTTCGTTAACGGATATTCCAATAAAATAATCATCAAAGTATCTGAAGTTATAATTCTTCTCTAACGCATATTTTTTAATCAGCTCTGATTGTTCTTTGGTAACCTTTATTTTAAGGGTATCAAAGAAATATCGGTTTACTTGTTCGTATCCGATATTAGTAATATATGAGTTTAATTTCGATGTCAATTCATTTACAAATTCGGCAATCTTTTTAATTCCCGATTGTCCATGATATACAGCATACATGCCGGCCATAATGGCAAGTAAAACTTGGGAAGTACAAATATTACTGGTTGCACGTTCTCTCTTAATGTGCTGTTCCCTTGTCTGAAGAGCCATTCTTAATGCTCTATTGCCATGTCTGTCTACTGAAATCCCTATAATCCTTCCCGGAATTGCTCTCTTAAATTCTTCTTTAGTTGCAAAATAAGCTGCATGAGGACCACCGAAACCGATAGGGATTCCAAATCTTTGTGTACTGCCAACTGCTACATCTGCACCTAACTCTCCCGGAGGAGTTAATAATGCCAAAGCTAAAATATCTGCGGCAATTATAACTTTTATACCTTTCTCTTTTGCAGAAGCAATCAATTTTCTGTAATCTCGTATTTCTCCGTTTGAATCAGGATATTGTAAAATCAAACCAAATACATCATCTGAGAAATCTTCTTCCGATATATTGCTGATCACCAATTCAATATTTCTCGGTTCTGCTCTATTTTCGAGAACACCTAAAGTCTGCGGAAAAATATTCCGGTCAACTAAGAATTTACCGGCATTTCTCTTTGCACCTTTTCTTGTTCCCCAAAACATTAACATTCCTTCGGCAGCTGCCGTAGCTTCATCCAGCAAAGATGCATTTGCCAGGGGAAGACCGGTTAAATCAGCTATCATTGTTTGGAAATTCAACAATGCTTCTAATCTGCCTTGGGAAATCTCAGCCTGATAAGGAGTATATTGCGTGTACCAGCCCGGATTTTCAAGAATATTTCTTAAAATAACGGAAGGGGTTTTTGTGGGATAGTATCCTAACCCAATGTAATTTTTAAACAATTTGTTTTTAGAAGCTATATTCCAGATATGCTCCAAAAACTCGGTTTCACTGAGAGCACCTTCAATCTTTAATTCCTCTTCTAATCTAATATCTGAGGGTACTGTTCTATCAATAAGTTCCTCTAATGAAGCAACCCCAATTTCATCCAACATCAACTTAACGTCATCTTCTCGCGGACCAATATGGCGCCACATAAACTTATCATAATGATTAATATGTTTCATAAAGTCTCCGAATAGTATACACAATTTGAAAAATATTCAATTGGTAAATATAAATAAAAGTTTATTCCTTGCTAAAGGATGTGGGGAAAGATTATTGATTTTCTCTAAGATAATTTAGGGCCATAAAAGCCGCCTTCTGTTCCGCAGCTTTCTTACTTTTGCCCATACCCTCTCCCATTTCTTTATCGCCGATAAAAACTTTTGCTACAAAGGTTTTATTATGCTCAGGTCCTTCCGCATCGGCAATTTTATAAACTGGTGGAGTGATTTTAAGGGAATGAGTTAATTCCAGTAGCTGTCCTTTATAATTCTTATCGACAATAAGTTCACCCGATTTGTAATTTGGTTCGATCAGAGTTCTGAGGAGAAATTTCTCTGCGGTTTTTAACCCCTTATCAAGATAAATTGCGCCTGTGATGGCTTCGTAGGAATCGGAAACAATTGTTTTCAAACCTTCCAGATTATCGCCTAAAAAATTTCTTTTGAAATAAACTAAATCTTCCAAACCGATTCTCTTAGCAGCATCAGCAAGCGCTTGTTTATCTACTAGATGCGATCTAGTTTTTGTCAAAAAACCTTCGCCTTTATTAGGATATGTTTTGAAGAGAAACTCCCCTACTACTAAATCCAGAACAGCATCACCGAGATACTCCAGTCTCTCATTCGACTTATTCAACTCTTCTTCCACATCCGTATAAGAACGGTGTGTAAGAGCCTTTAAATAGTAATCCGGCTTATCAATTCTATAGCCCAATATCTTCTCTAATGAAGATATTGTTTCAGAAAATTTTTGATATTTCGATGATTGACTAAACTTCCGGATTTTCTGAAGGAAGTTTCTGATTAACATCTACTATTAACTATATTTTTTTAAATAATAATGAAGCATTATGCCCGCCAAACCCAAAAGTATTGGAAAGTGCATAATTAACTTCTTTTTCTAATGGCGTTTTGGGACAATAATTCAAATCACATTCAGGTGAAGGTTCATCCAAATTGATTGTTGGCGGTATTACAGAATTTGCAATCGCCAATATTGAAGCAACAGCTTCCACTGCACCTGCTGCACCCAATAAGTGTCCAGTCATAGATTTAGTTGAACTTACGACTAAATCATATGCATGATCTCCGAAAACTGTCTTAATAGCTTCGGTTTCGTTTTTATCGTTTAACGGTGTCGAAGTACCGTGAGCGTTTATATAATCAACTTCTTCAGGATTAATTCCGGCATCGCGAATTGCTTCTCTCATACTTCTAACAGCACCTTCTCCTCCCGGTGCAGGAGCTGTGATATGGAATGCATCCCCAGTTAATCCAACACCAACAACTTCAGCATAAATTTTTGCACCGCGCTTTTTAGCGCTTTCATATTCTTCGAGAATTAATGTTCCACTTCCCTCACCCATTACAAAACCGTTTCTATCCTTGTCGAAAGGTCTGGAAGCTTCTAAATATCTATCATTCCATGTGGATAGTGCCCTTGCTGAATTAAAACCGGAAATTGACATTGGTGTAATTGATGCTTCTGAACCACCTGTAAGCATATAATCCGCACTACCGCGCTGAATTAAAATGAATGCATCGGCAATAGCGTGAGAAGAAGTTGCACAAGCCGAAGTTGTGGCATAATTTGGCCCCTTTAGTCCGTATTTAATGGATATTTGTCCAGCAGCAATATCAGAAATCATCATTGGGACGAAGAAAGGACTAACCTTGCGGGCACCGCCATTAACAAATGCCGTATGCTGTTTTTCGAAAGTGCCCATTCCGCCGATTCCACTTCCATAAACAACGCCGAATCTCTCTCTATCAATTTTATCCAGTTCAATTCCGGAATCTTTGATAGCCTCTTGAGCAGTAACCATTGCATAATGAGTAAAAGGGTCCATCCTTTTGGCTTCTTTAATTTCAAGATATTCAGATAAATCAAAATTTTTAATTTCGCAAGCAAATTTGGTGGTAAAATCAGAAGCGTCAAATTTAGTTATTAAATTTGCACCACTTTTACCTTCCATCATACTGTTCCAAAACTCTTCGGTATTATTTCCAATTGGAGTTAAAACTCCAATACCAGTTATAACTACTCGCCTTTTACTCATATTATCCTCTTAATATTTTCACAAACTATCGCTTTAGGTTAAAGGGCTGTCCGGTATTATTTATTCCATTCAAAAAAAGAAAACATAATACGGAACAGCCCGAAATAAACGTATATCGGAATTAGTTGTTGACTTTTTCTTTCAAATAGCTAATTGCATCACCAACGGTTGCAATTTTTTCAGCATCTTCATCAGGAATTGAAATATTGAATTCAGATTCGAATCCCATTACCAATTCAACTATATCAAGTGAATCAGCTCCTAAATCATTTGTAAAAGAAGCTTCTGGAGTAATTTGAGATTCTTCAACTCCGAGTTTATCGATAATTATTTCTTTTACTTTTGCCTCGAGATCCATTTGTTTCTCCTATTTTAATTAGTGAAAAAATGTTATTTATGAAATTTTACATTACCATTCCGCCGTCGACGGTGATAACTTGTCCTGTAATATAACTTGCTTCATCGGAAGCTAAAAATTTAACGACATTTGCTATATCTTCTCCTTTACCTATTCTTTTTAAAGGAATATTTTCCAGCAAAGCACTTCTTTGTTCTTCGTTTAATGCCTCAGTCATATCAGTTTCTATAAATCCCGGAGCAATAACATTTGCCCTGATATTTCTTGATGCAAATTCCTTTGCAGTCGATTTTGTAAATCCAATTATTCCCGCTTTTGAGGCTGCGTAATTAGCTTGACCAGCATTGCCAGTTAAGCCAACAACGGAAGATATATTTATGATACTTCCGCTTCTTTGTTTTAACATTGTTCTGATTGCTGCTTTAGTAAAATTGAAAACACTCTTTAAATTTGCAGCTAAAACTTGATCAAAATCCTGTTCGGTCATTCTAAGTAATAAATTATCCCTTGTTATACCGGCATTATTTACAAGAATATCCAACCCACCCAAGAGTCCAATTGCCTCGTTGACAACTTCATTTGCTTGGGCAAAATCTGAAACATCAGCATGTAAAGCGTAAACATTTACATTATCGCCGGATAATTTTTCTGCCAATTGTTTGGCTGCAGCTTCTGAACTGCGGTAAATAAATACGACGTCAGCAAATCCGTCCTGAACAAATTTTTCAACAATCGATTTTCCAATTCCGCGTGAACCGCCGGTAATTAAAGCTTTTTTCTTATTCAACTTTTTCTCCAATTGACGATAAATATTCCTTCCTATATTCAACTAATTCTTCGAAACCATCTTCTCCAAGAAGAAATTTTAATTCTTCGCGACAAGTTTCAAACAAAGTTGAAGATTGATTTTCCGCTTTATTGCAATAATGCATTCTAGCTAAATGCTCGTCATCGAGCGTAATTGTATCTTCATAAATAACTAAAGGAAATAATATACAATAAAGTGGTTTATATTTCCACTTATCTTCACCTTTATTCATAGCCAGTTTTTGTAAAGAGCAAAACCCTTGTTTGTCGAGGAATACACATTTTCCGTTATATAATTCAGTCCCAACGGCTATCCCCGACTCAAAATCCTCATCCTCCTCAGGCGGCTCAAACCACTTATTTACATCTTTGGTTTGAGAGTCATCCATTATTTCAATTATCTCATCTTTGAGCTCAATAATCTTATCATATTCGTATTTATCGGTATAAACTCCGTAATAACAACATTCTCCCGAACAAACACAAACATCACAAGAACGAACAAATTTATGTGTAAAAATTATTGGATCAATCCAATAATCGCCAATAACTTTCGTTACATTATCCGACATTAAAGAAACCTTTCTAAATCGGAATATTTATCAATTCCCCAAAATTTAACTCCCGGGGCAATTCTTTTTACCAATCCCTGCAACACTTTACCCGGACCTATTTCTACAAACTCATCGAAACCATCAGCAACCATATTATTGATGGTATCTTCCCAAAGAACCGGTGCGGTTAATTGCCTTAACAATAAATCTTTAATTTCATTTGGATCTTTTACAGGTTTTGCAGTTACGTTAGCATAAACCGGGATTTTAGCTTCGAAAAAAGGAGTCTCATCCAATTTAAGTTTTAATTTTTCAACAGCGGATTCCATTAAAGGTGAATGGAAAGCACCGCTCACTACTAATTCCTTTACTAATTTAGCTCCCTTTTCTTTCGCTAATTTCATCGCTTCTTGTACGCCATCAACTGAGCCAGAAATTACAATTTGACCGGGAGAATTAAAATTAGCGCATTGAACAATGCCGGCATTTGATGCTTGAGAACATACTTCCTCAAGTAGAGTTCTTTCCATACCGATAACTGCCGCCATCGTTCCGGGCGAATCAATACCTGCCTGCAACATCGCTTGTCCGCGTAACCTGACAAGTTTAACCGCATCATAATATTGAATAGCACCGGAATACACCAGAGCAGAATACTCGCCCAATGAATGTCCGGCTACGCCATCTGCTTCAAAAGTTCTCAACAAACTGGCAATAATAACACTATGAACAAAAATTGCTGGTTGAGTAATATCTGTTTGCTTTAAATCTTCCACCGGACCATTAAACATTATGTGAGATAACGGAGCACCGGTAGCTTCCTCTGCAGTTAAAAGCATTTCACGAGCTTCAACGGAATTATCAAAAATATCTTTAGCCATTCCCACATATTGTGAACCTTGACCGGGAAAAAGAAATGCTATTTTACCCATATCAATCAATACTCCATACTAAATATGCAGCACCCCAAGTATATCCGGCACCAAAAGCGGCCAGGATTAATTTATCTCCCTTTTTAATTTTTCCATCTCTGGAATATTCAGCTAAACAGAGTGGAATAGTTGCGGCAGTAGTATTTCCGTATTTATCAATATTTATCATCACCTTATCACTGCTTATGCCCATTCTGTTGGCAGTAGCATCGATAATTCTTAAATTCGCTTGATGAGGTACAAGATAAGCTACATCATCACCGGTTAAATTATTCTTCTCCATTATTTCGGCAGAAACATCTGCCATTCCTTTAACCGCAACTTTAAAGACAGCCCTTCCATCCTGATAAATATAATGCATTTTTTTATCGATTGTCTCGTGAGAAGCCGGATTAAGGCTTCCTCCTCCAAGCATATGAAGTGAATCCGCTCCTGAACCGTCAATGTGGAGGATTGAATCTATCCAGCCTTCGTTCATATCATTGGTCGGTTCCAAAAGCACTGCACCGGCTGCATCTCCGAACAAAATACAAGTATTTCTGTCGGTATAATCCACTATCGAACTCATTTTATCGGCGCCTACAACAGCCACCTTTTTATAACGACCGCTTTCAATCAAGCTTACACCGGTTTGCATAGCAAATAAAAATCCAGAGCAAGCGGCTGAAAGGTCAAATCCCCAAGCATTAGTAGCTCCAATATTTCTCTGGACCAATGCAGCAGTAGCAGGAAAGAACATATCGGGTGTTACAGTAGCGACAATTATTACATCTAACTCTTCGGCATCAGTATTTGTACTTTTTAATAAATCTTTCAATGCCTCTGTCGCTAAATCACTGGTAGCGCCTTTTTCAAGAACCCGTCTCTCACGAATTCCTGTTCTAGTTCTAATCCATTCGTCGTTTGTATCTACTATACTTTCAAAATATTTATTATCTAGGATTTTTTCCGGAACGTACATCCCAACGCCGGTTACCTTAGCGTTAATCTTTTCGTGAACCCTGTTACTCATATTAACTAAAATTTTCCTTGAATTTGTTTAATAATCCCTTCTCGTGCATTTCTTTTGCTTTGAGAACCATATTTTTAATTGCCAGCGGACTACTGGACCCATGACCGATAATCGATATCCCGTTAATCCCCAACAAAGGTACACCGCCGTGCTTTTGATAATCTAAATCACTCAAAGCGCTTTTCAATGTGTTTTTAAATAGCCCAACTTTTATTTTATTGAATAAACTTTTATTTGCGTGACTTCTCAATTTTTCTCTTAACAAAGTAAGGAAACTCTCACCGAATTTTATTACAATATTGCCGACAAATCCATCGCACAAAACTATATCGGCTTTCCCTATTAATAAATCACGTCCCTCGACATTTCCAATGAAATTAAGCGAAGAATCTTTCAAAAGTTTTGCTGCTTCTAACACAAGGTTATTCCCTTTCGATTCTTCTTCCCCAACATTCAACAATCCTATTGTCGGATTTTCTATTCCCAATATTTCCCTTGCATAAATGTCAGCCATAATGGCATATTCATATAAATGCTGCGGTTTACTATCAACACTTGCACCAACATCGTAAAGCAAGCAAGGCTTATCCTTGATAGTCGGAAGTGCGGCTCCTATTGTAGGTCTGCCAACTCCCGGAATTCTTCCGATAAGCAGCGTTGATGCTGCCATTACAGCACCGGTATTTCCTGCAGAAACGAGTGCATCTGCTTCGCCATTTTTAACCAAATGTGCTCCAACAACAAGCGAAGAATCTTTCTTCTGACGAAGAGCAACTGTAGGAGTATCGGTCATTCGAATAACTTGAGATGCATTCTGAATCTTAATTCCCTCAAGAGAAATATTTTTATGTCCGGCGACTTCCTTAATCTCATCTTCTCTACCAACAAGAATAAGTTGAAAACCGCCAACTTCCCTAAATGCTGAAACAGCACCAGCTATTTCGTTAAAGGGGGCGTTATCGCCCCCCATTACATCAATTGCTATTCTGCAAATTTTCTTATTAGTATTATCAGACATAATAAAATTTATTATGATTCGGGTACAAACATAGACCTTCCGGCATAGTAGCCGCAGTTAGGGCATGCTCTGTGGCTTAATTTAAGTTCACCACAGTTTGAGCAGTGACTTAAAGTAGGAGCAGTAGCTTTATAATGAGTTCTTCTCTTATCTCTTCTACTTTTCGATATTTTTCGTTTTGGATGCGCCATCGTTACTAACCTTATATTATTTAATTTACATTTATTTCTTTAATTCTTTTAATTTCTCCCAAACCGGATTAATTATTTCATTTTCGCAATTGCAGCTTTCCTTATTTAAGTTTGTGCCGCATTTTGCACATAAACCTTTGCAATCTTCTTTGCAAAGCAATTTCAACGGAACAGAGAGTATTGTATAATCTCTTACCGAATGATCGAGCTCTAATTTGTCTTGTTCCGGCGTTAAATAAAAAACATCATCATTATCTTCATAATCATTTGGTTGATCGAATAGAAAGAATAATTTAAATTCATTTTCTAAATTATCTTCAAATTCGGTCCCACATCTATCACAAGTTAATTTTGCAGTAGCTTTGATACTGCAATCAAGAATTATCTGATGATGTGATTTATCCATATTACAATGGAGATCAACATTACCAAAGAACGGGGCTCCAAGGCCTAAATTATCGGCTCTTTCGGAAAGAGAGATTTCATATACTCCCTCGCCATAATTTGTATGCTTAATAAACATTTTAAAAGAACCTCAAAAAAAATCTTCGAAATATAACTATGATGAATTTTATAAGCAAGAAATCAAATCATTCTAAATTTATTCTTGAATAAACTTAGAGTCATTATTTAAAGGATAGATTAAATTAAATATAACGTATATTTTGTCCAATCCAACATCTGAAAATCCCTAAATTGAAAACATATAAAAATGATTATGTTTAGAATTAAATATTTTTTAATTTTTGAAGTTAAATTTCATACTGTTAATAACGAGGATAATTATGAGTATTTTACTTGACAAAAGAACGAGAGTTGTTGTTCAAGGAATAACCGGCGGAGAAGGCTCATTCCATACTCAACAAATGATGGAATACGGCACTAAGGTAGTTGCCGGAGTAACTCCGGGTAAAGGCGGACAAAAATTCAACGAAGTGCCAATTTTTAATACAGTAAAAGAAGCTGTAAAAGAGACAAAGGCAAATGCTTCTGCAATTTTTGTTCCTCCAGCTTTTGCAGCGGATGCAATTTTGGAAGCAGCCGATGCAGGAGTAAAATTAATTGTATGTATTACCGAAGGTATCCCTGCTGCGGATATGGTTAAGGTATATAATGCAATTAAGAATAAAGACGTTCGTTTAATTGGTCCTAATTGCCCTGGTATAATTTCGCCGGGTAAAGCTAAGATAGGCATTATGCCCGGATTCATTCACAGAAAAGGAAAAGTTGGTGTAGTTTCCCGTTCCGGAACTCTTACTTACGAAGCAGTTAAACAATTATCCGATCTTAAAATCGGTCAGTCAACTTGCGTTGGTATTGGTGGAGATCCTGTAATAGGTTCTAAATTTATTGATATAATAAAATTATTTAACGATGATCCTAATACTGAAGGCATTGTAATGATAGGTGAAATCGGCGGTAATGCAGAAGAAGAAGCCGCTGCGTTCATTAAAAAGCATGTTAATAAACCGGTAGTTGGATTCATTGCAGGAAGAACCGCACCTCCGGGAAGAAGAATGGGACATGCCGGCGCTATTATTTCTGGCGGTAAAGGTACTGCCGATGAAAAGATGAAAGCTATGAAAAAAGCAGGTATTTATGTTGTCGAAAGTCCTGCCGAAATTGGAATAACTATGAAAAAAGCATTGGAAGACTTTTACGGAAAGAAAAAATAAGGACTAATATATTGTAGAATTTTAAGGAAAGTTCCCCTTGCGGTTCTTTCCTTTTATTTTATTAACAATAAAAAAAAGGAGAAATAAATTGGGTAACAGAACATTAGCTATATTAAAACCAGATTGTGTGCGTAAAAATTTGATTGGACAAGTTATTGAAAAAATTACCGAAGCCGGTTTTGAAATAAAAGCATTAAAAATGGTTAAATTAACTAAAGATACAGCCGGCGGTTTTTATGAAGTTCATAAAGAAAGACCTTTCTTTAACGACTTATTAAATTTTATGACCTCAGGTCCTTGTGTACCGATGGTTCTTGAAAAGGAAAATGCCGTAGCTGAATTTAGGAAATTAATTGGAGCTACTAATCCGGAAGAAGCAGAAGAAGGAACAATTAGAAAATTATTCGCGGATAACGTTGAGCAAAATATTGTTCACGGTTCAGATTCCGATGAAAATGCAGCTAAAGAAATTGCTCATTTCTTCTCCAGAAAAGAACTGCTCGAAATAAACGGTTTATAATGAAATTAAAGGAATGGATTAAAATTTCCGAAAAGGAAATTTTTAGGAACGACTTTTGGAGTTACCGACTGGACAATTTTTCTATTGGTGATTTTAATGGTGAGTACCATTACGTTCATACCGACGGTTCTACAATAGTCGTTCCCCTTTCCTCAAATAAAAAATTTATATTAGTCCAGCAATACCGATATCTGAATAAACGTACCAGCATTGAATTCCCTAGCGGTGGTAATAAGTATCCTGATAATCCCCTTTTGAATGCTCGAAAAGAATTAAGGGAAGAAACCGGTTTTGATGCGAACAAACTTGAATATTTCGGAGAATTTAATCCTTTCAATGGTGTTACTGACGAAATTTGCTATGCTTATTCAGCTTCCGACTTGTTCCCTTCCCCTTTGGAAAGAGATATCACAGAGGAAATTAAATTGATATATTGTTCAGCAGATGAAATTGACAGTATGATTTCTGAAGGGATTATCTGGGACGGGATGACCATTGCTACTTGGTTTTTATATAAACTTAAATATGGTTTATCATGAAAAGATTCTTGCCGATATTAGCTTTCGTTTTATTTCTTTCTGCTTGCTCAAAACCAGAAAATGAAATAACTCTTAATACAGGAAAAGTAAGGATAGGAGCGGATATATTAGTTTCCGAGAAAATAGATTTATTGAAAAATAGAAATATTGCAATTGCTACAAATCAAACTGGAAGATTAAGTAACGGAACTTCTATAGTTGATACTCTCTGGAATTTGGGAATTAATATAATTGCTCTATTCGGTCCGGAACACGGGATCAGAGGAGGAGCTCAAGCAGGTGAAATAATACTTGACGGCAAGGACGATAAAACCGGAATACCTATATACTCCCTTTACGGTAAAAATAGAAAACCAACCGCCGAAATGTTGAAAAATGTTGACTTAATTTTATTCGACATACAAGATATCGGAGCGAGATTTTACACTTACATATCCACTATGTATTACTTGCTTGAAACAGCAGCGGAAAATAATATTGAAATTATTATTCTTGATCGACCAAATCCGTTAAGCGGTAATTATGTTAATGGTCCTGTCTTAAATAAAGATCATATTTCTTTTGTAGGAATTGCCCCAATTCCCATTGCACACGGAATGACTGTGGGAGAACTTGCTAAATATTTTACCGGAGAAAAATTATTTAATAATGCAGACAAATTAAATTTAAAAGTAATTGAGTGTAAAAACCTGAGGCGAGAACAATATTTCAATGAGACCGGATTGAAATGGATAAAACCTTCGCCAAACATACCTGATTTTGAAACAGCTTTAGTTTATCCGGGCTTATGTTTATTGGAAGCAACAAATGTTTCTGAAGGAAGAGGAACAGATAAACCATTTTTGAAATTTGGTGCACCGTATATCAATTCAGTAGACTTACAAAAATACCTTGAACTTTCTGAAATTGAAGGAGTAAAGTTCATCCAAACTTCGTTTACACCGGTTTCTATAAAAGGAGTAGCAGAACATCCTAAATATGAAAACGAATTATGCCAAGGGATTGAAATTCAGATAACAGATCCCAAAGTGTTTGATCCGATAAATTTGGGTATTACGCTTATTTATGAATTAAAAAGATTATATCCAGCATATTTCAAAATAAACGAGAACTGGATGTCAAAACTTTATGGCAGCGATTCGTTGTATATTGCTCTGGAAGAAGGTAAAACACCAATCCAAATAATAAACTCGTGGGATAAAAAACTCGAGGAATTCAAGAAGATTCGTCAAAAGTATTTACTGTATAATTAAATTCTTTTCACGACAACTTTGGAACCTTCTATCGAATAGACAATAATTTTTTGCCCGGCTTCTATATAATCGCCTTCCGTAACCACATCTATTCTTTTGCCGTCAATCATAGCAATTCCTGAGGGACGCAAGTCCGAAATCGCTTTCCCCTTTTTACCTGTTAAATGTTGAATTCCTGGGAAAGAAGAATAACCGGATTTTGAATCTATTCCGGTTTGAAGAATCATTCTATTCCACATTCCGGTTTTCGGGAGAACTTTTGAAAGTGAAAGAATAAAAAGACCCGATAGCAGCAATGCCGAAGCCAATTGAATTAAAGCAGCTGATATAAAACTAAAATCAAAAACCGGCAAATCGGAAATCAATCCTAGGAACAATCCGGCAATAATCATTATAATCCCTATTATACCAAACAGACCAAAGCCGGGAATAACAAAAATTTCAACCAATAAAAGAACTACTCCTAGAACAAAAATGATAATTTCAATAAATGAAGCAAGTTCTAATATATAACTTGCACCGAAAAATATTGTGAGAGCTATTACTGCTGCCGATCCGGGTATTCCCCAACCGGGGGTTTTTACTTCCGTAAATAATCCTACCAATCCAATCATAATCAACAATGACGAAATAATTGGATTATTCACGAATCTCACAAAATCTTCCGCCCAATTACTCTCAATTTCTATTATTTCCGCATCACTAATATTCAGATATTTGACTACATCATCTAATGAAGATAACATTGTATCGGCAATACCGTATTCCAATGCTTCATTGGTAGTAAGTGTAATAAGTTTTGTGCTATCAACTAGGCCTTCTATAACAATACTCTCATCAACCATCCCTTCTGCAATATCTTTACGTCTCCCGTTTTTCTCAGCCGTTGATCGCATTTCAGATCGCATAAATGATTGATATTTTTCCGATACCTTTTTCCCTCCTTGGTCAACAACAGTTGATGCTCCTATTAATCCTCCTGGAGCCATTACAATTTTTTGGCATGATAAAGCTATGAGAGCACCTGCAGATATCGCACGTTTATCAATAAAAGCAGTTGTATTTACTTTGCTATTCAATATTGCGTCTTTTATTTGCGTAGCCGCATCAACTCTTCCGCCAAAAGTATTTATATAAAATATAACTGCTCTAGCTTTATCCTCTTCCGCTTCTTGAATCAACCTCTTAATATAGGGAGCTAAGCCCAAATCAATTGTTCCCTCAATTCTTCCCACATATACCTTATTTTGAGCTAACAAGGATGAAATAAAAAACAAAGATATTATTAATATCCGATACATAGACAGCCTCAAATTTATAGCCTAAAGCTAAGAATAAATTTATTCAAATAAAATATAGGAAAGTTATTTTTAAGATTGTTAGTCTCACTCGCCTAAAAGGAGTATTTTCTTAAAATAAGGAATTACAATTTTTCTTTTTGTATTTCTATTTATTATACATATTTTAATTCAAAAACTGGCTTTTTAGTTTTTACTAAAATTTTCCAATTTAAGCAGAAACTCATCTATTACAATCGGTTTATTTAGTATTCCATCACATTTAAGCCATTCACTTTCCTCTTCGCTATCAGCAGAAAATTTGAATCCCGTATCAAAAGCTGATGATGTCAGAATATAAATTGGAATGTTTTTTCCATATTCAGTTTTTTTCATTTTATAGGATAAAACAAAACCGGAATCGTATTCCTCCATAATCAAATCGATTATTGCTATATCTGGTTTGTACACAGTAAATTTTTCAATTGCTTCAATACTATTTTCTGCAGTTATTACATTATAACCGCGCTCTTCCAATATTGCTTTATTTTGTTCGAGAAGTTCGATATCATCATCAACTAATAATATTTTTTTCTTACTCTTCATCGTCACACTCCTCCATCTATTACAAAGCCTAATAGCTTTTACTTTTGGCAATAATTTTTATTTTCCCCTACTTTCCAGCATGTTCCAACATCTCCTTTCTATTGAAATAAATTGTATGCAACAATTCATGAGATTTTCGACTGTTCGGTTCACCTAGAAAATCATTATATAATTTTAAGACAGATTCATTTTCATAACTTCTTCTCTTCTTCATCTTACCATCAATTGAATAGAGAGCAGCCACACGTTTTTGAATTCTTTCCGGTTTGTTATTTATTGGTTGTCCTCCGCCATTTATACAACCATTTGGACATGCCATTACTTCTATAAAGTGATACTTGGAATCACCGTTTCTTACATCATTTATAATTTCCTGCACATTCCCGATTCCATTAACCACTGCAACATTAATAATTTTCCCATCAATATTTAAACTGCTTTCTTTTATACCATCTGAACCACGGACATCAGTAAGTTCCATCAAATCTAAATTTTTACCGGTTAACTTAAAATATGCTGTACGTATTGCCGCTTCCATTACTCCACCAGACGTACCGAAAATAACAGCAGCCCCTGTTGATTCACCAAGCGGATTATCAAAATTGCCATCCGGTAGTTCTGCAAATTCTATCCCCGCCATCTTAAAAAATCTTACTAATTCGCGTGTCGTTAAAACTGCATCTACATCGGGCAAGTTGTTTTCATTTAATTCCGGTCGTGAAGATTCAAATTTTTTAACAGTACACGGCATAATCGAAACAACAAAGATATCTTTCGGATCGATACACATTTTTTGAGCAAAATATGTTTTTATAACGGCTCCTTCCATTTCGTGCGGCGATTTGCAAGTGGACAAATGCTCAATTAATTCTGGAGCATTTTGTTCAAGATATTTAACCCAACCGGGGCAGCAACTAGTAAACATCGGTAATTTTCCGTTATTAGAAAATCGTGATATAAACTCCGCACTTTCCTCCATTATTGTTAAATCAGCTGCAAAATTTGTATCAAATACTCTATCGAAACCTAATCTTCTCATTCCGGTTACCAATTTGCCCGTAACATCTTCTCCAATAGGCATATTATATTCTTCGCCCAAAGTTGCTCTTACGGCTGGTGCAATTTGAGCAACAACAAATTTATTTTTATTTGTCAGAGCGTTACTAACTTCTTTTAGATTGCTTTTCTCTCTTAATGCAGCCGTCGGGCATTTGAGAATACATTGACCGCAAAAAATACAATCACTTACATTTAATCCTTTATTATACGGTGTGGCTACAATACTTTTAAATCCTCTATTAATAAAATCAATAGCAGATATTTTTTGTACTTCGTCACACACCCTTACGCACCTACCGCAAAGAATACATTTAGCCGGATCTCTTTCAAGAGCCGCGCTTGAAATATCAATTACATGCTTCTTCTTTTCGCCAATATAACGATGCTCTCTAACTCCGTATTTTGCCGATAAATCTTGAAGTTCACAATTTTTATTACGAACACAAATTAAGCAATCCTGAGGATGGTCCTCAACCAGCAATTCAACAATTGTTTTTCTAGCTCTGCGAACTCTTGGTGAATTTGTTTCAACCTTCATTCCTTCCATTACCGGATATGCACAAGCTGGTATCAATCCTTTCATTCCCTCAACTTCAACGGAACATATCCTGCAAGCCCCGGTAGGAAATAAATCTTTGATATGACAGAGTGTAGGAATATGAATACCAACAGAATTTGCAGCATCTAAAATTGTCATATCATTTTCAGCGTTTATTTTCAATCCGTTTATTATTACTTGAACCATATTTATCCCAAGATTTATTTTGCCTCAATTGACAGATATTGCATTAAACCTGCAGGAATCTTTGCACATACCGCATCCAACACATTTCTCAAGTATTATAAAATGCGGATGTTTCTTTTCGCCAACTATTGCTTCATTTGGACATGCGCGTAAACATACTCCACAACCTGTGCATATGTCAGTATTAATTTCAAACTGCAAAAACTCCTTGCATACTTTTGCGGCACACTTTCTTTCGTAAAGATGCTCCTCATATTCTTCCTTAAAATATCGTAGTCCGGAAAGGACAGGATTTGGAGCGCTTTGTCCCAAACCGCAAAGGGAAGTATCTTTTATTACAGCAGCTAATCTCTTTAAATGAATTATTCCTTTATATCGTTGAAATTGTGCAATTCCGTTTTCGCTGTTATATTTATGAGGTAACCGCTCAATAGCTTCCAACATTCTGGTAGTGCCTTCTCTGCAAGGAACGCATTTTCCACAAGATTCTTTTTGAATAAAAGTTAAAAAGAATTTAGCCACATCCACCATACAGGTGTCCTCATCCATAACTACAAAACCGCCTGATCCCATCATTGCTCCAACATCTTTGAGGGACTCATAATCTACCATTGTATCTATCACACTTTCCGGCAGGCATCCACCTGAAGGACCACCAATTTGAATTGCCTTGAATTTTTTATTATTTGGTATCCCTCCGCCAATATCAAATACAACTTCTTTTAATGTTATACCCATCGGAACTTCAACTAAGCCGCTGTATTTTATTTTACCCGACAAGGCAAATACTTTTGTCCCTTTACTAGTAGCAGTACCGATTTTATTAAACCAGTTTGCGCCATTAACAATAATGGAAGAGATATTTGCAAACGTTTCTACATTGTTAATTATTGTCGGCTTTTGCCATAATCCCTTTAATGCCGGATAAGGAGGTCTTGGTCGTGGCATTCCCCTTTTCCCTTCAATTGAAGCGATAAGAGCAGTTTCTTCTCCACATACAAAAGCTCCTGCCCCCTTTTTAATTTTCAAATTAAAGTTGAAACCACTGTTCAAAATATTTTGACCGAGTAATCCGTATTCCTCACATTTTGAAATAGTGTTCTCCAACCTCTCAATTGCAAGTGGATATTCAGCCCTACAATAAATATATCCGTCTGAAGCACCGATTGCACAAGCTCCGATTATCATCCCTTCAATAACTTTATAGGGATCACTTTCCAATAAAGAGCGATCCATAAATGCGCCGGGATCCCCTTCGTCAGCATTGCAAATAATATATTTTTTATCACTCTTTTGCTTTTGTGCAAATTCCCATTTTTTGCCGGTTGGAAATCCTCCGCCACCTCTTCCTCTTAATCCGCTGTCCAATATTTCAGATACCACATCCTCTGGGGTCATTCTTTTAAGAACTTTATCTAATGCTCTAAAACCCCCGTGAGCAATATATTGATCAATAGATTCAGGGTCTATAATTCCACATTTTTCTAATGCAATTTTCTTTTGTCTTTTGAAGAATGACAATTCATTAATATTTCTTAATTTACCCCGACTTTCACCATACGTACCTAGGAGTTTTGGGAAATACACTTTCTTTTCAAGAATCGCACTCTTAATTAATTCAGGTACATCCTTTTCTGTTATATCGCAATATGATATTCTATCTTCACCGGGTAATTTAATATCAACTATTACTTCTTTAGCACAAAAACCAATGCAACCGGTCGGCACTATTTCGGCTAATATCTCATTCCGTTCTAATTCTCTAATTATAGCATCCCTCACTTTCTCAGCTCCGGAAGCTAATCCGCATGTCCCCATCCCAATGAATATTACCGGATCTTCGTGAATTTCATACTTTAATTTTTTATTGTAAGTGATAATCCTCTCTTTGCACTTATCATCATGATGACACATTGGTCCATAATTACAGCAGGAAATAAAGTACTCACAAGGATTACTTGTTGAATGCGTACATTTGTTGCAGAATATCTCAGTATATCCTGACATATTTATTTTACCTCTTTTAATATTTTAGTATCCTTCTTGGCACCCATTTTTAATTTCTTAATTATTTTGTGAATTTCTTTTGAAGATAAACGACCATAGAATTCGTTATTTATATTTATTACCGGTGCAATACTACAAGCACCAAGACAAGAAACCACTTCAAGTGTAAATAAACCGTCTTTAGTTGTTCCACCGGCTTTAATTCCCAACTCGTTTTCCAATGTAAAAAGTAAATTCGCTGAATCTTTTACGTGACAAGCCGTTCCTCTGCATACTCTTATAACATATTTACCAAGCGGAGTTAGTCTGAATTGATTATAAAATGTTGCCACTCCATAAACTGTACTTAACGGTAGATCAAGATATTCGGCTGTTTTCTTCAACGATTGTGAAGACAGATAACCAAATTCATCCTGTATTTCTTGCAGTATTCCGATTAAATTACTTCTGTCCTTAGCAGGGTATTTAGCAAATATTTCTTCAAACATAACCAACCTATTAATTAATTTAGTTATCTATTATTTGCAAACAATGTGCCACATTTTATCATATTTTGATTGTTGAATAAGAAGATGTGCCTAAAAGTTTTCCCAACAATTGGAATTTACTCTTAATCTTATTCCAATTTTTGATATTTTTTGTCTTCAGTTGGGAAGTTAAATGTGCTTTAGGGGGTTAAAATGAATGTCTTACTATACTAGAACTTAAAAGGTAATTATATTATAAACAAGGAAGGGTAAAATGATTCAAATTAAGCAATATTTTCTTATATTAAACGTTTTGGTATTTGGGGAACATGACAGTAAATGTACTTCCTTTTCCCTTTTCACTTTCCACCTGAATCAGAGCATTGTTTAATTCGCAATATTTCTTGACTAATGCAAGTCCGAGTCCATTACCTTCATATCTTCTTGTATATCCTTGCTCTTCCTGTGTAAAAGGTTCGAAAATTCTGGGTAAATATTTTTTATCAACACCTATTCCCGTATCTTTAATGGAAACACACAGGTATTTATCTTTCTCAAAAGTAGTTACAACAATTTCACCTTTCTCAGTGTATTTAACGGCATTATCCAATATATTTTCAATTATTTTTTTAGTTGAATATTCATCTGCAACTATGCTGCAATCGCTGCACTTATCATTATAAGTAAGCTTTAAGTTTTTTCTATTTGCAATGCTGAGGAACTCTTCAACCAATGGCATTACTATATCACATAAATCAATTTTAGTCGGATGAGGAGTATAAGACCCTGCTTGAAGTTCCGACATATTTATTACTAAATCAACGGTTCTAACAATTCTTTCTCCCGCATCCCTCATTCCATTTATAATGAACTCCATATTTTTACTCAATTTACCTTTAATTTCTTCCTCTACCAGCGATGAGTAGTTTAGTAAAATATTTAAAGGAGTTCTTATTTCGTGAGAAATCTGAGCTAGAAATTCAGACTTTAATTTATCAGCTGCTTCGGCTTTTTCTTTAGCTTCAATTAAACTCTGTTCATACTCAATCATTTTTGTTATATCTTGGCTAACTTTAACATAGTGAATTATCTCACCATCTTCATCCAATATCGGAGCAATTTGTGCCGATTCGTAATAAATCTCTCCCGATTTCTTCTTATTAATTAACCTTCCCTGCCAAATTTCACCTTGCCTAAGATGATTCCACATCTCCTTATAAACATCAGGATTAGTTAAACCGGATTTAAATATTCTTGGAGTTTTACCGAGAAGTTCCTCTTTATCATAACCGGTAATTGAAAGTAGGACTGGATTGACATATTCAATAACTTCATTTTTGTCGGTTATTTCAACAATAGCTGGACTTTGTTTAATTGCCATTGATAATTTTTTGATTTCATCTTCAACTTTTTTCCTTTCCGAAATATCTCTTAGAACACCTAATGCTGCTATACCATCTTTATAATTTATATATGAAACCGAAGCCTCACAGGGAATTTCCTTCCCATCTTTTGACAGAACATAAAATTCATATAGTGATGGAATTTCCTCGCCGGCAATTTGCTTCCTCTCCCTTTCTTTGATTATCCGCATACTTCTTGGTGCTACAAGTTGCATAAAATGAAAATCATTTCTATTTACTTCTTCTAAAGTATAACCTGTAATTTTTGTGAATTTACTATTAATTAATTCAAATTTATTGTCGTACAAAAGGTAAATTGCATCATTAAGATTCTCTATTACATTTCTAAATAATTCTTCAGATTCTTTTAGCTTTTTCGTAAATATTACTCTTTCTGTAATATCACGAACAACAGCCAGAAGATATGTATTTTTCACAATTTTAACTGGACTCAATGTAACTTCAGTGGTAAATAATGTACCATCTTTTTTTCTATTTAGCCATTCAAATTTCTGACTTTCACCTTTGAATGCAGCATCAATATATTTTTTAGCTTTTACTTTAGAGGATACACCATCTGATTGAAACTCCGGAGAAAATTCCCAAGGATGATGCCCAATAAACTCTTTTTTATCTTGACAGCCGAACAATTGAATAGTTTTATTATTGCAGTCGATAAATTTCGTTGAATCTAAAAAGAATATTGCATCATTTACATTTTCAAAAATTGATCTATATTTAATTTCACTTTTTCTTAATGCCTCTTCGGTTTTTTCCAATTGAATTTTTAACAGTTGATTATCATTTGACAAGATTGTATCGATCTGTCCGCTACGAATAGCATCAAGCATTTCATCTGCGAACGTCTTAAATATTTTTTTATCCTTATTCTTCATCTTGCAGACTCAATATTTCTTCAACAGTTTTAGTGTCTGATAAATTTCCAAAAATAACATTCTGCTTGCCATCAACATTCACTAGTAGTGCAGGTGTTAAAAATATATTGTATTTCAAAGCTTCTTCAGGATTAATGTAAACATCAATAATTTTAAGTACCTCTTCATCAATTTTATGTTTTTTGAGTATCTTTTTGATATTTTCGCCGGCCATAATTGAGTTTACGCCTGTACCGGCTATAAACAAAATTAGTTCCAGCTTTTTAAAGTTAATACTCATAATTTTTACCCCACTTTAAGCTTAATTAATTCCCTTCAATAATTTCGCATCTCTTGATAATTTTAGTTCTGATAATTCTTTCAATAAATCGTTATAGGAATATATTTCATTTATATCCTTTAATTCCCTGTAGTCAATTTTTTCGAGTGCTTCCTCCAAAAACTTTATTCTTTTTTCCAATTCATTTATTTCACGTTCTTCCTGTGCAATAAGCTGTGCTTTTCTTCTTCCTGTTATAATCAGATTATCCTCAATTATCGGTTCAGACATCCGAATTCCATCATCTGTAATCTTGAATTCCATTTTCATATTGGAATGTCCTGAACCACGTGTTTTAAGGATATATAGAAGTCTATCACTGCTGCCGGCAAATTCGTGATAATTAAGAAATATTACAATGTCAATCATCGAAGAAATATTATTACCCGATATTTCATAAAAGTTTTTATCTCCGTTCATCTGATTCAACATAAACAGAGTAATTCCTCTTTCCTTCGTATAATTAATAACTCTAATCAGAAAATCGAAAGCGGCATCGAGTCCCCCCATCCTGCTGCATGCAGAAATTGAATCAATTACTAAATGATCAGGCTTAAATTCATCAACATTAGTTATAAGGCGAACAAGATGTTCTTCATTCCCCATAGATTCGGGAAAAGAGGTTAAAAATTTTAGCTTGCCGTTCTTTAAAAACGGTTTAAGATTTATACCGGCAGAAGCAACGTTTTTAACAATGTTATTTCCTGATTCTTCAAACCCAAAGAATAGAATTTTATCACCTTTCTTACAATTTGTTTCGATAAACTTGCAAGCCAGCAAAGTTTTACCTGTTCCCGGCAAACCGCTTATAAGCAGAGAAGAACCGTCATAAAAACCACCGTGAAGCATTTCATCTAATTTATCAATACCTATACTTATTCTTTTGCCGCGAAGTTTATAATCGAGTTCCATATTTGTTATAGGAACAATTGATACACCACCTTCCAAAATAGAATAAGGATATTCATTTCTTCCGAAAGAAGAACCACGATATTTTACAACACGTAAACGGCGCGTAGGCACTTGATTAAAAAATCTAACTTCAAGGTCTAATACACAATCGGACATCGACTCAAAAAATTCTTCAAGTACAGAAGAAGATCCCTTCTGAGAGGGCTTTACAGTAAGAAGCGAAGTTAACTTTTGACTACGCATCCATTGATTTAATAAATGCACCTCTGCCCTTGCGTGTAATGGAGTTTCAAACAATCTTAATAAAACATCCAACGCATCAAAAACAATTCTTTTCGCCCCTATCCTTTTCGCTTCGGCTTTTGTTATTGCTAATAATCCCTCAATACTAAAATAACCGTCAATAATACTTTCCTGTGGAATTTGAACCTCGATAAAAGAAAACAAATCTTTCTTTTCGAGTTCTTCCAAATCCCAACCTAAAGTTTTAGCATTTATTATGATATCTTTTTTAGTTTCTTCAAACCCGACATATATACCGGGTTCGCCCATTAAAGCACCTCGATAAAGATATTCAATTGAGATAATAGTCTTACCACTGCCCGGTTTACCGCGTAACAATATATTTCTATGTTTTGGAAACCCTCCGTTAAGAATTGAATCTAAACCCTTGATGCCAGTAGATATTTTTAAGATCCCTTTGGCTTTAACAGGAGATTTTCTCTTTTTCATCGACATATCCCCTTATTTTCTTTTTACCATGATAAGAAATAAAAAATATACTAAATATGTATATTTTTACAAAATCATTAAGATAAAATCATAGCTAACTTATCAACTGTTAAATCCAATTCTTCATAAGTTATAACAAGCGGTGGTAATAGTCTTATTACCGTTGCACCTGCGGGCAAAGCTAAGATATTGTTTTCCATTAATTTCATTATATAAGGTTTCACCTTAGTTTTTAACTCAATTCCAATCATTAATCCCCGTCCTTTTACGAGCCTTACTTTATCGGAATCAATGCTGCGAAGTTTTGAAATTAAATATTCTCCCTTCTCTTCTGAGAGTTTAATAAGGTTATCTTTAGCAAGAATATCGAGTACAGCAAGCCCTGCTGCAGAAGCAAGAGGGTTACCTCCAAAAGTGGAACCATGCTTACCTTTCGGAATTTCTAAATTCTCAGAACATAATACAGCTCCAATTGGTATTCCACCGCCAAGCGCTTTAGCCATACACAAAATATCAGCTTTAATTCCGTAATGTTCAATCGCTAAAAATTTTCCGGTTCTGCCTACTCCTGTTTGAATTTCGTCGATAATAAGCAAAATATTTTTTTCGTCACATAACTCTCTAATTTTTTTGAGGAATTCTAATTCGGCAATATTTATTCCACCTTCTCCTTGTATGACCTCTAAAATTATTCCTGCAGTATTTTCATCAACCAGTTCTTCAAATCTTTCAAATTTATTAAACGGAGCAAATTTGAACCCCGGAACTAAAGGCTGAAAAGCTTCTTTATATTCTTTCTTATAGGTAGCAGAGAGAGAGCCGAGAGTCCTACCGTGAAAACTCTTCATAGCGCAAATAAAATCAGTTTTACCTGTATTAAATCTGGCAAATTTTATTGCAGCCTCAATCGCTTCTGCACCTGAATTGCACATAAATGTTTTCGTAAGATTCTTCGGTGCAAATGAATGTAACCTTTCAAGAAATAAAGCTTTGCTATCATTATAAAATATACCTGGGTTTACAACCAGTTTTTTAATTTGTTCATTTACTCTATCAATAAAATATTCATTAGAGTGACCAATATTAGCTACACCGATACCTGCAACACAATCAATATACTCATTCCCTTTATCGTCGTGTACCTTAGCTCCTTTTCCTCTGACAATCGTTAACTCCCTTTTGGGATATACATCAAATTCATATTGACTTTGGAGTTGAATATAATCTTTCATTCTATTACAGTTCCTATATTATTTAGAATATTTTCAATTGGATTTTCACTTCTTCCGTCTGTAATTAAAACTTTTGGAGTATTATTTTTGAATAATTTATTTAAAGCATGCACCTTCCTTTTAATTCTTCCTTCTGCATTTTGTTCCCATAAAATCAATTCACTTTGGGACATCTTTTCAATCAATGATGATTCATCATTTGGATCTTTTAATAATCCGGGAGCTTCAATAAACTGAACAATTAAATCAGGCATAAAAGCATCGTTTAACAATGCTACCACATCATCATTTTCACTGTTTATTGCAAATCCATTTTCATCGATAATAGGAACCGTAATTACCGGCATAATATCTAACTTTAATAATGCATTTAATAACTCTTTATTTATCTCTTTCGGTTTACCGGAAAAATCTCTCACAATTTTCAACTTGCTATTTTCCCTTACTCTAATACCTTTATTTCTGGAACCTCTAATTAACTGTCCGTCTAATCCGGATAAACCAATGGCATTAACACCGTATCTCTGGAATAACTCAACAATCCTTTTATTCCTGAGACCAGAATACGCCATCATTTGCAAATCAATAAGTTCGTGATTAGAAAATACTGATGAATAACCGGATGCCGAAGTAATTGTTTTCTTTTCTATACCTAGTTTTTCAGCAAGTTCATCACGATAAGAATTCGCACCGTGAACAATAATTTTTTCTCCGGGTAATTGAGCAATATTTTCAGCAATTCCTTTAATGTTTATTGCTTTTCCTCCACCTATTTTTATTATCACCATTTTATTTCCTCAATTATATTGTTATTTACTTTTTCCCAATTTATACCAATGTTTATTTCTTCAGAACAGATAATAGTTTTATTATCATCGGAATACTTTCTTAGAGTAAAATATTCCTCGTCTTCCGTAAAATAAGAATGAAGAATAGCTCCGTATTTATTGACGACCAAGAAATTCATCGCTCTTATTTTAGCGGTTCTCTTAATAATAATATTACTAGCTTTTTTAACAGCATCGAGCAGAGAAGAATCGTAGAATTTTAAAATGAAATTAAAAATCTTTTCAGCTCCAATTCTGCCGTGCATTTTTAATTTTACTCCCCGCAATTCTCCGTTAAATATGAATACCATATCATCCTTAATGAACGGCATATTATTTTCTACGAAAATATCTTTATCTTCAAAAGCACTGCGTGCATGAACAAGGAGCAAATTTGTTTCTTCAAATTGATCGAGGTTATCTTCCCAAACTGGTTTTATATTTTTATATATTTTCCATTCCCCGTTTACAAGCATAGCTAATCCCCATCCATGCCCCTGGTATTCCTTACTGTTTTTACACATTATCGAAAAACTTTCCAAGTATTTTTGGGGATTGAACGAGTTTTTTTCTTTTACCAATAATAATCTGCACATAATACTATCTCCTTAAGCGGGGAATAAGCCGGGAAATCTAAGCGCAGTAGTTTCTTCAATACCGTTCATTATATTAAAGGCTTGAACGGCTTGTCCGGCTGCACCTTTTGTTAAATTATCAATAGCGCTTATTACAACCAATCGATTTGACTCAGGATCTTTTACGAAACCAATGTCACAATAATTAGTTCCTGCCAATATTTTGGGATCCGGTAATCTTACTAATCCGTCACGTTCTTTTACGATTCTAATGAAAGGTTCGTTGGAATAATACTTTCTATAGATTTTCCAAATATCTTTTTCAGTTAAATCTTCTTTTAAGAAAACAGATGATGTTGCAAGAACTCCTCTAATTATATTAACCGAAGTTAAACTTAAATGCACAGCAATCTGTTTACCAAAAGATAACTCCTGAATTACTTCTGCAGTATGCCTGTGCCCAACTGGTTTATATGAGCGCAAAGAACCTTGTCGTACCGGATGATGCGAGGCATCGCTGCTGCTATTACCTGCTTCGCTGCTCCCTGCTTTTATATCAACTACTGTTCTATCAAGATGGATAATATCTTCTTTAAATAATGGATATAAGCCAAGTATTGTTGCTGTAGCATTACAACCGGCACTCGAAATATAATTTGCACTCGACATTTCCTGACGATGTAATTCAGGAATTCCGTAAACAAACTGATTTAACAGTTCAGGCTTACGATGATCCTCACCGTACCACTTTTCATATTCTTCAGCACTATTCAGCCTAAAGTCTCCGCTCAAGTCGATGATTTTTTCTGCTTTACCCATAAAATAGTCTATCAGGTTCATAGTTTTGGAATGCGGCATACAGAGGAATAATACATCGGTATTTTCTAAATCATTAATTGAGGAAAATTTCAAATTACTTAATCCTCTTAAGTTCGGATGTACTTTATGAATTGATTTACCGACAAATCTTTCAGAAGTTACTTGCTTAATATTCACATTGGGATGAAACAAAAGAATACGTAATAATTCACCTCCGGCATATCCTGAAGCTCCGACTATCGAAATATTAAGAGTCATTATCTTTCCTCCGTATTTTGAATAATATAATCAACTATTTTAGCAGGTATATTTACACCTGTTGTGTCGATACTATTTTTAAATTCCATAGTGTAATTAACTTCATTTACTTGCAGACCGTTTTCACTTTCAAACAGATCAATAGCAACGATTCCGCCACCGACAGCTTTAGCTGCACGAATAGAGAGTTCCGCAATTTCATCAGTGACTTCGCATTTAGTTGCTGAACCACCGCGAGCAGTGTTTGTAATCCAGTGTTCAGAATTTCTGTATATTGCCGCTATACATTCATCACCAACAACAAAGCTTCTTATATCCCTTCCGTTTTTTTCAACATATTTTTGAATATAAAATATTGAATGATGGTAAGACCCTAATACAGTTTTATGTTCGAGAACGGTTTCGGCTGCATCCCTATCATTAATCTTTGATAACAATCTGCCCCAAGAACCCACAGCAGGTTTCAGAACTACCGGATACCCCATTTTTTCAATAGCTTCGAGTGCAGATTGTTCAGTAAATGCAACAGCTACTTCGGGTTGAGGGATATTGTTCTCTTTCAATCTAATAGAAGTTAACAATTTATCGCCGCATACTCTTGCAACTTCACCATTGTTAAAACATTTTATTCCGTAGCATTCGAATAATCTTATTGCGTGTAATGCCCTGGAATGATTTATACATCTTTCAACAACTGAATCAACATCGAGACTTCCGTTTTCCAGATTAAAAGTAATCTTACGATCATCCAAATGCACAATTTCAATATTTGGTCTTTTACTGAATTCTTCGAGTAATAATTTTTCATCTTTTCTAATCAATGAATGTAAAAATCCGATTTTCATTTTTTCCTCTTAAATGTTTTTGTTTTCTGCATTATGTTTAATAAAATTAATTAGATGGGGTAATTCGTTCAGTTCAACGGTTCTCCCCTTTTCCCCGATTTTTTTCACTTCATTTAGTAAGCGATATTCTTCTTCAATATTCAAGTCAGTAATTTTCAATATGTTGAGAGCATACTTAATTGAAGCTATACCCGACATATGATCGAGAGAAAAATGTCTTTCCCTTCCAAACAATTCAGGGTTTAAATCCTCGTAATGCATCGGATTTTTCGCTGCCGCATGAGTATGCACACCTGCACAATGAGTAAATGCATTCTTTCCCACAACTGGATAATGAACCGGAATAGGAATGTTAGAATGAACACTCACTAAATTATATAGCTCGGTTAATTTTGTTAAATCATATTTTTGAACATTAAAATTGGTATTAAGCACTGCCAACAGTTGTGCGAGATCTACTATTCCTGCTCTTTCACCCAATCCAAGTACAGATGCATCAATTATTTCAGCACCAGCTCTCAGTGCATCCAATGCATTTGCAAGCGCAAGACCTCTATCGTTATGACAGTGAGCAGCAATCATCGGGGATAAATCTTTTGCTTGAAGATCGGTTTTAAGTCGCTTTATAAGATCGAACATACTTCTTTCCGTACCGGGAACCATATAACCTGTAGTATCGGCAATTGAAATCACATCTGCTCCCGCACTTGCAGCTGCAACAGACGCAGCTAAAACATTATCATATTCTGATCTCACAGTATCTTCGGGTGTATAACGAACCCAAATATCCGGATTAGAAGATTTGATATAACTTATTAATTCAAATATCTGCTCAGAAACATAATTCATATCCTTATTGAATACTTCATTCAATCTGTTATCGGATACACAGTAGAACACACCTAAGAATTTCACACCGCACTCAATAGCTAAATCAATATCGGATTTTAACAAACGGGAATGAGCTCCTATACGTGCATTTAATCCTTTATTTGCAATAGTTTGTACGGATATTTTAATATTTTTTGTAACAGCGGGATGTCCGGTTTCAATAATATCAATGCCTATTTCATCCAACAGTTCCGCTATTCTCAGTTTGATGTGATTATCAAAGTGCACTCCGGGAGTTTGTTCGCCCTCCCGGAGTGTTGAATCTAATACCTTAATCATCATTATTCTCCCCAGTCCTCTTCTTCCATTGGAGCTTCATCAACTTTTGGCGGATCGACACTGATAACCTCTAGTTCAGAACCGCAATCAGGGCATTCGATAATTTCCCCTTCTACAGTACCTTCAACAAATGTGATTTCAGCATCACAGATTGGACAATTAGTATTCATTTTTTCCTCCTATATGTTTTTATTTTATTTACCCTTCTTTTAGGAGGACTTTGCTGTTATTGATTAGGAGTTCAACTAACAAAAAAGCCCTTCCTAAGGAAGGGCTTGGTTAGTTAAAATTTATACTCTACCGCTACCCTTCCCCGTTGGGCTTAATCTTCTTGTAAGATTTCTTTATGCTCTTCTGAGAAGCGACAGCGATATTTTGTAATATTCTTTTCATAATTGGTTGCAAAACTAATCTTAAATTAATTTATTGTCAATAGAAGCTTAGAATATTTATGCAACTTCCTGCATTTCCGCATTAGTTAATACTTTTATCGGTTCTTTTATACCTCCCATTTTAGCATGATTTCTAATTTGAAAAAGAACCACATCGGATATCTTTACGCCTTTCGGTAGCAATAAGAAATTTCTAGCATCGTAAAGATCTTCTGCCAATTCCATCCCTATCTTCATTTCGTTTACAGAAACGTCTTTATATATCTTGCCTTTTTCAGCTCCCCTTACCTCTGCTTCTAAAGCAAAAAGAATTGATTTTTCATAATTTCTGCCATTTGATGATAATAATTCTAAGCTTTCGATTTCACTTTTGCCTTCTTCCAACAGTTCGTAATAATCATTTAACAATTGTAGAAGGGAGGTTAAAAAATCTTTTTCACAATCTTCATAAGAATCATGCTGCTTCTCTATACTTCTAGCAATCCTCTCCATTCTAGGAATATTTCTTAATATACTAGCCCCTGTTAAAGGATGAGTTCGCATTAATTCGGCTTCGCTTACAGTCAATTCCTCCCCGCGATCATGCTTTATAAAAATATCATACGGAATAGTTACACAGCCTATTTGCGAAAGCAGACAAGCTGCTTCATATTCCCAAGTATAAGGTTTGTTTAATCTATTCATTATCCCCTGGGCTAAATTATTGAAGAAAGCAGCTTTGTTAAATGCCAAAGGATTGACGGACGCCAAAATATCCGTTACAATCTTAATAGTACCAAGAAGAGTTTTGCTCAATATTTCTTTTTCAGATATTATCTTTCTGTGCATTCTTACTGCGCTCTCAAGTGTATTAACCAAATCCGAATGTGAGCAAGGCTTCATTAAAATTTTGTATATATCCCCTTCATTAATAGCTCTTTCCAACATATTTACGGTCGCATTTCCCGTAAGCATTATTCTTACAGCATCCGGTTGGAATTCTTTGGACCAAATCAAAAAATCGAGTCCGTTCATCTTGGGCA
Organism: uncultured Melioribacteraceae bacterium; assembly: GCA_964573255.1. GTDB lineage: Bacteria > Bacteroidota > Ignavibacteria > Ignavibacteriales > Melioribacteraceae > CAYNUJ01. The sequence goes on from CAZNJB010000015.1 coordinate 69,427, forward strand.
TATTATAATCAGAAATTATAACGGCAAAATCTTCAATTTCTTTAAGTTTTAAAAATCCATTTACCGCTCCTTCAGCTATATGAAGATCAAACCTTGATCTTAAATTCCTTCTGTAACCATGCAAAATATTTAGATCATCATCCACTAATAGAATTTTGTACATCTCTGAACCTTTAAACTAATATACTTGTAGATAAACTGGTCAATTCGTTTTTCATTTTTTTCAATAAATTTTCATCTATTTTTTCTTGTACCATTCCATTAAATTCTACAGGATCTTTTTCCCACAATTGAGCTAAGTATATAGCTCCTTCAAATTTAAGTTGTAAAATATTATCTATAGGCTCATGATGAAGAGCCACAGCGTCAATAATCGGTTCAGGTAAATTCCATACACTAAGAAGGTATGCACCGACTTGAGCGTGTGATATTTTTAAGAATTTTTCCTCTGCTTCATACTTATCCACTCCTTCATTTTCCATATAGTATGTAATATTTTCATCGTACCCTTCTACTTGCGATGTAATTAAATAACCAATATCATGCAGCAACCCTGCAATGTATGCGTGTTTAGCCGTAATTTTATCTTTCGTAATTAATTCATAAATCACTTTCGATGCGTTGGCTATAAACATGGAATGCTTCCACAAGGATTCAATAGAGAATAATTTCGTTTTTAATGGTGGTGTTTTTTGAAATATTTCTGAATAGAGAACAATAGAACGAATACTGTTAATGCCAAGAATATTTAATGCTTGCTGAATATCATACACCGTAGCAGGTAGGTTAAAGTACGCAGAATTTACGATCTGAAGTATTTTTGCGGATAATCCCGGTTCCTTTTCGATTATAGAACATATTTTTGAAAGAGACGGTTCCTGTGCATTAAGTTCTTTCTCCAACCTTAAATAATTTTCAGGTAAAGCCGGTATACGCTCAACAGTAGCAATAATATCCTTTATCTCTTCGGAAATTAAATATCTTTTTAATTTATAAATTTTTTTGATTCTCGTAACTAATTCTTTTTGAGTACAAGGTTTTAGAATGAACTGGTGACTTGTCCGTACAGATTTCAATATATATTCTTCATCTGTATGACCTGTTAAAATGATACGGACAATATGAGGATATTTTTCATTTATATAATCAAGAAGAGTCAAGCCATCCATACCGGGCATTTTCATATCTGTAACAATCAAGTCAATATCAATCTTCTCAAGAAGTTGAAGCGCTTTTTGTCCGGAATCTTCAAAATACATATCCCATTCATCGCTCATTTGATGAAGCATTCTCTTTAATCCTGAAAGTATATTTAATTCATCATCAACAAATAAAATCTTCACGCTTCATTTCTCCCTTCTATTGGAAGTATTATTGTAAATTCAGTTCCAACATTAACTTCTGATTCAACTTTTATCTCACCATGATGTTTATTAACAATAATATCGTGAGCAATTGCAAGTCCTTGTCCTGTTCCTTTTCCTACTTCTTTTGTAGTAAAGAACGGATCAAATATTCGAGTGAGATTTTCCTTCGGTATTCCACAACCGCTGTCTTTTATTTTAATAATTACAGAATCGTCTTGTAAAGAAGTAGATACTATTATTTCTCCTTTTTGAACATCAGAACCATTAATTTTATCCTCTATAGCATGTGCTGCATTAACAATCATATTCAAAATAACTTGGTTTATTGAATCAATTTGGCAATATACCAATGGTAGATTCTCATCTAATTCCAATTTAAGCTCACTACAATATTTCCATTCATTCTTAGAAATAACTACAGTATTCCTGATCGCTTTGTTTATATCATTATGAGCTTTAGCTTTAGTGCCTGGATGAGCAAATTCTTTCATTGCATTTACAATATTAGAAACCCTCTCTATTCCATCCGCACTTTGCTCAATGGCTGAAGGTATTTCTTCAGTAATAAAATCGTAATCATATTTTTTCTTAAGCTCATTTATTTTCTTAACAATCTGTTCGTTATTTGATATTCCTTCTTCCAATTCTTTTACATATGAAAGTATTGAATTAAAAGAATCACGCAAAAAGTTATTATTATCACCAATAAATTGCATTGGTGAATTTATCTCATGGGCAATACCGGCAGCTAATTGTCCTATTGCCTCTAGTTTTTGTGATACAGCCAATTGATTTTGGGAATTTATTTTTTCAGTAACATCTTCAATTATTGCCAAAAAATTCGTTAAGCATTTTCCATCGCATATAGGAGATATAACTGTATTTAACCAAATCTTTTTTTCATCTTTAGTTTTTACTAAGAATATACCTGACCATTGCTTACCACTCTTTATAGTTGGCCAAAGAGTCTTAAGGTTTGTCTGTTTATCAGTACTAATGACAAACGCAAGAGGATTTCTTCCAATTACTTCACTATTAGGATACTTTGTCAGTTCATAAAACCTTTGATTGATATATTCAATTCTGCCTTTCAGATTTAGTATCATAACAATATTTGCACTCTGCTCTACTGCAGTGACCATTTTGTGCATTTGGGTTTCAATGGCTGTTCTTTCAAGTTCCATTGAATATAGTTCATATCCATTACTCAATATTTCAGTGAGTATATTAAGCAAATTTGAATTTCGTTCGACTAATTCCAAATTTATTTTGAATCCGTCAATTATAACAGCGCCTAAAGTTTTATTATCCTTTATGAATGGAAGATATAATTTATATTTAATCTCGTTTTTCTCTGATTTTTCCAGACCAATTGAGTAATTATCATTTACAATTTCATAATCAATTTCACAGGAATCTGCTGAAAGTTCTTTTAAAAGACTAGTTTGTTTATTTTTATCAATATTCTTGATAATCCCTTCAGTATCAAGGCTAAAAGAATACCTCAATTCATCACTCTCAAATAAGAAAAAATGTACATTATCGGATTTAAAAAATTTATTTATTTTTCTAGCAGCATAAATAAGTCCTTCTTCAAATTTTTTATAACCGATTTTCATCAGATTATGAGAAATCTTCGATAGAATTTTCTCAAATCCAAATTTATATTTCAAATCTTGCTCATTCTTCTTTTTATTCGTTATATCACGTGATATACCGAATAATCCAGCGATTTCTCCGTCTTCGTCAGGAAAAGGTACTTTTGTAGTATGCACCCAATGTTTTTTGCCGTCTGGGAAAATTACTTCCTGCTCCTTGTTCAGAATTTTTCCAGAAGAAATAATTTTCTCTTCCTCTTGTGAAATCTTCTTTGCCTTATCTTTAGGATAAAAATCATATACCGTTTTTCCTATAATTGCCTTTTCACTGTTAAAACCTAGTTTAAAAACTTCGGCAGAATTCACTTTTAGATATTTACCATTTCTATCTTTGAAGAATACAGCATCAGGGATGTAATCCATAAATATTTTCAAGAATTTCTCTTGATGGGCATAAGCTTTTTTAATTTCTTTCGTCTCGGTAAGATCTATCATTATTCCGATAATACCAGAATTATCGGAATCGATTGCAAATGCAGTTTTGATTTCATGAAAATAGTGATTAATTCCATCGGCACAGAGCAATTCTGCTTCAAATTGCTTTACTCCTCCGTTCTTGATCAACTCATCATCGATATTTCTATAGAAATCTGCTTCTTCTTTACTCAGAAAATAGTTAAAGTCGGAAACAGTTTTGTTAGCTAATTCTTCCGGCTTAATACCGAATATATTATCTGCAAACTGCTCATTGCAAATCAAATAGTGACCTTCAGAATCTTTTACGTAAGCCGGGAATGGTAAGATTTTGATTAACTTTTCCAGTAAAAGTCTTGCATCCAACGAAATAATATTTAACCTTTCATCAATCATATCAATAATAAGACATAATATTGCCTATCACTATTATCGATTTATCATTTCTAAAGTTTAGGCGTTTAATTCTTATTATCAGCAACATTTCGGAAAAATAAGTTTTACTAAAGTACCTTGATGCTCATTCTTTTCGAATTGTAATTTTCCATTCATCAAAGTAGCTAAACGGTAGGCTAGGGTTAATCCTAATCCAACACCCTGATAATTACGAGTATAACCAGATTCCCCTTGTCGAAATGGTTGTATTAAATCCTTAATTTTATTCAATTCAATTCCGCAGCCAGTATCCGATATTTCAAAGATAGCATCATTTCCTCTATTATACGTTTTAAGTATTACTTTTCCTTCTTTTGTATACTTAATAGCATTGTCTAAAAGTGCTGAAACTATTTTATGTACTTTAACCCAGTCACCATTTATAATAACAGGCTCTTCAGATTTTTGTGCTATCAATTCTAGTCTTTTATCCATTGATATCTTTTTAAATTGCCGAATAATATCTGTCAACACTTCACGCAAATCAATCTCTACGAACTCTAATTTAAGATTATTACTTTCGGCAGAAGCGACTTCCATTATGTTATCAAATAGCTTAACAATTCTTTTAGTTGATTCTTTCAACGAAACAATTATCTCTTTGAGGGTTTCAGTATCATCTTCTTCTATAACCTCTAGTAAAATATCTGAATAGCCAATTATTGCATTAGCAGGTGTTCTCAGTTCATGCGACATATTTTCAAGTAAATCATTTTTTAATTCATTCAATTTAAGTTCTTCTTTGTATGCACTCTCTAAATGACGCTCATAGGCTACTCTTTGCGAAATATCAGCAAAAGTAAAAATATAATAATGTTTGCTATCAACTGGATCCAGCATCACAGTACCGCTGCCTTCATAAAAATTTTTATCGTTTCCTAAATCACCTTCATATTTTACAAGACTAATTTGTCG
>CAZNJB010000016.1:0-73655 GCA_964573255.1 uncultured Melioribacteraceae bacterium
AGTGAAGATTCTTGTTGCGATTTTCTTTATTTTGCATTTGAGACTCCTTTTAGTTGTTTTGTTTTGCCTAAACCAAAATTACTAATTTTTTGGGAGTCTCTCTTTTTTATTTTCAACTAAGAATGAATTTACACCTGCTTATGTATTTCTGAAATGTAAGATTTATCTGATATAGTTGAATTTAATTTAAGTCAAAATCAAAATTTGTTATCTCGCTAGAATAATAAAGAAAAGTTGAATATTATATACAATTTATTTTTTATAAAATATTTGATGCGAATTCATTACCCTCATCTTAAGTTATTAAACAAATATAAATACTCTTTTATCTAAACATAAGTTTTATTTTTTCCTTAGGATGCAACCCATTCTACTTTATCTTCCATTTTAAAGAATTATTATTTCCAAAATTTAGCTTTAATTACACTTTGAGTTTCATGAAGAACAAAAGCAATTTATAAATTTATTAAAAATTATATTCTCATTTTTAAAAGACAAAATAGATATACGCCCAAAGAGAAACTTTTGCACAATTTAAAATAAAAATAGCGAATGGAACATTACGCTCCATTCGCTATAAGGATACTTTTACTTTGTTTTATTAATTACCTGCTTTCAAAAATTCTACAATCCTTTCTGCTTCAATCTCAGTTAGGTTTGCTCTTGTTTTCATATGAAGAACAGCAACATTCCATTCAGAATCGGATAAACTTGAAGGGGGACGAACGTTATGGCATCTGCCGCAGTTCTCACCCCACAGCATTGCGCCCGGTTTTTCATCAATCGCCATATTTGAAGCACACCCTACAAGAATACCTAAAAATAAAACTACAATTCCGGATGATATTAATTTTGATAATATTCTTTTTCTTTTATTCATCATTAATCTCCTTAAATTAAAAGCCCATTGACATTTGCAATATTATGCCGTTTTCTGTTTCATCTCCGTCTTCGTGGGTCGAAGTGATAGTTTCGTAAGCAAATTTTAATACGCTGCTATGGTTCAACCAATAATTCAATCCGGCGGTTATTCTATTTTGATCCGTATTAAATTCAGAACCTTCCGGCAAATCAATCTTATCATAACGGATTACAAATTCGAAATTCTGCAAAAATTCATTCTTTACATTATACGGTTGATAAGCCAGTTGAGCATAATAAGCATTACTTTTATTATCAAAATTCAATTGCTCGGTATTCGGATTATCTACATTTAACCAAACAGCCTGTCCTTTTATATCTATTCTTCCCGCTAAAAATCTTACATCACTTACGTATGATAAATCAACAACATTTGTAACCGCCGATAAATCTTCGAACTCAGTATCCTTAGCGCCAACTTTGGCAGATTCGAATCCAACGCCGATTTCCAATTCAGGGAATGGAATAAAACCAATTCTACCACCAACAGCTTTATTTCCGTTATTATCAGGAATATTATTGAAATTTAACGTACCCGTATGGGCATTTCCATGACCACCTTCTTCGTGACCTCCTTCATTGTAAATATTTCCCAATCCGGTATTTAATGCTGGAGCAGTCGGTGCAACTTCTTCTTCTTCAATATTCAATGCAGGACCGTTAGAAACATAAGCTGAATAAACTATTTTCATTGAACCTGCAGGAATACCTCCTCTCAATTGAGCACCTACTTGTGTGCCTGAAATGATCTGCACACCTCCATGACCGGAAAATCCTAGAGGCATAGTGGGTAGTTTATTAATCCAGGCTGGATGAAATCTTTCTGCAAAAATATTTGTAGGACTTAAAAACTTACCAACCCCTAAAGTTATATAGGGATTTACACGATAAAGAATTTGAGCATACTCTAAAGCAATGTTTGTTTGTCCTTCTTCCAATTCAAATTCTAATTCACTTTCAAATAAAATATTGTCGTTGATGCTCCATAAGAATATTGGATTAAAACCTACTTCAAATTGAGCATCACCATTTTCACTTTTTTCTAAATTTGTAAAAGCATAACCTGAAATAAGATTCTTGTGAGTTGGTTTATCCTGAGCATATACTGAACTCAGATTCCACATAAAAATAACAGCTACCAGAATTTTCGAAATGTTTTTCATTGTGTTATCCTTCATTTAATGATCATTTAAGTGTTCTTAAATAATTGACTATCATCCATCTTTGATTTGGATTTAGAATTTTATCGAATGTCGGCATAGGAGCTCTGCCATTAGTTATTTTCCAAAAAAGTTCTCCGTCAGTTTGTGCCTGTACTGCCGGATCGGTTAAATCCTTCGGACGTTTTTCTAAGAATTTTGCGTTAGGTCCGTCACCCTTACCGGATTCGCCGTGACAAGTAAGGCACTGAAGAGCAAACAATTTAGCACCTGCTTTAAGTACTTTTGCATTACTTTTAAATTTTGCCATTGGGTTTGCTAAATCCTTTGCCGTAGGAGGTGCTTGCCATTTATCCCCTCCTCCGTTATAATATGTTGCTCCGGTGAAAACTGGAATTACCACCGCCAATATTGCTAAGATTAAAGTTTTTTTGACTAACCTATTCATTTTTCCTCCTGTAAATAATCAATTCATATAATAACACCCTTACATCTGCTAATTCTGTGCCAATACTTATCAGCAAGATGTGACAAGATTAAGTTATTGTAAAATAATGAGTTAAGTTGAAAGCCCTTAAACAGTTGATTTTGCGGTCTTGCAGAAATGCAAGAGTTAAAGAGAAATGATTATTACTTTTGCAAGAGGAATTTTAACCGGGAATATGCCCGAATACGAATCAGTTGCAGAAACGACTACCCTGATATATCGAGACCAAGTTTTGAAGCAATCGCTAAAACTAACCTTTTATATTCAATCTGATAAAATGCAGGTCGAGGTACCCCCCTCTTATATTTGGGAAGCGGTTTTTATTCTCTATTTTGTTCTATTTAATAACATTCAAGAAAAATTCTTTTCTTTTAGATAGCACAAAATTTATGAATAGAATTTCTTCTATTCATCTGAAATATTAAACTCTGCCATTTTACGATAGAGAGTGGAAGGATTAATCTCTAATTTTCTGGCAGTTTCTTCTTTGTTCCATTTGCATTGCCTAAGAGCACGGATAATAAAATTCTTTTCAAAAATATGAACGGCAGTTTTGAGATTACTTGCACTTAAATTAGCTTCAGAATCTTCATTCAACTGTTCGGGTAAACCTTCCAGCGTAAGCAAATTTCCATCACAAATAATCATTGCCCTTTCTATTATATTCCTTAGCTCCCTTAAATTACCAGGCCAAGAGTAGGACATAAACCTCTGCAGAACATCAGGTGACACGCCTTTGTAATTGGTTTTTAATTCATCATTAAATTTTTTAATGAAGTATTCAGCAAGAACCGGAATATCCTCTAAGCGTTTCCTCAGCGGAGGCAGATTTATTTCAAATACAGCAATTCTATAATATAAGTCTTCCCTAAAACTGCCTTCCTTAATTAGTTTTTTTAAATCTTTGTTTGTAGCCGTTATTATTCGAGCTTTTAAAGGTAATAATTTTGTATCCCCTACTTTGTAAAACTCTCTCTCTTCAAGAACTCTTAACAATTTACTCTGAAGCGTAATAGGCAATTCGGAAATCTCATCCAGGAAAATTGTTCCTTCACCTGCAATTTCAAAAAATCCGGCTTTATCATTTATTGCACTTGTGAATGCCCCTTTAACGTGTCCGAACAATTCACTTTCAAGTAAATTTTCCTGAAATCCAGCGCAATTAATTGCAATGAACGGTGAGTCCTTTTTCCCGCTAAACTCATGTATTGCTTTTGCAACAACTTCTTTACCGGTCCCGGATTCTCCGGTAATTAATATATTACTATTCTTAGGAGCTACCTTTTTAATCTCTTCAAGAATTTTTTTCATTGCCGGAGAATGGAATACAAATGAAAATGAATCTACATCTTTATTAACTTCTCTACGCAGATATTTTATTTCCTGCATCAACTTATGATTTTCTCTTATCTTTTCAATTTTATTGACAAGATCATCAATCACAACAGGTTTTAGTATATAATCTACAGCCCCGTTTCTAAAAGCTTCAATAGCCGTTTCGAGTGTACCGTAGGCTGTCATCATAATCACAGAAACATTCGGATGTATTCTATGAATATCACTCAGAATTTCTAATCCGCTCCTTCCCGGCATAACAATATCCGAGAGAATTATATCCGGTAAGAAACTTGGAATAATTTGTAAAGCTCTATCTGGATTTTCAGCAGTTCTGCATTTATAACCCTTGTTCTCCAAAAGCGTGGCTAAATCTTCTCGGAATAATTCTTCGTCATCTATGATTAATATCTTATTCCACATCTGCTTGTCTAATCTCCTTCTATTCTAATTTTTTCCGATTTATAATAAATTGGAAGAGTTATTATAAATTCGGTTCCTTCACCAATAACTGACTTAACATCAATCTTCCCGCCATGAGCTTCAATCAGATGATTCACAATAAATAATCCCAAACCGGAACCACTTTCTTTTGTAGTATAAAACGGTTGAAATATTTTCGACAAGTCGCTGTTTGGAATCCCTCTTCCCGTATCTGAGAAAGTTATCCTTACATAGCCTTCTTCCTGTTTAGTAACAATCTTAAAAGTTCCTCCGTTGGGCATTGCCTCTAAAGCATTTAGACCTAGATTTAAAAATATTTGTTTCAATTGATCGCCAACGGCAAAAGTTAACGGAAGATTATTTTCAAATTCGGTAACAATTTGTGAACCTTTACCAACTTTATGATATTTTAGCATTTCTATCGTTTCAGATAGAATCTTATTAATGTCACATATTTTCCATTCTTCTTTACTGGTTCGTCCGAATTGAGAAATACCTCTTACTATTCTATCTATTCTGCTAATTTCTTTTTTCAATAGATGAATACTTTTAGAAATAAACTCCGGTTGGGCATTATTTGCCATCAATTCCAACCTTGTAGAAATCGATGCCAAAGGATTACCAACTTCATGAGCTATACCCGCAGCCATTGTACCCAAAGTAAGCATTTTGGCAGAATGTAGCATCTCGGCTTCAACATACTTTTTCATGCTTATATTTTGGAATAATTCTACTACCTGGTAAATCTCTCCGTTCTCGTCGAATAAGGGTGCTACTGTAATTTGAAAATACTGTTTCTGACCACTTTTATCGATATATTCCCTTTCGAGAGATCTAATCAAACCGTCTTGAAGTGTTTGAGCAGCCGTCTTGCTATGAAGAGTAACCCATTCATTTAATACATCTTTCAATTTGGTTTTCTCAACGTCTTCAAGATCTAATAATAATATGACCGGTTCGTTAAACCAAATGATATTCAAGTTCCTATCCATAATAACCAAACCGGCGTTGGTTGCCTGCAAAACTTTCTCGAGACGCTGACGTTCAATTCTCGTCCTGATTTCTTCAGAACGCAAACGTTCCATAATATTAGTAATAAAATAAGCTGTCAAGAGCATCATAAATAAATTGAGGATCGAAATACTCCAAACATACGGGGCATAATGCGAAGCATGAACAATCTCTGTCGAACCGTGATTGTGTTCTTGATTATTTCCACTTAACTCGGTATGCTCTTCATAAGCCTGATGGGGGAAAATTTTTAAAGTGTAATGTGGTATATCTGCATAAAGCTCCGTCATCGCTAACGAAAAATAAAGCCCAAAAGTAAATGCAACTGTAATGTAGCTTTTCTTTTTACTAAGTAATATTCCGCTTAAAATTACATGAAACAAATAAAGAAAAGAAAGAGGATTTTCTATTCCGCCGGAAAAATGGAGTAATAGCGTAAGAATAATTAAATCCGCTACAATTTGTATTTCCTTTAGATGCTTCAGGAATATATTTTTTTTTACAAAATAAAAATATATTAGATTAATTGTTCCGAGAATAAGTATTAATATTAACAGCGTCCAAAAGTTTTCATCATCCAGATAATGGAAAACATGAACAGTAATTATTACTAATACTAATGCAACAGCACAGGCAATCCATCTTAAACGGATAAACCATAAGTTAAAATCAACAGCTTCAATTATTTTTTCTAGTTTGTCTATCATTTAAATGATAAATTACTATTTCAGAATAAGTTTTAAAAAACAGAAATAATTTTATATTCCAAACTTATCATAAAGCATACTTAAGTAATACTACAACGGATTCTTAACAATTTTAATAAGCGTAAAAATCCGTCCCTATTACACAACTTCATAATAAGTATCAGTAATATATAAAAAATATATATTCCTATTTATTCGAAATGAAATAGCTGCTTCCGGGAGTGAAGTAGATTTTTAAAGTTTTTCAATAACAGATTTCAGAGCTTCACGTACCGTATTTGCCACTTCTCCTAAATTTTCATTTTCTACTACCTGCATAGAAGCAACCGGATCTACTGCAGCCACTACAGTCTCTCCCTTATCATTAACAAATACAATCACATTACAAGGCAGCAACAGCCCTATCATTTCTTCGGCTTGAAGTGCTTTATATGCATTAGGCGGATTGCAGGCACCCAATATTTTATACTGCTTAAAATCCACATCAATTTTATTCTTTAATGTCTCTTTAACATCTATTTCGGTTAATATTCCGAATCCAGCTTCTTTCAAAGCTTCGGTTGCTTTTTCCAAAGCTTCATCGTAACCGTAATTTACGGTTTTTGAAAAATAGTATGACATTTTAATTTCTCCTTTTGTTAAATTTTAAAACCCAACAGTCATAAACACAGCCATCATTCCAACCATTACCGCACCTAATATCCAATAATTTACTCCGCCATAATTACTAGTCGTTACATCATTATTCCTGCTGTAGTCGAATTTATAATTAAAAGACAGAGGAGAATCCAATATTTCACCATCAATAGCAAATATATTTATCCGAATATAATACTGCCCCGGTTCAAGCAATGAGAAATTTAAATATTTTTGCTTCCCTTCAATCTGAGTAAAAGGTATACGTTCTCCAACAACATTTTTTAGTATTTCGTCTAATACGGAATCATCAGAAGGTATTCGGTATAAATTTAATTCGGCATCATAGTTAGTAAGAATACTACCCGATTTAATATTTTCTGTCTTGATGTAATACTTACTATTTCCGTTTAATTCTGAAAATATAATACGCAAAGATTGGGAATAATCCTTATCCATTGCTGTTAATTGCAAATAAAAATCATCCGTATTCTCTACCATAGAACCGCTCATACTTCCTGTGGTTCCGTGCATTGCTCCCATTCCAAAGGGCATCATACATCCTTGCAATAGTACAATAGCTAAAATAATTAATGATAAATTCTTAAATGAGTTCATTTTCAGTTCCTGCTAGATATGATAAAATAAATTGATTAATCTTTCAGCTTAATTCTTTTTTCATATATTCGAATTCTTCTTTGGTAATTTCTCCCCTTGCGTACCTTTTTCTCAAAATATCCAAAGCCGATTCATTGACTTGGACGCTTTTAAACGGCAGTTGAGTAAAAATCCAAACAATTCCTGCAATTAATACCAGCCATATTATCCAGCCAAAACCCATAAATCCATGCATCATCTCTATCTCCTTAATTTTTGTTACTATCTATTACCATTCAATTTGTATGCCAGATAAAAGCTGGATTTTTAACACAATTTTCTATTAATGGACAACGTTATTTAAAATTGTTTAAAAACAATTAAAAAACTTTACTGGAATCCCTTAAATTTTATAGTAACATTTCCGGATACACCGGAAATAGATTTATCACTCAGGGTCTGATAATCTGCACCTGAAGTTGCTATATAGCTTACCCCAACGGTTGCTTTCAAAAAACTTGTTAAATTTAGTATAACATTAAAACCGGGTTCAACTATAAAAAATGGGTTACCCATATGATTATGGTCATAGTAATCATCCGGATAATCTTGATTGTAATAATGGGATGAGATCGTTCCGAGACCAACAAGCGTATAAACAGAATAATGAACTATTTCCTTAGGCTTATATATATATTCAACTTCAGCGCCGCCATACATAAAATGCAACCTGTCCTCAGTTATATCCGGCAAGTTATTTCCAACTACATCAACAGGGACGCTGGAAACCAGGCCATAAATTCCTGCACCTAAAATAAATGAATTATCAAAAATCCATCCGCCTCTTCCTCCAATAAGAAAAGAACCATAATCATTCAGCGTAGCATATTTTGCAACTACCGCTCCAAATCCTTTAACGGAAGAAATATCGGAATTGAATAAAGTCTTTTCTTGAGCCAGAGTTAATCCTGACACTAATAACATCAATACTAATATTTTCTTTTTCATTTTTCCCTACCATAATTTGTTTTACAAATTTGGGTTATCGTTTTATTAATTCAATAATTTGAGTAAAGTCTTTTTTCTCCTTCGTTCAAAATAAAATTAACAATTAATCATTTTCACATACTAAAAATTCCAATTATTCCTAGTGCATCACTAGTTTGGCAATGAGGTAAATCTTTCATTCATGCGAATCATTAATTACTTGAATCAATATTTAACATCTTCGCATTTATTGCCACTATAACTGTACTCAAAGACATAAGTACAGCTCCAGCTGCCGGCGAAAGTAAAATACCGTAATTGTATAAAACCCCTGCAGCAAGAGGAATTGCAATGGCATTATAACCTGTGGCCCAAACTAAATTTTGGACCATTTTTGCGTAGGTTGCTTTCGCTAATTTTATAATTGCCAATACATCCATCGGATTACTTTTTACTAACACAATATCCGCTGTTTCAACTGCAACATCAGTACCGGCTCCGATTGCAATACCAACATCAGCTTGAGCCAACGCCGGTGCATCATTTACACCGTCACCTGTCATCGCTACAATATAACCTTTCGATTGAATCTCTTTGGCTTTTGCTGATTTTTCATGAGGAAGAACTTCTGCCATATAATCGTCGAGTCCTAATTCTTTCGCTACATAAGAAGCTACTTTTTTGTTATCACCGGTTAACATATAAGTTTTAATACCTAATTTCTTAAACTCACTAATAGCCTTCTTAGATTCGGGACGAATTATATCTGCTAAAGCTATAGCGCCTAAGACTGTATTTTTTTCAACTACAAACACAACCGTTTTACCCTGTTCGAATAATGGCTCAACTTTATTCCAATCTAATTCGAGTGAATTTTCTGTTAAATAACCAGGACTGTAAATACCGATCTCTCTTTCATTTACTACACCAACTGCTCCTTTACCGGGAACAGCTTTAAAATTGGAAACCGGATAGACACCGTCAGAAGATTTCACTATTCCTTTTGCAATGGGATGTTCACTATTTGTTTCAATTGAAGCTGCTAATTTTAATAATTCCGTTTCGCTTAAATTTGAGCTAAACACAATCGTATCCGTTACACCGAATTCACCTTTCGTTAACGTACCGGTTTTATCAAAAATTATTGCACTTATATTCCTTGCTTTTTCAAATGCAGCTCGGTTTCTTATCAACAATCCATTCTTTGCTGAAATTGCCGTGGAAACTGCAACAACTAAAGGAACGGCTAATCCAAGAGCGTGCGGGCAAGTTATTACCATTACAGTAACGGTTCTCTCCAATGCAAATACAAAACTTTGACCGATAACTAAATACCAAATAATCATAGTTAAAGAACCACCTGCAATTGCAATCATAGTAAGCCAAAATGCTGCCCTATTTGCCAAGTCTTGAGTTTTAGATTTACTCTCCTGTGCCTCACGAACTAATTCAATTACCTGCGACAAGAAAGATTCTTTACCGGTTTTTTGAACTAAAACAACTAATGAACCTTCGCCATTTACCGATCCACCGATAACCTTGTCATTTTCCTTTTTCAGTACAGGTTTGGACTCTCCCGTAAGCATTGATTCATTTACAGAAGACATTCCATCGACCACAATACCATCGACCGGAACTTTTTCTCCCGGTTTAACCAAAACTTTTGTTCCTGCGCTCAAATGATCAATCGGCATATCCTCGATGGATCCGTCTGGTTGAACCACATGCGCTTCGGAAGGAAGAAGTTTAGCCAATTCCTCTAATGCACGAGAAGCACCCATTATCGAACGCATTTCAATCCAATGCCCAACAAGCATAATGTCGATAAGAGTTACCAATTCCCAGAAAAATATTTTTCCAGATATTCCAAGAGCCACTGCACTGCTGTAAAAATATGCGACACTTATTGCTAATGAAATAAGCGTCATCATACCCGGGTTCTTTTTCTTCAATTCATCCATCATCCCTTTTAGGAATGGGAATCCGCCATAGAAAAACACAAATGTAGAAAGCAGAAATATTGTAATCATATCTCCTTTGAACCTGAGTGCATCACCTAAACCAAGGAATTGTTGAATCATAGGAGATAATAGTAAAATTGGGAAGGTAAAAATAAGCGAGATATAAAAACGCTTCCTAAAATCAGCTATCATATGTGCATGATGATCGTGGTGATTGTGTCCGCCTTGATGATGATTATGATGATTGCCGTGTTTATCTTCAGAATGGTCTTGAGTATGATGATCTGGATGGTGATTATTTCTGCTGTTTAAGTGTTCGTGGTTATGAGAAGTGCTTTTCATTTTATTACTCCTTTAATTTTATAAACTTATTTTCAATTTGTTTTACCAAACCGAAAGTATAAATAGAGATTATAGAGAATTGAAAAAATGATAGGATGAAGTAAATTATCGGAATTAACGGTTCTTCCAAAGTAACTCTACCATTTATGTCCCAGATTATAGCAATTTCTTTTACAAGAACAATAACCAAAACTACTGATAAAAAATATCCGCTTCTAAAAGCTGTCTTTATATTTCTTACACCAAAATTGTTCAAAAAATTCCAAAAGATGAATAGTAGAATAAAAAGGATGGTATCAATTATTGCCATACCAAAACATATAATACCGGAATATTTTACATTGAGGTCACAAGATGCTAATCCTCCTGTAATGAACAAATCCCAAGTATAGTTAATTATTAAACTAACCAAAATAAGTATAACATATTTTTGAATCTCATAAACTTTCATTACATAAAGTCCCTTTGCGATTGACTTCTATTCAATCGCTCTTGCATTGGAACAAAGCAAACAAAATTAGCTGGTAAGTGATTAAAGTTAGAATTAGCTACAATGTTTATTACATTATCTGTATAATGAGAACTAATAAAAGCCCTTAAATTTGAATTCCTTTTTTTAACTAACGCAAATGATGTAACAAAGGAAAACATCATGGAATTTATCAACAGTCTTAATTCATATTTATAATATTGATATGAATCGATATTGGCGGAAGAGAGCGGCATCACATAGGAGACACTTCGGTCTTTCACGCCGCCCTTCCTCCTTAATCCATGATTCATATTCCCCTGAAGTATGAATACACAGATTGTAATTATTAAGTTTATATTTCCATTACTGTAAAACATTTGCATTTATTTAATGAGCAATGATACCGCCGTAAAATCCTGCGGCGCTAATTATCAATGCAAGAATAAGACTAATTACAAGTTGCAGTTTATTCGAACGACGCGTAAATACAGCCCAAGCCATCACCAAATAATTAGCCAATAGAATAAATCCAATTGTTCTATGAACTACAACTAAATCATATATTTCCTTGTCTTCGAATGCAGTTGCTTGGTTGATGCCCGTAAATATTGCTGCAATTGTAAATATCACTCCCAAAGAAACTATTATTTTTGAAGCACGATAACATACTTCCTGTTTATATCCAACAATCATAAAGAAGAAAAGTAAATACCCAAGCGCAACAGGAAAATGCACCAATTTATTGTGTAAGTGTTCAAATACTAAAGCTAATGATATTTCTTCTTCCTCTTCATGTTCTTCTTCATGAGACAATTCTTTTTCTGAGTTTAAATGTTCTTCATCTTCATCATGGGTAACTGCCCTATAAGGTTTTCCATTTATAGAAATAGTATCAGCACCAATAATTAGGATTGTATCTGGTTTTACTTTTTCGTCATGTTCTTTTTTATGTTTCTTATCTCCATGGGCTAAAAGAATAGTCGACGAAAATAAGAGAGTTATTACAACAATTTTGAATCTATTCATATTATTACTCCTATTGTTTTAACAATAAATATCTTCTGTAACCGGCAACTAAAAATCCGATAGTTATAATAAAAACACCAAGCCACACTAAAATTATATAAGGTTCAATGCTAATTTCGGCAGAAAGAACTTCGGGTTTTACATCAGCGCTTTCTCCAATTTTGTTTATTTGCAAAAGTACGGAACCGGCAGCATCCATTTTCTCCATTTTAACAATAACACCTGATTCTTTTAAGGTATCCGGTACATATACAGTTTTACCGTTTACACTTTGCATATAAGGAAGCGCTTCTTCTTTTCTATTATTTTGTTCAACAATTATTTTAGCATATAACTTAAAATCCTTGCCAACTGTCATATTTTTAATATCTTCATCTGTAAAAACAAATTTCTCGAACTCAACATTGAAATCATCAAATTTCCTGCTTTCACCTTTTCTAAGAACCAATTCCTCGCCGCTGCTTCCGTTTGAAGTTTCCAAACCAAGAGGAGAAATATAAATATCTTTTAATAATCCTTCTATAATATCCGGTTCCCTCATCAAACTGCCGTTATATTCTGAATTGTACATAACCGGTGAAGCAATTACAGAACCATTCGCATCTGTAAACTCAACATCGAATGCGAATTTTTTACCGTCTTCGATTGGCGAGTAACCAATATATTTTACGCTGTATCCACCTACGTTCGTCTTTTCGCCTTTCTGAAGATCAGTTTGAAATTTCTCCACCAGATTACCGTTTAATATTATACCCATCAATAATAATGCAACTCCCAAATGAGAGATTTGTCCGCCGGTAATTAAAAAACCATTCCGAACATTCTTAACGAAATAAAATAAATTTGTAAGCAAACCGAAAAATGCTGCAAAAAGAAAAATGAAATTTTGTACTCCACTTAATTTTGTTAATAGAAATATTATAGAAGAAATCACTAAGGCTACAATAAATGAAACCGATGCTTGTTTAAGAATAATATCTTTAGGCGTTTTAGACCAACCTAAAAACAGACTTATTCCAAGCAGTAATCCGGCAATTATTGCCAAGGGTTTATTCATCAAATTATAGAATGATATTTCTACTGAAGTACCAAAAATAGGAGATGAAGTTCCTACAGTAATAATAATAGCCATTCCCAGCAATACCGCAGCACCGTAAAAGAGTGCATTCTCTCTGTTCAACCATCCTTCAACCGGTGAAGAATATTTTGAAATATCTTTCCATCTAATAAATAAGAATACCGTTCCGATAAGAATGAAACTTACAATGAATGCAACTAAAGCAGTATATGTAAGCATACCAGGTTCTACAAAAGAATGCACTGAAGCATCTGATAAAATTCCACTTCGAGTTAAAAACGTGCTGTATATTACAGTTATATAAGTTATTATAGCTAATACAAGATTGGTACGAAGATACTTTGGCTTTCCGTGACCCATTTGATATTTATTCTGTATTAACATCGTATGAATTAACGCTACGCCGATGATCCACGGGACTAAACTCGAATTTTCGACAGGGTCCCAGCCCCAATAACCTCCCCAGCCTAAAACTCCGTATGCCCAATAACCTCCAATCATTATTCCTGCGCCTAATATACCTACGCCCCATAAAAGCCAAGGGAAAGAAAGTTTAATCCAACTCTTATACTCATTTCTCAATAATGAAGAAAGTGCAAAAGAAAAAGGCACTAAAGTAAAAGCAAAACCTAAGAACAAGATAGGAGGATGAATTTCCATCCAAAAATTTTGGAGCAAAGGATTTAATCCCCTTCCATCAATTATAAATGTTTCCGGCTGAATACCTGCAGAAATTAAAGCAGCCTTGAGTTCCGCTCCGAATTTAATAAACTCTCCCGGATTGTTAGGATTAGTAAAAATAAAGTTCTGTATTACAGGCATGGATAAATAAACCGGATTAATAAGTTTTGTTGAGATATAGTTTGTCCCTGAAAATAAAGACTCGAATGGATCTTTGAGTCCGGGAAGAATCAATATATTTAAGAAAATTAATCCAAGCATATAGAATAACATTACAGATGATTCATAATTTTCATCATCTTTAAATTTCCTTTGAAGGAAGAATCCTATTATGCTACCGAATAAGAGCCATAATAAAAAACTTCCTTCCTGACCGGCATAAAAAGTGGACAAGAGTAATCCTGTTGAAAGATCCGTGCCCGAATATTCATAAACATAACTTAAAGTAAAATCGTGACTAAGTATGGCCCTTAACAAAAAAGCAGAAGCAAATAAAATTACTGCAAATTGGATTTGATATGATATTCTGGCAAATTTGAAAGTATTTTCATATCCTTTGAAAGTAAAGTAATACATCGCAAGACAGAAAATTCCACTGAGTAAACTAATAATAATTAATAACTGACCTAACATTTTTCCTCCGAATAAATTCAATATGGTACTTATCCAGAACCAACAAGATTATTTTTTATTTTTTATTAAAGAATTAATTAATGAGGTATCGGAATTTTCATTTCCCAGAATTAATTCCGGCGGTTCAATTCCGAATCTATCTTTAATTGTAAATATTACTTCTTTGTATTTTCTATTTTCTCCGACATATTTATATAAACCGCCAAGCATAAAATATGCTTCCATTTCGTCAGGATGATATTCTATTTCTTTTTTGGCTTCTTCTATTGCATCGTTTATTTGATTTCGAAGGAAATATATATTGGATAATAACAGATGAAGTTGTTTATAGTCATTCTGAAATACGGAAATTTTTTCTGCTCGCAAAATCGCATTATCGAATGCCTTCTTTTCGAAGTCGATTAAAAATAAATAATATTGTGCATCAATATTTAATCTGTCTAATTCTAAAACTTTTTTAAAATATTTTTCCGCTTCATTGAAAATTCCGTTGCCCAAGTAATTAATTCCAAGACTCAAAAGAACATTCTGGTTATCGGGATTTAATTTTAAAGCTTTATTAAGATTGATAATCGCATCATGATTTCTACCCACAGCTCCGTAAAATACTCCTAAATTCATTAAAGCAATCTGATCGTTTGGGTTGTATTTTACCGCTTGTTTTAAATATTTTTCCGCTAAATTATTATTCCCTACCGACTGAAAGATTAAGCCCAAATCCGTTAATACTTCAACATTTGTTGAATCAACGCGTAGAGATCTGCTAAGGTAATATTCGGCACGCTCTATATCGTGCTTCATCAAATATATTTTACCCAAAAGTGAGTTTGAAGTAAAAACATTAGGATTAATCGATAAGGATTTTTCAAGTAATATTTGTGCGGAATCGATATCACCTTTAATAAAGTCAATTTTAGCCAATCCAATTAAACCACGAACATTATTTTTATCTTTTTTAATTGATTCCCTATAAAAATAATCCGAATCGCTTAACATATTCATTTGATAATAAAAGTCGCCAAGTTTAAGTATTACCTCCACATTACTCGGATTGCTTTTATATAAGGAATCGAGTTTAACTAAAACTGTATTTATATCGCCGTTGTTAAATAGAGAATCAACCCACGATAAATCATTCTGCTGTGCGGAAAGAGGAATTGAGAATAAAATCAATATGATAATAATATATTTCATTTTATGTTTCGTTCACTTCAATCAAATTGAGTTCCTTTTCACCGACTAATTTCCCGTCGAGTAAGTCTATTGTATAATCCGAAATAAATCTATATTCCTCATTATGAGTAACTATAATTACAGTTTTGCCGGTATTATTTAATTCCTTAAAAACATTAACAATTTGATTACCGGTAGTTGCATCCAAATTTCCTGTAGGTTCATCTGCAAGTATAAGAGGAGGGTCATTCACCAGAGCCCTAGCAATAGCAACTCTTTGCTGCTCGCCTCCGCTAAGTTCGTGCGTTAAACGGTTCGTTTTATCGCTCAGCCCTACCCATTCCAAAACATCCGCTGCCCTTCTATTTTGTTCTTTCTCTGTCATTTTCTTTGTCAATAAAGGAACTAGAATATTTTCCTTTACAGTTAAAAAAGGAATCAACTGAAAAGATTGAAAAACAAAACCTATATATTCCCTGCGAAAGGTTGATAATTGTTTATTGGTAAGTGAATAAATATCGAATTCGTCAATAATTATTCTACCGGAAGATGGGCGTGATAAACCTCCTAACATTGTAAGCAGTGTACTCTTACCTGAGCCGGAAGGTCCCATAATAGTAACGAAATCTCCTTTATCAACCGAAAAAGAAATATCGGATACAGCATTAACAATTTCTCCCGCAGATTCGAAATGTTTAACTAATTTTTCTATTTGAATAAAACTTTTATCCATTTTAATATTCCTATAAATTCCTGAACGCCACAGTAGGATCTAATTTTGAACTTCTTATTGCAGGCGCTAATGAAGCAATTATAGCTACTACTACCGCTAATAACATTGAGAAGATTAACATCGGAGCATTAAATACAAATATGTATTCTTTGGCTTCCGTAAGAAAAGAATAAATTACTCCGGATAATAACATTCCTAAAATATAACCGAATAATCCCGCTATTAAACTTGCAACTGTTATTTCTGCAATAACGATTTTGAGAATGCTTGAATCGCTGTAGCCGACAGCCTTATAAACACCAATCTCTTTGGTCCTTTCCAACAAAGAGGAATTTACATTTGAGAAAACCATCAAAACACTGATTAATAGGAGCAATGACGATAAACCTGCAGCTAAGTTTTTAAATTTAGCCAATGTATATTTTCTACTATCTATAGTTTTTTTAACCGAGGTTACATTTGCATTCGGAAGTTTCTCAGAAGTTTGACGGACAATTTCTTCAATTGGACAATCGTAGCACAAAGCGGATATTTCAATTAAACTCAACTCATCTACCTTTCCCGCAAGTTTTTGAACAACGTTTATATCCGCAAATATCATTTCATCATCTTGAGAGCCGGTACTCTTAAGAATACCGGAAACAACTAAACTTCTATCTTTAATTTTTATTGTATCACCGAGCGATAGTTTTAATCTTTTAGCGGCATTGATACCAATGAGCGCTTCCGATTTACTTTCAGGTTTTTTACCATTAATTTCCCACCACTTTTTAAGCTTAAACTCATTATTAAAATCAATTCCGGCGAATAGTGTTTTCCTATCATTTATATTAAAAATATGGAAAAACTTAGGCGCTATAGTACTGAGATTTTTACGGTTCTTAATTGAGTCTATTTTCTCTAAATCCTTATATTTCAATCCGCCTTTTTCAAAAGATACATCACCTAAGTTTATTCCGCCGTAATTTATCGAAAGTGAATTATCCAATGGTGTAATCAAAATATTTGCGCCGAAGACATCCAATTCATTTTCCAAATTATTACTTAAGAGGTAGGAAACATTAACAAGAGATACAATAGAAGAAACAGCCAAAATAAGACTAAAAACCAAGAAGAATGTTTTACTCTTTCTTCTGCTAAGACTTTTAAATGAAATACTATACAGTTTCATACCTACCTCTAAACACGTCTCCGCCAGGATTCAACGTTTTTCAATGATATAAATATTTTATCACCTTTAATTGTACTCGGAATCGGATCCGGAGGATATTTCCCGCATGAACCGCTAACTTCCCTTAGTGTATTTAATTCCCAAGTCGAACCGCACGAATTGCAAACCAATTCGTCAGATTTAATATGAAAGGTTGTCGAGTTACAAGGCTCACACATTGAAATGGAAGTGACTAAATTCCCGTCTTCATTAATATATGCGAGCATAGGAATTTCTCTCAACTGATTTTTATATACAAATCGAACAAATTTTTTATCTAATACCTCACTAAGGGAAAGCACCAAATAATCTCCTTCAATTGTATAATCAGCAGGCTGCATATCAAATCGGGATGACGGATATTCCATACTTCCGATTACTTGAGGTTGATTGTCAATAATTTCTTCCTCTTTAGTTTTATTACTCGCAAAGTAATAAAATATACTTCCGGCAAAAATAAGTGCAATAATAATATTAAATATAAATTTAGAAGAAGATTGATTATCCGTCTCTACTATGGTTCTTTTTTCTTCAATATTCTCAGTACTTTTCGGGTCAATTGAACCGCTAACTTTAGTTCCGCATTCATTGCAAAATTTAATATTACTTTCTAATTTATTTCCGCAATTTGGACAAAATTTCATCTCAATTCTCCTTAAATTTTTCTGCCACCGTAGGTTTTATCTACCAAATCTATTATCTGATCAACAGTATAAGCGTTTTCTTTTATCTTACTTGCTATAAAGCCTTTCACTTCTTTTGCACCTCGCGGATGATTACAATTACAATCTTTCAATTCATCTATACCGCACTGTCCGCAAGGACAACTAAAATGCTCCGCAATCAAAATCAGGTCTTCCAACGAAGCCAACCGGGCATTTGCTTTTTGGCTCTTGTTTCCATTATCTCTTTTTCCAGTAAACTTAGATAACAAATTTGTAAATTGAGGTTTAATCCAGCCGTACTTTGAATTAACAGATTTAATAATTTCAGCATCGGATTTTTTAGCAGTAATCTGCGATTGAATAAACGCCTTTTCCTCTCTGGCTGTTGGGCAATCACAAGATTCCAATGGTAATTCCCCGCAAGTACCGCAAGAACAAATAAATTTTGAAGCAATATCAGTAACACGCGAATTTGCAAATCCAAAACCGTTATTAGTTTGGAAATTATTTGTTAGAGGTCTTTGTTTTTCTCCGGGTAGTACTTGTATGATAATAAATGCTACAATCAATAATCCAATAACAGATAATGCCTTATTTTCTTGGAAGATATCGATTATCGTTAATCTTTTAGCTGGTTTGTTATTTCGAGTTCTATTCTGTTGTTTTTTCTTATTATTAACAGAATGCTTTTTTTGCTTGCTTTGAATTCTTGAACCACAGTTAACGCAAAAATTACTATCCTTACTATTTTCCGCGCCGCATTTAGGACAATAAATAGATTCGGAGGCTGCCTTTAATTCAGTTCCACATTCGGTGCAAAATTTGTTATCATTCGAATTTTCGGAACCACAATTATTACATTTCATAACCCACTCCTTGCTTATTCAAACTTTAATAATTTTTTGAAAATTATTTTACTCTTATTTCTTCCGCTACTTGCATAATCCACATCTTATTTTTAAATCTGCATTAAAATTTATATTCCATAATTGAACCCCGTACTCAAACTATAATCTGAAACAGAACTATTTAACCCAATGGATAAAATTGATGTGAAGAATAAATCAGCATTTATTTTGTAATTATATCCCAACCCTATTTGCTTAGGAGCCGAATAACCATCAACGATTGTGGAGTATGAATCATAAGCTAAATAAAAAGAACTCTCACCGCCATCCATAATGTAACCTGCTCCCAGACTGATTGTAACAGGATTGTTAGTATCTACGCCATCAACTTTACCGATTGTAAGATAACCGACTTGAGCAAAGAATGATAAATTATCTATCGACTTTCTAATACCTAATGCAGTGAAATAGTCGAATTTACCGCTTCCTATCCCAAGCGATTGACTTGCCGTCGGGAACTTAATGTAAGAATCTACCGACAAAGCGGGTAAATCGCTACTTTCGGTTAGTAAGTCAAAACTTCCGTTAATATATAAATCACCTAAACCGGCATTAATCGAAGTCATTGAACTCGAATTATCTCCCATATGACCATTATTATTAAACCATCGACTGCCATTATGCCCGGTTTCATTTTCATTCGGTAAATACGCATTCCCCAATTGCATAAAAGAGCTACTGCTTCCGAATACAAGAGGAATACTCAGGCTCAGATAATAATTCTGAGCCTGATATTTAATTCCACCGTAGAAAAATAGATTGGAATGATTTGAGCCGTCTTGGAAATCTCCTCCCACAACTAGCAAGTAGGAGTTTGCATATAATTTCCCTTGAGCGGATACAATTCCGGTTAACAGAATTGAACTCATTATCAACGATTTTAATATCGTCTTTTTCATCTTATTATTTTTCCACCTTATTATCTTGCATTCTTTTCCCGTATGCAGAAATCATCTCGTCGTAATTATTCATCATCGCTTTTATGTTTTTCATCATTTCATTCATGTTTTCCATCATATTTTCATCCGTCATAATATTCTTATCTTTCATAAGAGCATTCATATGTTGTAACATATCTTCTATGCTCTCCGACATACTCTTCATATTCATCATTACATTTTGTTCATTACCGACTTGATGATTTCCTTGAATATCTTGCACCATTACTTGCATCCGGGATTGCAGTTGCTCCATATGTTCCATCATCTGATGCATATTTTGCTGCATCATTTTCTGCATGTTATGCTGCATGTTATTCTGCAAGTTTTGATTTATCATTTGATGCTGTTGTGCCGATACGTTTATATTTAACCATAACGATACCAATGTTAATAAGGGCAAAACTTGCAATAATCGTTTCATTTCACATTCCTACTTAACTTTAAAACCATGTTTAACTAGATTTTCTTTAGCTTTCTCAATTGTAACTTCTTTGAGTTTCATTTCACAAATCGGACAATTACCTGGCTCATCCGAAATAACATTCCAGTCCATTACATCCTGAAATACTTTTCCGTCTTTATTCGCATCGATGGATTCTACATCAATAACGCCTTTACGAACTACTGAATGCATTCCTTTCATTCCACCGTCTTTCATCATTTTATCATGATGCATCATTTTATGATCTTTCATCATTTTGTCGTGATCCATCATTTTATGATTTTTCATCATCATGCAACTGTCGGTTTTGGCCGTGCAACTGTCGCTCATCATTTTATGATTTTTCATAGTTTTCGGCGCATCCTGTCCGAAAACCGAAGCGACCAAAACGAATGAGAAAATAAACATGGATAATTTCATTATAGATTTCATATTGAACTCCTTATTAGTTTAACTTATTAATTTAATTTGTTGATTTCACCTGTTTTAATTTTAATGGCCTTTTCAACATTACTTATGAAAATCCAACCGTCACCACTGAGTCCGGTTCTGCCATTTTTAATGATAACATCTACTAATTTGTCAACTTCCTCAGCTTTACAGATCAATTCAATCTTAACTACAGTTGAATATTTCTGTACATACTTAATTGAAAAGCTATAAGCTTCGGGATCAGCCCATTCCGCAAGAGCGCTTGCATCGAGTACAGTCATTCCTTTCACTCCTGCTTCTTCGAGCTCGCGAATTACATATTCAGCCTGTTCCCTTCTGATGTAAGCTTTTATCTCTTTCATTTTACACCTCCTCGGGCACATTTTCGTTCTTTTCTTTCAATCCCCTTTTTTTAATTAGATAGAACACCGCGGGGAAAATGGTTAATTCCATAACGAGACTGGTAAATATACCTCCCGCCATAGGAGCAGCGATTCTTTTCATCACATCTCCTCCGGCGCCATGTCCAATTAATATTGGCAATAGACCGAAGAAAAGAACCATTACAGTCATCATTTTAGGACGTATTCTCTTAACAGCACCTTCGTAAATTGAATGACGAAGATCTTCCAAATTATTTATATTTCCTTTTCTCTTCCAATTATCGTAGGCGATGTCGAGATATAAAAGCATAACTACACCCGTTTCGGCTGAAACACCGAGCAAAGCAATTATACCTACCCAAACAGCCACACTCAAATGGTAACCTGCGAAATAGAGATACCAAACTGCGCCTACCATTGAGAAAGGCAATGCAAGAAGAATAATACCTGTTTTAATAAAGGACTTCGTGTTAAAATAAAGCAGCATAATTACTAGCAACAATGTAAGCGGCAGAACTACTGCTAACTTTTCGGAAGCTCTTTGCATATATTCGTACTGACCGCTCCATACCAAGGAGTATCCAGGTGGAATTTTAACTTTTTCTGCTATAATCTTCTTCGCATTTTCTACATAAGTACCTACGTCTATATTCTCTAAGTCAATATAAACCCAAGCATTCGGACGTGCGTTTTCGGATTTAATAACCGGAGGACCTTTAACTACTTCAATCGTTCCCAATTGTTCCAAAGGAACATTTCCGCCACCCGGTATGGGTACGAGAACTCTTCTTAGAGCTTCAAGGTTCTCCCTGTAATCCCTTTGGTAACGTAAGTTAACAGGATAGCGTTCTAGTCCTTCTACAGTTTTTGTAATATTCATTCCGCCTACAGCAGACATAAATACATTCTGCACGTCTTCAATAGTAAGTCCGTAGCGGGCAATTGCTTTTCTATCAATATCAAAATCAACATAGTTTCCACCTACAGCTCTTTCGGCATAAGCAGAACGAGTACCCGGAATTGTTTTAGCAACTTCTTCGATTTCCTTACCTAATTTCTGCAATACATTCAAATCCGGACCGCCAATCTTGATACCAACCGGAGTTTTGATACCGGTAGAAAGCATATCTATCCTAGTTTTAATAGGCATAGTCCATGCATTCGTAACACCGGGAATTTTAACAGCTTCGTTCATTTCTTCAACCAACTTTTCAGGTGTCATTCCCGGTCTCCATTGATCCCGAGGTTTCAACTGAATTGTGGTTTCAATCATCGAAAGCGGTGCCGGATCGGTAGCCGTTTCGGCTCTACCTATTTTACCGAATACCGATTTAACTTCCGGAAATGATTTTATGATTTTATCGGTAGTTTGTAGAACTTCCCGGGCTTTTGTAATTGAGATACCCGGTAATGTTGTTGGCATATATAAGAGATCTCCTTCATACAAGGGTGGCATAAATTCCGAACCCAATTGAGAAAAGGGGAAATAAGTAGCTACAGTAATAAGAAATGATACACCAATCACCCACCACCGGAATCTCAATACGAACTCTACAATTGGGTGGTACATTTTCATAAGTATATTAGTAACGGGGTTTTCTTCTTCTCTTTTCATTTTACCACGAATAAAGAACCCCATCAATACCGGAACAATTGTTATAGCAAGAATTGCACCGGCAGCCATTGCATAAGTTTTTGTGAAAGCTAACGGTTTAAATAATCTACCTTCCTGCTGTTCCAATGTAAATACCGGCAAGAAGGATACAGTAATAACCAATAAGGAATAAAAGATTGAAGGACCTACTTCTTTCGAAGATTCCATAATAACCGCCCAGTGTGGCCGGCGTTTATCTTCAGGTAGATCATTGTTGTGCACAATATGCGCGTGCGAGTTCTCCACCATAATAATTGCGGCATCCACCATCGCGCCAATTGCAATTGCTATACCGCCGAGGGACATAATATTAGCATTTATTCCCTGTAATTTCATTACGAGTACAGCAGCTAACACCGCTGTAGGTAATGTAAATATAGCAACCAGCGAACTGCGTACGTGGAGTAAGAAACCAATAATTACAAGCGCAACTACAATACTTTCTTCTATTAATTTATCACTTAAGTTATCAATTGCTCTATGTATTAGTGAAGAACGATCGTATGACGTAATTATTTCAATATCATCCGGTAGAGATAATTTTAGTTCTTCCAAACGCTTTTTAACACGTTCAATAACAGCTAAACCATTCTCTCCAAACCGTTGAATAATAATTCCGCCTACGGTTTCCCCTTCACCGTTCCAATCTGCTAATCCTCTTCTAAGTTCCGGACCAATATCGATATTAGCAACATCTTTCAAATAAATAGGCGTTCCTGTTCTCTTATTAACACCTATTTTGATATTCTTAAGATCTTCCGTGCTTTTAATATAGCCTAAACCTCTAACCATAAATTCGGTTTCAGCCATTTCCATCAACCTGCCGCCTACATCATTGTTACTCTTCTTTATAGCCATCTTAACTTTTTGAAGAGGAATTCCATAGGAAGCAAGTTTGTTCGGGTCAACATTAACTTGGTATTGTTTTACATATCCGCCAATGCTGGCAACTTCCGAAACACCGGGAATAGCAGTAAGTTCGTATCTAAGGAACCAATCTTGAATGGAGCGTAATTCTTGCAGACTCCTTTTATCAGATTTCAGGACGTATTGGTAAACCCATCCTAATCCGGTTGCATCAGGTCCCAATTGAGGAGAAACGCCTTCCGGCAAATCGTTCCTCAGAGAACTTAGATACTCTAATACTCTACTTCTTGCCCAGTAAATATCCGTTCCGTCTTCGAATATTATATACACCATCGAAAATCCAAAAAACGAATATCCCCTTACATCTATTGCATATGGTACTGATAACATTTTAGTCGTTAATGGGTACGTTACCTGATCTTCAACTATTTGCGGTCCTTGTCCGGGATATTCCGTAAATATAATTACTTGGACGTCACTGAGATCAGGTATTGCATCTATCGCAGTATTTCTGATAGCCCATATACCCCCGGCAACGAGGGCAACCGTAAGAATGATGACCAATATCTTATTATTGATCGACCACTCTATCGTCTTTTCTATCAATCCTTCTTTCTTACGTGCGCCGTGATCCATTTAAATCTCCTGATAATTCTTATTTTACTTTAAAACCATTATCTATTAAATTTTGTTTTGCTTCTTCAATTGTAAATTCTTTCAATTTCATGTTGCAAATTGGGCATCTGCCCGGTTTGTCTGATATAACATTCCAGTCCATAATATCCTGAAATACTTTACCATCTTTATTTTTATCAATACTTTCCACATCTATCACACCTTTACGTACAATATCATCTTCCTTTATTTCTTCGGAATGATTATGTTCTTCCGCAGACATATCCATTGTTTCATTGTCTTTAGTCAAAGTCTCATCCATATCCATTGTACTGTGATCTTGTTCCAATTTTTCTTTTTCTCTTTTAATTACTGCAGAAGAATCATCGGCTTTCGATTCAGCGGAATTTCTGAATTGGCTAACCGCACTTCTCAAACTACTTTCCGAATCAATTAAGAATTGTGCTGATGTAGCAATCTTATTTCCAACTGAAATACCGTCAAGTACCTGATAATAACCTTCGGCATATTCGCCCAATTTAACTTCAACAGGCTTAAATTTACCGTTACCCAATGCTAAGATTAAGATCGATTTTCTTCCACTTCTAATAATTGCTTGTTCAGGAACAACCGGTTTGCCGGATAAAGTTTTACCTTTAATAACAACGTCAGCATACATATCCGGTTTCAACTCGTTGTTGCTGTTCTTAATATCTATTCTAACTTTAACAGTTCTTGTTTTAGCGTCTAAAGTAGGATAGATGAAAGAGACTTTATTATGAAATACTTTTCCGGGCAGATAGTTGAAACGGATTTCAGCATCCGAACCGACTTTAATTTTTGAGAGCTCATATTCATAAACGTCAGCAATTAACCAAAGATTCTTCAAATCAGCTATTTTTAACAACGGGGTTCCGGGCATAATTTTTTGCCCTTCGATTATATTTTTATGAATTACTGTTCCATCGAAAGGAGCATACAATGTCATGTAAGTTTTTATTTTACCAGTTTTTTTCAAATTCTCAATTTCTTCGGCACTGATGTCGAATAATTCTAATTTTCTTCTGGCATTTTTTATTAATTCATTACCACTGCTTAATACATCCGTATGCGAACTGTATGAAATGGATTTACTATAGTCGAGTGCTGTAAGGAATTCCTGCTGAGCAGCAACTAAC
Source organism: uncultured Melioribacteraceae bacterium (assembly GCA_964573255.1). Taxonomy (GTDB): domain Bacteria; phylum Bacteroidota; class Ignavibacteria; order Ignavibacteriales; family Melioribacteraceae; genus CAYNUJ01. The sequence goes on from CAZNJB010000016.1 coordinate 25,680, forward strand.
TCGGGAGAATATATATCGATCAGTTTCTGTCCTTTTTTAACTTCCTGACCCGTATAATTAACGTACATTTTCTCAACCCAGCCGCCGACTTTTGTAGTTACAATAAATTCACGTCTTTCGTCTGTACGTAAAATACCGTTGGTAATTACTTCTGTTTTAATTGTTTTTTCGGTTACTTCATCAATTCTCACATTCATATTCTGCTGAATTGCCGGATCTATTGTAACAATACCTTCGCCGCCAACTTCATCTTCGTAAACAGGTACTAAATCCATTCCCATTCTGGATTTACCCGGTTTATCATATATTTCATTCGGATTCATTGGCGCGCGCCAGTAAATAATTTTTCTTTCCTTCTTTTCGCCGGAACTAGCGCTTGTACTGCTCTTGACCGGCAATAATTTCATTCCACATATCGGACAATCTCCGGGCTCTTCTTGAATAATATCCGGATGCATTCCGCATGTATATAATTGTTTTTCTTCAACTTGTCCGGCGTTATCATTTCCGTTTGAGGAACTCACAAAGTAATATGTGCCGCCGCCTAGAATTATTAACAATAAGATTGTCAAAATTATTTTTTTATTCATTTTCTTACTCCACTTATATAATTATTAAAACTTCATTCCTGATAAAAACTCTAAATTAGCAACTGTTTTTTGATAATTGCTTCTGATTTTATATAACATTATTTCAATCTGATATAAACGGTTTTGTGAGTCTATAACATTCAAAAAGTCAACATCGCCAACTTGATAGCTGGCAAGTGCAGCTTTTAATGATTGTTCTGCTTGAGGGATTAATCCTTCTTCAAAAAGTTTTTCCCTTTCACTTAATTCTTTCAATTTGGAAGTAATTGAACCGAATGCCTTTCTTAACAATTGAATGGATGTTTCAAATTTATTTTTAAATACTTCCTGATTGTACTTAGCCTCTTCAACCTTCGCATCAACCTTTCCACCATAATTTAACGGAAGATTAATGCCCACAAAAAAGCTCACGAAATCGTTTAAATTGGTATTAGTCTTCGCCAGCTCGTCCCTTTGGGAATATTGAAGCCTGATGTTAAAATTCGGGTAGTAATCAAATTCAGCTAACTTTTCTTTTACCTTGAATTTTTCTTCGGCTAATTTTATTTGCTTAAGGAAGGGTCTGTTTTCCACACTTAGCTTAACGAGACTATCAACACTAATATTTGAATAATCTACTCCCTCCAATTCCGAAGTTTCTATGGGAGAATCAGAATCATAAAGCAGCAAAGCGTTGAGCTCAGCTAATTTCGCTCTTTCTTCCCCTTTCAACTCTTCAAGTTTGTCGTTGATTCTCGTAATTTCAAGAGCCACTTTCACTAAATTTTGTTGACTTGCTCTCGAAACAGCATATTTGGTTTGAACCACCTTCTCTATACTTTTAAGCAACTCGCGGTTCTTATATGTAATATCAATAGCTTTTCTAACAAAGCTTAATTCAAAATAGAGTTGCTTAACATTTTTTATTAATTCATTCGTCGCGTCTCTGTATTCCTCGGAAATAATTTCAACATCTTTCGCTTTGAATTTTCCCGCAGTTTCCAATTTTCCGGGGAAAGGAATTGCTTGACTCAGAGATGCTACCTTACCCGTCATAGGTTCTTGAGTAAAAGAAAAACTATTAACGGGTAAATTATTTAGCCCTAAAACCAGCAGCGGATCGCTCAAATTTGATACTTGAGGAATTACCGATTCTGCAGATTTACGCTTCGAATTTATGAGATTTAATCGCGGGCTAACTTCAATTGCCCGAGAAATCAACTTATCCAGCTTTTCATCTTGCTGAATTTTTTGAGCTGGCGCTTTAGCTGGAAATGAAATTACTAATAGCGCCATAACTGCAAAAAGAAATTTGTTTAATTTGAACATTTTTACAACCTTTATTTTTTTGAAAGTTTTAATAGAATTAGGATTATGGTACCAACAAAAATTATATAAAATATTAACCATGCTAAACTTGTCATTGTATAACCTAAAAATTTTAATATTAGCAGCAAACAGTGTGCCAATTTAAATTGGCATAAAACGTTAAAAAATTGACTTTTAGCGGGTATTAGAAGAGTTAAATTTTTTAAATAAATTAAAAAATTTAATTTTTTGAGGATTTGATGGAATAGTTCTCAATTTTAGAATAAAGCGTCGGGAGTGAAATTCCCAGTACTTTAGCAGCTTTTGGTTTATCCCAATTCAAATTATTGAGCACTTTAGTAATATGAAGTTTTTCGACTTCGGCAAGAGATAGATTTGCACTATAATCATTACCGGAGTTCAAATCGGAAGTTCCCCTCAATAAAATATTCTCTTCTTCGAGCACATCGGATGTGGAAAGAACTACAGCCTGCATTAGAGTATTTTCCAATTCTCTCACATTCCCGGGCCAATTATAATTTAGCAGTTTATTCATAGAACTCTGGGGAATTTTTGTAACATTTTTATGCAATTCCCTGTTAATTTTTTTGAGGAGATAATTTACCAAGAGTGGTATATCGCTACTCCTTTCTCTTAACGGCGGTAAGTCGATTCTTACAACACTAAGCCTGAAAAAGAGATCTTCCCTAAATTTATTTTCTTGTACAAGTTCTTCAAGATTTTTATTTGTCGCCGCAACAATTCGAGCTTTTAACGGAATAGAGAACTCTCCTCCAACTCTTTCAAATTCCTTTTCCTGTAATACTCTTAACAGTTTTACCTGCAATGAAGGCGATATTTCGGATATCTCATCCAAAAAAATTGTACCCTCTCCGGCTAATTCAAATTTACCTTTTTTATCTTTTACAGAACCGGTAAACGCTCCTTTAACGTGTCCGAATAATTCACTTTCGAGTAGTGATTCGCTTAATGCGGTGCAGTTTACGCCTATAAACGGCTCATCCTGTGTTATACCGCTGTAATGGATTGCCTTTGCAACTAACTCTTTTCCCGTTCCGCTTTCTCCATATATTAATGTAGTTACTCTATTACTAGCAACTTGACCTATCCTTTTGTAAACCTGCTTCATCGCAGGAGTTTTACCGATAATTTCATTTTTAATTTTAAATTCTTCATCCGGGTCGGTAACAAATTTTTTCAATTTTTCGGATAATCTTCTGTTTTCGAGCGCTCGATTTACAATAATTTCCAACTTGTTGATTTCAATCGGTTTTTCTAAATAATCATACGCGCCTTTTTGAATAGCCTGAATAGTCGTTTGCATATCATCATAAGCTGTCATTAAAATTACAATCACTTCCTCGTTTATTTTCTTTATCTCTTCCAACAGCTCAATTCCTGTAATCTCAGGCATTCTTATATCACTTAATACAATATCTGGCAAATATTTTTTAACCGCCTCTAATCCTTCTTTACCATTGGAGGCACTGAGGGTTTCGAAATTTTTCCTTTTGAAAAATCCTACCAAAGTTTCTCTAATCGAACGGTCGTCATCAATAATTAAAATTTTTGCCATATGAATACCATAAATTATTTGAATCTCAAATTAAAAATAGTTTTCCCTTTTTCCGAACTTAAAAGACGAATACTTGCATTATGCTGTTCCATAATTTTTTGAGCAATTGCAAGCCCAAGTCCGGTTCCGGAAGCTTTGAATGTTATAAACGGTTGGAAAATCAGATTTTGATCTTTTTCGGGGATTCCCTTACCTGAATCTTCTACAAACACATCAATTCCTTCAGGCGACTTCCTTGAATATATCTTTATTGTTCCTTCATCATCAATTGCTTCAATAGAATTTGTTAATAAATTCATAAATACTTGATATATCTTCTGCTTGTCAACTATTAGTTCCTCTTCGTTCAAATCATTGTGAAAAATAATATGCTTACCGTTCGCAGAAATATTTGAAATCACTTCATCAACCAATTTCTTAATCTTAATCGGTTGAAGATTCAATTCACTTTGCCGCGAGAATAGGAGAACTTCTTTAGCGAGATTATTTAATCTGTTGATTTCCCTGTTGATAATTTTAAATGAATTATGATCCTCTTCGTCGAATTGACGACCGGATAACAAAATATCAACATTCATCTTGATAGATGTCAGAGGAGTTTTAATTTCGTGTGCAAGAACGGCAGCCATTTTTCCCAATTCTGCAAGTTTTTCCGTTTCAAATAACTGTCGTTCGAGTAATTTCAATGCTGTGATGTCCACTTCCACAATTATAAAAGCCGGAGTTGTATCCTCCAGAATAAAATTAGTAATCGAAATTAATAATACATTTTTTGAACCGTCTTGGCAATCAACATTAATTTCACTTTCAAAATCTTCAAAATTTTCAAGGGAGGAAATGATCCTTTCATAATCCTCCTTGCTCATGATTTTATCATATAGAGGTAAAACCTGATCACCTTTGGATAGGTTTTGCGTTAAAGCGTGAAATCTGGAGAATTTTTGATTGGCTTCAATGATTTTATAATCACCGTTCAATATACAGATACCTGCATTTGAATATTCTATTGCTTTTAAGAGCAGGGATATATGTCGCTGTTGCTTTTTCAACTCTATCCTGTCTTCATTTAATTTTTGAGACATCGAGTTAAACGTATCGACCAATTCCCCGATCTCATCGTTCGAATTATAATTCACCTTAATTCCAAAGTTCCCTTTTTTTATCTCCTCAGCTTTCTCTTTTATTTTAGTTATCGGATCAGCAATTAGTTTAACTATTACGAAAGCCATTGTAATACTTACAATTATACCGCTCAATAGGCTAAGGATAAAATACTTCTCCCACAATTCCGCGGTATTCACCCCTAATACAACTCTGCCAAGCGGTATTTGAAATAGAATAATGATTATGGGAACGATAATTAAAGCTGAAAAGATAACTTTTTTAGTTATGCTGAAAGAGTGCAATTTTTCTGTTACAACGGGGAAAAGATTAAACTTTCCGATACCGATTGTTGTAAATAGAATTACACCCGCAATAAATGAAGTGGGACTGATTTCAACTAAATAGTAAAAACCTAAAATCCAAGGCAATATCAAGCCGAATGTGGCAGCAAGTATATTTGTAACTATTAACCCGACAATAAACAGAATAATCTGCTTCTTCTTTTCAGGATCCTTTTGCTCTAAAAATTTCTTCACCAGTATTATTACGTTAAAAGCCAATAGAATACCGTACCAGGTTAGGAATAGGTAATAATGCTTTGTGTAATGCGCTTGGAACTTTCCGGAATGTGAGTGCGACTCTAATAAAAACCAATTACTCCAAATTCCGTAAAGCATTAATAATGACGGCACCAGAATAACCAGTTGAAGTATATGCGATACTTTTTTCTCTTCCGGGAAATAGATGGAAAAGAATGTGAGCGATAATAAAATTAATAACAAGAAAGAATGGCAAGATTGATCCAAAATCGTTACATCGGAATCTCTTATAAATAAGAAATGCACACCATGGGAAATCAGATAACCTATAATCAACAGCATAGTCATAATATATAATCTAGCCGTAGTATGGAGAGTATCCCTCGCATAAATAATATATATTATTCCTATACTTGCAAAAATTGAAGCTACTAACAATATCTCACTGATAAATTTCGGCATTCTTACATTATTTGATAATTATTATTAATTGAAAAATAATCATTTAATTCTCTTGGTACAATTATTGTTCCATAATCTGTAATACTACATATAAGTTTAATTATGGTTATTATTCTTTTAGAGTTTATTTAATAAAAAGATGCAACAATAATCAAAACAGGAATTATCTTCATTATTGTCATCTAAAAAATCAAAAGTCCTGAAATTGGAATAATATCCAATAGGAGAAATTAAATTCAATTATTTAAAAATGTTTTAAAAAATTTAAATTATATAATGACAAACTTATCAAACACACGAACAAATAAAATCCAAAGGCGGTACAATCGCTATTCTTATTTTTATGATTTTTTTGAATCTCCTATGGAAATCTTTTTCGGAAAGTACCGAAAGAAATTAATATCGCAAGCCGTAGGAGATATTCTGGAAGTGGGAGTAGGAACGGGAAATAATTTAAAATATTATTCTTCTTCTCAGGACGTTATTGCTATTGACTTTAGTGAAGGAATGTTGTCGAAAGCAATTAGAAAAAATACCAATAATGTTAAATTGTCTTTGATGGATGTCGAAAAGTTAGAATTCCCGGCAGAAAGTTTTGATACCGTAATAACTACATTTGTTTTCTGTTCAGTACCCCATCCGATTGAAGGGTTGAAAGAAATTAAGCGTGTATTAAAGCCGGATGGTAAACTTTTAATGTTAGAACATGTAGGTTCAAAAAAATTCCCTTTTAACAAACTAATGAATTTATTAAATCCGATTACGGTTTTCTTCTTTGGATATAATATTAATAGGGACACGTCACAAAATATAATTAAAGCCGGATTGGAAATAGAAAAAGAAGAGAACTTATTCATGGATATTTTGAAAATGTATAAAGTACGAAAACTTCGAGAATAAAAATCTGATAAATAATTGAGAGGAAATAAATGTATAACGATGAAATAACTTTCGATCCCGTATGCGGTATGGAAGTGAGAACTAACTTTAAGAATAACAATGAACTAACTATTAATTATAAAAACAACACATATTACTTTTGCTCAATTTTTTGCAGCGAAACGTTCAAAGCAAATCCCGAATTTTTTATTAACCAATTAAAATCACAATATAAAAGTAATTTCGATGAAGATGAAGATGACGATAGAAGATAAGAGTAATTTTTTAAGGGGCTTTCTTATATTAATAAGAAAGGATAATATACTTGAAGATGAAGAAAAAAAGATGGCTATGATCATTGGAAAGCACTTTGGATTCAGTGAATCATTTTGTGAAACAGCAATTAACGAATTATTAGAAAATGAATTCATATCGGAAAAACCGCCTGTCTTCTCCAATCAGTTAATAGCCCGCTTTTTTTTAGATGAATCAAAAAATATCTTAATGCAAATTCATGGCATTAACATTGACGAAAAAATTTGGCTCAAACAAATTGCGAAGGCGAATAATATTATTTTATAAATGTTGAATGTTGATGTACGGAATATCTGAATCATTTTTTTAGATCGAAATAAAATTCAGAACCCTCTCCTAATTTCGATTTAACCTTTAGTTGAGAGCCATGCGCTTCAATTATATGCTTTGCAATTGCAAGCCCAAGTCCCGTTCCTGAAACATTACTCTCCCTGTCTCTTTTGGTACGGTAAAAGCGTTCAAAAATACGATCAATCTCTTTAGGGGGAATACCCAAACCGTTATCTTTTACGCTTATCATTACTCTCTTTCCCAAATCTTCTGTATAAATTTCGATCAACTCATTAGGATTATATTTTACTGCATTCGAAATCAAATTAACGAGTACATTCTTTAACCGGGCTTTATCCCCAAGCACTTCAAGCTTTGCCGGTACAGGGTGTAATTTTAGTACTTTCCCTTTATCTTCAACGAAAGACGACATCTCTTTGTGAATGCCAGTTAAATATTCTTTCAAATTAAAATAGCGGAAACTCATCATCATTTCGCCCGCTTCAATCATCGATATTTCAATTAAATCATTTAAGAGCTGATTCAAATTATTCAAATGTTTTGAGGCTTTTTCAAGAAAGCGGACGTTTACATTATTATCGTGTATTGCCCCGTTCATCAATGTTTCGATATAACCTTGAATGGCAAATATAGGCGTTCTCAATTCGTGAGAAACATTTCCTAAAAATTGTGAGCGTGCTTTTGAGAGTTGCGATACTTTTCTTTCCTGTTCTTTTATTTCAGCTAAATATAATTTTAATTCTTCCCTCAGTTCCTCATTCAAATCGCTTAGTACCAAATTATCCAATTCTTCAATCTCTTTGAAAATTATTTTTCTGATGATTTCATCGAGCTGGTTAAATTCTTCGAAGTACTTTTTAATAAAATAATAGGCGAAAAATAATGTGAAGCAAGTAAGCGAAACTACAAGGAATAGAAAAATATCTAGTTGAAACGGGAAAAAGAGGATATAAAATAGAAGTATAATCAAAGGCAGAAGGCTCAATTTGCCAATTAATTTAACGGCTATTTTTACCCTGCTAAAGTTCTTAATCTTCCGTTTTAAATTTATATCCAACACCTTTGATTGTTTCAATTAAATAAGCAAATTCACCAAGTTTTTCACGAATTTTCCTAACGTGAACATCTACTGTTCTATCGACAACAAAAATGTCCGTTCCCCAAACTTTCTCCAGAATTTCCTCCCTCGAAAATACCTTGTTGGGAACGGATGCCAGAAGGGTTAAAATTTCAAATTCTTTCTTAGGAAAAAATTCAGCTCTGCCGTCAATTGTTACGGAAAAATTCCTTCTATTTATTTGAATAACACCGATAGTCAATTCCGGAGGCAGAATTTTTTCTTCGTTTACATTTACTCTGCGCAAATTAGCCCTAACTCGCGCAAGTAATAAATTTGGTGAAATTGGTTTTTTGATATAATCGTTTCCGCCTAAATCAAGTCCTTTCAATTCATCAATTTCGCTCGTTCTGGCGGTAAGAAAAATTACGGGGATTTCTTTGTAATATTTATGTTCTCGGATTCTGCGGCATACTTCAAAACCATCCAGTTTAGGCATATTGACGTCAAGAAGTATAATATCCGGCTTTGTTTTTAATTTTTCTAAAGCTTCCACCCCATCGGTTGCTTGAATTACTTCATAATCGTTAGCCTCTAAATTATATGAGAGAAATTCAAGAATATCTTCTTCGTCATCGACGAGGAGGATTTTTATTTTATCATTCATTCAAAGATATTTCCTTGTTCAATTCGGCAGACTTATAAATTCCTTCTAAAAGTTTCATTCTTTTCAAAGCTTCTTCACCTGAGGAAATCAACGGAACGGAATCCGTTGCTATGGAAGTAATGAAATGTTTCAGTTCATTTTCGTAAGATTTTTTGAAAAGATTTTTTTCTCCACCAGAGGTTGAAGGCGTATAGTCTATCTGGTCTGTACCGACTTTTCTATAGGCTCTTAAAGGATTTAAATGTGCAGTTCCGTTTTTACCAAATGCCGTAAGATTCAATGAATCTTTATCGGAATGCAATGACCAGCTTACCTCAAAATTAATTACCGAACCACCTTCCATTCGAATCAATCCAACAGCGGAATCTTCCACGTTTTGTGTTTCCGTACAATATTTTTGAACCGAAACACTGACAATATCTTTATAATTCATAATCCAAAGGGCTAAATCCAATAGGACTATGCCCAGATCGATTATAACACCGCCACCGGATTTCTCCCTTTTCAAGAACCAAGATTGATCCGAACTTTGTTTTCTTATCCATCCGCAGCGCACATAAAATATCTCACCAAGCTCACCGCTGTTCAAAAGACTTTTCAACAGCATAGCATCCGGACGAAACCGGAGATTCATTCCAACCATTACTTTTGCATTATATTTTTTCGCCGCATCGATTATTTCCTTTGCCTCTGCATAATTAATCGCAATAGGTTTTTCAACCAATATATGCTTTCCGGCAGAAATACAATCGAGGGCAATTTTTCGGTGAGTGTCCGTTGGTGTAGCAATGATTACCGCATCAATCGATTCGTCTTTTAATAGTTCTTCGTAACGTAAATATTTTTTTTCTATATGATATTTTTCCGCAATGGAATTTAATCTGTTCTTATTTAATTCCGCAACGCCGGCAATATTAACATTAGATAATTTTCTTAGAATTGGCAAATGCACTATTTGAGCAACACCGCCGAGACCGATTATACCTACGTTAACCTTTTCTTTCATACAAAAATTTCCTCGTTTACGTCTTTTCCTTCCGAAAATATTTTAACTTTTTTGACAATCCCTTGTGGATCAATTTCTAAAATTCTGTGTAATTCCGCTTGAGTTCCATGCTCAACAAAATTATCGGGTAATCCGATTCTTAATGTAGCTAACTTATAATCTTTTTCGGCAAAATATTCCAAAACACCGCTGCCGAATCCACCGACTAAAGTATTTTCTTCGAGTGTAATTACTTTATCGAATTTGTTAGCCACATAATCAAGCATTTCGGTATCGAGCGGTTTTACAAATCTCATATTAATAACTTCACAATTAATACCTTCGTGCTCAAGCATCTCTGCCGCTTCGAGTGCATAGTTGACCATATTGCCAACAGCTAGCATTGCTATTTCATCACCTTCGCGAATAGTTTCCGCTTTACCGATAGGTATCTCTTCAAATCCTTCTTTTAATTCAACTCCGATGGCATTACCGCGCGGATATCTCAACGCAATCGGACCATCATAATAATTACAAGCCGTATAAAGCATATTACGTAACTCAGCTTCATCTTTTGGCGCCATAATTACCATTCCTGGTATCATACGTAAATAAGTTAAATCGAGCGTACCGTGATGAGTTGGACCGTCGGCGCCAACTAAACCGGCTCTATCCATAGCAAAGACAACGGGAAGTTTTTGCAGAGCAACATCGTGATATATCTGATCGAATCCCCTCTGTAGAAATGTTGAATATATTGCAACAACCGGTTTCATTCCCTGTGCGGCTAAGCCTGCAGCAAAAGTAACACCATGTTCTTCAGCAATTCCAACATCGAAATAATTTTCGGGGAAGGTTTCTCTCAATTGGTTTAACCCAGTGCCATCCGGCATTGCTGCTGTAATTCCCACTATATTCCTGTTCTTCTCAACCAATTCAACTAATGCTTTGCCGAAGATAGAAGTATACGACGGCACGGAAGATTTCTTCTTTAATGCTTTTCCGGTAACCTTGTCAAAAGGAGTAACGCCATGAAATGCCGTTCTGTTTCCTTCTGCAGGTTTATATCCTTTACCTTTTTCAGTTATTACGTGAACCAAAATAGGTCCACTAAAATTTTTCACCTGTTCAAATATTTTAGTAAGCTTGGCGATATTATGCCCGTTTATCGGTCCGAAATATCTAAAACCGAGCGCTTCGAAAAGCATACCCGGTGTAACAATGGATTTTATCCCGGATTCCAATCTTGCGGCTACTTTTCTTAATCTATCGCCAAAGTCGTCGAGCTTTCCGGTTAAATCCCAGATAGCTCCTTTAAATTTATTGTATTCCGGATGCGAAATAATTTCGTTAAAATAATTAGAAATTTGCCAAACATTCGGAGCGATCGACATATTATTATCATTAAGAACAACGATCAAGTCGGCTTTCAGCATACCGGCATTATTCAGAGCTTCGTAAGCCATTCCGCCGGTCATTGCGCCGTCGCCAATAACAGCAACAACTTTTTTATTGTTTTTCAAATTCCGGTTTGCAATTGCAATACCGAGAGCAGCGCTTATAGAAGTTGATGCATGTCCGGCACCAAAAGCATCGTGCTCGCTTTCACTTCTTTTCAAAAATCCGCTTAATCCATGTAATTGTCTTATGGTAGGAAGTTGATCTCTTCTACCCGTTATTATTTTATGGGGATAAGCTTGGTGACCTGTATCGAACACGATCGAATCTTTCGGGCTGTCAAATACTTTATGTAACGCAACTGTCAATTCCACCGCACCTAATCCGCCGCCAAAGTGACCTCCAACCTGAGAGATAACATCAACCATATATTCCCTAATCTCATCGCATAGCAGTTTCAACTGCGGTATAGTAAAATTTTTGATATCTTTCGGTGAGTTTACTTCGAATAATAACTTATACTTACTACGATCAATCATAATAATATTTCCTTTTCCTTTCTATATTCACTCAATCAGAAATCTCTTCTTTCAATTGTTCTTTCAGATTTGTGATTTTTAATTCTGCTTCTTTTAGTTGTTTGTAACAATTCTTTGCCAACAAAATTCCTTCCTCGTATAACTTAATTGACGTATCAATATCAATCTCTTGTTTCTCGAGTAGTTCGGAAATTTCTTTTAATCTATTAATCGATTCTTCAAAACTCATTTCTTTTTCTTTAGCCATTTTTAGTTACCTTCACTTCTCCGTCATAAAATTTAATAGTAAATGTATTCCCCGAAAGATATTCCTTTCGCGAAATAATCTTTGTTTCTTGCTGAACCAAAGTATATCCCTTTCTCAAAATTTTATCGGCATTATTCGCTTCCAAAATGCTGCTGAATAAATCGAGGCGATTCTTCTCGAAAATCATCTTCGATTCAATATTTTTTTCTATTTTATACCATAAGTTATCTAAAAATTGTGATTTATTCATAACTAAATCTTGAGGAGAACGGAATCCATAGCTGTTAAGAATGGATGCGACCTCATTTTTTCTAAACTCTATTGAACTTAAAACCTTTTCGTGCGAATAATCGATAAAATCTTGAAGAAGAAAGAGCAAGTCATTCTGATTCGGTGTAGCCAATTCCATAGCTGCCGTAGGCGTTGCCGCACGTAAGTCAGCTACAAAATCGGAAATCGTAAAATCAACTTCGTGTCCGACTCCTGATATAATGGGAATTTCAGATTCAAAAACTGCTCTGGCAACAACTTCTTCGTTAAAAGCCCATAAGTCTTCCAAAGAACCGCCGCCCCTTCCAATAATGATAACATCCACATCAGATTTTTTGTTCAATAATTTTATACCTTCAGCAATCGAATTTGCAGCCCCTTCGCCTTGAACTTTTGCCGGCATAATAACCAACTCGACTAACGGGAATCTTCTCTTAGCCGTATTAATCATATCCTGGAATGCAGCACCGTCAATAGCAGTAACAATACCTATTTTATTTGGAAATTCGGGAATTGGCTTCTTATACTGCTCATCAAATAATCCCTCTTGAGCAAGTTTCCTTTTCAATCTTTCGAATGCAGCTTGCAATTCCCCTTCACCGGCGGGCTGCATTGATCTCACATCAATTTGATAACTGCCATGAGGAGGATAAACTGAAATTCTGCCCTGTACAATTATCTTCATTCCATCTTCAGGCTTAAAGAACACACGACTGTTTACACTGCGCCACATTGTGCAACTAATTGAAGCCTTACCATCTTTTAGGGTAAAATACCAATGCCCCGAAACGTGGGCTTTGAAATTTGAGATTTCACCGATAACGGCGAGCGTTGGGAAATTCGATTCGAGTATTTCTTTTATTTCATTTGTTATTTCCGATACGGAATATATAGAATCACTAATCATTAATTATTTTCCTCTTTCCTAAAATTTATACAGTTTGATTATGTTGCTTACTTCACAAGCACTATATACATTAAGAGTATATTCAGAATCAACAAACTCCGGACATTTTTCTTCGTTTCTCAAAATCCAACTCCTTTTACCCCGTTTATTTGAACTAACAGCAGTATCAAACCTAAACGGATAGAGTTTACCTTCGAAATATACATTGTTTGTGATAATTGTTAAAAAATCTTTGTTTATTAGTGGCAAGGAAACTCTATCAAGCATTTTTCTTGGAAATTCCCAAAATACTTCGAGCAATGCTTCATTAATTTTACTCGGATAGAGATTCCGACTTTCATTTTTGAACATCTGAGAATGGTTAAACAAATTTTCGGTAGACTTAATTTGTATCCTTCCGGATAGAAAGTTAATTCTATTGTAATTCCTTAGTTTCCCAAGTACTCCAAATCTTATGTTTATTCCATTTCTATTCAATACTAAAACCTTGCGTTAAATCCGAGTGTAGGTACAATCGGGAACATAGTAGTTGCTTTTTTCCCCAATTTCAAATCTTCTGTAACAAAATAATCATAATTAATGACATTTGAACGATTGTAAACATTTATCACATCCAGGTAGAATGTCCAGTCCAATCCCCAAAATTTTGCGAAGAAATTTAATCTCACATCGAGTCTGTGATATTCGGGACGCCGAGAATTGAATCTGTTTCCCGGTCCACCGTAATCGATATCGTAATTGACAGTTTCCCTTCCGTTAATATCAGAGCGATGAGCAATTTCGGGAGTTTCAGGAAGAAAATCGCCGTCATTATCAACAAGAATAATCCGAGGTTTAATACCAACTGCAGCATTAATTGGGAAACCGGAGCCATATTGAAAGCGAGTGCCAATACTCATCCAATCATTAACACTGTAATTAAGAATTACATTCAAAGTATGCCTCTGGTCGAATCGAAAAGGTATCCATTTGTTGTATTCATATCTTTCCGCAATAGCAAATGCATAAGAAATCCAACCGTCAAGTTTACTATCTCTATCGAGATTCTTCTTCTCCAAGAGTATCTCAATTCCGTAGGAATGACCAAAGGAATCGTTTACCGGTAGTTGTGTTATAGAATCGGCTTGAACCGGCACAGGTCTTGTCCACGAATCTACATATCTGGGATTCTTCCCCGGAATTAATTCGGTATAATAAGTTGTACCCGAAACTCTTTTAGGTAAAATTAAATCATCAAACTTTTTGTAATAGGTTTCGATTTTAGCTCGCCATTCGTTATTAAGCCATCTTTCATAACTAAGCACATAGTGTATTGCCCTTTCGGCATTCAACCGATTTGTGATATTTTGACTCAAATCGTAAAAAAGATTTTGATCGCGCAGCTTTTCATATCCCGGCGATTGATAATAAATACCCCAGGAAGCACGGAGTGTATTTATCTCGTCAAAAATATAAGAGAGGGAAATTCTCGGTGAGAAATAAGCTTTTTCCAAAATTCCGTAATAATCGAACCGCATTCCGGCAAACAGATAGAGGACATCCGAAAAATTAAATTTATTTTGAACATAAGTATGAACACGATAATAATCCCGTATATCTTTCAAGTCGTTAAAACTCGAACGGAAATTTGGATTCGAATCAATAAAAGCCTGAAATTGCGGATCGATTTGAAAGTTAAATGCCAGTATGGTTCTTATAAAATCGACGCCACCACCGGCATCGAATTCATTCCCTCTGCCGTAAAAATAGAGGAATTTATCTTCAAGCGAAATCTTTCTGAATGTAAAATTGGAATTGAAGCCGAAATTGAACAAAAACTTTCCGAGTGTATCGGGAAAAGTATTTTCGAATTGATCACGATTAAGCGAAGGATCCAGAAACTCTCCGGCAAAATTGGCATCCCCTTTATTCCGGTAATAAGAAACAATAAATTTATTCAATACTTTTTTACTCGGTGAATAATGCCATGCAAAGCCAGCTACTTCATTGAACGTATTATCTTTTACACTTACGCTATCAGGAGTTTTCCTCTCCTTCCCGGAAATTACCTCCACCGCATCCCGCGATGAAATTCCGTTCAATAAAAATTTATGTCCCTTGAATGGTCCAATAACAAATTTGGCTTGGATATCATAAAAATTTGGGAAGGAGACATTCTCTTCCACTAAGCCGGAGTTTTTTACAAAAGGTTCTAAAATTAAATCATAATAAGTTCTTCTTGAATTAATCAACCAACTACCGGGCAGATTAAAAGGGTTTTTACCTTCTAGAACCAAATTTGCACTAACTATACTCGCATTCAGATTTCCCGCAAAATTTTTTGTTAATGTCCCCTCCCTGTTTCCCACATTCAAAACTGCGGAAAGTCGATCACCGTATTCGGCTGGGAAACCTGCAGAAATCAAATTGATAGATGAAACCGCCTCGGGATTAAACATACTTACAACACCATACAAGCGGTAAGGATTAAAAATTTCTATGTCATCCATTACTATTAAATTCTGATCCGGACCGGAACCACGAACAATTAACTGTGATGAAAAATCATTCGGGGCTAAAACGCCGGGCAGAGCCTGCAGAGTTCTAAATACATCCGTAACTGCACCGGGCAATACACGCGCGCTATTCGGTTTAACGTTTATTAAACTCACACGGGTATCGCTTTGGTTCTGCCCACCGGAGTCGGTAACTTCCACCTGCTGAACTTCAATTACTTTTACTTTTAAATTTACATTTAATAATAAAGTGCGGTTTTTAATTATTTTAACTTTAATAAATTCCGTTTCAAAACCAACGGTGGAAAATCTCAATGTGTAATTACCCGGAACAATACCTTCCAACAGATAATTACCATTTTCATCGGTGACTGTTCCGGTACCTAATTCCGAAACAAGAATGTTTACGCCGAGCAGAGGATTCCCCTCGCTTGCAACCTTTCCTTTAACTCTCCCGGTCTGTGCCCAAACAATTTGACTTAAAAATAAGAATAATATAATTTTTTTAATTGTTATCAATTCATACTAAAGTAATATTCAAAAAAATATCAACTCAATTTCTTTTCATAACGCCAAAACACTCTATCCACGGGCGAATTAATATAATGCATATAAAACGAAATAGGTCCCACCCAAGGAATAATTGAAGTCTTGAAACCCATTTTTTTCATTTCATTCATACATCGTTTAAGCAGTACGCCGCCAACACCTTTACCGCGTGCATTAACCGAAGTACTCATAGGTCCGAACCAGCCTGTCCCTTTGTTATTCGTTTCGAATTCCGAAAAAGCAATTATCTCGCCATTCATTTCCGCAAAATAAATTGAGATAGGATTGTTTCGAAAAGCATTAGTAACTTCACCTTTCTGACCTTTTTCAACTTATCTAAAAATTTATTGAAAAGAAATTTGAGTAAAACCCTAAATTGATTTCGTGAAAGTTATTTTCGCTATTTCCCAATTTAATGTTATATCTGTAACGAGCATACAGAGTAAACGATTCATAGATATTGAATAATCCGAATGAAAGTTCCGGACTGATTCCATCAAATCCCTCAAAATCCGTTGTATAATTTATTCCCGTGGCAATGAATTCTATTACACCCGGCTGGAACAAATGTTTATATCCAATTCTGAAATAATCATTTGTATTTGAACCGATGGTAAATGAATATTCAACATCAAAATATCCGGTGGGATAATTATATCCGATGTCGTAAAATGATATGAGCGGCAGTTCTTTTGAAAGAGTGAAAAGATTTCTATTGCCATCGAAAAGCATTCCCGGCGAGGGTGTTAAGAAAAAAATACTGCCGAAACAAACGGTAGTAAAAATATTGGAAGAAGTACCTTTCGGTATTTCGATCATTTCCGGAAGTTCAAATTCGTTGATTTCACTTTCATATGTTTTACCTTCGGCATCTGTTGCTATCAGTTTGTACGGAATATAAACGGAATCAAACCGGAGTTTACTAATATCAATTTCAATCTTATGTTCTTCCTTCAAATCGGGAGATATTTCATATTCGTATTTATCGGCAATAATAATTTTTGTTTTACTTTCGTTACTTGTGAAAAACATCAGATGAAAGGTATATGGTTTTTCCACACTCACATAAGAATCAACTACAAAAAATTCGAAGTCATCGCTCTGTGCACTTAATATGCTAACAAATAAAAATTGTACAAATAATAATTTTAACAGAATTTTATTCATAGGGAGACCTTGTTTATTTCCATGTACAAAATTATTACATTTTGTGATAAGAAGTTGAGGAAAGTTACTATATGATAGTACTAAATATGTTTGCCTTCACCATTAAACCGGAAATAAAGCAATAATAACTTAATTTAAAATAAAAAACCCGACCTTTTAGAGCCGGGTTAAAAATCGATTGTTATTATTATTATTTCTCCAGACCTTTATACATATCTTCAATCAGATTTCTGTAACGTTCCTCAATAACCTTTCGTTTCAATTTCAACGATGGAGTCATTTCACCCGTTTCAATTGCGAATGGTTTTTCGAGAAGAGTAAATCTTCTAACACGTTCATAGTTGGCAAGTCTCTTTTGGAATTTGGAAAATTCTTTTTCCATCATATCATAAATTTGCTTCATTTCGATCAATTCCTTTTCGTCGTTATAAGGAATTCTATGAGCATCGGCGTATTCCTTCAATGCTTCGAAATCGGGAACGACCAAAGCAGTGAGGAACATTCTTCTATCGCCAATAAGAATAAATTGATCGATATATTTACTTGCCAGGAACATATTTTCTATAGGAGTAGGAGCTATATATTTACCGCCGGAAGTTTTGAACAGATGTTTTTTCCTGTCTGTAATTATCAGAAATCCTTCCGCATCAAATACACCTATATCGCCGGTATGGAGCCAACCGTCTTTTAATACTTCTTCCGTTTCTTTTTTCTTTTTGAAATAACCTTTCATAATATTCGGACCGTGAGCCAGAATTTCACCGTCCTTAGCAATTTTAATTTCCACGCCGGGGAAGGGTTTACCGACGGTTCCGAATTTATAATCATCCAATCTATTACAAGCAAGAACAGGAGAACTTTCAGTAAGACCGTAGCCTTCAATAATTTGAATACCAACGCTCTTAAAGAATTCTCCCAAATTACGGGATAAAGCAGCACCTCCGGAAATAAAGAAACGAAGTCTGCCACCGAATTTCTGGCGCAATTTTGAATAAACTAATTTATCAGCCAATTTTCTTTTGAGAGTTAAAGAAATCGGTATCGAATCACCGCTGCGGGCAAGGTTCTCATATTCCCTGCCAATTTCTAAAGCCCAATTGAATATTTTTTGTTTCTTTTCAGGCTGAGATTCAACATTTCTTACAATTCTGCTATGCATTCTTTCGAATAACCGCGGAACGGCAGTCATAACGGTTGGTTTTACTTCCAATAAATTAGTGGAAATTTTCTCTATACCTTCCGCATAAGCAATTGTTGCACCGCAAGCAAAGGCAGTGTAATAACCTGCCATCCTTTCGAATATATGACACAACGGCAGGAAGGACAAGAACAAATCCTTTTCCGTCATTTCGAAACATTTATGCGCAGCGTTCACATTTGATATTACATTGTAATGTGTAAGCATCACGCCTTTGGGCTCGCCGGTTGTACCGGAAGTATAAATTATTGTGGCTAGAGCATCCTTGTCGGCAATCTTCAAATTGTCTTTAAATAAATTCGGATTCTCTTTCTGATATTCTTTCCCTTTTGCTTGAACCTGGGAAAAAGTATAAACATTATCGTACTCACTTAAATCTTCTTCGTTCATTACAACGATGAATTTTAAGTAGTGCAATTTATCTTTAACTTTAAGAACCTTATTCAGATGAAATTTATTGGAAACGATTACTCCAACAGATTCAGAATCGTTTAAAATATATTGAATTGTATCGGCTGTGGATATTGGATAAAGCGGAACATTAATACCACCGATTCCAATAATAGCCATATCAGAATAAACCCACTCCGGTCTGTTCTCCCCAATTATTGCAACTTTATCATCCCTTTTAACGCCCAGTGATAGTAAACCAAAAGCAAATGATTCGGTCTGCTCATAAACCTCTTTATAACCTATATCTTGATATTTGCCATTGACTTTTTGCATTAAGCATGGCTTGGATTGTTTAGGACCGAAATCATTCATTACGAAATCAAATAGTTCTGGTATTGTAGAAAACTCTTTTAATCCGGGCATATGTATCTCCTATTTTATTCTTGAATTCAATTTAACTTTCATTCAAAAAAAATGCAAGTTGTTTTTCATCTATATTATTTTAAAACAATCCCCTAAAAAAACGCTAATACAGGCTCCAATCGCCCAAAACAGACCAATGATGGGCATATATAAATAAAACGTGATTTCTCATTTTGCTAATTTGTGAAACTTTCTTATAAAAATCTCAATTAAATAAGGATTTTCGATTTTTAGTTCATTAATAAAGACAATTACTTAATAAATACAGAACAATTCATGATTTACAATTTCAAGAATTATTGTTTTTTCCTTATACTTGCACTTTCAATTTAAAGGTATTGATGAAGTATATCAGACAACTTTACGATTGGGTTTTGCATTGGGCTGATACGCCCTACGGACCGGCGGCGCTTTTCGTTTTAGCGTTTGCCGAATCATCTTTTTTTCCCATACCTCCCGATGCATTATTAATTGCTTTGGTTTTGGGTTCGCAGTCGAAAGCCTTTAAGTTTGCAACTACCGCAACACTCGCTTCGGTTATGGGAGCGTTAGTCGGTTATGCAATCGGTTATTTTATTTGGTGGCAAAGTCCAAACGAATTCTCTTCGGTGGCAAATTTCTTTTTTGCAAATGTTCCCGGTTTCACTCATCAATTATTCGATAAAGTAAAACACCTTTACGATGAATGGAATTTTTGGATAATCTTTACAGCCGGATTCACACCGATTCCATATAAAGTTTTTACGATTTCCGGAGGAGCGTTTCAAATAAGTTTGCCAATGTTCATACTGGCTTCCATAATTAGCCGTGCAAGCAGGTTTTTCCTCGTCGCTTTTCTAATTTGGAAATTCGGGGAACAGATAAAAGGCTTTATCGATAAGTACTTCAACGCGTTAGCTATTTTGTTTACCATTCTGTTAATTGGCGGATTCGCTGCCATTAAATACTTGTTTTAGATAGAACACGGATTACACTGATTGCACAGATTTACACGGATGACTACTTTAACGGCGAATACAAAAATAATTTAGAATTGAAAATTTAACATTAAAAATTCACAACCGTCATCCATCCCAAATTGCATTTTCAGTCAGTCATTCATACTACTCTATTAACATTCAATTTAAGTACGGATATTAATAATAAATAGAACAACGCAAGAAGTAACTTTTGCAATGAATTATTATCCGAGAAAAGCATTTCGTACTTACCCTGCTTTGAAGTGTTTGTAATTGTTTTAATAGATAAGGCTATTAATTACAATTTGAGAAAAAAACATTTATTTTGGTTACTATTGTATGTAATAACCTGTTAACTCAGTAATTAGTTTGAATCCCTTTAGATAATAAGGTTTAACAAAAATTTAAATTTTATCATTTCCAATTATATTGCAGCTATCTTTTCTCTCATTCATCCATTAAGTGTATTGCATTAGAACAATTGTTCTTCTGCAATTGCTTTGTCATTCCGAGTTACAACCCGTAACACCCTGTTTCTATTTACACCATCTATTTTTTTAGATAAAATGTAAAACTCGAAAAATCAACTTGCACAAACCGAATTGTAAAATTGTTTTACTTTTTTTCGGCTTAGCCGCTTTTTATGAGATAAAAGTGGTGATAAAATAATCCGCACATATCACAATATATCAGTGCTCATCAGCGTCCCATCATCCCCTCCCCAATTTCCAATCAACCATAAAAAAAAGCCGGGCTTTCACCCGGCTTCTTCTCGCTTTTAATTTCTAGTTTTCTAGTTTCTTCTCTCTAGTCTAAATTATTTCAGCTTATCGATAATCGCTTCAGCTGTGATACCATATTTTTCGTACAATATTTTGTATGGCGCCGAAGCCCCGAATTTTTCGATACTTACAACATCAGTAGCGTATTTATGCCATCCGTGGGATACTCCCGCTTCAATTGCTATTCGTTTATCAACACTCGAAGGGAGTACCGAATTTTTATATTCGTCCGATTGCATTTCGAACAATTCGAAACTGGGCATACTAACCACCCTTATTCCTTTGCCTTCGGCTTCCAATTTTTCCGCGGCATCCAAAGCAATTTCAACTTCCGAGCCAGTAGCAATTATAATTGCATCAATATTTCCGGTAGCTTCCTTCAATATGTAAGCGCCATTTAATGCTCCTTCTGCAGATGCATATTTGTTTCTATCGATCACAGTTAATTTTTGACGAGTCAGAATTAATGCAGTCGGAGATTTATCGTTACGCAGGGCTGCTTTCCAAGCATAAATGGTTTCGTTTGCATCAGCCGGACGAATAACTACTAATCCCGGAATGGCTCTTAATGAACTTAAATGCTCAATAGGTTGATGAGTGGGACCGTCCTCTCCCAATCCGATACTATCGTGAGTAAAAACGTATATAGGACGTAAATGAGATAACGAGGCAAGACGTATTGCCGGACGGAGATAATCCGAAAAGACTAAGAATGTTCCGCCAAAAGGAATCAATCCGCCGTAATAACAAATGCCGTTCATAATGCTCGCCATTCCGTGCTCACGAATTCCGAAATGGAAATTTCTTCCCCCGTAATTCTCCGGTGAAAAGTCCACATCACTTTTTATATAAGTATTATTGGAAGGAGCTAAATCTGCTGAGCCCCCAATCAATTGCGGTACTTTACCCGCAATGGAATTTATTACCGCTCCGCTTGCCGAACGGGTTGCAACAGCTTCTCCGTAATTTGTAAATTCATCTACATCCACTTCGATAGCACCGCCGTCAAACATCTTTTTAAGCAACTCGGCGTCTTCGGGATATTTATTAGAATATTCTTCGAATAATTTTTCCCATTCTTCAAAAACTTTTGCGCCTTTCTTTTTTACTTCGGCAAAGTGCTCTGCAACTTCATTCGGAACGTAAAAATCTTCCTCGTAATTCCATCCGAGATTTTCTTTTGTTAATTTTATTTCTTCAACTCCTAAAGGAGCGCCGTGTACACCGGCAGTATCTTGTTTATTGGGGCTACCGTAGCCGATGTGAGTATCGGTAATAATAATAGATGGTTTGCCCGTTTCTGCTTTCGCATTCTCAACAGCGTTCCTCAATTGATCAAAATCGTTTACATCGGTAACGTGCTGAACGTGCCAACCGTAGGCTTCAAATCTTTTGGCTACGTCTTCACTCATCGCTAAATCCAATGAACCGTCTATCGTGATATGATTATTGTCATAAAAGACAATCAAACTATCCAATTTATTGTGCCCCGCAAAAGAACAAGTCTCATGCGTTACACCTTCCATCAAATCACCGTCCGAAGCAATGACGTAAATGAAATGGTCTATCAATTTTATATCGTCTTTATTGAATTTGGCAGCAAGATATTTTTGCGCAACAGCCATGCCTATTGCATTTGAAAGTCCTTGCCCCAGAGGACCGGTAGTGGTTTCCACACCTTCAGTCAACCCGAACTCAGGATGCCCCGGTGTAATACTTCCATACTGCCGGAAATTTTTCAAATCATCGAGAGATACATTATATCCCGAAAGATGCAGTAAAGAATAGAGGAGCATACTTCCGTGTCCCGCCGAAAGTACGAAACGATCTCGGTTAAGCCACTTCGGCTGGGCGGGATTGTGGTTCATAATTTCTTTATATAAAAGATATCCGATAGGCGCACACCCCATCGGCATACCCGGGTGACCTGAGTTTGCTTTTTGTACTCCATCAATCGCTAAAAATCGTATTGTATTAACGCTCAATTGTTCAATAGAAGACATTCTCTCACTCCTAAAATAATTTGTTCATAATGATTTTTCCGTCAACTACCGGAGTAACGCAAATCAAAGGATTGTCCGGCAGATCGAACGCTTGGAAGATGCCTCCGTATAATTCTTTTTGCATTCCGCGTTCTTCTAATTTTGCAAATTTATTGTAAGTCATATAAGAACCGGACGGACTTACTGGAGCGGCAAATTCTTCCGCATCCATAAAATCCGTTTGAACTTGAGATTGAAGGAATTCAATCTTTTCCCTATCCGTTCCCGCAGTGGAATATGACTTTGCTCTAAACTTTGTAACTCTTCCGTCTTGAATTATTACAAAGATATTAAGTATTGTTTCCAGATTGTTCAACTTTTTCTTCTTTTTCGGTTCTATTAGTTATAATAAAATATGCAACTGCTAAAGCTAAAATAACTGCTTGTTTACACATTAAGCTTTCAATTGCGGTTCTGTACTCTTCGAACAACATTCTTGCTGTAAAAGCCGGAACGAATGTTAAATAAAATCCAAACATTAAAGATAATGATAATTTCTTTTTAAGTTTTGTTTTTAATCCTTTATGACGTACAGCCAAAATTATTAAAGTTGCTAAAATTGGGATATAATAGATTATTCCATATATATATCCGAGCGGATAGTTATAAATAGCATAAAGCACAGTACACTTTGTAACGAAAAATTCTTCCAGGAGAAGCGGATAATAAACCACAAAGAACAAAGCAGGTAAATATATTACCGGTGTCCACTTGAAGTCCATTTCGTAAAATTGCAGAACCAAATAAAGCCCTAAGGGAGGTAAAAACGTTATTACCGCAAAAGCCGAATAAATAACCGCTTGACTATTAGCGCCCAAATAACATATAATAAATTCAATTAATTGATACATCAAGAGAAGAAGAATGAGACGTATTGCCGTTTTGTTCACTTCATTCTTCTCTCCGAATATCAATACATTTATCAAAAGAACAAGTTCTATACAAGCAATAAACAACGAACCGAAACCAGCAAAATCTTCCATACTTATTCCATATTTTGTTTAGTAAATATTCCGATAATCAATAATTGTTTCTTTATTCAATGTATTTATTTTTCTGCAATACTTCGAGAACAAAAAACGTTTTAATCTTCACAAAAAAATCTCAAAATCATCAGTGAAAATGACATTCTAAAAATTTTGATTTTCCAAGCAATCCGGCAGTACTACTTTCTATTTATCTCAACAATATCAATTATGTTTCCCCACATGTGGTAATCCACCTGCACATCAGCATACTTATAAAGAAACGAAACGTTTAAACTGTCCACACGAAATTCTTCGGGTAAATTTCGAGGATCGAGATGGCGGTTGTCATTGGTAATTATTCCGTAGAATCCGCCTTCTAAATTAATGTAGAGAACCATTCCTTCTGCATATTCAATACCACTTGATTCGTTCATTAAAATATCACAGCCTCCCGCTAAAATAATTAACAGGAGGCTGAATAGTGTGAAATATCTCTTCATTTTATTCTTTAGGTCCCAGCATGTTTTCAGGACGCACAAATTCGTCGAATTGTTCTTCGGTAAGAATACCCAAATCAACCGCAGCCTGCTTCAAAGTAGTGTTCTCTGCAAAGGCTTTCTTCGCAATCTTAGCCGCATTGTCGTATCCTACGTGCGGATTCAACGCAGTTACGAGCATCAAAGAATTGTTAAGGAAGAAATCAATCTTATCTTTATTTGCTTGAATACCTACAACGGCTTTATCGGTAAAGCTTTCACAGGCGTCTGCAAGCAGACGAATAGACTGAAGCAGATTGTAAATCATTACCGGTTTGTAAACGTTTAATTCGAAATTACCGCTTGCACCCGCAAAATTAATTGTAGCGTCGTTGCCCATAACTTGAGTGCAAACCATAGTCATTGCTTCGGCTTGAGTCGGGTTAACTTTACCCGGCATAATTGAACTGCCCGGTTCATTTGCAGGCAAGGAAATTTCTCCTATACCGCAACGAGGACCGGAACCGAGCCAACGAATATCGTTTGCTATCTTCATTAAAGAAGCAGCCAAAGTTTTCATCACACCGCTGGCTTCAACAATTGCATCGTGTGCTGCCAGAGCCTCAAACTTGTTCGGAGCTGATTTGAATTCGAGTCCGGTAATTTCCGAAATTTTCTTCGCGGCTAATTCAGCAAAATCTTTATGAGTGTTTAAGCCCGTACCTACTGCCGTTCCGCCCAACGCCAATTCGGAAAGTCTCGGCAGGCATCCTTTTATTCTATCCAATCCGTTATCAAGCTGCTGAACGTATCCGCTGAATTCCTGACCCAAAGTCAGCGGTACTGCATCCATTAAATGCGTTCTGCCTATTTTAATAATATCCTTGAACTCCTCTGCCTTTTCGGCTAAAGCATCGCGCAGCTTTTTAACCATTGGGATTAATCTTCTGTTAATTTCCTCTACGGCGGAAATGTGCATTGCAGTCGGGAATGTATCATTGGAAGACTGTGCTTTATTCACATCATCATTGGGATGAATCGGCTTCTTGCTTCCCAATTCCCCACCGGCAATTTCAATAGCACGATTCGCAATCACTTCGTTTGTGTTCATATTGGTTTGTGTTCCGCTTCCAGTCTGCCATATTACCAAAGGGAAATGATCGTCAAGTTTTCCTTCAATAACTTCATCGGCAGCTTGAACGATTAAATCCGCTTTTTCCGCGGGAAGAACTCCCAATTCCTTATTAGCCAAAGCGGCTGCTTTTTTCAATATACCTAAAGCTCTAATCAACTCTCTCGGCATTCTTT
Source organism: uncultured Melioribacteraceae bacterium (assembly GCA_964573255.1). GTDB lineage: Bacteria > Bacteroidota > Ignavibacteria > Ignavibacteriales > Melioribacteraceae > CAYNUJ01. Next base: position 51,574 of record CAZNJB010000016.1, read on the forward strand.
CATAACCGATCTTAAAATTCATCAACGATCTTGCGGTTTGCGCGCCGTAATATTTATCGGCGGGAACCTTAACTTCACCCATGGTATCCGTTTCAATTCTGTATTCCATTTTAATCTCCGAAATTAATTTTCTGTCGTAAAGAAAATTAAATTATATGCGGGTTAATATCAATTGGAAAAAGGGAATAAATGGAAGGATCTCAGCAAAAATCTAAAAAGATGTAATATTTACTGGGGTTAAACAATTTCTCCCTTCAAATATTTACAATTTAATATTTGAATGAGGGCTATAGTATTTAATTATGAATATCAGTAAGAAGTGGTAATTACAAATTTTGTCAATGTTTTATTATCAAAAAGAAAAACGTTTTACTTATTATATTATTAAGCGAGAAAACAAAATAAAAAAAATGAAAATTATTGATACTAAAGCATAACTGATTTGAAGGATTTCAAATAAATACGGTTTATCTTCTTTGGATATGGTAAATCTTTCAAAACAAATTCTGTCTGTTAAAAAGCTAATCATAAGTGCCGAAATCGTATACGTTGCTACCATTAGCGCAAGAATTATTCCTGAAGATACACTAAATAGAGCGAGCAAAATAAGTATTAAGAATGACAAATAAAGAGGTATAGAATCTAACCAATATCTCTTATTTCCATTTTGCTTATTTGCTTCCCCCATTTCCAAAATTTTATTTAGCTTATTTTGGATTGCGGGGGTATCCAAATCCGCATTATCAGGTAACCCCAATTTACTTTTTATCTCTTTTTTGATAAGAGCGAAATTCTCCGGATTCATTTCTCGATCTATTCTAAAATAGATATCAACCAGTTGGTATGCTGAATATTTCGAATAATCCGGTATATACTTCTTTCCCATTATTGATAGTGTTATTATATATTAAAATAAACCACGTATAATTCTTCTATTGTAAGTATACAATCTTAATCTCGGCTCCGGCTTTTGCGGATGCGGATTTAATACAATCCAAATATTGCTTTAAGTTTTCATCTTCCGAAACCTTCCTCGAGAAAAAGATAATATCTTTTACGCCAAGAGACTTCAACTGATCTGCAACTTTATTTGATAATTCGGGGACTTCCGAAGGCTGTAAAAGATGATCATAATACGGAATTGGAGCATTCGCCTCAAGAATTCCGTATTTTCCGGAAAGTATTAAAAACTTAAACTCTAAACTCATTGCTGCAATGTAAACTGACTTTATTCGATGACTCCAATAGCGTTGAACGGCGGGCATTTCCCCATCCGCCCTATCTTTTTTAGCAGAACAATAAGTGCAGAAAACGGTCATAGTAAATCCCTTTAGTTATATTCAATCGGTCAATTAATACTTCATTTAACATTAATTATTTCAATAGAATGCTCATAGAATTTTCAATTCGTTTGAACAGATACCTTTTACCGGAGCTTTGAAATAAATCATTTTAATTCATTCTATTTTTAATTATAACCGGTGTTTAAATTAAATACCTCCAGTATTTAATTCAAATAACGCAATGCTTTCCACTATTAGGTAAACTTTATATGTTAATTATCAAAATAGTAATCGTATAGAGTTTATGTTTTTTAAGTTTCTCCTTCAATATTCACAAAATACATTTTCATTTTGCCTTTACCTTTTACCTCAATTTCTTCGCGTTCAATAAATTTAAATTTATCTTTTACAATCTTGTACGTCGCTTCCGAAACAGTGATTTTCATCGGGTAGGAATAACTTTCCATTCTTGACGCAGTGTTAATCGTATCACCAAAAACATCATAGATGTATTTTTTAGTTCCTACAATGCCGGCAATTACCGAACCCGAATGAATACCGATTCTCATTTCCCAAACAATAGTATCCAGATATTCAAGGCTTTTCTTATTTCGTTTATTTAAGTATTCAACTAATTCAATTGCAGATTTTATAATGTTTTCCGCATGATTCTTATCCTCTTTCGGTATACCACAAACCGCCAAATATGCATCACCAATTGTTTTTATTCGTTCACAGTGATTTTTTTTAACAATTTCATCAAATTCCGTAAACATATCATTCAGTTCCCCTATTAAAAGTCTTGGCGGTATTTTCGAACTTAATTCCGTAAAACCCACAAAATCCGTAAAAAGAATACTTACCTCTTTAAATAGGTTGGGGTCGGGTATTTTCCCGTATTTTTCCAAATGCTTGACAATTTCTTCCGGTAAAATATTTAATAAAAGTTTTTTTGACTTTTCTTGTTCCTTTTCAATAACTATATTTTTTTCCAGCAGTTCAAGATTAATTTTTTGTGTTAATTCGTATTGGTCCTTTTCTTTTTTCTGCGCTTTTTTCTGATTGTATTTTGCTCTGGCAAATAGTATGGAAATAAACCCCAGTAATGATGATACAATAGCGTAGTTAGTCAGGAATTTTTTCATCTTTTTTTGTTTTTCAATTGCTAACCATTGCTGCGAAACAAAAGAGATGATTTTCCAAAAATATTCATTCTGCAATGATGCTTTTTTATTTGCGGTAAATGTTTCTTCAGAACCTGAATTCGATATTTGTCCTTCCCAAAGCGGATAAATTGTAGAGAAGGTAAACAGACCTTTATCGTCATATATCTGTCCCGATTCCGATGAAATAATCTTTTCCCAAACCGCCGGGAACATTTTCCCGAAAGTTAGGTCTTTCTTATTTTCATACATAAACCCCCATTCTTCTTCAGGCTTAATCCCGATGATATAATATCCACCGGAATTTACAAGTAAAGGTAGAGCGATATTTTTATTGGTTGATGTTATTTTAATATTATCAATTAGGTAGTTGCCCAAATAATTTAATATAAGTATTCCCCTTTTTTTGTCTTCCTTATCATAAACTGGTGTGGCAAACCTAATCATTGGTTTTATAGGTTGTTCAATTTTCCCCTGCTCAATATTCAGATCGAATGGCGAAACATATATTTCATGTTTTTTGAGTTTGAATGTATCCTCAAAATAATATCGATTTGCTTTATACTGCAGTTTGCTATCCGGTACAATATACGGGTTTCCATTATTAAAATTCACCCGAACAATTTCCATTCCCGATTCATCAATGTATCTTATTTGGTCATCTAACTTTTTATTTTTTGAAAAACCGACATATTCCTTCCCCAACTCTTCACGATGCTCTTTTGTATTTTTTTGCAGCAGTTTAATTAATTCATTTTGCTGTGCTAAATACATCAGATCGGAAAATATTTCATCAAAATCCTTTGTAATTGTTTTCAATTGTAAATCAACATTGAAATTTTCTGAATATTTCAAGGCGATTTCATCATTCTTATTTTCTAAATTAGATAGAAAACTTAATAAGACTAATGCAAGAAAAGCAAAAGGAATGAAGATTATGAAAAAATATTTTAAATATTTCATTCTTACCTCTTTACAAGTAGAGGTGCTATTGAAAACTAAAACCAGTTAATAATTACCGGGATAATTTTAGAATTCAATTAATATAAATGTTAACTTTGGGAAATTTTATCCGCTAACTCGGACAGGTATGGGAATAAAAAAATAGGAAATAGACTAAAACTTCTTACTCTTTTCGAGACATATTATTAAATCTATAACGGCAGATAAAATTGTGCTTCTCCGCATTTTGCGGGATAATTGCGAAACCTCTTTAGTAGCAACTTATTTGGGATTCCGGTATTTTGATTTCTGATCTATAATTTAATACGATTTCTATAAATATTTCTCAATGTGATTATCTTATTTGATTTATTCGTTTCCACTCTTTCGCTGCTCCAGATTCCTCCGCCGGTCAAATAAAGAGTTAAAATTGATAAAACAAATTCAATTTCACATTTCCTGATCTCTTTGTTTCAAGTTAAAGGAATTGTCCGGTAATGTCAAATTCCATTACGATAAGAAAGAGGAAGTATAAATAAGATATTTCACGTATAGTGACAACTGCACAATTTTATTATTTGTCAATTTGAGTTAAAGTGGGTTATTCATTTCTAATTCTTTGGTTAACATGAAATCTCGTATGTGGATTAACTCAATTATTAAACAATCCCTCAATTCTCCTTGCGCCGGCATATCGCGTTTTCCAATATGTACTTTCTAAAGACGATACGGTAACTCCTTTGCTAACGCTGGAATGGACAAACAAATTGTTACCAACATAAATCCCCACATGACCGGGAAATTTCTCCTTTGTGGTATCGAAATAAACCAAGTCACCGAATTTTAGATCACTTTTGGAACTTATTTTTATACCCTTTTGATATTGCTCGCTAGCAGTTCTCGGCAAAGAAAATCCAAGCGCTTTTTCGAACACGTGCTTCGTAAAGCCCGAACAATCGATTCCTTTCTTTGTCTCTCCGCCATATTGATACGGAGTGTTGAGGAAATCAATCACTTGAAAAATCACTTTTTCTCTCGCCGTAAGTGCAACTCCTAATTTTTTCAAATCGTTATACTTCGAAAGGAATTCTGATGTGTTTACAGGATGATCTTCCACAGGTTCTTCGTCAAATTCTTTTGCCGGTAGGGATGCGATTTTTTCTTTTGCCGCGTCTTTGTCTTTATTCTTATTCGAAGAAAATCTAATAGAATTATCCCGATGTTTTTCGGTCTTAACAGACTTTCCGTACCTGCCTGAGTAAGATGATGGAGAACAGGAAGTGAGTAAAATCGTATAAACTATACACACAAAGAATAAACAACTATACTTGATAAATTTATTAACCGAGATAACCACGTAAATTCGAACTCCTTGCTGTAGTGCGTAATCTTCTGATTGCTTTTTCCTTAATTTGACGCACCCTCTCGCGTGTAAGCCCAAACCTCTCTCCTATCTCCTCTAAAGTCATAGCGTGATTCCCATCCAATCCGAAATACATTCTCACAACATCCGCTTCTCTATTGGATAATGTTTTCAAAACTCTCTCAATTTCCTCGTGTAAGGATTTAATCATTAATTCCTGATCGGGGGATGGGTCATGCCGGTTTTCCAAAATATCCAGCAACCTGTTTTCCTCTCCGCTTGCAAACGGAGCGTCCATCGAAATATGCCTGCCGGCTTGTTTCATCGCATCTTGAACTTCTTTCAGTTCCATCTCCAATTCTTTTGCAAGCTCTTCAGCAGTAGGTTCTCTTTCAAATTCCTGTTCAAGCTTGGCATAAGTTTTACCAATTTTGTTCAGATCACCTACTTTATTTAATGGAAGTCTTACAATTCTCGATTGCTCTGCAAGAGCTTGTAAAATAGATTGACGCACCCACCATACTGCATAAGAAATAAATTTAAAACCTCGAGTTTCGTCGAAGCGCTCTGCAGCTTTCATTAAACCGAGATTACCTTCATTTATAAGATCGCCGAGAGAAAGTCCTTGATTCTGATACTGTTTCGCAACACTAACAACAAATCTTAAATTTGCCCGCACTAATTTATCCAAAGCTTCTCTATCGCCTTGCTTAATTTTTTTTGCAAGGTTAATTTCTTCTTCAGCAGTAAGCAAGGGAACTTTGGCGATTTCATGAAGATACCTATCGAGAGATTGTGAATCCCGATGAGTGTAATTCTTTTGTATCTTCAATGATTACTCCTCTAATTTATTTCTGAATTGATTGAATCTACGATTCCCACAATTGCAGCATCAACCGGAGCCATATCAACATCCATCGGAATTACAGCTTCGCTGGAAGTAATATAGAACACGGTTTCTCCGGCACCCGCTCCGATTGTATCCACAGCAATAATCGGATCTCCTATATCTTCTCTTAATGAATTAATCGGTTGAACCAGCTGAAGCTTGTAACCTTTTACGGTCTCGTATTTTCTCGTAGCCCAAATATTTCCTATTACCCGCCCAAGCTGCATAACTATTTTTGCTCTTCTTTTTTCTTGACGGATACATCAAGTTTATCGACGATAGCCATGATAACTGCGTCAACCGGTCGGTTCTTTGTAATTACTGTCTGCCTTGCAGAAGAACCGGAAGCATATAAAACAACTTCTCCAACACCGGCGCCTACCGAATCAACGCATACTGTCGTACTTCCCTTGGGAGAATAATCCAAGTTAAGGTCCTCTACTATCAAAAATTTCATTCCAACTAAATTTTCATCTTTGCGTGTTGACCAAACAGTTCCAATAACTTTACCAAGTTTCATTTATCCTCACAACTCTAAAGGTGAAATGATTTCTAAATCAGTTTTACTGTATTTAACTTTATCCGAAGTAATTATCGGCAATTTGTTTGTTTTAACTAATGATGCGATCATCGCATCCCGAACACTATCTAATTTTCCATTCCATATTCCTGTTTGCAGCGCATATCTGGCGCTTAATCCCAGCACTTTTATTGCGTACAATAACTTATCTACAATTTCCTTTTCCTGTGAATTTGAAACTGAAAAATATAGCTCAGATGCATTAACAACTGATGTGAAGCAATCTCCTTTGCTCATTGCTTTTTCGAGATAGGATTGTGTTGATTTATCAGAATGAGTTAAGTGTTCAACCAATATGTCAGTTTCAATAAAATATTCTTTCCTATCTGGCATTTTTTAACCTATCTAAAAAATCTTTATCGTGAATCTCACCTTTTACGCTTAAAAAATCAAGTACAATATTTGCCGGGAGTCTTTGCATCTTTTCGATAGACAAGAACAATTCTTTATCAACATCAATACTATTGAGATCATCATTGATGTTTTTATAAACGGAAACCAGAATTTTCCGGGAATTAATCTTTTTTAATTTCTCCCTTATTTCATCACTATATGAAATATATCCCGCACGAAGATCAGCTTCAAATTCTTCCGCTAATATAAAATCGTCTTTATTCATTCAAGAAACTCTTACCTTTCAAACTGTTATTTATTTCGAAAAAATGACAAGCAGTTTGTGCCACATCGGCAAAGGTATTACGAACACCGAGATTCTTCCCCGGAATATTTTTTCTGTAAAAAAGAAGAGGAACGAATTCGCGTGAATGATCTGTTGAAGGAGTAGTAGGATCGTTTCCGTGATCGGCAGTAATAACAAGAGCATCGGATTCATCAAGTGAATCGAGTATTTCTGGTAATTTATCATCGAATTCTTTCAATGCTTTATAAAATCCTTCGGGATCGTTTCTATGACCGTAATAAACATCGAAGTCAACTAAATTCACGAAGATAAAAGAATTGCTCTTGTTTTTAGCAGCGTCAATTATCTGGGCTATTCCTTCCAAATTCGATTTTGTTTTTCTTTTTTCTTTAATTCCCCTGTAACTAAATAAATCATTCACTTTACCGATTGCAATTGTCTCAATACCTTCAGAATAAAATAAATCCAGAACCGTATCTTCCGGCGGTTCAATGGAAAAATCTTTCCGATTTGTTGTTCTTGTATAATTACCAGAAGTGCCGACAAACGGGCGTGCGATTACTCTCCCAACGGAATGTTCACCCAGCAAAACTTCATTGCGTGCAATTTCACAAATTTCATACAACCTTTCCAAGGGTATGACTTCTTCGTGAGCGGCTATTTGGAATACTGAATCTGCCGATGTATAAACAATTGGGAAACCGGTCTTTACATGCTCGTCTCCGAGTTCCTTAATTATTTCCGTACCGGATGCAGCTTTATTCCCCAGTATACCGCCTAAGCCGGTCTTTTCTAAAAATTTATCTATTACTTCTTTCGGAAAGCCGTTGGGATAATATGGAAAATCAAAATCGATTTTTAAGCCCCCTATTTCCCAGTGACCTGTTGTAGAATCCTTACCTTTAGATGCTTCTGACATCTTACCAAAAGAAGCCAGCGGAGAATCTGCAGGTGGAACGCCTTTGATTTCCGTTATATTTCCCAGCCCCATCTTCTCTAAATTCGGTAATTTAATACCGTCAAGTACCCGGGCTATATTTACAAGTGTATTACTTCCTACATCTCCATAATTATCTGCATCGGGTAATTCACCGATACCTACACCATCTAGAACTATTATAATGAAATTTTTCATAATCTCCTTAATTTACTCTTTTAACAGCATTACCGCCTTTTTCCAAGGCTTTATTCAATGCGAGTGTTGCATTTCTGATTACTTCTTCAGTAGAAGTTTTACCTGTGGTTGCCGCAACTCCGATACTCACGGTAAAAGTATTTTGTTTCGAAATTACCGCTATCGGTTTACGTGCAATTTTGATTCTTACTTTTTCTGCCCAAAGGAAAACATCCTGCACCACTTTATTAAAAAAGTGAATTGCAATCACGCGTTTTGAAAGTCGACCTACAAGAGTAAGTGACGGAAGTTCATCGGTTATCATTTTCTTTATTTCTGCCAACACTTTCGGGAACGGATCACCATCGAATAATGATTCTTGTTCCAAAAATTCATCTATATGTATTAAAGCCAATGAACCCGGCGCGTTTACGTTTTCCAATTTTAAAAGGTCTTTTTCAAGATTATCGATAAACGATTCAGAATTTAATAATCTTGTTTCGGGATCTACGGAAAGTAAATCTCTCAACACATTTTGATTTGAATGCGAATAAGCAATGTAAGAAAAAATCTTTATCGCATTCTTGAGAAATTTTATATCCGAATTAGTATAAAAAGATTTCTTCAAATTTTCGAAACAAAGAACACCAAAATTCTGGTCATCATAAACCAACGGAACGGCGAGGAATGAACCGTCAAAAGTAATATCTTCGGTAGAAGAAAAACGTTGCTGCCGCTTGGTTCTGTCGGATGTATCTTCTATATATACGGGAATACCGCTTGATATTGCTTGACCGGCAAAAGAATTGCCCAATTCAATTTCCAATCCTTCGCCAACATATTTCAACGTTGTTTTATTGACAATTCTCGAAGTAACAAATTTTTTCTTAACGGTATCAAAATAGACAAAGGTAAACACATCCCAAGGCAAAAGATTTTTTACCGAATTTTCGATAGTATCGAAAAGTTCTTCAGGTTCTTCAAACTTTTTATCGATCGCTAATACAGACAACAACGAATTTAATCTCTGCTCGGAAATCGATTCCGAATATTTTTCTTCGAAAAGAGAAATTAAAACTGATATAACTCTAACCAATCTACCGAGTGTCCAGGCTGTCTCCGGTCCGAATGCATCCGTGTCTTTCGAATCGAGAGCAAGAATACCTGTTAAATGTTTACCGTAAAAAAGAGGTACTCCGATAAAACTCTTAATTCCCTGAGGTGAATTATAATAACGGATTACATCAGGTTCAGCTGCAGGAGAAATATTCCTTATCCATTGCGGTTCTTCTGTTGTAATGATTTCGCTAAGTAAATCATTTTCCAAATCGAATTTTTGGCGTGTTAATGCCGAACTCGACGAAACAAAACGGTCTAATGTTATTTTCTGCTTTCTGCTATTGTACCAAAAGAAAAGTGCCGAATGAGCTAAGAAAGCATCTTTAGCAACATTTAATAATTTTTCAATTACGAATCCGAAATACTCGTCGTGACTTATATTCTGAGGAATCTGTTCAGCAGCAATTTTAAAATAGTTTTCTTTCAAATCTTTGGGTCTGTAATCTATTTTTGCTGCCGGAGAAAGTGAAGGTTTATAATTATCGGCGGTAATAACTTCTAAATTTTTATTACCCGAAACTATTTCAAACCCCTCTCCCTCGTCAGTATCGTAATCAACATCCTCGCTCTCTGAAGGTAATTCTGAATAATCGTTCTCTTCATTATATTCCGGCTCAGGAATCTTTTCTTCAAACTTTCTGGAATCCCTCAAAAAAATAATAAATCCAACGTAAATCACTAATATCAGCGTGGAGATAATTCGCAATGAAAAATCTTCTGTGAAAAAGGGGATCGCCGCTAATAAAGGGATCAATAAAAATATAATTATTCTTTTTCTGCTACGTCTATCAAGCATTCAAATTCTTTATTATTCTCGTAAAAATCAATTATTAAAAATATATGCACTTAATCCAAAATGCAAGAAAACGCAATAATTAATAAGCTTTAATCAAAACCTTCTATTTTAAGCCTTACAAATGAATGTCTTTTAGGAATAATTGCTTATCACAAAAAGTTAAATCCGTAAAAACTAAAAGTAAAAAATTGTTATGCCCTGAATAAAGTTTACCTTTTTTAAGAAAGAAAAATATCGCCCAAAATTGTTTAAAATTTCACATTTAATTTTTGTGAGACACAACGTTTGATTTCTTTTTTACCAAAACCCTTCACCGCAGAATACAAAAATATATCTTCATTCAATTTAAAATCAGGGAAAATATTTTTCATTTCGTTAAGAGTTTTAGCTTTTTCCGATTGCTTTAACTTATCCACTTTAGTTAGAATTATTTTAAAATCGATATTATACTTAACTAAAAATTCATTCAACAATTCATCCAAATGTGTAGGTTTGTGCCTCGAATCAATCAAATGGAAAGCAAATAAAATTTCTTCCGAACCGGCTAAAAATTCAGTTATAGCTCTCTTCCATTTTAATTTTTCCGTTTTGGAGACCCTAGCAAATCCGAATCCGGGTAGATCAACTAAATAAAATTTATCAAGAACATTATAAAAATTTATAGTTCTTGTTTTTCCGGGAGAAGAACTTACCTTTGCCAAATCTTTTCTATTGAACAGAGAATTGATGAATGAAGATTTACCAACATTCGACCTTCCGCACAGAACAATCTCAGGAAGTTTAAGTTTAGGTTTATCACTAACTTTTATAATCGATTTTACAAATTTTATGGAATTCATACCGGAAATATAAATTAAAGAAATGAAAATTTAACTTAGTCCACCGGAATACCCGGCTTTACAATAACACCTTCATTCTTTTTACCGTTAATTACAATCGACAATGGCTTTTCCAGCCGGATATGCTTAACATATTTCAAAGCCTCAACATCTTGATTCTTCAGCCATTTGTAATCTAAAAATATCTTACCGGTATTAGAGTGAACAGTAAAATACGCTATTTGGAAGGATGTTAAATTTTGGAAGAAATGCGATCCTTGAGAAGGTTCGACAACCATATCTTCAAAATTAGTTTCAATTATTGCCTTGGCACCGCAAATATTTTCCCAGGTTACCGGTATACCGAGCCAAGGGTCGAGGGTTCCCAGTCTACCCAAGGCAATTAACAAATAAGGTCTTTGTTCATTAACCAATTTGGAGTTGATGGAAGTTAATTCCATAGCAACTTCTCTTGTTTTCGATCTTTCAAATTTTTCTCTATCAACATAAACAATATCATAAATATCCTGCATTATTCCGTTACCAAGCACGTTTGTACTCTTACACAACAAATCTTTGCCTTTAAATTTGGTCAAATCCATATCAACTATTTCATCAGAAATAACCAAAGGACGAACTTGTAAGATAGAGAATTGCTTTTTCTCTCCGCTGGGAACCGATAAATTCACGGCAAATTCAATTTCCACAGGTGAACCCATTCCCCATCTGCCAAGTTGTAAAAGCAGATCAACAATTTCGGCAACTGGGAAAGCATTAAACTTCAATACAGGTGCAAGTGTAAATAATTTTAATCCCGGTCTCGATGCTCCATCATAAACAGTATGATTTTCGTGCGAATACGTAGAACCTGTTAAATTAAGTGTTCCGTCTTTTTCGGCAACGGATAACTCATAAGTCTTGATAAATGAATCCTCACTTAATTCTTCTTCGCCAAGTTCCTTTTTCAAATCGAGTGCATAAAATTCTTTTTGAGAATATTCCAGTGTTTGATTTACATCGGAAAACTGCATTAAATGTTTCGGGAATTTGGGACAAAAACGGACTACATTCCCACCGTCAGTAATTATTTTACCCAATCCCAAACCAACGGACGCTATTCCGTCTTCAGCTTTCAGAGGATGAACCGGGTAGAAATTATAAGATCTGGCAACACCCGAAAAATCGGGATAAAATTTATCTCCGTGTATTTCACCGGATAATTTTTGAATGATGACAGCCATTTTTTCATCTTCCAACCGGTAAGTAGTCATTTTTATATATTCCTTTGCCGAATTGAAAAATGTAGAAGCATAAACTCTTTTAATAGCATTTAGCAGTTGATTGAAACGGACAGAAATATTGCCGTGATTATTCGGAAGCATGATAGTTTCATATACTCCGGCGAACGGCTGTCCCTGCGAATCTTCCAATAAGCTGGAAGACCTAACAGCTATAGGCGTATTTACTATACTCAAAAACTCGTAAAGAGCTTCAATAATTTCCTGCGGGAAATATTTTGCTTCTTGAAATTTTTTCACTAACTCCCGATCTTTTCTGCTTCGAATTGCAAAATCATACAAATTGTTTTGCTCAATAAACTCATCAAAAATTTCGGTGCCAATAACTAACAGCGACGGAATGCTAATTTCGGTATCCTTATATCTATTCCTTAATTCAAGATTATGAATCAAATAATTTATGAAAGCTAACCCACGGGCTTTCCCTCCGATGGAACCACCGCCAATTCTGGTAAATGTTGCGCTAAAATCGAATGATTCTTTATTGAAATCGTTTATTACCGCACGCTGTCTATTAATCCTGAATTCGGATACAGTTTCAATCAAATGTTTTCTTAAATCCTCTGGCGATCTAAAATCGGAAACTTTTTTGGGTCGTAAGTTATGAGCTAAATAAAATTCGGTTCTTGCTTTCAACCAGTTAGAGAAGTGATTGCGCGAAGCGTGGTAAAGTAAACTTTCCATCGGAATGGTTTTAAGCTTTTCTTCCAATTCGTGCAAATTGCTTGCTCTGGCAACTTCGTGACCCTGTTGATTACGGAAAATAAAATCACCGAAGCTAAAATTTTCCCGCATAAATTTATTTAGATCATGCAATAGAGTTGGACTTTCTTTCAATAAAAAAGATGCACCGATAGAATAAGCAAGTTCTTCATTATCAGGAGTATTTGATTGAATTACCACGGGGATATCATAAAAGTCTTCTTTGATTTTTTTTGCGAGCAATATTCCCGCTTTGGGATTTAACTTTCCTCCCTTGGGAAAAGCCACATCGGTAATTATGCCTTGAATATTTTCCTTATATTTATTGTAATACTCCTCTACTTCTTCGTAATCTGAACAGAGAATAATTTTAGGACGCGCTCGCATTCTTAAGAATTTATGGGAGAGGTTTACACTTTCTTCCAACAATTCCTGCGACTGCTTGAAAAGTTCGGTATAAATCACCGGCATAAAAGCGGAATAAAACCTTACATCATCCTCCACAACAAGTATAACTTGAACCCCCATACTATTAACATCGTTTTCAATATTTTTTCTATCCTCAATAAATTTTATTATACCCACTATTAATCGGTAATCCCCCGTCCATACAAAAACCTTATCAAATATTTCCCTTTCTTTTGAATTCAATAAATTTGCCAAATACTTATTATAAAAACCGATTAGCACAATGGGAATATCAATCCCCTTTCCTTTTAACTCTTTGGCAAATTGAACCGCGGAAGAATCTTCAATATGCATTGTCACAATTATTAATTGATAATGCATAGCTTTATCTAACATTTTAAAAGCTTCTTTAGAACTGGATACTTGTGTGATTTCAGGGGCATGACTTAAATTCAGTCCTAGATACTCCTTCCGCACCAACTCGTAAAGCCGCCCGTCTTCTTCGAACAAATAATTATCATAGAGACTGGAAACAAGAAGAATATTAGTTACTCTATAATGCATCAGATTATGAAAATCTTGGAATTTCCAATATCTACTTTTCTTTAAAACATCCTTACTGAATTTTAATTCCTGTCTCATAAATTGGCCGTAAATATTAAGTATGATTCTAAAATAAGAATTATATAATTAAAGTAGTATGTAAAAATAAAAAAGGGCGCTCGAAAGAGCGCCCTAAATTATTAAACAATACCTTGATCTATCATTGCATTTGCAACCTTAAGGAAACCGCCAATATTTGCGCCGTTAACATAGTTACCCGGCGTACCGTAGGTTTCCGCTGCATCCGTACAAGTTTTGTGAATACTCTTCATTATGTTGCGAAGTTTTTGATCGACCTCTTCTCTGCTCCAACCAAGGCGCATGCTGTTCTGAGTCATTTCCAAACCGGAAACAGCAACACCACCGGCATTAGCAGCTTTACCAGGTCCGAATAGAATTTTATTTTCTAAGAAAATATCAATTCCTTCAATTGTAGTAGGCATATTTGCACCTTCAGTTACACAGTAAACTCCGTTATCCAATAAGTTTTGTGCATCTTTGCCATTAATTTCGTTTTGTGTTGCACTTGGGAATGCACAGTCAGCTTTGTGATTCCACAATGGATTATAGTCTAATGAAGGATCAACAGGAGTATATACTGCATTCGGATACTTCTCAACGTATTCCTTTATTCTTCCGCGCTTGATGTTTTTCAATTCCATTATAAATGCAAGTTTATCTTTATCGATTCCTTCTTCGTCGTAAATGTAACCGCTGGAATCGGAAAGTGTTACAACCTTACCACCAAGTTCAAGTATTTTTTCAACTGTATATTGAGCAACGTTACCGCTGCCGGAAACTAAACATGTTTTGCCTTCCAAAGTTTCTCCGCGAGTTGCCAACATTTCGCTGGCAAAATAAACCGAGCCATATCCGGTAGCTTCCGGACGAATTAAAGAACCGCCCCAATTCAAAGCCTTTCCGGTAAGAACCCCGGTGAATTCGTTGCGGAGTTTTTTGTATTGACCGAATAAGTAACCTATTTCACGACCGCCAACACCAATATCTCCAGCAGGAACATCTGTATTAGGACCAATATGACGGAATAATTCACTCATAAAAGCTTGGCAGAATCTCATAACTTCGGCATCACTCTTTCCTTTAGGATCAAAATCAGAGCCGCCTTTTCCGCCGCCCATTGGCAATGTGGTCAAACTATTTTTAAAGACTTGCTCGAAAGCCAGGAATTTCAAAATACCGAGATTAACCGATGGGTGAAAACGGAGACCTCCTTTGTAAGGACCGATTGCAGAATTCATCTCGATTCTGTAACCGCGGTTAACTTGCACTTCCCCGCTGTCATCTACCCAAGGAACTCTAAACATAATTACTCTTTCAGGCTCAATTATTCTTTCAAGAATTTTAGTAGCACGGTATTCGGGATGTTTTTCCAATACCAATGCTAATGATGTTACTACTTCGTAAACTGCCTGGTGAAATTCCGGTTGGGCAGGATTCTTTGCTTTTACGTCTTCCATCAATTGTTTAACGAATTCATTCATAAGTGCTCCATTCGCTTTATTGATACATTATTAATTAGGTGGTGATTTATTTTTTCTAGTGAGTGGACATTCTTTGAGGGATTCTGCTGCAGAAGTAAATTAGGTAGTGAGGATAATATTATATTAGCTATTCTAAATTTCAACAAGGCTTTCCTCTGTCCATTTATCCTTGTTGGGATAAATTCAATCTGTATAACATTACCAAAATATTCTATTTAAAAATTAGAGGCAAGAAAAAAATCAATTTATTTTTGAATTATTATGCAGATTCCCCAACTAATTTTTGAGCTATTTAATATTTCAATTGGAGAATATTATTAATTTGTTTAGGAAAAATCTTAATTAGAGTTGTTTAAAAGAGAAGAGTCCACATTAGATAGTCAATAATTAATATAGAAGCCGATGTTAAAACAAAAGAACGTATAGTGGAATTACCCACTCCTTCGGCTCCGCCTTCCGTTTTAAATCCTATATGACATCCTATCAACGCGGTAACACCACCAAATGCCATACCCTTTGCCATTCCGAAAATAAAATCACTTAGCATAAAAAATCTTTTTACCGATTCAAAAAAAACTGCAAATGAAACCCCGAGGAAATAATTGGAAATGAAAAAGGCACCCAATACTGCAATTACGTCAGCAAAAATTATTAAGATAGGCATCATTAAAGTAGCCCCTAAAAATCTCGGCAGTGCTAAATATCTTATAGGACTAATTCCCATAGTCTCCAAAGCATCAATTTGCTCGGTTACTTTCATAGTGCCCAATTCAGCAGCAATAGAAGCACCAACTCTTCCTGCAATTACAATTGCAGTAAGAACTGGTCCCAATTCTGTTATAATAGCACGGCTGGTAGCGGTTCCAAGAAAACTTAACGGGGCAATCCCCTTCAGTTGATAGGCAGCTTGCCAAGCCGCTACTGCACCGGTAAATACAGCAATAATTATAACCAACGGCATAGAATTTACACCTATATGCTCCATTTGATAGATAATATTTTTTCTGTTTTTCAATAAATTGGGGAAATATTTGATAATTTCGCCAAACAGAATGGAAATTTGGCCGATTTCCTCGAAAAATTTTATCGTTCGCTTTCCTATTGCTGCAAGCATATATATTTTATATTCCGTTTGTTATAAATCATAAAATTCAAAATGTAATATATATAACCTTCAGCATTTTTGCGTTCCTCACTATTTTTTTAATATTTTGCACTCGGCATTAAAATTATTAATCACAATGCCTATTTTACCCAATGGCAGTAGAATAATAGAAAGGTGAATTATGAAAGAGATTAAGATTCAAGTAAGTGAAAATTCAAAATCTGCTGTTCTGCCGGATGAGTTAATTTTTGGAAGAACCTTTACTCCTCATGTATTCGAAATGGATTACGATGAAGAAACCGGTGGATGGCAAAATCCAGTAATTAAAGATTTTACCGATATTACGCTTTCTCCTGCAGCAATGGCTTTGCACTACGGTCAAGAAATATTTGAAGGGTTAAAAGCTTATAAACAGGAAAACGGAAAGATTGTTTTATTCCGTCCTGATAAAAATATCGAGAGAATGAACCGTTCTGCAAAGAGATTATGTATGCCTGAAGTAGATCCGGAATTGGTTCTCGAAGCAATGAAAAAACTTGTTTATTTGGAAAAAGATTGGATACCTACTAAGCCGGGTCATTCCCTCTATTTAAGACCTCTTATGTTTGCTACCGATCCCTTCTTAGGCGTTAGACCCGGAATTCAGTACAAGTTTATCATTATGCTCAGTCCTGTTGGACCATATTATCCCGAAGGATTTCGCCCTGTACCTATTATGACAACGGATAAATATGTTCGTGCCGTACGCAAAGGAGTAGGTGATTGCAAAACTGCGGGCAACTACGCCGCAAGTTTGCTTGCACAAAAAGAAGCTAAGGCGGAAGGATATTCCCAGGTTCTCTGGCTTGATGCTATAGAACAAAAGTATCTTGAAGAAGTAGGAACGATGAATATATTCGTTCATTTCAAAGATGAGGTTGCCACCCCAATGTTAACCGGTTCCATTTTGCCGGGAGTAACCAGAATGTCCGTTCTACATATGTTGAAAGACTGGGGCTACAACGTGAACGAAAGGATGATTAGCATCGACGAAGTTGTTGAAGGATATGAAAACGGTAATTTAGTCGAGTTATTTGGTACCGGAACTGCTGCGGTAATTTCATCTGTAAGCAAATTAAAATACAAAGATAAATTGTTGCAATTCAGCGAAACAGAAGCAGGTGAATTAGGCACTAAATTATATAATGCCATTACCGATATTCAATACGGAAGAACCGAAGATAAATACGGTTGGATTGTTCCTGTTGAATAATTAAAATTTATTATTCTCTTTTGAGCCGCATTTCCGAATAAAGGTGTAAAGTGAAGCGATATTTTGATTTTCAGTGAAGCGATATTTTATCATTTTGAGGCAGTAAAAAGGGCTGACATTTTGTCAGCCTTTCTTTTATTGCGCTGTTGGAATGCCAAATGTGGGAGATGAAACCAGATCAGTCGAATGAAACTCAAGGGTAATGTTGTGCTGCCACGCATTGCGACTTTCCAAGCGGATATCTCCGACATAGATCACTTTGTAAATATTAGTGCTGTCATCTCGCGGTTTTAACTTGAGATATCCGGAACTTTTGGCGGCGACAATGCAGTTGAATAAATCTTTTAGGATGGTTGTATCAATTGAATTGTATTGAATAATGCATTTATATTTATAGCCTTCAGGAGAATCCTCCCCAATCGTTCCATCAAGAAGTTCGTGCTGGCGATATTTATCGCTTGGATATGGATCAAAATATTGGCGGATGAATGATTTCCCGTCATCTCGGACATAGGGCAAGTTAATGGTCTCTTGCAGAACATCACTGGAATCGTAGCGATAAACTATTGGATATCCGTCACCCTGAATGAACCTGCTGCTCATAGGTCATTTGTCCTCTTTTTTTCGAATTTCTCTCGACGTTTGAATGCAATGAATATATCTCTGTCAGCCAGTCGTGTTTCTCCAACAACTTCCACTTTTTGATTGCCGGATTTTTCTTCGAGTTTTTGCAGTCTATTTTCGATTCTCTCAAGTAAGTTAATCATCATTGAATTGTCCGGAAATTGAGTTACCGCCGGTACTGTTAATGGAATTCCGGCAAGAACAACTTGGGGATTGACAATAGGATTCGTTTTTTGTTTGAGTGCGAAAAACAATCTGCTGAGAGTGCCTCCACTACTTAAGTATTGTTCCAGCAATTCAAAATTATCTTTCTCCCTTTGGACTAATCCGGCACGAAAGACGTATTCCTTCTTATGTACAACTCCAGCAGGTTCGTTCTCATCACCATCACCGGTGTATCCACCGGTTTTGAAACCGAGAATCTTTTTCAACCCGTTCCAAAGAGCAAGGACTCCTCCAATCATCGCCGGAATTGCAGCAATGGCAAACGGACCCAAAGTGGCGAATAATGACGCTATCCCTTCTCCTATTGCCTGCAGAATTGAAGCCGCACCGAGTGCAAGTTTTTTAACAATTTCCATTCCGGCGAGGGCAATTCGTGCTAGCGTACCGGTTTTGGCTACAGCGGTTTTCTGAGCTTCGGTTGTTTCCTCGATTGTGAGTTCCGCCAATTTGGTTGCGGCAAATTTAGAAAGCCAATCTCCAAGAAGCTGCAGTAGAAATTTTTGAGAACTCTGCCATAATCTCTGTGTCCATGTTTGACGATCTTCTTCAACCTGCTTGAGATACTCGGCTTCATTTTCTTCAGCTACTCTGCGTCTGAGCATATATTCTTCCCTCGTAATTTCACCTTCCTTTAGCTGACGTTTGAGATCTTCGAGTTCTTGCTTAAAGCGATATTTCTGCAATTGAACATCCGCATCAGTATATTGACGCTTACGTTGCAATTCGTCCATGGCGAAGTCTTTCAGAAAATCTGTAAACACTAAATATTGCTGTTTGATTGCTTCGAGAGTTTTGAGATAAAGTGCTTTCGTCTCTAAATTGAATTCTTCTTGACTAATCAAACCTTTTGCGAGCATCTCCTTAAGTAATGCATGTTGTTTATTATAAACATCAATAGCAATACTTATTTCATTTTCGCCTTGTAATCGCCTTGATTCTATTTCCAGTTCAATTGCTCTCTGTTTCAAATTGAATTCGTAATTTAGCTGCTGGATTTTTTCTCTGAGTTCCTTTTCTCTAAGTAGTTTTTCTTTTTTAATTCTCTGCTCTTCAATCCGCTTTTCTTTCTCAGCTTTCTGTTTTTTGGCTTCCTGTTCCGCTTTGTCATATCGCTCGTTTATTTCCGATCGTTTCTTTTGATATATTTGATTTATAAGAATTAAAGCTTCAGAATTTCCTTTGTATTTATCTTTTGATTCCTGCAGCCAGATTTCCAGTTCGGCAAGTTCTCTCTTCCTATCATCTTTAATGGTTTGAGTTCTTAACCTCTCAAGCTCAATGCTATCTGAAACAGCTTTATTTTCGGAATTACGTGCAGCCATTGTTTTTAAGATCGCTTCGTACTGGGCAATTTTGGAAGTCGTTTCTTGATCCGTTAAATCGATATAATATTTCATTCCCTGAAAATCATATTCACTCAGTCCGCGTACTTTTGCCAATTCGGACAATTTCATTCCCGAGACTCTTGCTTCTTCGCCTAACTGAGTCATTTTGGATTTTAGTTTTTCGGCTAATTCTGCCTCCGTTTCAAAATAACGCTGCTGAAGCTGTTCGTTTGATAGTTTCCTAAATTCACCAATTACCTCTTTTATAGAATCATTAACATCTAAAATTTTGGTGCCGGTAAGCTCGACACGGTTCTGCAGATTTTCAATTAGTGCAACGCTTCCGGCTAATGCCGTAACAATTCCGCCGATAATTAAAGGGATTCCCCCCATAGATGTATTCAAAGCAATAAATGCAGCAGTAAGTCCGGAGATAGCAAGGATTGTGGATTGAATTACCGGGTCAAGGTTATTAAACAAAGTTATGAGCTGACCAATAACTTTAAGTAGAGGAGCAAAGGCTTGATTGAGAAGCTTTCCGATTACCTCTTGAGTATCACCAATTGTGTTGTCCATCGATTTTAAATCGGATTTCATACTCTCCGCAGTACCGCCGAATTTACTCTCGATAAAATTAAGAGTTAGCTCAAGACGCTCTTGTGCATTATTAGTCTGACGTAGAAGCTCTACAAACTCTCTGCTTGCACCCCGGAAAGGAGCCAGACCGGATTCAACTGCTGTACTTATGCGCTGCATTGCGGTAAACAGATCCGTGCCGAGCGCCTCGGCTAAATCCATTCCGGCAATCATTGCCCTTTTTAGTCCTTCGTTATCGAGCTTCAGCATCTGGTTTGTTAACGATGCAGCTTTGTTTATAACCTCATCCCCAAAATTAGTTACTTGCTGCATACTCGAAGCCCATTTTGTGAAATCTTCCGTCAGTTTCCTAGCTGTCTCGGCGCTAACTTCACCTTGTTGTTGAAATGCAAGTTGGAGTCTTTTTACCGAGAGTTCTTGAGTCTCGGACGCTTCAATAAAAGCTCGAATTTGCCTCACACTTTGTTTCATTAGTGAAATTGCGGATTGAAGTCCGGTAAGGATCATGCCCCACTGGGCAAATTTCTGTCGCGTGGAATCCGCTGCCGATCCGGTTTGTTTAACTTCATCAGTAACGCTCTTTACTTTTGCCTGTGCATCCGAAGTGTCCGCATCGATCTGAATTTCCCCTATTCCGGAAAGCTTGCTCTCAATTTCGGACGCAGCTTTTGAAACTTCGCCACGAAGTCCTTGTATATCAAGTTTTATTTTAAGAGTAATTTGCGCCATTAGAATTTCAGTTTATCAATTGCATTTTGCTGAGTTTCATTCTGTGCAAGCCGGAATGCCACGAGCCGAGCAAATTCGCTCGGAGTTATTTCCTCGTACATTTGTTTAGCTTTACGATAATCATTCCCGCTTAGTTCATAGATGCGGTAGAAGAACCATTCTTCGTCGGGGAGAGAGTAGATTCCATCGCTGTCCGCAGAATCTCCGGATCGACTTTCTGCAATAAAGAAGATATTCCATCCAGCATAGATTGCAGCTGCTTCAATTGTCTCCCGGCGAACGGTTTGCAAAAAAAACTTATTATTTCCTCCGCGTGCTGATAAGGAATGTCCGCTTCGGTTGAGATTCCTTCCGGCAATCCGCTCAGCACTATTTTCATTAGTTGCTCATATTCTTCTTCTTCGAGGGGAATATCGAAAACAACAGCGCCTTGAACAATTTGCTCAAACTTTCCCGGACCTATGAATTTTTTGAATTCGTTAATTGCTTTGATCGAGCCATGATTTACATCGTACTGAATTTCTTTCCCGTTTTCTTCAATTCTTAATATCATACTACCTCCTAATCATTAAAAAATATTTCGAAAATTATTCCGTGCAGTGCATAACTTGGCACTGCGAGCAAGAAGCCCCAAGTCCAATTAATTGAAAAATAAACTGCGACCAAAAACGCATACGGTAAAGTAAGGCAGTAAACTCTTGCAGCTTTCATGTTATGCCAGCCGTCCAACAAAAACGAGAATGGTACTTTTAGCCACCAGCTTTTTTCTTCCCACCGGTTTTCTAGATACCAACTCCGGAATCTTTCATATTTCGAAGCCGGTATTATCCTTTTCAACCAGCCGTTCACCCACGCTTGATGCGGACGGTGGACAATAGTGTCCATCTCGGAATTGAAAATCGCACTTAATATCAACGCCAATGTTGCGGCAATCAACATCATGTTGCAGCCTCAACATATATCGTTCTCGATTCGCCATTTTCTGTGATATTTTTCTTTTTCAAT
>CAZNJB010000017.1:0-73391 GCA_964573255.1 uncultured Melioribacteraceae bacterium
ATATTTAACTTTTTAAAAAACAAAATTTATTCCATAACAAATTCGAGAAAAAAATGGTTTCAACAAACTTTTACAGAAACGCACGTGCGTACGATATAGCCTTTTCGGATAGAGATTTTGAGGTTGAATGCGATTTTATTGAATGGTGTTTGAAAAATATATCTAATATAGATAAGAGAAAAAAGAAATATTCATTTTTGGAGTTGGGTAGTGGACCTTCCCGACATGCAAGAGAATTTGCTGCAAGGGGTTGGAATTCTTTTGCGCTCGATTTATCTAAGGAAATGCTCGAATTTGCGGCGGAGGAAGCCGAACGTGAGGGAGTAACGATTCATACCGTTCATGCAGATATGAGTTCTTTTAAGTTAAAGGAAAAGGTGGATGTAGCAGCTACGTTAATGGAGAGTATTTCTCATCTTACAACTAACGAGCAGATGATTTCTCATTTTAAATCAGTTGCAAAAGCATTAAATCCGGGCGGTGTTTATATAATTGAAGCTACTCATCCTCAATTCTTTTTCCCTGATAATGAGCCGAATATTTGGACTTGCCGTAAAGGAAAGACAAAGGTGGAAGTTACTTTCGGATTGCCTACTGATAAATACAATTCCATCACTCAGGTATGGGATGTAACTACGCGAATGAAAATTACGGAAAAAGGAGAAGAGTATTTTACAGAAACTATTACTTCTTTGAGATGGTATTTAGCTCAGGAAATGAAATTGTTGATTCAGCAATCTAAAGCATTCGAGGAATTTTGGATGTTCGGAAGCTTGTATTTTATTCCTCCTAAACCGCTTGATGAAAGCGATGATTCCGATGCAATGGTTATTGTTTTGAGAAAGAAAAAATAAATGAAGCAATTACTTTTATATATTTTATTACCGATTATTTATCTCAATGCTCAAACCTTTGAATTATCAGGAATAATTAAAGACGGTGAAACTAATTCAAGTTTGAGTTATGCTAATATTCGAATTGAGGGAACGATGATGGGAACTTCGTCCAATGTTGACGGGCGTTTTTCCATTAGGCTGCCGATGGGATCATATAAAATTATTGCTTCATATTTGGGATATAGATCGGATACACTTGATGTAAATTTAAATGGGAATCTTTCTCTTGAAATAAAACTGGAACGTGATTTTCTTGAACTTCCAACTGTGACCGTAACTCCCGGAATAAATCCAGCGATTAAGATTATTAAAGAAGCGATTAAGTATAAACTAAAAAGAAACAAAAAATTAAATTCATATATCTACAAAGCTTATACTAAAGCTCTCATCAGGAGTTCTGAAAAATTAAGTTCAACCGGAAATACCATATCAATAGGTGTGGGGAATAGTGATTCAACCAAACTTGTTATTTCCGGAATAATTGAAAATGAGAGCAGAGGTTATTTCAAAAAACCCGATAAATTAAAGGAAGAAATAATTGCTCGCAAACAAACTTCAAATGCTTCATCATCAATTAATATTTTAACCGGTGGAAGATTTATCCAGGATTTTTACGGTGATGAAGTCGAGTTCTTTAACAAAAAGATTATGAGTCCCATAAATGAATCAGCATTGGATTATTACTATTATTATTTAGCCGATTCATTAGCCTTCAATAATAAAAAAATATATAAGATTTACTTTAATGTAATTGATGAAAACGATCCGGGATTTTACGGAGACCTTTATATTGCCGATAGCTTATTCAATCTAGTTAAGATTGACGTCCATATAAATTCTGCTGCTAATCCGGGAGGAATATTTACCGATGTACATCTGCTACAACAATTTCTTTCTTACGGCGATGAAATATTTATGCCTATTGATTACAGAATCAAGGGTGAAGGCAATGTTTTGGGATTGTTTCCCTTTGGTTTGGAATTAAATTCTGTTTTTTATGATTATGAAATCAATCCGGATATTCCCGATGATTTTTTTGATAAATCGTTGTTAGCGGTCTTACCCGAAGCAGATAATAAAGATTCAATTTACTGGAAGCAAACACAAACAATTCCTTCAACGCCCGAAGAAATAAAGGCTTATGCTAAATTCGATAGCATTAAAAATAAACCTAAATCTCTGTTCGAAAATTTTTCTCCCATTTCCACTGCATTCAAAGTTGGCGATCACTTTGTGATAAGCGGACCACTGTCTTTGTATAAATTCAACAGAGTAGAAGGGCATGCTTTGGATTTTGATGTTAAGTGGTACGACTTTTATAAAAAAAGATTTTACGGCAATGCTTCGGTTGCATACGGCTTCAATGATAAGAAGCCCAAGTGGAATATTGCGGCTAAGTATTTGTTCGGTAAGTATAGAACCGGAAGTTTAAGTTTATCGGTTTTCAACAATTTATCTGTGCTGTTTCAAGAATTTGATTACTATAATGAACTAACTTCGACTATTCTGAACTTATTCTATAGATATGATTTCAGGAATTATTTTTACAGAAAAGGATTCACAGCGGAATTTACCAGTGAAATTTTTCAGGTAATGTTTTGGGGATTAAAATATTCTTACAGTGATGATTTGAGTGGAATTATTAATACAAACTTTTCCTTTTTCTATAAGGATAAATCATTTCCGGAAAATAAAAGTGTGGATGAAGGCCAAACCGAAACGGTGAAAATTTCAGCCAATTTCGATTTTCGTAATTTTATTGAAGACGGATATTTTAGAAGAAGAGTTTCGGAAGGAAAGTCATATATTTTATTAGGCGCAGATGTTCTTTTCGGTAGATACAAAGGAAAGCAATCTTTTGATTTTACGAAATATCACGGGTACTTAAACGGAGTTTTATTCACATTTGGTTCGACTAACTTACAATTCAGCGCCGATGTTTATTGGACTAACGGAATTACGCCCTTTCAGTTTCTAAATGTTCTGCCCGGTAATATTTCTTCATCGGGTAAATCCAATTCATTTAGAACACTTGGTTTTGGTGAGGTTTACGGGGATAAAAGCGCAACATTATTTTTAGAGGAAAATTTTAACGACGAAATATTTCGCCGTTTTGGTATTCCACTGCTAAATAAATCAAGGTTAAATCTTACCGTATATCTTTCCGCTGCAATTATGGAGGCATCGAACAGTCTGAAAAATGAATTTACAGGACGAAGCTTTTTGGAGTTCAAAAGTCCTTTCTATGAAGCCGGATTTAGTATCGGTCATCCGTTATTTCCTCTGAAATTTGAATTTACTTGGAAGCTAAATTATAAAGGCAATAATAATTTTGTCTTTGGCATTAACTCCGTAATTCTTTAATTATAATGCTGGAAAAGTTATGCCGGACGATAAATCAAGAAGTTGTATTTACTTTAATATTTGATAAGTAAATTTGGCTAAAAATTAAAGTCGGTTCGTGTGTACTTTATTTATTCCTGCGTTTTCTGAGATATAATTTCAATCATTATTCAACTGTCTTCATTTAGCAGACCAAACTGGCTAAGATGATGAGTAAAATGCTTTTTATGAAACATATCCCATTCTTGCTTATTCAATTCACCAAAACTCGGATTAATAAAAACACTGTCGGGGTTTTGCATAAAATAATTTTCATAATCTAAAATTTCATTCTTCAAAGCTTCTATTGCTTTTTCTAAAGAGCTATATTCCAGTTCGATCAAACCTTCTCCCTGAAGTGGATTTGTGAAATTTTTAGGTAAAGGTCTGTTGCTCATTAAAAATTTTTTGAGAACCGGAATTCGTTTCTCGTCAATAGATGCATTGCGGACAACATTTTTACCGTTACTTATTTTTATTGATGAAATTAAATGTTCCACCATATGTTGCGGGGTCATTATTCCCCATAAAGGTTTTTTGTTTGCATCCAAGAAGTCTAAATTTGCGGCGAGTCTTTGGAGTGGGGTCATTATACCTCCTTTCGACTTTTGTCTAAAAATAAAAAGGGGATTAGACGGTAAAGTCCAATCCCCTTTGAAAAAACAACATTAATTATTTTTACTTGCAATCAAATTCAAAGCGCTGCCTGCTTTGAACCATTCAATTTGATTTTCATTCAATGTATGATTGAGCATTGCTTCTTCGGTTGTGCCATCGGCATGTTTGATAATTAACTTCAACTGTTTGCCGGGTGCTAAATCTTTAAGACCGACAATACTCAATTTGTCATCTTCCTGAATTTTATCATAATCTGCAGGATCAGCAAATGTTAAAGGCAGAACGCCTTGTTTTTTAAGGTTAGTTTCGTGGATTCTGGCGAAGCTTCTAACAATAACCGCTTTACCACCGAGATG
Organism: uncultured Melioribacteraceae bacterium; assembly: GCA_964573255.1. Classification (GTDB taxonomy): domain Bacteria; phylum Bacteroidota; class Ignavibacteria; order Ignavibacteriales; family Melioribacteraceae; genus CAYNUJ01. The sequence continues at coordinate 4,253 of CAZNJB010000017.1, forward strand.
ACGAGGTTCCATTGCAGCATGTTCACGGCTCGAACCTTCACCGTAGTTTTCATCTCCAATTACAATCCAACCGATACCGCGTTTTTTATAATCGCGCGCTACATCGCTGGTTCTTGCATATTCACCGGTAAATTGATTTTTTACTTCTCCGGCTTTATCCGTGAAAGCATTTATTGCGCCGAGGAAAAGGTTATCTGATATATTATCTATGTGACCGCGATATCTTAACCAAGGACCTGCCATTGAAATATGATCTGTTGTACATTTACCTTTTGCTTTTAAGAGAACCGGTAAATCGATGAAATCATTTCCGTCCCATGGTTCAAATCTTTCAAGCAATTGAAGTCTTTCACTGTTCGGATCGATAATTACTTCAACGGCTGATGAATCTTCTGCCGGCGGTATGTAACCTTCAGTATCTTTAATGAATCCGTTTTCGGGAAGTTCTCTTCCTTTCGGTGCGTCTAATTTTACTTCTTCTCCGTTATCATTTACTATTGTGTCGGTAATAGGATTGAAATCGAGTCTTCCTGCTATTGCCAAAGCAGTTGTGAGTTCCGGAGAAGCAACGAATGCGAGTGTTGCCGGGTTGCCGTCGTTTCTTTTTGCAAAGTTTCTGTTGAATGAAGTAACAATGGAGTTTTTGTCTCCTTCTTGTATATCCATTCTTTTCCACATACCGATGCAAGGACCGCAGGCGTTTGCTAAAACAACACCGCCTATTTCGGTAAGTATTTGTAACTGACCGTCTCTTTCGATAGTTGCTCTTACTTGTTCGGAACCGGGAGTGATAGTGTATTGTGATTTAACCTTTAATCCCTTGCTTAATGCTTGTTTTGCTATGCTAGCAGCGCGATCGATGTCTTCGTAACTTGAGTTGGTACAGCTACCTATCAATCCAACGCTCAATTTTTTCGGGAAGTTTTCTTTTTCGCACGCTTCTTTCATTTTGGAAATCGGCCAAGCTTTATCCGGTGTGAAAGGACCGTTTAAGTGAGGTTCTAATTCATCCAAATTAATTTCAATGAGTTGGTCGTAATATTTTTCCGGATTAGCATAAACTTCGTCGTCGGCTCTTAAATGTTCGGCATTTTTAGAAGCCAATTCTGCAACATCTGCTCTTTCGGTTACTCTTAAATATTCAGCCATTTTCTCATCAAAAGCAAACAATGAAGTTGTGGCTCCTATTTCAGCGCCCATATTACAGATGGTTGCTTTTCCGGTAGCGGAAAATGAATTTGCGCCGTCGCCGAAATATTCAACAATAGCTCCGGTTCCTCCTTTTACAGTAAGGATTCCAGCTACTTTAAGAATAATGTCTTTGGCTGATGTCCAACCGCTTAATTTACCGGTGAGTTTTATACCTATCAATTTAGGGAATTTCAATTCCCAAGGCATACCCGACATAACATCTACGGCATCTGCACCGCCAACACCGATAGCAATCATTCCCAATCCGCCGGCGTTAGGAGTATGTGAGTCGGTTCCTATCATCATTCCACCAGGGAAAGCATAATTTTCTAGAACCACTTGGTGAATTATTCCCGCACCGGGTTTCCAAAAACCTACTCCGTATTTTGCAGCAGCAGTTCTTAAAAAGTCATATACTTCTTTATTTTCTTCGTTTGCAGTCTTAAGGTCTTCTTCGGCGCCGTATTGTGCGCGTATTAAGTGGTCGGTATGAATTGTTGCAGGCACTGCAGATTGTTTTCTGCCCGAGTGCATAAATTGTAGCATTACCATTTGTGCGGTTGCATCCTGCATAGCAACTCTATCAGGTGCAAAATCTGCGTAATCTTCTCCGCGTTTGTAAGCTTTTTCAACTGGATTCCAAAGATGGGAATAAAGTATTTTTTCAGCCAAGGTGAGGGGGCGTCCAACAACTTCGCGGGCTTTGTTAACTTTTTCTGCGAGCTCGGCATAAACTTTTTCGATCATATCAATATTTGCTGTCATCATATCTCCTATACTTTTTTTTATTCCTTGCAAAAATACTCAAATTCGCACTCAAATTCTTTTGAGAACTTTATATTTATATCAATAAATTTTGCCAACTCTATAAAAACGGTTAATTATTAAATAAAAATTTATTGAATAAACATCATTATCAACACTTAATAATTATGTGTTTAAGAGGGAAGGACTTTTCCGGTAAATATGCAGAGTTTTTAAAATGTCGAATGATTACTTTTTCTTCAAAAAGAAATGTAGCTATCAAATTAAGTATAAGTGCAATTATAATATAGAGAAAAGATTGGAATAATATATTATTTCAGAGGTAGTGTGGAAACAAAAAGAAGTAGTTGCCAAGGTATAAATTAAACGATAATTCTTATTTCAATTATCGGCATAATTGACTGCGATTCGGGAAATTGTATAAATTACTGTTAATCTGAAAGGAAACAACCGGAATATTAAAGAATGATATTAACCCGCTTTCTTATATTCACGTTAATTTTGAAAATAAAAGTAAGCCGCCTGTTTAAGGCGGCTAAAATCAATTATTCGATGATTGCTCCAATTCCTTTAATTTGATATACTTTGTTTTCTTTCTTTTTGCTGGCGCAGCAAGCTTTGCTGCTTCCATCTTTCTGCTCTTCCTTGCAGTCAGCTTCTTTCTTTTCTACCACGAAGCTGTAAACTTCACCTTCTACTAGAGCCTTTTTGCCTTTTGCTTCAACCGGGAAAACAATTTCGCCGTCGTTGACTTTAACTTTAATTTTTTCTCCATTTTCTTCGCCTGCAACTTCAATCCAGCAGCCCATTTTTTCACAAACGCCAACAACGGTTCCTTCAACTAAAACTCTTTTCCCTTCAAATTTTTCGGGAGCTTTTAAAATATCGGCTATTTTTGTTTTTTCTTTTAATGTAAGTTCTTTTCCGTATTTTTTGCCGTCGCCAGCATAAATTAAAACAGATGCAATTAATAATATGCTTAAAATGCCCACAATTCTTTTCATAAAATCTCCTATATAATTCATTTATAAAATTGTTATAATCAAAATTAGTTTTTAGTAAATTTAGATTCAATATAAATTACTTTAGAATTGGAGAGATGGATAGAAAAAAATTCATTAAAACAGCTATATTAACATCGTCTGCCTTTAGTCTGGGGTTTACTCGGTATTCTCTCCGGAATACGTATAGTGAAATTATTCATCCTCCAAAATTAAAACCCGGTGATGTTGTTGGCTTGGTAACACCTGGTTCCTACATTACCGAAAAAGAGCTTGAGGAAGCAAAGAAAAATATCCGTTCGCTTAATTTAATTCCTTATCACACATCTAATGTTTTGAGTAAGGACGGATATTTAGCCGGAAGTGATAAACAAAGAGCCGAAGACATTAACCATATGTTCAAAAATCCTGATGTTAAGTGCATTTGGGCAGTACGCGGTGGTTACGGCTGTACAAGAATTTTAGATTTAATTGATTATGATTTGATTCGAAGGAATCCCAAAGCTATTATAGGTTATAGTGATATCACAGCACTGCTTTATGCAGTATTCAGTCAAACCGGATTAATTTGTTTTCACGGACCGGTTGGGATTTCAACATTTGATGAGTTTTCGGTTCACAATCTAAAACCTCTTTTATTTAGTGACGTAAAAGGACTCAAGATAAAACAATATAAAAATTCGGAGACAACTGTAATCCGGTCGGGCAAGGCTGTTGGCAGATTGGTAGGCGGAAATTTATCTTTAATGGTTTCTTTAATAGGAACCAAATTCGATATTGAATCCAAGGATAAAATTATATTTATTGAAGAAATTAACGAAGAGCCATACCGGATTGACAGAATGTTAACGCAAATGATACAAGCGGGTAAGTTTGAGGGAGCCAAAGGAATTGCACTCGGTAATTTCCAAAAATGTGAAATTAAGGAAAACGATCCCGAGTTTGAGTCTTCTTTTACACTTAAAGAGGTTTTATACGATAGATTGTTTGGGCTAGGCATTCCGGTGGTTTACGGTCTTTCATTCGGACATATTTCAAATAAAATAACACTTCCTTTTGGGGCAAAAGCCGAATTGGATGTAAATAACAATACAATTAAATTGCTCGAAAATACGGTGGTCTGATGTTTGCCAAAGTCGTTTTTCCGTTACCAACCAGAAATGCTTTTACTTATTCGATTCCGGTCGAAATAAAATCACAAGTACAAATCGGGGTTAGAGTTGTAGCCCCTTTCGGAAAGCGAGTGCTGACTGGTTTTGTTGTTGATGTGGTGGAAGAGCCCGATACCAAGAGTAAAATCAAACCGCTTTACGATGTATTGGATGAATTGCCGATATTTAATAAAGAATCATTGAAGTTTTATGAGTGGATTTCGGATTATTATCTGAGTTCAATCGGAGAAGCTCTTCGAAATTCCGTTCCTTACGGTTTGGAAGTTGAATCGAAAAAAACAGTTTATTCTTTTATAGATAAATGCAATGAACTCTATCAATCCGAGAAAGATAAGAACTCTGTTCGGGCACAACTGTTGAAATTATTAAGTGAAAAGGATACTCATAAAGTTTCTCAGCTGCAGAAGGTTCTTAAAAAGAAAAGTATTTACTCTACTTTGAGATCATTGGAGAAAAAAGGAGCAGTAACAATTGTCGATCAGATTCAGGAAGCAAAAGTAAAAGCTAAAAAACAATTGTTCGTAAGATTAGCCAAGATACCTGACGAAATTTATGATATGCTTCCTGAACTCGAAAGAAAGAGTCCTAAGCAGGTTGTTGTAATTCTTGAATTATTATCATTAAGGGGTAAAGATATACAGCAGGCTGAGTTAATGGATAAGACGGGCGTTTCGGCCTCATCAATAAAGTCCTTGGCGCAAAAGGGAATAGTCCAAATTTTTGAGAAAGAAGTAGAGCGTACATATTTTGAAGTATATAACGAGGAATTAAAAGAATTCGACTTAACGGAAGACCAGAGAAAGGCTGTTGATGATGTTGCCGAAGCAATGTCTAAAGGAAAGTTCGAACCCTATCTTCTTCACGGTGTTACAGGTTCGGGTAAAACGCAAGTTTATATTGAGCTGACTAAAAAGGCATTAAAAGAAAATAAGGATGTAATTATTCTTGTTCCAGAAATTTCGTTAACGCCTCAAATAACTTCCCGCTTCTTTAATAATTTCGGAGATAAAGTTGCAGTTATTCATAGCAAGATATCATTAGGTGAGCGTTATGATACCTGGCGCGGAATAATAAAGGGTAAATATAAGATTGTTATCGGTCCCCGTTCGGCATTATTTGCACCATTGAAAAATATTGGTCTGGTGGTTGTGGATGAAGAGCATGATTCAAGCTACAAGCAATATGATTTAACACCAAAATATCAGGCGCGAGATTCTGCTGTTATTTTGGCAAAGTTAAATAAGTGTCCGGTTTTATTGGGCTCTGCGACACCTTCCATCGAAAGCATGTATAACGCTTCCATCGGAAAATATAAATTACTTCAATTACCAGAGCGTGTAGATAATGCCCAAATGCCTGAGATAAAATTGATAAATGTTTCTATCGAGAAGAAACGTAAAAGGATGGAAAACACATTTTCGCTTGAATTGCTGCAGAAGATTAGAGACCGACTCGAAAAGAAAGAAGGCATAATTCTACTGCAGAATCGGCGTGGATTTGCTACTCAGGTTTATTGTGAAGATTGCGGCGAAATTTATATGTGCAATGAGTGCTCTGTATCGATGGTACATCACTTGAAAAGCAACTCTATGAGATGTCATTATTGTGGGGCAATAAAAAATGTTCCCCGGGCTTGCACAAATTGCGGTTCATTAAATATTAAATTTTTTGGAACCGGAACACAAAAGGTGGAAGATGAATTGGCGGCTTATTTCCCCGAAGTTAAAATAGAACGCGTTGACTCCGATACAATTAATAGAAAGGGAAAACTCTCAATGATATTAAACAGCTTCCGCAAAGGGGAGATAGACATTTTAGTCGGAACACAAATGGTTTCGAAAGGACTGGATTTTTCGAATGTTACCTTGGTTGGGGTTATTTCGGCGGAAACCACTCTTTGGCTGCCCGATTTTAGAGCCGATGAAAGAACGTTTCAATTATTAACTCAAGTTGCAGGTAGGGCTGGAAGAAGTAAAACCAGCGGTGAAGTGATAATTCAAACCCAGGATCACAAACACTTTGTATTGCAGAAAGTGTTAATGACTGATTATAAAGATTTTTATAATAAAGAATTAAATCTTAGGAAACAACATGGTTATCCGCCTTTTACAAGACTCGGCTTAATTGAGTTGAAAGACGAAGAAGAAAATAATGTAAGAGGCGCAGCCGGGGATTTGTTTAAATATTTATCGGCTTATAAAAATAAATTAATAATCAATCAACCGGTTCCGGCAGTTATTTCCAGAATAAAAGGACAGTGGCGTTATCAAATAATTATCAAAAGTTATAAAGGTAGTGATCCGGGTGGAACAGTTTTACGTACTGCAATTCTTAATTCATTCGCAAAATTTAACGCAGAATCACGTTACAAAAATGTGAAAATTTATTTTGATATTGATCCTCAAAACATTTTATAGTTCGGCAATATTCAACAAAGTGGGAATAATACTTCAATAAAGCGGAAACATTTTTCTAAAACGATTTTTGGAACATTCCAATCTATACTAATAGAATTGTTTGAAATTATTATGGCATAAAAGCTAATCTGCTATGATTTGCTATTATACGATAGGAAGTATTATTATCACCTTCAATTAAAAACAAAAGAATACATCACATCTTAATATATCAAAGGCTATTTTCTATTTGATTTCACTTCAAAAGAAGGTGGGAATTAATTATATGTTTAAATTCTTAAAAGGATATTAAAGAATAGTACATATAATTGACAATTTTTCATTTCCTTCTAAAATGCGAAAAATATAACAAATTTTGTTAAAGTAACAAAATGCTGACGTCACAAAAAAAATAGGATATTTTATATGATTTTCTTATTTTGCGTCAATAAGTAGTTGTGGAGGGACCACTTTCACTAAAAAAAACTAGGAGGTAACATGAAGCACACCTATAGTCGTAGAAAGCCAAATTTCTTGGCTCACCTATTTTTTGCATTCCTAATAATCTTTTCATCCACTCTATTTGCACAAAAAACCGGTCGTATAACCGGTAAAATCACCGATGAATCTGGTAATCCGCTTTTGGGTGCCAATGTATTCATCTATGGTACAATGAGAGGTGCCAGCGCAGATGTAAATGGAGTATATTCATTTAATGTAGAACCAGGCACATATTCATTGCGTGTTAGTTTTATTGGCTATGAAACTCAGAAAAAAGAGGTAACTGTTAAAGCCGGTGAAACTTTAACTATGGATTTCAAACTGAGAGAAAGCCTTTTATCGGTTGGAGAAGAAGTTTTGGTTATCGGTTCTCGTTCCGCGAGAACAGTTACCGAAAGTACGGTGCCTGTTGATATTATAACATTTGATGAAATCAAAAAAAGTGGGGAAACTGAGTTAGATCAACTTCTTAAAACAGTTGCACCTTCATTCAACGCAAGTCCTCAAACAATCTCTGATGGTACTGACCACATTAACCCTGCCAGCTTGAGAGGATTGGGACCCGATCAAGTATTGGTATTGGTAAATGGTAAACGTTATCATCATTCTGCTCTTTTGAATGTGAATGGAACGTTCGGTAGAGGTACTGTCGGTACAGATTTGAACTCAATTCCGACTTCTGCAATTAAAAGAATAGAAATATTGAGAGACGGTGCTGCCGCTCAATATGGTTCTGATGCTATTGCAGGTGTTATTAACATCGTTCTTAACGATAAAGTTAATGAACTCACTGCTAACACAACCGTAGGCCAAACCGGCGAAGGTGACGGTCAGCAGGTTAAAGCCGGTGTTAATTACGGCTTCAATATTGGAGATATGGGTTATTTCAATATTACCGGTGAATATTTACAGAGAGATCGCACAAATCGTTCGGATCCGTGGCAGGGCGATATTTTCCCCGGAATAACCGGCAAGGAAGCAACAGACGCTGAGCTTGCAAGAAGAGGATTGACCAGAGAAGATTTTTCTATGAAAACCGGTCAAAGCGCTGCAACTGTAGCTAGTGTCTTCTTTAACTCTGCAATTCCGCTTTCTGAAGATTCAAGATTTTATTCTTTTGGTGGTGTAACATATCGTAAAGGAAGTGCAACCGGTTTCTACAGACTTCCTAATTCAGAAGCTAGAGTTGTTCCTGAACTTTATCCAAATGGATTCTTACCGGAAATCAATCCCGATATAAACGATCGTTCCTTTACAGCTGGATTAAGAGGAACTCTTAAAGGTTGGGATGTTGACTTGAGTCTTACCTACGGTGGTAATGATTTCCATTGGTTTATTGAAAACACAAACAACGCTTCAATGGGAGCAGCTAGTCCTACATCCTTCGATGCAGGTATATTATCATTTAATCAAACTACAGGAAATATTGATTTTGTAAAATTCGTTAATACAAACGGCGCTGTTAAAATGCTTTCTGTAAACTTCGGTGGCGCATTCAGAATAGATAATTATCAAATCACTGCCGGTGAAGATGCTTCTTGGATGCTCGGTAACGGTGGTTCTGTACCGGGAGTGGATTTCGATACTACTTCTACTGGAGCACCTAAAGCAGCTGGATCTCAGGTATTCCCAGGATTCCAGCCTTCAAACGAAGTTAACCGCTTTAGAAATAGCTTAAGCATTTATGCCGGTTTGGAAAGCAAGTTGACTGATAGATTGCAACTCGATTTAGCAACTAGATTTGAAAATTACAGCGATTTTGGAAGCACTTTTATTGGTAAAGCTGCTTCACGTTTTGAAATTGCTAAAAACTTCTCCTTGAGAGGTGCATTCAGCACAGGCTTTAGAGCTCCTTCTTTGAATCAAATCTGGTTTAGTAATGTTAGTACTCAATTTGTATTTGATTCAGATGGAAATTTGGTGCCAAAACAAGTTATGACTGCAAATAACAGAAGTGCAGTTGCAAAAGCCTTTGGCATTCCGGATTTGAAAGAAGAAACATCTACTAACATCAGTTTAGGATTTGCTGCTAAACCAATGAGAAACTTCTCGGTAACAGCTGATTACTATTCTATTACAATAAAAGATAGAATAGTTTTAACCAGTAGATTCAGCAACAGCGATCCTATCGTTGCACAAATTTTAGATCCTTTTAAAGATCAGGGTGTTGGCGCTGCACAGTTTTTCGCAAATGCAGTTGATACAAAAACTACTGGTTTCGATTTAGTAACTAACTATAACATGCATTTTAAATCTTCTAAGTTAGAATTCACTCTTGCAGGTAATTATACCAAAACAACTGTTGAATCAATCCATATTCCACAATCAGTTGCTGATAAATTTGCTGGTGGTGACTTAGAAGCAGTTAAAACAACATTCTTTAACAGAGAAGAAAAGAACAGACTTGAGGATGCTCTTCCGCAAACTAAAGGAACTTTCTCTATTAAATATACCAGTGGTCGTTTGTCGGTTACAACCAGAGCAAATTACTTCGGACCGGTTTATTATAAACCTACAAATCCCGACAATGACGAAACATTCTCTGCAAAAACACTCTTTGACCTTGATGTAACTTATGAGTTATTCGATGGTCTTATGTTTTCAATCGGTGGAAACAATATCTTTAATACTTTCCCCGACAAACACAAAAAGTTAGCAAATTATAGCAATGGAAGATTCCCCTATAGCAGAAGAGTAACTCAATTTGGTATTAATGGTGGATTCTATTATACAAGAATTTCACTTAATCTGTAATCATCTTCCTTTTAATGTATACATCCCCTAAGAAAAAGGACACTTTTATAAAAAGTGTCCTTTTTTTATAAATAAGAAAGATTAGCTGATAATATTCGGAACAGTTTATTGAAAAGGTTTGCTGCAGAGAAAGGAAAGTTAACTTCCCGTCTGTAAGGCAAACAATAAATATTTTAATTAAACGAACTTAAAATTCATTATGTGAATATAGATGTTATACTTATTTGTCGAAGAAAGAAATTTTAGTTGTATAAATCTAATAGGAGTGAAAATTAATTTTGGTTTTCAATTATATCTCCATACCGGGTAATAAAATTCAGTGTTCTGCTATGTAAATAATTGAGATAAGATGTGGATATGAATAAAGAATTGAATATTACAAAGACTAGAATATTAATGATGTTTATTTCGGTTCCCAATGAATACCCTTACAAGGAATATTATCCGGTTCAGGATGTTCGTCATATTTCATACATAATGCGGCAGTTGAATCGAAATGTTTGCATTGGACGCAAATTGTGTCTTTTAACGGGTCAATCTCAAATTCTTTAAATTTTTTATACTGAATAATAGCCGGGTGGATGATAATCAAATAAAAGGCAGTGCTGGAAATTATCCACCAAAATTTATAATCGATTATATCGAGAAAGTACCAGATTAAAGGAATTAATAATGCCAGACGAATTAACGTCCAATAAATTATACTGCCCATATAAATTATTCGCTTTCTTTCAAATTGATTTTAGCTCTATATTCAGTTAATTTTGAGTTCCGTTTTAAACTAAAAACAGATTTTTCGCCTAAAAATATAAGGTATTTATAATAAAGAATTAAATATGACAAAAGAACAGAATCAACCTAAAAAACAGAATCAAAACGAACAAACTAAACAAACCCCTCAGGCTAACGGAGCTAAAAAGAAGAGTTACTATAAAAGACGTCCGAGATATTTAGGTAACAGAGATAAAAATAAAATTTACAAGAAGAAGTATTCATTTAAGAAGATTTCTATAGTAGTTCCGCTGTACAATGAAGAAGAATCTTTAATGCCTTTGGTGGAAGAAATTAAGAAAGGAGTTCGCCAAACCGGACTGGCATATGAGATAATTTTTGTGGATGATGGCAGTACGGATAACTCGTTAAAGATTATTCGCGAAATCAAAAAGCGTGAACAGAACATACGTTATATCAGTTTTCGTAAAAACTACGGTAAATCCGCCGCACTGCATGCCGGGTTCAGAATTGTAAATGGAGATGTTACAATTACAATGGATGCGGATCTTCAGGATGATCCTCTAGAAATACCAAATTTATTAGCCAAACTTGATGAAGGCTACGATCTCGTTTCCGGATGGAAGAAAATCCGGCACGATCCGTTTATCAAAAAACATTCTTCCAAGTTTTTTAATTGGGTTACCCGTATAATGAGCGGTATTAAAATCCACGATTTCAACTGCGGTTTAAAAGCATATCGCACCGAAGTAGTTAAATCCATTTACGTTCACGGGGAACTGCACCGCTATATTCCGGTTCTTGCCGGTTGGGATGGATATAAAATTTCCGAAATTCCAGTTAAACATCACCGGCGCAGATACGGCAAAACCAAATTCGGCATATCGCGCTTTTTCAAAGGCTTTGTAGATTTAATTACGGTAATATTCACAACGCGATATATTCGCCGTCCTCTTCATTTATTCGGCTTTGTTGGTGCTCTTGCCTTTGCTACCGGTTTTATAATTGATGCCTTTTTAACATACTTATGGGCATTCCACAATCAGCCGTTGAGCAACAGACCCCTGTTGTTATTAGGTTTGCTGCTGATGATTGTTGGCGTTCAATTATTTGCGATTGGATTATTAGGCGAAATGATGGTTCACCGGTTTGCAAAGGACGACGAAATAAATATAAAAGAAAAAGGCTGAAGCTGATTCGCATTGCTTCCTTTTAAGAACACTTTGGCGATGCGATTTTAACCGAAGATTAAACTATTTAGGATTAGCCGAGTGATACGATGGAATGATCTTATGTATAAAGTAAACAGTGCTTCCGGATTATGCTAAAGAATAGATCGAAATGAATGAATTTTTAATACTCTCCCCGGTATATCCATACAGAGGCGGAATCGCAAATTTTGCGGAGATGCTATACAAAACCCTTTCTGCAAAGGGCAACATTAAGATTATAAATTTTAAAAGGCAGTATCCTTCAATTTTATTCCCGGGTAAGACCCAATACGAAGAGAATGATAAAAAAGGGGATATCCGTTCGGAGAGAATGCTAGATTCTATCAATCCCTTAAACTGGATTAAGGTAGGTAAAAAAATAAAGGCAGAGAATCCCTCTTATCTTATCATTAATTACTGGCTTCCTTTCTTTGCTCCTGCGTTCGGGGTGATTAGTTCAATTGCAAAAAAGAATGGTAACACAAAAGTGGTTGCTATTTGTCACAATGTTTTACCGCACGAAAAACGTCCAGGTGATAAAGTATTAACGAAATATTTCTTTAAGCATGTAGATTATTTCGTCACAATGTCAGATGCTGTTCAGAGAGATTTGCTTGAAATAAAACCCTCTGCTGTTAATAAACTTTTGTTTCATCCGGTTTATTCGAATTTTGGTGAACCGGTAAGTAAAGAGAAAGCGCTAAAAAGATTGAACTTGGAAGAGAAGAAAACTCTGCTTTTCTTCGGATTTATACGTGCGTATAAAGGTCTGGATGTATTATTGAAAGCGGTTTCATTGCTTAAAGATAAAATGGATTTCAAACTTATTGTTGCCGGGGAATTTTACGCCAACAAACAAGAGTATTTGAAAATAATTAAAGAACAAGAACTGGAAAATTACATCGATTTGCACAGCGATTTTATATCGTCATCCGATGTAAAATATTATTTTTCTGCTGCTGATGTAGTTGTTCTTCCATATAAAAGCGCAACGCAAAGCGGGATAGTTCAAGTTGCCAACAACTTTTACAAGCCGGTAATTGCAACGAATGTGGGAGGTTTGGGAGAAATCATAAAGGACGGATACAACGGGTATATTGTAGAACCGGATAATCCCGAAGCGCTTGCAAAAGCAATAGAACGCTTTTTTAACGAAGCCGATGCTAAAGTTATGAGCGAGAATGTTAAAAAGGAATTGGATAAGTATTCGTGGAATAGATTTGTCGAAGAACTTATTGAATTAATTGGGGAAGGCGAGTGAACAGACCGGAAGAGATGATTTGCAATGAATAAGGTTTTGATAGTAACATATTATTGGCCTCCGGCAGGCGGTGCAGGTGTTCAGCGTGTGCTTAAATTTGCGAAGTATCTTCCGCAATTTGGTTGGGAACCTGTGATCCTTACAGTAGAAAAACCGGATGCACCGATTTATGATGAATCTTTGTTAGTCGATATACCCGACGGGTGCAAGGTTTACCGTTCAAAGGGATTCGAACCCTTCGATTTATATAAAAAATTCACTGGTAAAAAGGGAGAATACATTCCCGCTGATGTATTGATAAAAAAAGATGTTTCGATAAAAGAAAAGCTGGCGAAATGGGTTCGGGCTAATCTGTTTATTCCCGATGCTAAAATCGGATGGTTTCCAAAAGCCGTTAAAACAGGAATGAAAATAATTGAAGAAGAAAAGATCGACATTATATTTTCAACCGCACCGCCGCCTACAACAGCATTGATAGCCAAATCACTTGCGGAAAAGAGTGGGTTGCCTTGGGTAGCAGATTTCAGGGATCCGTGGCTTGAGATAGTCTACTACCAAAGTTTAAAACGGAGCAAGCCTACAATTATGATAGATTCCGTGCTGGAGAAGAAATGCCTTAAAAGAGCCGATATTATAACGACAGTGAGTAAAAATCTGGCTGAGTTGTTCAACTCGAAAGTCCCGGCGGATAAATATCGCGTTATTCCAAATGGTTACGACGAAACGGATTTCCACGAAATTGAACATAGCAAAAATGAAAAGTTTACAATTGCTTATACCGGCGCATTATCTAAAGACCGAGTGCCTTATCCGTTGCTAAGTGCTCTTCAAAAAGTAAAAGAAGAAGGATTGAAAATTCAATTGCGTTTTGCAGGAAGATTTTGTCCGGAGTTTCTGGAGGAGATTGAGAAAAGAAACATAAAAGATATGTTTAATATAAGCGGATTTGTGCCGCATTCGGAATCGACAAAAATATTGCAGACAGCAGACGCTTTGCTCCTTGTAGTTGATAATGTGCCGGATAATAAAGGCTTTTTAACAGGTAAGGTTTTTGAATATCTTGGAAGTAGAAAACCGATATTTGCAATTGGTCCCGTTGACGGCGATGCAAACGAAATTATTACTCTGGCGGACGCCGGAAAGATGGTCGATTACAAAGATGATAACGGGGCATATGAGCTTTTGAAAAAATACTACAGTGATTGGGAATCCGGTACTTCGCAATTTAATTTTAATGTAGAAAAATATTCGAGAAAGAATTTAACGAAAGAGTTGGTTAAAATATTTGAGGAAAAAGTTTAATGATAGTCTGTTCGGTTGTCGGGGCCCGTCCTCAGTTCATTAAAGCTGCGGTGGTTAATAAAGTAATCGCAAAAACCGAAGGTATAAAAGAAGTTGTAATTCATACCGGTCAGCATTACGACGAAAATATGTCGAAAGTATTTTTTGACGAGTTGCAAATTCCGAGACCGGATTACAATTTGGAAGTTGGCTCTGCATCGCATGCCGTGCAAACTGCGGAGATAATGATTCGCAGCGAAAAAATATTTACCGAATTAAAACCGGATTGGGTTCTTGTTTATGGAGATACAAACTCAACTATCGCTGCATCTTTAGCTGCGGCAAAACTGCATCTTAAAGTTGCTCACGTAGAAGCGGGTTTAAGGAGCTTTAACCGCTTAATGCCGGAAGAGATAAACAGAATTACAACAGACAGAATTTCCAATCTTCTTTTTGCACCAACGCAAAACGCTATCGATTTGCTGGTGAAGGAAGGAATAATTGATAATGTTGTATTTGCCGGCGATGTTATGTATGATTCAATTTTGTTCTACGAACAACTTGCCGAACAAAAATATAAACTGGAAGAGATAACGGGCGAAGATAATTTTTATTTAGCCACTATTCATCGTCCCGCCAATACGGACAATCCCCAAAATTTACAGAATATATTCGAAGCCTTTTCTCGCTTGGATTATCCGGTAATCATTCCGTTGCATCCGCGTACGCGGAGTAAATTGGATGGCATTAAATATTCCGATAACGTCAAAATTCTTGATCCGGTTCCGTATCTTAAAATTATATTGCTTTTGAAAAACAGCATTAAAGTTTTAACCGACAGCGGAGGACTTCAGAAAGAAGCGTATTTCCTTAATAAGCAGTGTATTACGTTAAGAACCGAAACCGAATGGATTGAAACGCTTAACAATAATTGGAACAGGATTGTCGGTGCCGATATTGAAAAAATTGTTGAAGCAATAAATTCAGAACCGACGGGACCGAAAGGCAATTATTTCGGTGACGGAAAGGCGGGAGAAAAAATCGTTGAAGCATTAATAAATTATAAGTAAACTTGAAATTCTTAAAGAATAAATAAAAGTAGCGTTATGAAGAGAAAACAAAAATCGGAAAAGAAAATAGAACAAATTAACTTTTTGGATAACTTAAGCGAAAGCAAAAAGAATTTAATAGCGGTAATTGTACTTTTAATTCCGCTTCTTTATTTCTTTTTACCATTCGAAATAAAAAATCTTGAGCCGATCGGAAACGATTACTTGGCTTCCAAAGGTCAAACGCATCTTTGGAGCCAGTGGCAGGAAGAACATGGCGAGCAGGTTCTATGGAATCCGAATATATTTGTCGGCGAGCCGATTTATTCCCGTATAACACCGAAAATAATTCATATCGATACTCTGATGACTTATCTCGGTAAAATATTTTACTGGGTTTTCTGGCAGATGTTAATTGGCGGACTCGGTATTTACTTCTTTTTGCGATACAAGAAGTTACCATGGTATATCGCTCTTATTGCTGCGACAGCTTTTATTTTACTGCCCGATTGGCAGGCATTAATAGGGGAAGGACACAATTCAAAGCTTCGCGCTATAATGTCGCTGCCCTGGTTTTGGTTAAGTTTTAGTTATTTATTCGATAAAAGAAATTGGCTCGGCGCCGGTTTGTTTGCTTTTACTTTTGCATGGCTTAGCAGAACTCATCACTTCCAGATTGTTTTTTATGGAATACTCGTTTTGTTCTTCCTGTATATTTATCCGACAATTTTACTCATTGTAAAGAAAAAGTATAAAGAGTTCGGAAGTTTATCTGTGAAATTTGTGCTTGCGTTGGTGTTAGTCTTTTTTACAGCGGCGCAGCCTTTATTTACGACTAATGAATATGCCAAGTACACAACACGCGGCGGAAACCCTGTTAATATTGGGCAGGAAGCTGAGACAGCAAAGAAAGCCGGCGGTGTTAGTTTGGAATACGCCACTCAATGGTCGTTCAGTCCCAATGAATTACTTGGCTTCTTCATAGCTCGATTCCGTGGTGGTTTGCAAGGCGAAATTTACGACGGTGATAAGTATGATCAACTGAAAGGAAGGCAAGTGCCCGGTTATTGGGGGGACAAACCATTTAACGGTAACTACGCAACTATGGGGATGATACTCTTTCTTTTTGCAGTATTTGGCGCAATTTATTACCGGAAAGATACGTTTGTGTTATCGTTAACGATTTTTATTCTTTTTTCCATTTTGCTCTCCTTTGGCAGGCATTTCATATCACTCTATGAATTATTCTTCTATTACCTGCCTTACTTCTCCAAGTTCCGAGCACCGGCAATGATTGTAAATATAACATTCATTGCAATACTGCTTCTTTCAGCATACGGATTGAAGGCTATAATAACTGAAGTTAAGGAGAAAGATTATAATCTGATTTTCGGTGTTTTTGGTGCAGGCGTTGTTTTAATGGTAGCTGTTCTTTTGATGAGGGATTCTTATGCTTACACAACAGCGACAGAAATAAAGAACTATGACGCTAACACATTGCAGGTTATCAAGGAAATACGCAAGGAATTTCTTTTGGCGGATACACAAAAGGTTCTAATCTTTGCAGTACTTGCTTTTGCAGCGGTTGCAGGGTTCTTGTATAAAAAAATCAGAACCGAATATTTCATTGCAATAATTTTATTGCTGAGTGCAATGGAGCTCTTTACCACTTCAAACAGAGCATATAAACAGATGAATCTGCAAGATCCCGATAAATTGGAGTTGACTGAATACAGGAATACGCCGATTACCAATATCCTTAAGAAAGACAATTCAAACTCACGCGCTATAGTTGTGGGAAGAGGATTTACCGATAATCATTATGCATATTTCTATCCTTTGATAAGTGGTTACAGTGCGATAAAGTTACAATTAATTCAAGATATAATTTCGCACAATCTCTTTTCGGGTAATTCCCCAAGTGGAATCAATTGGAATATCGTTAATATGCTGGGAGGAAAATACGTAATAACCCAGCAGTTGCTTCCCGATTCCGGCTTGAGCATTATTGCGGAAGATAAAGTGCGAAAAGAGATTATGTATAATAATCCAAATGCCATGCCGAAAGGATGGTTTGTTAAAGAACTGCGGAAGTTTAAAACACGCGAAGACGTAGTACTTTTTATGAACACCGAAGATTTCGATCCTGCTGTTGTTGCACTAACGGCTTCCGATAAATTAGACGGTGATATGACTTTTACCGGCGAAGGAAAGGTTGAGTTAATAAACTACGAACCGAATAGATTCTCTTTCAAAACTGAAGCAAATGACAAGCAGTTTTTGGTTGTGGCTGAAACTTTCTATCCAAAAGGTTGGAAGGCGCTTGTGGATGGCGAGGAGACTGAAATATTTCAAGTAAATCACTTGATCAGGGGAATAATGCTTCCACCCGGAAATCATACCGTTAAATTTGAGTTCGCTCCTTCATCTTATTATTTAAGCATGAGCTTGGTATGGGTCGGTGATGTATTTATACTGTTGTTAATCGTTATTCCGCTCTATTTTCAATATAAAAAGAGAGAACCGGAGGCTTGAATTATTCTCCGGTTCTTTTTATTTTTGAGTAAAATAATTACTCAAAATGCTAAAGTCGATTATTACATCCGAAGTAAGAATTAAACTTCTGCTGAAGTTTTTTCTCAATCCGAATACTCAGGCATATTTACGTCAGCTTTCGAATGAGTTCGGTGAATCCACCAACGGCATCCGCGTTGAATTAAATCGCTTAGTTGAAGCAAACATTCTGGATACGGAGACAAGAGGGAGGAACAAGCTTTACAAGGCAAACGTTTCGCATCCTTTATTCGAAGAGATCCGGAATATTGTTCTGAAATCTACCGGAATAGAAAAGGTGATATCCAATATCATCAATAAACTCGGGAATGTTGAACTTGCATTTATTCGAGGCGATTACGCCGTAGGACGCGATACCGGATTGATAGAGCTTGTTGTTGTTGGCGACAATGTTAATAAAGCCGAGTTGGAAAGGGTAAGAAAGAAAACGGAAAAATTAATCGACAGAAAAATTTCAGTTTTAATTTTAACAAGTAAAGAGTTTTCAACTTTGAAGAATAAATTTATGAATGAACCGAATTTAATTTTAATGAGAGGCGTAAAATGAATTTCAGTTTTTTGATTCAAGCAAGAATGGGATCATCCCGCTTTCCGGGTAAAGCACTCGAAAAAATATATAAAGATTATACTCTTATTGATATCGTTTATCACAGAGTGATGATGGCTAATTTTTCCGAACCGCTTAACGTTATTGTGTTAACCAGTGATAGTCGTAAAGATGATGAATTAGTTGCACATCTTGCGAATAACGATATACTTTATTTCCGCGGTGATGAGGAGAACGTTTATAAGAGATATAAAAATTATTTCGAAGCGATTTCATTGCGACCCGATTACTTTTTCAGAATATATGGTGACAATCCGTTTATTGAACCTGAGTTCTTAGATGATTTATCAAACCTGATTATTCACGATGAAGCGGAAGGGGATTATTTTAGTCACCGGGACGCTGACGGGAATCCCTCAATATTAACTAATTACGGATTTTTCGGAGAGTTAATTAAGACCGATTCTTTTATGGATGCTCACCCTTTAATGAAAGAAGAAGGATATAAAGAGCACGTAACGCCGGTGTTCTACAAAAGCGATCGGTTCAAATCCCAATTTGTAGATATGGATGAATCGCTTAAAAACAACGAACTGAGATTAACATTAGATACTAAAGAAGATTTGGAAATAGTAAAAAAGATAATTGCCGAATTGGATACTATCGATTTTACATTCAAAGAAGTAATGGAAGTGGTGGAAGCGCACCCAGAGTATAATGTGTTTAAAAATAAAGTGTAAAGAGATTGTTTATAGAGATCAAATCAAAATTCTTTTCTTATAAGTAGGAATATTACTATGCACATTGGAATGATCCTGGATAATGAGTTTACTGGTGATGTTAGGGTAGAAAATGAAGTGATGTCTCTTCAGAAAGCGGGTCATAAGGTTTTTGTCCTTTGTTTAAATTATGGTAATAAAAGATCCTTCGAAGATTTTTCCGGTGCAAAAATAATTAGAGTTTTTATTCCGCTGTTGATTAAAAATAAATTGAAAGGTCTCAATAATACAATCATTAATCTTTATCCAAGGTTTTGGTCTAGACACATTAAAAAATTTATTATAGAAAATAATATTGAAGTACTTCATGTGCATGATCTCTGGATGTTGGAAAGTGCTTACATTGCAAATAAATCATTTAAACTACCGGTTGTAGCAGATTTGCATGAAAATTTTGTGCAAGCACTTTATGGATATAAATATGCAAATACATTTCCGGGAAATATTCTGATATCGAAAAAGAGATGGCAGAAAAAAGAAGTCGAGTGGACAAAAAAAGCGGATAAAATTATTACTGTAATCGAAGAAGCTGTTGAACGATACCAAAAACTTGGTAATGAAATAGACAAAATTGTTGTTCTACCTAACTATGTAAATCTTGATTCATTTTTAACATCTTCAATTGATAAAAATATTCTAGAAAAATTTAGTGAAAATTTTACACTAACGTATGTTGGTGGATTTGATTCACATCGCGGACTTGAATCTGCAATTAGAGCAGTATCAAATATTATTAAAGTAATTAGAAATTTTAAACTAGTATTAGTTGGATCCGGAAGCAATTTTAATGATTTGAAAAAACTTGCTAATGAGTTAGATGTTAGTGAATATATTTCATTCGAAGGCTGGCAGCCACACGAGAAACTTATTTCATATATAAAGGCAAGTGATATGTGCCTAATTCCTCACTTAAAAACAGTTCATACTGACAATACTATTCCACACAAATTATTTCAATATATGATTTTAGAAAAACCTGTAGTTTCATCTAATCTTAGACCAATTGAACGGATATTATCGGATACTGAAGCAGGTGTAATATTTAAATCAAATGACGAAAGCGATTTAGCGGAAAAAGTAATTTCTCTATATAAAAATCCCAAGTTGATGAAAACAATGGGTGAAAATGGAAAAAGAGGAGTTATCGAAAAGTACAATTGGGATAAAGCAGCAGAAAAATTAATCAATCTTTATAAAAATATCTAAAGGGATAATTGTTTTGGCTAAAGATAGCAGAAAGTATTATGAAAACTTTGACTGGGAATCAGCTGAACTTAAAGAAAAACTTCAAGAAAAGATAGATTTAATTTTATCAAGCATCCCCAATGACGTTAAATCGATGATTGATATTGGTTGTGGGGATGGAACAATAAGTAATAAGCTTAAAAATTATTACAAAGTAACAGCAGTTGACAGGAGCATAAATGCACTTAAATTCCTGGAAACTAGTAAGATCTGTGCATCTGCAGATAAAATTCCGATAAAGAGTCAATCATTTGATTTGGTGTTTAGCAGCGAAATGATTGAGCACTTGCCCGATGCGATTTTTTATGATGCTATTAATGAATTTAAAAGAATAACGAAGAAATATATTTATCTGACCTTTCCCAATAACGAAAATGTAGAAAAAAACTTTGTCAAATGTCCTGATTGCGGAACGGTATTTAACAAAATATATCATTTAAGAAAATTAAATCTTGATATAATTAAAAATCTCTTTCCAGAATTTGAAGTAGTATTCAAGACAGAGCATGGGCTTAAGATTAGATACTATAATAAAGTTATAGCAAAGATAAAGCATTCCATTGTATCATCCGACTCATGGATACCATTAAGGTGGACACCGGAAAATAAGAGAAATACTACTTGTCCCGATTGTGGTAAACATTTCAAAATTCCTTATAAATTCAGCATATTAGGATTTTTACTGGATAGTTTGAATATAATTTTGTCGCCGAAAAAGCCTTACCAATTGTTTGTATTACTGAAGAAGAAAAATGCTTAATAAATTAAAAAAAACCATCAAGCATTCAGTGATATACAGTTTTGGGAATTTATCATCAAAACTGATTGGGCTTATTCTTCTTCCACTTTATACGCAACATCTTACAACGAAGGAATATGGAATTCTTGCACTTCTCGAAGTTACGAGTCAAATCTTAATTCTTTTATTGGGATTAAATCTTGGTACGGCATTATTACGATGGTGTTCTGCAGAAAAAGATGAAGCAAAAAACAGGTCTGTCATATTTACAATATTTTCTACATCTATATTCATAGCAATTGTCAGTACGTCTTTATTAGTTTCAGTTTCCGATGAGTTTTCCTTACTATTTTTTGACCATTTACGATTTAACGAATATTTTACAATATTATTTATTTCGATCGCTTTTGGAATATTAAATTTACTTCCACTTAATTTAATCAGGGTAAAAGAAAAGCCTGTTTTTTTTGTAATAATAACCAGTTTAAAATTTATTGTAATATTATGCTTGAATATTTATTTTGTGGCTTATTTGAAGATAGGAGTAAAGGGAATTATTCTTAGCCAATTGATTGGTCAGGTGTTATTATTTGTTATTACTTTACCGTTTATCTTCAAAAACATATCCTTCAGATTTGACTTTAAGATTTTGAAAGAAATGTTATCGTATGGAGTGCCCTTGGTTTTTTCTTCCCTGGCTGCTATGATACTATCTTTGGGTGACAGATATCTATTGAAAATATTTGGGGAACTATCGGATGTGGGTGTTTATTCACTTGCGTATAAGATGGCAAGTTCAATAAATGTTATAATTATCAATTCATTTCAATTAGGGTTTCTTCCATTAGCATTTAAATATGCCGGGCAAAAAGATTCGAAGAGATTTTTTTCTAAAATACAGACTTATTTTACTCTTTTATTAGTCTTATTTGCTCTATTTCTATCGCTGTTTTCATTTGAAATCATCAATTTGCTGGCTTCCGATAAAGATTATCTTCCATCTTTTGCTTTAGTACCGTTTATAAGTTTTGCCTTTATATTGAAAGGAATGGATTACATTTTTTCTTTATCATTCCATCAAATGAAAGTTACCAAGTATAATGCTTATATTGTTTCAACTAGTATGTTAGTTAATGTTACGCTAAATATATTGTTGATTTCAATCATCGGAGTATATGGGGCGGCTATTTCAATGGTTATAGCTTATGGTTTAATGACGAGTTTATCGTATCATTATTCGAAAAAAATTAATTTCATCCCTTATGAAATGAAAAAGTTATTCTTATTACTTTTTCTTTTCTTGGCGTTTACTTTAATAACTTTTATAATTATTAATAATCTGCCTATTCTATTGAGATTAACAATTAAAATTTGTTTTATTATATCGTTTCCTGTTTTATTATACCTATTCAACTTTTTTGAAGAGATTGAGATAATTAGAGTTAAACAGTTTTGGGATAAACTGAAAAACAAAATAATCTAATCAAGTATTTAGAGTAATATATCTTTTAAGTTTTTCCTATATTTATTACTATGTTACTAAAGTATTTGATGTAAATTGATGATAGTCTTTTTGAGAATCTTTTGGACTTTTAGTTGATTTATGTCATATTTTGTTTCTGAGGGTGCTTCATAATATAAATTGCGTTTTCCTTTTATTTTTAATAAGTTTCCCCAAGTTTTAAGGAGGAAAAATGCGTAAAAGAATGTTTATATATTTGTTCCTCATAATGGGGGTTTTTTTATTCCAGTCTTGTGATTTTTCAGAGCTAATTGGCTTATTAGATCTATCAACGCAAAATACTGTTTTATATTTCGATGGTGAAGATGATATCCTCACAATACCCGATGCAGATCTACAATTAGACTCGTTGTCGCGCGAAATAACTATTGAAGCATGGATTGAGATCGAACAATTTACTAATGAATATCCCAGGATAATTGACCGCTCAGACAATATAAAGGATGATCGTTTTATACTTGGAATTAATAGTGAAGCCCACAGGGCACATCTTAATATTAACGGATATTCAATTGATTCCGATGACCTTTTAGTTGAACACAGCTGGTATCATATAGCCGGAACATACAATGGGAATGAGTTAAAACTTTATGTAAATGGAAAACTACAAGGCGTCTTACCGGTAATTCAAAAAATAGATGTAACAACATCTAATATTTATATTGGAAACAATGAATTACTAAACAGAGCCTTTAATGGAAAAATTGCGGAAATAGCTATCTGGAATTTAGCTCGTTCATCACATCAAATTTTGAATGATTATAGAATTGGTATTTTACCTTTTTCTACAGGAATGGTATCCCATTGGAAATTTGATAAAGATAATGGTCAGTATATTTATGACCTTAAAGGAAATAATAATGGTTACCTTGGACTAACAAGTGAACCGGAAAGTTCAGATCCCGTTTGGGTAATGCCGTAATTTATAGTATTGAAATATGATATATATTATTCTCCAATAAGTTAGCTACTCTATCATACGTGTTAGAGGCTTTTTAGCCTTGCGAAAGGAATGCCTATGAAAAATCTATCCCGTAGAAGGTTTATTTATCTGTCTTCTTTAATGCCGGCTGTTTTGTCTAACGCAAAAAGTATAGATACATTTATCCAGCCGAAAAGAGCTTCTAATATTATTGCGGTTGCCACTTGGCCTTTCGGTAAGGCGGCAGTTGAAAAAGCTGTCGAGGTGATGAAAGCAGGCGGTACTTCTTTGGATGCAGTTGAAAAAGGAGCCAATGTTATTGAAGCGGACGGAAGCGTCGATACAGTAGGTTACGGTGGTATTCCGGATAATAAAGGTATTGTAACTCTCGATGCTGCTATTATGGATTGGAAGGGAAACGCAGGCGCAGTTGCATTCTTGCAAAATATTAAACACCCAATTTCAGTTGCAAGATTGGTTATGGAAAAGACAAAACATGTTTTACTTGTAGGTGAGGGCGCATTGGAATTTGCGCTGGCTAATGGTTTCGAAGAGGAAAACCTTATTACTCCGGAAGCAGTAAAAATATGGAAACAATACGCTGCAAAAAATAAGTTCAAATTAAAAGAGAACCACGATACAGTAGGAATATTAGCAATTGATAAAAATGGAAATTTAAGCGCCGGAGTTTCTACTAGTGGGACAGCATATAAATTACACGGCAGGGTCGGCGATAGTGCAATCCTGGGTGCGGGGCTTTATGCGGATAACAATGTTGGTGGAGCACTCGCTACCGGCTGGGGTGAATTTTCAATGAGGTCATTAGGAAGTTTTTTGATAGTGGAAAAAATGAGAGAAGGTTATTCCCCTCAGGAGGCTTGTGAAATTGCTGTTAAACGCTTAGAAAAGTATATTAAAGATGATTATAATTCAATAAGTTATTTGGCACTAAATAAATCCGGAGAAATTGGAGCATTTTCATCTAATTCAAGATTTAGTTACGCAATCGCTACAGAAAAAGGAAGTAAAATTAAAAAAGCAAAATATCTAATGAGGAATTCCGGTTAATGAAAGGAAGGTTATTTTTGGTACCAACACCAATTGGCAATTATGATGATATAACACTTCGAGCATTGAAGGTTCTTAAAGAAGCAGATTTTGTTATTTGCGAAGAATTTAAACGCGGCAGAAGATTGCTTTCAGAATACAATATTGAGAATGAACTCTATTCAATAAATGAGCATAACGAAAAAGAAAATACTAAAGAAATAATAGAGATGTTATTGAGCGGGAAATCTGCGGCATTAATATCGGATGCGGGTTCTCCTCTCTTTTCCGATCCGGGTCACCATTTAGTCCGCGAGAGTATTGATTACGGATTTGATGTGATTCCATTGCCGGGTCCGAATAGTCTGCTGCCTGCTTTAATGGCAAGCGGATTAAACACGGAAAAGTTTTACTATTACGGTTGGCTTTCTCCTAAAAAAGAAATTCGAAGGAAAGAATTGCTTGAATTAAAAAGAAAGAAAGAGTTGATCGTATTTATGGAAACGCCCTACCGATTAGGGCGTTTATTGACGGATTGCAGAAATACCTTTGGTGAATTTGTACAAGGTGTTCTTGCTTACAAAATATCCATGCCGGAAGAAAAAATTATTAGAGGTACATTAAAAGAAATATCTATATTCACTGAAAAACATTTACAGAAGGGTGAGTTTGTTTTGCTTGTGGACAATAGAAAAACCTTAAAATAGATTTCTCATAGTTTTATACATAGATAAAAAATATTAATGGTCTGTGAAGCACATCACGTTATATTAAGATAACTTTTGTGATATTGCAGGCGTGAATTTCGAGGGGAATATGTTACAAGCATTAAAAGACAAGACCCAAACATCAGAGAAAAATGATTCTTTCAAGAGTTTCTTTTTTCTTTATGTTATATCTCCCGTCAAATCCGGGTTAGCTGGATTTGCGGCGTTTTTTTCTATTCTCATGATTACCAAAGCTTTAGGCTATCTATTAGGTACTCAGCCGACCTTTAACATCATTTTTGATGACGTACTTCTTTCTTCCATTGGATTTGTGTTGGTGTTTTTGATCAGATTTTTAGAAAATCTTAAAGATAAAGAGAATTAAGTTTCTTTAAGTTTTTCGGCACGATCCGCTATTTTTAATTTTTCTATCAACTCCGATAAATCGCCTTCCATAATATTGGAGAGGTTGTATAGCGTTAATCCTATTCTATGATCGGTAACTCTATTTTGGGGGAAGTTGTAAGTTCTTATTTTATCGCTTCTATCGCCACTTTTAACCATAGATTTTCTTTGAGCTGCAATCTCATTGGTTTGTTCGCTCATCTTCAAATCATATAATCTTGCTTTAAGAACCTTCATCGCCTTCTGACGATTTTTCAATTGCGATCTTTCATCCTGGCATTGAACCACAATTCCCGTAGGCAAGTGAGTTATCCTGATAGCGGTTTCAACTTTGTTAACATTTTGACCCCCGGCGCCTCCGCTTCGATAAACGTCAATTCGTAAATCGTTGGGATCAACTTCTACTTCAACATCTTCCACCTCGGGCAGAACTACGACCGATGCGGCAGAAGTATGAACTCTTCCGCTTGCTTCAGTTAACGGAACCCTTTGAACTCTATGGACGCCGCTTTCAAATTTAAGCACGCCGTAAACGTTTTTGCCTGTAATGGAAATAACAACCTCTTTAATTCCACCGAGTCCTGAAGATTCATTCAATTCGATTATTTCATAATTCCAGCCCTTTAATTCGACAAAACGCGTATACATTCTCATCAAATCCGCTGCAAATAAGGCTGCCTCTTCTCCACCGGTTCCCTGACGAATTTCCATTATAACATTTTTATCGTCATTGGGGTCTTTGGGTATTAACAGAAATTTAATTTCCTCTT
This sequence comes from uncultured Melioribacteraceae bacterium, assembly GCA_964573255.1. Classification (GTDB taxonomy): domain Bacteria; phylum Bacteroidota; class Ignavibacteria; order Ignavibacteriales; family Melioribacteraceae; genus CAYNUJ01. Next base: position 30,824 of record CAZNJB010000017.1, read on the forward strand.
CAAGTTTTTCTTTTTTTTCCTTTAATCCGTCAATTTCATCTTCGGCAATTTCCACAAGCTCTTTATCTTCACCGGCGGCAATTATCTCTTCGTATTCTTCAATACTTTTAACGACTTCTTCATATTTATCAAATGCCTTAACAACATCTTCCAGTTCGCTTCGCTTTTTACTCAATTCAATTAACTTGTTTTGATTCGACATATTTGCCGGATCTGCGAGCTGTTTATTTAAATCATCGTAATTCTGTTTAATCTCTTTTAATTTCTCAATTAAGTCCATTATTTCCTCAAAATTTAGGACACAAAAATAAATAAATTGTAGCTGAATTACCTTAAGCAATTTTTCTCAGATAATTCAATATTTTAATTTGTTCTTCAATCGGGGATTCTTTTGAAATATTTGGAAAAACATTCAAATTATTCATTCGTAGCAATTCATTCACTGCTGTAAATGTATCCATTTCGGGAAACTCGAAATCTCTCAAGTAGTGAATTAATTTTAACGTTCTAAATCCATCGAACCAAAACACTTTTTGTTTTCTTAATTGCTCACTCGTTTTACAATTTGTTCTGATATTATTCCAATTCTTTTCGAATGAATTTTCGATTAAAAAGTTATAAAGCGTTTCGGAAATCATACGGCTATTATTCAAATATTCTTCGGCAGATAAATTGTGTTCGTCAAAAAACAGTTCGTTCCATTTTTTAAGAACCGAAAATGAATCAGGATGATAGAGCAAATATTCGTTACGCGATTGCTCGATGAACCTTTTCACTCGCTGACCCGTACCAAAGGGAACCCTGAAAGAAGGACGAGGTGATGGGAATACTTTAGCATTATTTAACTTATGTATTTTAAAATTCTTTGCGAGTTTTTCCATAAAATAAAAATCTTCACCCGCTTTTCTTTTGTTCATCCCTCCTATTGTAATGTAACTTTCGTAATCGCATATCATTGTAGACCCGATAGTATGAAATGCATACGGTGATTTTGAATATTGCAAACCAAGAATATAATAGCGAAGAAATATTTCGTAGTTAATTATTGCCCTGTCAATTAAATCGTTACCGGAAAGTTTATGCTCGAAATTGATATATGCTGCTTTGGTTGATGGTAATTTAAATGCATTATAAATTGACTCGAGATAGTTGGTAGATACTTTGCAATCCGAATCCAAGCAGATTATAAAATTATTTTCACTCTTTTTATAATCAAATTTAGTCAGTGCATAATCCATTCCTATTTTTCGTGCTAATCCCACTCCCCCCTCTTTGTCATTCAATTCATTACCGTTGGAAGATGCATCAATGATGTTTATGTGCAAGTTAGATGAATAATCTTTCAAAAAGGAAATGCTTTTTTCGTTATCGGCTTTTACTTCTTCCGAAGCGGACAAAGTATTATTAACAACAAAAACGAATAAAGTTCTTTCTATAAGTGAGGAAGAATTTGCTTCTAAACTGGTTAATAATTTTGGTAAATTTTCAAATTCGGCAAGTGACGGAATAACGCAGATTCCTTTGTATAGCAGATCGTCTTTTCTTACAAGGGGGTAATGGGTAAACAAAGGATTGCGTTCTAAATATTTTTTTACTTTATCGGGGTACATTAAGAAAAATATCTCCGTAATAATTTTTCGGCGGCTTTATAATCACCTGCTTCGACCCAGTTTATTTTAATCCCTTCCCTTTCCATTTTTCTGAACCAGGTCATCTGGCGCTTAGCAAATTTATGAATAGCGCTGTTTAATTTTTGATACATATCATTATAGTTCAATTCGCCTCTTAAGTAAAGGCTAAGGAATTTATATTCAAGCCCGAAGAACATCAACTTATCGTGAGGTATTCCAGCCTTCAGCAATTCTTCTGCCTCTTCAATCATCCCGTTTTCTAATCTTTCTTTTAACCGGACGGTAATGCGTTCTTTAATTTTATCTCTATCACTCATTACGCCTATTATGAAAGGATTCGTATCAACGGGAATAATTTTGTTTGCCTTTTGTTCTTCGGCAACAATAATAGCTTTAATAGTTCGCTCTTTATCCGTTAAATCGGTTTTATTATGGAGTTCATTCTTTAATTTCTTTAATTTGGAAATTAATTCATCGTGAGTGAAAGAGTTTAATTCTTGAAAGCGTTGGTTAAAATCAACTTGCGTTAATTCATATCTTTTAATAATTGCATGGAGATACATTCCGGTTCCACCAACAATAAAAGGGAGTTTATGCTGGTTCAAAATATTATTGAAAGCAAAATTAAAGTGCTCAATAAACTTGAATAAATCGAATTCTTCGGATGGGTGAACAATATCTATGAGATGATAATTTATTTTCTTTCCATCAACTATATAATCATTAAAATCTTTTCCCGTACCGATATCCATTAAGCGGTAAACTTGACGGGAATCTGCGGAGATAATTTCCCCGTTGAATTTAGATGCCAGATATGCACCGAGACGTGTTTTCCCGACCGCGGTTGGACCGAGTATTATAACCGATTTGTAATTCATAATATTTCAATCAAATTATAACAGTCGGGAGAGTGATTGTAATAGTTAAACCTTTATCGCTTCTTCTTTTAGCGGTTACGCTTCCTTTCATTGCCGAAACTACTGTGCGAACAAATGCCAAACCAAAACCGGAATGGCCGTCTTTGTTAAAGGTAACAAACGGTTCGAAAATTAAATCCATATTTTCTTCTTCAATTCCGCTTCCGTTATCAGAGATTTTAATGTTTACCTTATCGTTTTCCACTTGTGTTCTGACGGTAATGTTTCCTCCGAATGGCATCGCCTCAACGGAATTTAGCACAATTTCTTTAAGAACTTTATCGAAATAATCAGCATCGATACGAACAAGTACGTCCTCATCTAATTTCATAATTACCGTACAATATTTATCTGATAGATAATTTTCGTAACTGCTGAAGAATTTCTCAATTCTTTTATTAAGAGAAATATCAACAAAACGTAAATTCAATTCGGATTCGTCAATTACCGCGGCAAAATAGAGTTTGTCCAGAATTTCTTTGGCGGATTCTTTAATTAATTTTCCCAGTCCCCTTTCTTCTTCTTTTAATTCTTTTTGCAGCAAGTGATCCGCATAGTTTTTAATTAATACTGCCTTTGATTTAATGTTTTTACTAAGAAACTCAACCATTAATTTGGAGAAGTTCTTTTTTTCTTTGGCCAAAGTGGAATTTAATTGTTTGAATTTATTTCTTGCTTCAAAATATGTGTTAAATAATTTTCTTGCGTTTTCTTCGTCATCTGAATCGAATCGCGAAGATTTGTTGATAATTATTAACACAAATCCGCCCTCATCTTCTTCGAACGGAATTGCAAGCAAGTTTTTTATATCCTTGAAAACAGAATTTAATACATCTGAGTAAATTCGCGAGTCACGTCTGGCATCTTGAATTACTATCTTTTCGCCAATCTCCGATGAAAGTCCGGAAATACCTTCTCCCATTTTTTGAAAAATTGTTTGAGAACCGTTTTCGCCTTTAATTGTGGCTTCGAGGAGATTACTCTCTTTTCGAGTAAATAAAACACACTTATCGGCGTCAAATAATTTTGCGCATTCATCTTCAAAATTTGAAGTTAACTCGCTGATATTTTTTGCCGAAATTAAAGCTGTAAAGAAATCAAAATATTTTTTAGCATCAATTTGCGGCAGTGATTCACTCTCCGGTTCAGGCGTTGGCTCGGTCTCAGGCAATGGTTGTTCTGCTGTTTCTTCCTGTGGAATATGCTCCGTTTCATTGGTCTCTGTTAATTCTGGGTCTTCCGGAGTAATGTCGATGGGAGGTGTTGCCAAAGGGTCAACCAATGTTTCATCGAAATCCGGAAAATTGTTTGAAGGAGTTTCTTCTTTATTATCGACAACATCGGGGGGAATATCGTTGAGTATATCCTCTTGTACAGCCGATTCATTTATTTCTGTCGGTACGTTTTCAGGAACAGCTTCTTCAAATGTTTCCGGTGTATTAATTTGATTGTCATTATTCTCCTCAAGCGACGGATCAAAAGGTTGATCAATATCCATAGGGGGTAAATCGATATCGCTGCCAATTAACTGAGAATCAATCGCTGGTGAATAAGGTTCTTCCAAAGCACCAAGAGGGTTTAAATAATCTGTAAAATCATCTGTGTCTTCAATGCTTTCCGCAACAGAGTTTTCAATAAATTTTGTAGTAAGTTCCTCAGTCGTTTCTTCAGAATTGTTTGTTTCAGATGATTCGGTTTTTTCGGAAACATCGTCTGTTGTATTTTCATCCAAATTATTTTGCTCGACTTCCGGTATCGGTTCTTTCGATTCTTCTTTCTCTTCTTTTTCTTCTTGTTCCGGTTTCTCAATATTCGAATACTTAAAAATATTTTCTTGTACTCGAATGTCACTATCAATGAGTGCTTGAATTTCATCCTTGGTCAAACAAACAACATAAGAATCTTCTGTAGCGACGGCAGTGCATATTCTGTTTGTGCCTTCAGCAAGTTCTTCCATTCCGAAGAAATCATCCTGCTTAAAGGTTAAATGTTCCGGACCGCCAAGAACGGTCTTGCGCATTAAGCTAACTTGTCCCGAAATTATGAGATAAACATATTCACTTGGCGAACCTTCTGAAAATATCATTTGTCCGGCTGAAAATGTTAAAAACTTGCCACGTATTTTTTCGCTATTTAATGCGGATATGTCTATATTTTCGAAAAGCTTATTGCTTTTAATTCTGTTAATTAATTTTTCATTCATATTTGTTTGCTTTTAATGAATACTATTTACAAAGGAATCAAGCATTTATCTAAATCCGATAAAGTAATATCAAGATTAATAAAAAAGTTTGGTAATTGCAATTTACAACCGCGAAATGATTACTTCAATTTTTTAATTAAATCGATTATAGGGCAGCAACTTTCCTTATCGGCTGCGGCAAGTATTTGCAAAAGATTCGAAAAGTATTTCGGGAGTAATCCCGAGCCAATAAAGATAATTCGTGCAAGAGAAACCACACTGAGAAAATTAGGGCTATCAAAAGCTAAATCTGTTTATGTGAAGGAACTTGCATCTGCAGTTTACAATAAAAATTTGATATTGGACAATATTGATAAGCTTACCGATGAAGAAATCATTGAAGAATTAATCAAAGTAAAGGGAATAGGCACCTGGACAGCACATATGTTTTTAATATTTGCATTAGCAAGGTTAAATATTCTGCCTTCCGGTGATCTTGGATTTAGAAAGGCTATTATGTTAAATTACGGACTTAAAAATTTACCGACTGAGAAAGAAGTAGTTGAAATTTCCGGAAGAAACGGCTGGAGTCCATATAACAGTTTGGCGGCTTTATATCTCTGGAAATCTCTTGAAGAATGAATCTTTATGAATGAATTTACATCAAATACAATAAGTGAAGAAGAATTAATTGAGCAAGCTCAAGCCGGCAACAGAAAAGCTTTAGCCGAACTGGTAAAAAGGTACGAGCAGACAGTTTACAATTTTTCTTTTAAAATTTGTCGGAACCGGGAAAAAGCTGAAAACACTATGCAGGAAACATTCCTGAGCATGGTAAAAAACATTAAGCAGTTTTCCGGTAAGTCAAAATTATCTACTTGGCTCTATACTATTGTTTCTAATCATTGTCTTATGCTAGCCAGGGCCAGTAAGAACAAATATTTTGATTCATTAGATGATGAAGAAACTTTAATTGATGAAAGCAATATTGCCGAGTGGAAAGTTACTCCTGATAATGTTACTGAAAACAACGAATTGAAAACGGTTCTTGATAAAGCAATAGAAAAGTTGCCGTTTGAATATAGAGTAGTATTTCTTTTGAGAGACGTTGAAGGTCTTTCAACCAAAGAAACCGGAAAAATTACGAATTTATCCATTCCGGCAGTTAAATCGAGATTACATAGAGCAAGAGCGTTTTTAAGAAACGAACTAAATAAAGTATTTAAAGATGAAAATTAATCAAGTATCGTGTAAAGAAGTAATGCATCACATTTGTGATAATTTAGGAGAAGAGCTCGATTCGCCCAAATGCAGAGCGATTAAAGAGCATCTCGAAAATTGTGACAATTGTCAGAAGTACTTTTCTTCGGTAGATAAGACTATTAAGTTTTATAAATTATATAACGTTGAAATTTCCCCCGATGAACATCGCCGCTTGCTGGATAAGTTAGGTTTAAGCGAAGAGGATTAACTTAATTTTGTAATTCTTCCCTTTCAGATTTTTTCAATTTTTTTACTGTTAACTCATATGAGTGATCTATAAGTTCTTTTATTAAGCTTGCCTTTAATGTACCGGTTAAATCGATTGTATTCCAATGTTTTTTATTCATATGATAACCGGGAATTATCTCAGCATATTCTTCCCTTAATATTATTGATCTTTCCGGGTCGCATTTTAAATTAATGCTATGAGGATAAGTTAAATTCATTAAGCAAAACATTTTGCTTTGAACCTTGAAAACGAGAGTATTTTCGTCAAAAGGGAAACTTTCGGAAACGCCTTTCTTCTTTAAACAATATTTGCGAACATATTCAATATCCATAAGTCTCCCTACTTATTATTATTTTTTATTTTAAATTTATGAAACTATTCAATTAAATTGTTGTATTAAACTTTCAATTTCTAATTTCGGAATAACATTATGAAGAAACTTTTTCAATTTTTTATCTTTTTTGTCTTTGTTTACGGCTGCAGTGCTCAATCGCACGATGCTTTAATAGAAGAAAATGCCGTAATAGATACAAACAAAGTTGTCGAACCGTCAATTCAGCATACGAAAGAGGCAAGAATAATTTCTACTATTTTTTCGCGTTATCATTATAAAAAAGTGAAATTAAACGATTCTCTTTCTCAAGTGGTTTTTAATAATTTCATCAATACTTTAGATCACAATAAACTCTATTTCTACGAGTCGGATATAGAAAAGTTTGTGAAATATAAAGAAGAACTCGATGATTACCTGCGTTCGGGAAACGTTGAGCCATTCTATGAAATATTTAATACTTATAAAAAGAGAGTTGGCGAGAGAGTGGCTTATGCTCTTGAAAGATTGAAGGAAGGGTTTGATTTTACTATTGATGAATGTTTTACCCCCGATAGAAAAGATTCGAGTTATGCAAAAACTACGGAAGAATTGAATGAGCTTTGGAGAAAGAGATTAAAAAATGACGCTCTTAATTTAAAGCTTAGCGGAAAAGAGTGGGACAAAATTGTAGAAACACTTACTGAAAGATATAAAAGATTTCATAAGACAATTTTACAATACAAAGCTGAAGATGTGTTTCAACTTGCAATGAACGCGTATTCCGGCGCAATAGATCCACATTCAAATTACTTCTCTCCAATCACGTCGGAAAACTTTAAAATTAATATGAGCTTATCATTCGAAGGTATTGGAGCTCAGCTAACAACCGAAGGAGATTATACTAAGGTTGCGCGGATTATTCCGGGCGGACCGGCATTCAAAAACGGAGAATTGAAGGCTGAAGATAAAATCCTCGGTGTTGGGCAAGGCGACGACGGGGAAATAGTTGACGTAATTGGGTGGCGCATAGACGACGTGGTTCAATTAATTAGAGGAAAGAAAGGAACCAAAGTAAGGTTGCAAGTATTGCACGGTGATGCTTTAAGCGAAAAACCGGATACAATTACTATAATTCGTGATAAAGTTAAATTGGAAGAACAAGCAGCCAAAAGCGATATCTTGGAGTTAGAGCATAACGGTAAAATATTTAGGTTTGGTGTAATTGATTTACCGGCGTTTTATATTGATTTTGAAGCAAGGCGAAAAGGCGATCCGGATTATAAAAGCACAACAAGGGATGTAAGGAGATTGATTGATTCCCTTAAAATGAAGGGAATAGACGGATTGATTATAGACTTACGTAATAACGGCGGCGGTTCTTTACAGGAAGCAATCGATTTAACAGGATTGTTCATTGAAACCGGCCCCGTTGTTCAAGTTAGAAATTCAAACGGCGCTATTGATGTAGATAAAGATACCGATCCAGAAGTGTTCTACGACGGTCCACTCGCGGTTCTTGTAAATAGATACAGTGCTTCTGCATCGGAAATTTTTTCAGGCGCTATTCAAGATTACGGACGCGGTTTGGTAATTGGTGAGCAGACTTACGGAAAAGGAACAGTCCAAAACTTAATTGATCTTGAAAGATTCATTCCGAGCGGCGGCAAACTCGGACAGGTTAAATTAACAATTGCAAAATTTTATAGAATTACCGGCAGCAGCACTCAAAATCTCGGTGTTATTCCGGATGTGGAATTTCCATCACCGGTTCCGCCGGAAGAGTTTGGTGAAAGCTCAAATCCGAGCTCTCTGAAATGGGATAGAATCGCATCTGCAAGATTCAAGAAATACGACAATCTGCAGAAATTCATTCCGCAATTGGTTAAACTGCACGAGGAGAGAATTCAATCGGATCCGGAGTTTCAGTATTTATTGGAAGATATTGAATATGCTCGGGAATTAAGAAAAAGAAAAAAATATTCATTAAATGAAGAGATCAGAAAAAAGGAACGCCAAGATAGAGAAAAACTTAAGAAACAACGGGAAGAAGAGCGTTCAAAGCATTCCAAAAATGAATTGAAAAACGAAGATGACTCTTCCACCAAAGAGAAGGAAGTGGAAGATCCTGAGTTAATCGAAACCGGTCATATTCTTGCCGATTTTATCACTTTAAGATACGGGTAAGAAAATTGATCTTAATTTTTAATCCCGCATTCTCTATGTTTTTAGGGAATGCGGGTTTTTTATTTTTCACCGGATTTGTCTTTAAGAATAATCGTTTACTAACTTTAACTGAAAAATATAAATATCGATGGGTATAAGTTCACTACTTAAAATGCCCTTTGTTCGGAAGAGAAAATAAAATAAGAATTCGTTCAAACCATTTGGAACTCTTAGTCGATAGAGCAAGCTCTATTGACAATTACGGATTAAAATTTAACGTTCACTCCTATTCCGTATATTAAAGGCATATAATCCAATACAGCAGTTTTATCTCCAATAGATTTTGACCAACCGAGGAAAGATTGTAATTTAACTTTAGGCGGACCGATGCGCAGCATAACACCAATATCGAAATATGAGACATTTGTCGCTGGGACGAAGGGATAATTTTTTAATTGAAGATTTGAAAAATTTACATTTACGAATCTCATCATAAGAGCGGTTTCTAAAAACTTAAATGAAGTTCCCATATCTATTTGTAAAAAGTATTTTTGTAAGTTTCCCTTAGCTGAATATGAATCCGGGTTTAAATTGAAGAGTTTAATTACAGTTGTCATATCAACATTTCCAATTCCGCTGCCGGCAAAAATTTCCAATCGTTTGTGTTCGTTGCCGGTTAGCAGCCAACCGCATCCCACTTCAAATAAATTTGAATTATAACTACCTCCGTTATCATCGTTTGTTTTTATTTTTTGGTAATTTGCAATTACGGCAAAGTCGTCGAATATTTTTCGTGAAGCTTGAAATTCAGTTCCAAGCAATGAAGATGAAAGATTTAAGTTTGTATCTTCTTCATCCGAAAATAGCGGGATGTTCGGAAGATTGGGGGCATAAAACATTGAGCATCCGTTAAATGCTAAGGAGAGCAATATTAGCATTAGTTTTTGTGTTAAAGAGGACTTAAAAATATTTTCCATTATTCCTCTTTTTTCAACTCCTTGATGATAGCTTCAGCTCGAAGAACTTCTTGAAAGGGAATCATTAGCTTGAATTCATTTACATTGAAGCCCGGTTTTTCTCCGGATACTCGAAAAATCGAATGATTCTCGTAACCAACATTAATCGGCGAGGGATTCCGCTTAAATATAAAAGGATGGAGCCCTTCATTTTCAAGAACAGATTTAAAATACTCTGCATCAACGGCAATATGAGTGCCGTGTACTTTTGCGTATCCCTCAATTATTTCATAGCTTTCATGCTTGCAGCATAAATAGATTTTATTATCGGAACCCATACAGTTTTTACAATAAGGCTCCATACAAATTACACAGACGCCTACGGCATTTAATTCTGGGTGGATGCTGCACTTTACTTTGTCAATAGACAAATAGCCGCACTCGTGGCAATAGTCGTCGCTTCTTTTTACTAAAGAACCGCAGTGTTCGCAGTTATATTCTTCATTCATTATTCACCCTTAGTTTAAATTTCCAGCCGCAATAAAAATCTTTTACTTCATCAGGCGGACAAGAAACAACCTCTGTTTTAATTCTCGGGTCAATAGTTTTTGCGAAATTCGAGAACTCAACAATACCGACGGATTTACATGGAAAAAGGGGTAATCCTTTTCTGTGGCGCGCTTCCTGAACACGGCACTTTACCATTTTGAATATAAGAGTGTTATCGTCCACCCATTCTATCTTTTGTTCGTTAATTGCAGCATATAATCTTAGGTTTAATGCGCGTTCCAGAGCTTTCAAACCGCCATTGTCCGGAAGGTTAAATTCTCTTTTTATTCTTTTTGCTTCGATTACGGCAAATTTGTCCCAAGCTTTTGTATCGAGTTCCATTGCCGTATCCATTCCGTAAGTTTCTTCGGTGGATAGGAACCAACTGCCGTCGTGTGCAAGCCAATTTTTCGCATAAACTTCAACCAATTTTAATAATTCTTCTTTTGACATTTCTTTAATAAAATCAACCATAGTTACTCCCAAAGAAAAGAATTAGAAACTATAATTTAAGCTAATCCAAGGCATAAAAGGAAATCCGTTTCTTACTTCCCAAGCATTAAAGAAGCCTATATCGGAACTGAAATTATCGCCTTTATATCTTATTGCAAAAGAATATAAATTAATTTCCGACTCCGGGATAATCCAGTTTTCAGTTACAATTGAAGAACGATTGCTTAATTTAATCTCCCCACCTACAAACAGTATTGAAGAATGGTTTATGTTATTATAAAGCCCAGTTGTAATAGAAAATTTATTGCCACTGTAAGTAATTACTTCAAATGGGGCATATTCAAAATTGCTGTCGTAAAGAATACCCAAAGAGCCTGCTGAGATATCAAATCCCATGTAATCAATAATATGAAATTTTACATATCCATAAAAAGTATTAAAACGAAAAGAATAAATTATGGGTAAACCAATACCGAAAGTAAAGAAATTTGTAGGTGCTATTGACAGCATCCAGAAAAATATTTCACTCGAAGAAAAATATACGCTGCCGGCAGATAGGTTCTTTCCGGTTGGACTCAATAAAAGCCGCGTTTCATGTGGATTTATCTTAGAAAATTTATTATTCTCCCAAGTTCCTTTTACTTTAACTATTTTTTCTAATTCCGATAACTTTGCGCTCCCTGAGAATCCTGCTAATGCTTTAAACTGCACGTATATACTATCGAATGATGTGATATTGCAATTGATTTCGCTGCCATCGTTGAATACCAATTTATAAACAGTTAGCGAATCACTTTTAATTTTTCCCTGCATTTTTTCATATTTGGGTTGAATTGCTTGCCCAAGCGAGATGCCTGTAATAAAAAACATAATGATTAGAAAATATTTTGCCATTCGCCTCTCCTAAAAAAAATAATTAAAAGATATAATAGGCATTAGTTTTGAGTTGAAAAAATTTTGATTCAATGGTTTAAAAAATCCGATATCTGAACCGAAAGTGTAACCCCTGTATCTGAAGGCTATTCCGAAATAATTGAATTTACTGTTTGGCATCGCCCATCCTTCCAATATGATTGAATGTTTCTTTCCGCTTCTAATTTCGGCTCCCGCCATAATTATATTGCTATTGTTAAATGCCTTGCCGCTTGCTCCAATATTCAGGAGGAAAAAGCCGTTATCCATAGTGATTACAATAAAAGGAGCAGAGATTTTCTCGTTTCCTAATTTGTAAATTAACCCTCCAACTGAAGCGCTGAACCCTTCCATTTTGTAAAACAACAGCTTGCCGTAGAAATAATAATTATCAAATTTGTTTAATGGGAGTAAAAACATTCCCGCTGAAAAATCCGCAAAGTCTACCGGTGAATATGTTAGTGTAGGAATGAAGAAATTTGCGTAGGAAAAATAGAAACTTCCTTGCGGGAGAGTATAAGCTGTAGGGGCAATGATTAGATGAGTTGAATGCGGTTGATACTGAACAAACTCACTGTTTTTCCATTTCCCTCTAACGGTTTCAATACTATTAACAAATTTAATTTTAACTTTTGAGTTTAAACCGGAAAGAGCTAAAAATGATATTTCAGAACTGTCGAGGGATGTTACTCTGCATTTTATTTCGCTGCCATCATTTAAGATTAATTTGTAAACATGAATAGAGTCTGCGATTATAATTTCATTAAATTTCTCATATTTTGTTGAGTCTGTTTGACCGGAGACATTAGTAGTTTCGACAAACAAAAATAAAAATGCAGCCCCAATTGAGAATAATATTTTCGAAAAGGAAATAATCAATTGCTTCTCTTGTTCGCGCCATTCTTTAATAAGATAAACGCAACTTATTATTTTTTAGGAATTTTGTCAATGCAAATTACCGGTACTACAACTTGAAAGACCGAAATTTGTAATTTCCCTTCAAATATATAATTAGAATTTAATGTTCAGTGAAAATAATATTCCCGTTTTTCGTAAGCTATATGTCCAATACGAAAATACTCTCGCCGAGCTGGTGGAAACCAACCTTTTTTAAATAGTCTTTATGTTCTTTAACGGTTGTAAACGAAACTAATCTTTCAAAACCCTTTTCTTTTAGAAATTTTGACTCTGCTGAATAAACATACTTTCCGTTTTGAAGGTCACGGTACATAGGGATAACGTAATCGAGATGAACAATCACTTCCTTATCGGATGATTCTTCATAAACAAAGATTCCGACCGGCATCATGTTTCTGAGGACAAAAAAGAATTTTGCATTGGAAAGATTTAGCTTGTCAAAGTCGGGAAAGAATTTTTTTATGTCGCTTGAGTAAAACTCAAAATATTTAGTCATATACGGATGAGTTGAATCCAATACCGGCATTAAGCTAAAACAGTCTTCCTCTTTCTTCATTCGAATGAGATAGTAAATATCAACTAATGCAATGAAACCGTTCAAAATTACCACGGGATAGGCCCCAACTAAATATCCGTATAATGAAAAGGTTGATGCTCCAATAAGATTTATTCTTCTTAAGTGATATATATTTTTCATCATAAGCGAAACGGCAATTAAAACCGATCCGGCATAGCCAATCCATTGGTAAATTGCATTATCCATCGTGTCTCCGTTTGTTCAATTCAAGTATAACTAAAAAATAGGGTTAAATTTCATGAAAAGTAAAAATTATGAAGTTAAATTTTTCCGGAAAGGAAAAATTAAAAGTGTGAGTTTACGGTTTTTTCCCGATAAACCTCAACACCATAGCTTCTCCTTTATGACCTGGTCCTTCGTCTAAGTTAATTGTCAGTTTTTCCAATTTCTCAAATTCCAAGTCGATAAAGTCTTCTATCAAAATGTCGAGTGTATATAATAACTCTTCATCTTTAGGTCCACCGGAATTAAATTTCAATTGCTCTATATCGAATGCTTCTAAAATAAATTTCCCACCGGGTTTTAGAGAATGCACCAGTTTCTGGTGTACTTCATTTCTTAAGCCATTTGGCAGGTGGACGAAAATATTCACGACCACATCGTAAGTTTCAGGATCGGGAGAGAATTCCTTTAAATCCATTACCGAATAATTAATTGTAACACCGTTTTGTGCGGCTAATTTATCCGCTTTTTCCTTTCCTACTTCGCTGTAATCGATTGCATCTGTCTGCCAGCCGAGTTTAGCGGCATACACGGCATTCCTACCCTCTCCTTCCCCGACGAAGAGAATTCTACCGGGAGTCAATTTTTCGAGAGTTTCAACCAAAAATTTATTTGGATTTGTTCCGTACAAATAATTTTCACTTCCAAATTTATTATTCCACATTTCTTTCATAACATCTCCGCGAACACATGTTCGTATTTGATTGAATGTTTTTGTAGAGCAGTAATCAATTATAATTTAGTCCTGTGCAAAAGTAAATAATTTTAATTGCACATAAAAATAAATTCTTCGACGGCTTTATTCCGCTTTTTATTCCGATGTAATTTCCGGAATTTTAAGAATTTCCGGAATGATAAAAATAATTGCGAGAATATTGAAAAGTTTATTGCTCAACAATTTTAACTACTAATAATAATCAATGAATTGATATAAAATTAAGAATATGTAAACAGAATCCCTTGCAACGGATAATTCACCAAAAGACGAACGGTCGTTCGTGTTTGTTTGGTGAAATATTTAAAAACAAGCTAAATTTCAAATCATTGACGGCTTTTTGTGTGATTATGTCCGGTGAAATAGCAAAATAGAACAGAAAATAAAAAAGCCGCCTGTATGTTGGCGGCTTTCGTTTGGGGAATAATTGGAAATTTATACTTTCAATGTTTCCTGACCGGGTTCCCAGTCGCAAGGAACTAATTCGCCGGTTTGAAGAGCTTGAAGTACTCTCAATACTTCGTGAACGTTTCTTCCAACTGAAAGATCGTTAACACTAACGTGGCGAATAACACCTTCAGGATCTACAATGAAAGTTGCTCTATATGCTATCTTTTCTTCAGCTTCCAAAATACCGAGGTCTTCGGCTAATGATTTGGAAGTGTCAGCCAATAAAGGAAAACGTAAGTCTTTTAAATCCGGATGAGAATTTCTCCATCCTAAATGAACAAACTCACTATCGGTAGAAGCACCTATTAATTCTGTGTTTAACTTTACGAATTCATCATAATGATTGTTGAATGATGCAATTTCTGTCGGGCAAACGAAAGTAAAATCTTTTGGATACCAGAACATTACCATCCATTTGCCGGCTTTTTTGTGATCTTCGCTTGTAATATCAACAAATTCTTTACCATGTTCTAAAGAAACGGTAGCTTTTTTCTTGAATTCTGGGAAGTTTTGACCAACTGTTAACATTTTTCACCTCTTATTTGGTTTGAAAATTCATTTTCTTGATAACAAAACTATGACTATATAAATTATAAATCAAATTGATTATATTTATAATTTAATAAATATTAGTTATGGAATGAACCTTTCGCAACTCAGATATATAATAGAAGTAAATAATCATAAAAATTTTGCAAGAGCTGCAGAGCATTGTTATGTTACTCAGCCAACTTTGAGCATGCAGATAAGCAAGCTGGAAAATGAACTGGGTGTGCTCATTTTCGATAGAAGTCGTCAGCCTGTCATTCCTACCCAAATAGGGGAGAAAATAATTGAACAGGCACAAATTATTTTACGCGAAGTAGAGCGAATTGACGAAATAATAATTGAAGAAAAAGGGGAATTGATCGGTGAATTCAGATTGGGAATAATACCGACAATCGCGCCTTATCTTCTTCCGTTATTCCTGGAAAAATTTGTTAACCGTTACCCTAAGATAAACTTGGTTGTGGACGAAAGTCAAACTACTGAAATTGTCGAAAATTTGCGGCGGGGAGATTTAGATGCCGGAATTCTCGCTACACCTTTGAAAATGGATGACATCAAGGAATCGGTTCTATATTACGAACCATTTACGGCATATGTTTCGAGGCAGCATCCATTCTATTATCAAAAATCGGTTAAGAGTACCGATTTGAGATTAAATGATATTTGGCTGCTTAAAGATGGTCATTGTTTCCGTGATCATATAGTTAAGCTCTGCGAAGCATACGGCAAAAAAGATAACTTAAGATCTCTTCCGGTCTACTTCGAAGGCGGTTCTTTGGAAACATTAATGAAATTAGTAGAGAACAATTACGGTATGACGCTGCTGCCTTATTTAGCTTCTCTTCAATTGGACGAAGAGAAAAGAAAACTAAACCGCGAATTTGAGGAGCCGGTTCCTTACAGGGAAATCAGTGTGGTTTATCACAGGTCGCACTTAAAGAAAAAAATAATTGAGGAATTAAAAAGTGAAATAATTTCCAGTCTTCCGGAAGGAATCGGTTTGGAAAAGCCTGCTGCTTTAATTGAATGGAAATAAAAAGGTAATTCATTTATCCCTTTATTAATTTTGCAATGTGAATATTTAATTACGAGGATGATATGATAAAGACAGAGAAGATAATTGTGGTTGGGGATAAGGTTTTAATACGCCCCCAGGATAGGACTGAAAAAACGACAAGCGGCTTATATTTGCCACCTAATGTTAAAGAAAGGGAAAAAGTTCATTCCGGTTATGTTATTAAGGTTGGTCCGGGTTATCCAATTGCAAATCCGGCAGACGATAACGAACCTTGGAAACAGGAAAAGGAAACTAAATATATTCCTCTGCAAGCTGAAGAGGGTGATTATGCTTTATTTCTAAAAAGAGATGCGGTTGAGATTGAACTCGACGGTGAAAAGTTGGTGATTGTTCCGCAGCATTCCATTTTGTTATTGCTCAGGGACGAAGAGTTGTTTAATTAAGGAGAAAGTAATTGGAAAAAGAATTTTTACAATTTGTTGAAGAATATGAAAGTTTTATATCGCCTCTGGAAAAGGAGTTCAATCAAACGTATTTTGACGCTTCTATTGAAGGAAAAGAAGAGCTATACAAAAAAGCTGCAGAATTAGAGCTGAAAATTTCCGGTTATCTTGCAGACAAAGAACGTTTTCAGTTCATTAAAGAGGTGAAGGAAAGCGGCTCTTTGCAAGAACAGATTACAAAGAGGTTATGCGATCAACTTTATAATTCATTTGCGGCTAACCAGTATTCTAAAGAACTCTTGGAAGAGATTGTTGAATTATCAAATAAATTGGAAGAGCGTTACGCTACTTTCCGCGCAGAATTAAACGGTTCTAAAATAACAGATAATCAAATTGATGATACGTTAAAGAATACTAATGATTCGGAAGAAGCAGAAGCCTATTGGAAAGCAAGTAAGCAAATTGGCGCGGAAGTAAGGGAGAATGTACTTAAATTAGTTAAGCTCAGGAATAGAGCGGCGGTAGAATTAGGATATAAAAATTATCATGAAATGAGTCTTAAACTTTCGGAGTTGGAGCCGGAGTTTTTGGATAGATTGTTTGACGATTTGGATAAGAAAATAAGTCCGGCATTCACGGACTTGAAGGCTTTGATAGACGAAAAGCAGTCGAAAAAATTCAAGATTAAAAAAGAAGAATTAATGCCATGGCATTATGGCGATAGATTTTTTCAGAGTGGTCCGGAAATTTTCAGCGTTGATTTCGATCCCTATTTTGAGAATGAAAATATCGAAGAACTTACAAAAAAATATTTCAACGGTATTTCATTACCGATTGACGATTTAATAGTAAAAAGTGATCTCTATGAAAAGGAAGGGAAATATCAGCATGCCTATTGTATGGATGTTGACCGGAACGGAGATGTTAGAGTAGTTTGCAATATAAAACCAAATCATCGTTGGATGAGCACAATGCTGCACGAATTCGGTCATGCCGTGTACGATAAATTCATATCAAAGAATTTACCTTGGACGCTTCGTCAGCCTTCGCACATATTTACCACGGAAGCAATAGCCATGTTATTTGGCAGATTTGCATCTTTCCCGAGTTGGATAAAAAATGAAACCGAGAAGCAGTTGGCGAACGAAGGTGAAATTCAGAGTGAAAGTTTCA
Source organism: uncultured Melioribacteraceae bacterium (assembly GCA_964573255.1). Lineage (GTDB taxonomy): Bacteria > Bacteroidota > Ignavibacteria > Ignavibacteriales > Melioribacteraceae > CAYNUJ01. The sequence goes on from CAZNJB010000017.1 coordinate 48,457, forward strand.
AGAGTTTACGCGCAGAGCAGCTGATTTTTTCCAGATGGGTGCAGGTTGTTTATAGATTCGAAAAAGAGCTTTATTCCAATCCTGATCAAGACTTAAATTTAGTATGGAAAGGGTTGGTTGAAAAGTATCAATTAATTAAATATCCGGAAAAAAGGGATGAGCCGGATTGGGCGGCAAAGATTCACATCGCTCTTTATCCCGCTTATTACCAAAATTATATGCTGGGTGAATTACTCGCTTCGCAATTATATTATTTCATCAAAGAAAAAGTATTATCGTCCGAAGAACCTTATGATGCATTTAATAACCGTAAGGAAGCGGGTGATTATTTGAAAAATCTTTTCTTTTTATACGGTTCCCTTTACCATTGGAATGAATTAATCGAAAAAGCGACAGGCGAAAAGTTAAACACCGATTATTACATCAATCAATTCGTAAAGAATTAAATTTTATTTATTAGAACCTTTTCCGGTTTTTGATTGTAGTATTTATTTAATTTTATTAAGAAAGGAACCAATGCGAAAGTTTCTCCTATCATTATTGATAAGTTGTTCCGTGATACAGGCACAGGCAAAATTGTTGATTTATATGGACCTGCAACAGACGGATCATTTGAAAGCTTACGGAATAACATTCAACGCATTAAAGGAGGGATATAAAGCCGATTGGCTGCTCAATTACCGCGGCGGTTCTTTTATGATTGATTATTCTCCGCAGTTAGCTTCCAAATGTAGATTGAAAGGAGTTGCTTTTGATGCAATAAGTGGAACTGAAGCCGTTGATATTTATGCCTATGTTCAGAGTGATGAAGTGAATATGGATGTAATCCGTCTTGAAAAAGCACCGAAGATAGCGGTTTACGTGCCGCCGGGATTCCAGCCATGGGATGATGCTGTTACGCTTGCATTTGAATATGCTGAAGTGGAATACGATAAGGTGTGGATAGATGAAATCCTTAACGGAAAATTAAATGAATACGATTGGCTTCATTTGCATCACGAGGATTTTACGGGGCAGTACGGTAAATTTTATGCAAGTTTTAGCGGAGCCCAATGGTACAGGGAGCAACAAATGCTTTTCGAGAATGAAGCAAAGAAAATGGGTTACGCAAAAGTATCCGAAATGGAAAAAGCCGTTGCTTTAGAGATTAAAAGTTTTATTTCCCGCGGCGGTTTTCTGTTTGCAATGTGTTCGGCTACAGATTCATACGATATAGCTCTTTCGGCAATAGGAGTGGATATAGTCGATAAAATGTACGACGGGGATGCACCGGATCCAGATGCCCAAAACAGGTTGAATTTTAACAACACACTTGCATTCGAAAATTTTAAGTTGGAAATGAATCCCCTTGTTTATGAATACAGCAATATTGATATTCAGCCGTTGGAAGTGGGAAATTTCAAAAATGATTATTTCACATTGTTCGAGTTCTCGGCTAAATACGATCCTGTTCCTACAATGTTAACACAGAATCACGTTAACGTAATACGCGGATTTATGGGGCAAACTACAATGTTCCGAAAAGAAACTATTAAAAAATCTGTGGTTATACTTGCGCAAAGGGAAGGAACGGATCAGGTGAAATACATACACGGTAATTACGGCAGGGGAACGTTTACATTTTACGGCGGACACGATCCGGAAGATTATCAGCATGCCGTTGGCGACCCGCCCACGGATCTGAGTTTGTTTAAGAATTCTCCCGGTTACCGTTTAATATTAAATAATATTCTCTATCCTGCTGCAAAAAAGAAAAAACAAAAAACGTAAATTTATTGTAACCTATTTTAATTATTCACATCTTACTTTTTGGAGTTTATATGGGTAATATATTTTTAAAAGATAAAGAAGAAAATGTAAGAGTCGGTAAAATTGTTTGCGTTGGAAGAAACTATGCAAAGCATATTGCCGAACTTGGAAACGAGACGCCAAAGTTTCCGCTTATCTTTTTAAAACCGTCTTCGGTAATGATTCATTCGGGAGAGGCTGTTTATCATCCCGACTATTCAAATAACATGCATTATGAAACGGAGTTGGTTCTTTTAATAGGTAAATATTTAAAGAACGCCGATGATCAAAGCGCGGAAGAGGCTATTGCCGGATACGGTGTGGGTCTCGATATGACGCTGCGTGATTTGCAAAATGAATACAGAGAGAAAGGAGATCCTTGGACATTAGCGAAAGTATTCGACGGTTCTGCAGTGGTTTCCGATTTTATTTCAAAGGAAAGTCATCGATTAACGCTTGATGAAAAAATAACGCTTACTCAAAACGGTGAATTAAAGCAGAAATCGGAATTAAAAAATATGATTTTCAAGCCTGCAGAAATTGTAAAATATATTTCGCATAAAATGACGCTTGAAGAAGGCGACTTGATTTTTACAGGTACACCGGAAGGTGTCGGTAAAGTTGAACGTGGTGATAAATTAGTCGCAAAAATTACTAATATTGGTATAATTGAAACTGAAATTAAGTAGAGGTGAAAAATGAAAAAATTACTATCAATTCTTTTTGTTGTATTGTTTGTTTCAGTTGGATGTGCTCAGCAGCATGAATTTAAAAATATAACGGTTGAAGAACTGCAGAAAGAGATGCAGACAGATTCAACACTCGTAGTTTTAGATGTGAGAACTCCTGCTGAATTAACAGGTCCACTCGGAAAAATTGACGGTGTGATAAATATTCCGGTTCAGGTTTTGGAGCAAAAAGTTGATGAATTGGAAAAATATAAAGACAGAAAGATTGCTGTTATTTGTCGTTCGGGTAATAGATCCAGAATGGGAACCGAAATTCTATTGAAACATGGATTTAACGCTGTAAATGTTTTAGGAGGGATGAAAGCTTACAGCAAAATGATGAAAAAATAATTTTATTTATCCGGCGTTAATCTTAAATTAGCGCCGGATTTTTTTATTTATTGAAGTAGATTTTAGCCTATGAAATTTCTTGTATTCTCATTCCTTTTATGCGGAATTGTTTGCTGCGGTGGTGACGAAACCCCAAAGAGTCACATACAATTTATAGAAAGCCATAAACTTGAAATTCCTGAACCGAGCGGAATAACCTTCGATCACTCTGATAGCACCCTTTGGATTGTCAGTGATGAAAACAGCACGGTATATAAAACCGATTTACAAGGTAATATCATTTCTTCGTTCAAGGTTGACGGTGAAGATTTAGAGGGAATTACAACTCTTCAGCAAAGTTATTTAGCCGTTATATTGGAACGGGTAAGGGAAATACTTTATCTAAAAAGAGACGGAACTTTATACGCCAGAAGAAAAACATATCTAACAGGTTTGCTGAATAATGGTTTGGAGGGTATTGGATATTCCAATAAAGAGCATCTCTTTTATGTAGTTAATGAAAAGAATCCAAGGATATTAATCGGTTATAGCGATTCGGTAAACGAGCAGTTTAGGGATACATTAAAGTTTGCGAGTGATTTTTCGGGTGTTTATTACGACGATGAAGAGGAAATGCTCTGGATTGTAAGCGATGAAGCTTCAACTTTATTCTTATTGAATAAGGAAAGAGAAGTGATTGGCGCTTATCCGTTGGGAATAAAGCAGCTCGAAGGTGTGGCTTATGATCGCAATACTAAAAGGCTGTATCTGGTAAGCGATTTAAACGAAAAATTATATGTTTATGAATTGATCAATAAACCGAGCATGGAGAAAAAACATACTGAAGCCGGGGAAAGCGAAGGCGGTGAAGAAGGGGAAGAAAAAAGCGAGCATTAATTCTTTCCTCTATCTCAATTTATCTTCAACGGTTATTCAGTACCTCTCCGATTTTTTTGTTTAGTTCAATTAATGCGGTTAAGAACCGGGGTCCCGGACGGAAATATAAATCGGGATCGACAGTCAATACACCGTTATTTTTAATGGCTTTTAGATTTTTCCATTCCGGATAAACATCCAGTAAATTATCAATACTAAAATCATTTTCGTATGTGAAAATCATTATCTCCGGATCGATCAGCAATAATTTTTCCCTGTTGAAAACTGGGTAATTCATCGGAGATCCCGCTGCGATATTCTGCAATCCACAGCCGACTAAAAATTCATTCATAAATGTGTTTTCACCGCAAAGCATTAAAGGAGTGATGGATACTGCGAACATTGCTTTTTTTTCCGTTCTTAATTTACCCTCCGAAATAACTTTCTCGTATTTTCTGTCCCAATCGGATATTATACTGTCGGCTAAATCATTTTTATTAAATATAAACGCAATATCCTTCAGCGTTTTTTTTATTCCTTCGTAATTCCGCGGGTTGGATACAAAAATTTTATAACCTAAGGATTTCAGTTTTTCGTAACTCTCTTTGGCATTCCCTTCTACTGTAATAAAAATAAGATCCGGATTAAGATTAACTATCTTTTCATAATCTACGGAAATCATATCCCCGACCTTTGTTTTATTCTTTGCCTCATCGGGGTAATTGCAATAAACGGTGTTTGCTATAAGTTTGTCTTCGAGATTAAGGGCGTAAATAAATTCGGTAAGATTCGGAGCCAGCGTGATAACTTTTTGCGGGATTTTTTCAAAAGAGAATTCCACACCGAGATCATCGGTAACTTTCAAATTATTCGATGCAGTTTTCTCATGTTGTTGATTGCATGCAAACAAGAAAATTAATAGAAGAAGTGAAAAACGCATTTAAAACCCGTAAAAAGTGATAGAAATTAAGTTTAAATATAATCTTTATTTTGAAATATTTTTCGAAAGACGTATTTTTGCGGTGCACCTATAGCTCAGTTGGTAGAGCATCTGACTCTTAATCAGCAGGTCCGGGGTTCGAGTCCCCGTGGGTGCACCAAAACCCCGATTTTCGAGCAAAATCGGGGTTTTTTGCTGTTTGTCCTTTCATAAAACGTGTAGTTTTAGCAGAGTTGGGTACGCTTGCGGATATTTGCAATTTTAGATTGGTGATATAGCCTTTGATAGGGGCGGGTTATTAATCATTTTTACATATTTTTCTTGCAAATTTGCTACAAGTTTCATTTTTTTCTGTGCGTTGTTAAGACAAGCTCTTCCCGATTTACAGGGATGCGTATGGATTTATGTGTTGGCATTACTTCATATCTTTTAATATTTCCAGTAACTCTTCAATTGTTCTGGCGCCATCTAATTTTACATTTTTAAAAACCATAAAATATCGATATTTACTGCCGGCCTTACTTTCCCAAATTTTCCCTAATTTTAGTTTTTTCTCGCTATCGGTATTATCTCTGTCATCTCCTTTTGTTTCAATTAAAACTATGTTACCGTTTTTTAGTTTTACAATAAAATCAGGATAATGATTTATAAATCCATTTATTAAAAAACCTTTTCCTCTCTCAAGATTTCTATGCCAAAATACAACACTATCCAAATTCGCAACTTTAAAAATTACCTCTTTTTCAAAGCCATTCATTTCTCCTTCTTCAACATATAAATTTTTGGTGATTCCCTTTACTGTATTTTTAGGGCTTATCTTTTGAGAGAATTCAAAGCCGGGATTACAAACTATTTCACCTTTATCAAGTAATATTGAAAATTGCTTCTCTGCATATCTATCAGTCAATTCCTTAATTTTATTCTTTATCTTAACAGCATAAAAATAATCATTGTTAGATATTTCTGATATTTTTTCGCTGTCAAAATCTTTGATTATATCTTCAATGTATTTTGCTATTTCTGGTTCAGAAATTTCATCTATATTCCTGATGTGTCTTGCTAACCTGTTTGAAAGTTCTTTAATTTTTCCTTCGGGTGAAAGGGTTGAAATATACTGAATAAAAGCCTCTTTTACTCGCGGACTGACATATTTATAATGTGGGGTATATTCATCTTTTCTCCCTTCTTCTAAATCTACACTCGCCATATTTTGTGATGTAAGTGTAAAGTCAATATTTTTATCCTGACTACTTAATTTAAAACCCTCTAACAACAATGTTTTTGTTATGCGAACATACGAACCTTTTTTTTCAAATATAGAACCATGATTTACCTTTTTGTAAAACAATGGTAGCTTAATATTTTTTGCAGTATCTTTGAAAATATTTTTAATTGGAAATGTCTTCATTTTTTCCTTTATCTCGTTTGGAATTGAATTGTCTTCATTTTCTAATTCTTTTACGATTTGTTCAAATTCTTCGTTTGTTTGATCTGCTAACCCAATAATGTCATCTAATTTCTGTGTGTTATCTTCGGTTTCTGAAAGTTGCCTTATTTTATCTGTGTCAATTTCTAATTCTGTCTGTTGTTCCTCATCTGTTTGCACAGTATCATTATCTGAAAACAAAAGGTTCTCAAAAGTCTTTTCTTTGGATGCTTTGGCTATTTCTTCTTTTTGACTTTCTTTTACTCTGTAATCTTTTGCGCTAAAACCGGCTTTGTTTAGACCCGTAACAATTTTATCCAATGTTTGTAAAAAGTTATTTGACGAAGTAAAAACATAAGACAAATTCAATAAGTTTTTTTGATGTTTGGTTACATACGGCAATCTTAAAACACGTCCTAAAATTTGTTCAACATCTACCGCCGATGATTTATTTGCCAATGAAGCCAAAATATAAGCAAACGGACAATCCCACCCCTCTTTTAAAGCATTTACCGTTATGATATAACGAACTTCACAATCCTTGCTTAATAAATCAACATTTTTAATTTCGTCTTTATTGGCAGTTTTTATCTTTATTTCTTCTTCGGGTATGCCTAAATCTATTAAACTTTGTTTGATTTTTTCAAAGGTAACATTGTCGTCATCTGTTTTGGGTTGGGCTTGAAATAAAACTATCGGGCGGATATATTTTCCGCCATTCTTTTCTTGCTCTATGGCATCGGCTTCTAATTTCTTTTGCAATTGTATGGCACTGGTAATTACCTCGTTTGAGTCGTGGTGATTGTAAACAATAACAGGCAATTTTACCATATTGTTTTTCTTCAACTTTATGGCATCTACAAAACTAATTATGTTACTATTTTCTCGGGGTGTTGCAGTTAAGTCAAAAACAAAACTCGGGTTGATATTATTGAGCATATCAACCGTTAAATCTGACTCAAAATTATGGCTTTCGTCAATAATAACAACAGGATTTAATTGTGTAATTACTTGCATTAATGCTGTTTCGTCCACATCGGGTAATAGTTTATCTTTGTGTTGATAGGTTTGCGGAAACTCTTGTAAGTTTTCGTTTTCTTGGTAAGCTTTTCGAGCTTCTTTTGTTCTGGCTCTAAATGATTGGACACTTAAAACAAATATGCTTAATTGTTCCTTGATATTTACAGGATTGAAATCAGCACCGTGTAATAAATCTTCTTTCAGATAAACTTTTACCGCTCCGTTAAAATGGCTATCTATTTTTTGACGGTAAGGGTGTTCAGGGTCGTTTAAGTTTTTGTAGGTCTGTTTCAAAATGGTATCCGAAGGCACAAACCAAACAGCAACTTTGGGCTTTTCAGGCGGGAAACTGTCAAATATCGGTTTTAAAGCATTGCAGGCAATAAATGTTTTACCGCCTGCCGTTGGCACTTTTACCGTAACACGCGGCACACCTTTTATTGAATTGTCATAAGGTTTCAGATAATTATCATCAATGCTGTTTATAGCAACGCCTTTGCTTTCCCAAAATTCCGAAAATGCTTTTTTGACATTATTCGTTTTTTCAAGAAACTCTATATATTTTATCAAGTCGTTAATGACTTCTTGTTGATAACCTTTTAATTCCATAGTTTAAAACCTTTTTATATCCCTTGGTATTTTTTTGAAAATAATGTTATGCTTCAACAAATAATCTTTATCCAACAAACACACATCGGCATAAATGATATATTGTTCGGCTTTTTCGGTTACAATGTTTAAAGTGTCTATGCTCAATGTGGTTAAACGGTCTTTTTCATAGTAGAAATAATAACCGGTATCATTGTATGTATCTAACAAATACCAATGTTCTTTTTGCCGTTTGCGTTTCAGGTGTTGTTTGGTTTCGGTGTAATAAATATATTCTCGTATCTTGTCTTCGCCAATTTCTTCATTAAGATTTTTATCTTCTTTGAAAACGGGTTGTCCCAATTCATAAAAATCAAAACTTCCGCCTGTGCCTTCCAATGCCTTGTCGCCTGTGCCGTAACCTTGCATAACTCGTTTTACTCGTTCGGCGGTAATGCTTTCGGCATAATCTTCCATTTCTACCAAAATAAATTTACGGTTGCCTCCATCTTCTTTGTTTAGGTTTAATACGGCGTGAGCGGTTGTGCCACTACCTGAAAAAGAATCAAGGATGATTGAGTTTTTGTCACTTACTAGTTTTAAGAAGAACTTTATCAATGAAGTTGGTTTAGGATAGTCAAAAACATTCTTTTTAAAAATTGCTTTTAATTCTTTTTTTGCACCTTCGTTTGTATCAACATCATTATTTTTTTTGTCAATAGTTGAAGAAAAATACTTTTCTTTTAACATATTAGTAGGTGCTTTAAATGTTTTGTCAGTCCTCAAAAATCTGATAGAAAATTTCTCACTTTTTATGATGAATGTTGTTCCTTTTTCAATTTCTGAATTTATAGTTTCTTGAACCCATTTAAATTCAGCAGTTAAATAAAAATCTTTGTCAGCAAATCCATTTGTAATAACAATATCATCGTGTAAATATGCTTTTTCATATTGTTTTGACTTATAAACACCATCAGGGATTTTGAAAAAAACTTTTTCTTTTGGAAATAATATTTTTGCTTTTGGATTCCCAGAATTTAGTAAAGGTGCATCACCGCCGTCAGATAGTTCGGCTTCATACTTTTTATTATCTTTTCTTTTTTCATAGCAAACAACATACTCAACAGTTTTTCGTGATTTTTTTGCTAAGCTTGGTGGGGTTGAAGTTTTTGTCCAAGAAAAGTATTCAACAAAATTATTTTTCCCAAATATTTCATCCAATATCAATCTTAAATGAGCCAATTCGTGGTCATCAATAGAAATAAAAATAACACCGTCATCGGCAAGTAGTTTATGCAGTAGTTTTAGGCGAGGATACATCATACAGAGCCATTTATCGTGGCGTGTCAGGTCCTCACTTTCTTTGCCTACCACTTCGCCAAGCCATTTTTTTATTTTCGGGTGGTTTACATTGTCGTTATATACCCATTTTTCTTCTCCTGTATTGTAAGGCGGGTCAATGTAGATAACTTTTATCTTTCCTTCGTATTCGGGTAAAAGGGCTTTTAGTGCTTCCAAGTTATCGCCGTGTATTATTTTGTTTCCGCTGTTGGTGGCTTCGTTTTGTTTGCCGTTTTCAGCCGTAAAACCGTATTTATGTTCAAGCACCTTAAACGGCACATCTTGGTGGTGGCTTACTACTTTTTCTTTTCCTATCCAATGTAATACAGGCATATATTTAATTTCTTTTTAAATTCGTTTAATTTTCAAAAATAGTTTTAATTTGCTCAAACCACAATTTTATTTCATCAAAAGCATTCAATTCTTCAAGGTCTGTTTTTGTAATCTGTTTTGCAAGTTTGCCGTTTAAAATACTTTTAACTTCGTTTTCTTTAAAAGTTGTTTTGTTTGTAATGAATGTAGGAATATCTTCAATATCCCAATTTTCAATTGAACTACAATCAATATTAAATTCTGCTTCAATCAAGTGTTTTGGGATATAGTTTTCCATTTCTCTTTTTTGCGTCATAATGCAAACAGAATTATCACCTCTTGCGTTTATTTCTTCACATTGCTTTTGATATTGTTCGGTATTTTTACCTGAATTTGAATCTCTATCGTAAATGTGAAACTCTGTTACATTAGAACCTTTAAGGTAATTTCTATCAACCCAGTTTTTCAGGTTTCCGCCTTGCAATGGAATAATTGTTATTTGTTCAGCTTCCAAATCAATAATTTCTTTTAATTCAGGAATATTTTGATTTATGTTTTTGATGAATTTAATATCATATTCGCCTTCAACACAAATAACCAATTTACTTAAATAAGGCATTACACCAAGAGTTTTAGCAATTTCATTTAATTTGTTTTCGGATTTATTTATCTGTGCTTCTCCGTTTTGTTCTTCAATAAAAATTAGATTTTCATCTTTTACAATTTTTGCAATTTCAGGTGTATGGGTTGTAATTATCAATTGGTTTTTATCTTTTTGAGAAAGCTCAATCAATGCATTTATAAGCATATTTTGGTGATTGGGATGTTGCGAAGTTTCCGGCTCTTCAATTGCATAAATGATATTTTTGTTTCTCGTGTTTTTTCGTTCGGCTTCTGCTCTAAAATAATTTAATAAAATTAAACGCCTTATACCGCTACCTCGTTTATTTACAGGAATGCCATCATCAGTTTTAAAAGTAAAAGAGAACAAAGAATCCCACGCCTTATTTGAAATATCAGGATTTAAGACTTTTGCTATATCAGGATTCATTTCTTCCAATTTCTTAATCGTGTCTTTTCCTATTTGAATAGCTTTTTTCTCGATAACTTGTTTAATTTCTTCTAATTCTTCAATTACTTCGTCAATTGCCGATTGCGTAATCGCTTTTAATGGTTGTTGGACTTCTTTGTCTGTGTCTTTATTCAATCTGTCCGATTGAAATAAAAAGTAACTTGGTAATTCATTTTTTAAACTGTCCCATATTTTTTTACCTTCATCTTTTGAAATAAGGATACCAATTTCCTCTAACTCATTTATTTCTGTCACAGAATAAATTGCCTGCCTAATTCTAGAACTTGTATTCTTTCTTACTTCGTCAACATTAAGTTTATCAGAATATTTATCAGTTAATAAATTTCTTAATTGATCAATTTTAAGAATGGGTAATGGTTTGGAAAATGCTTTTGGATAATTTGCAATTAATTCAACTTTTAAACTACTCGCTGTTAGTTTCCCTTTTGAACAATCCCAAATTTGATGTATTTCAAGTAAGCCATCTTTGTTTAAAAGATATTCATCTTCAAGATTTGTTGGAATGGTGTCAATTATGTAATTCTTTGATTTATCTATTTCAAAAACACAGCCAATCGACATTGTATTGTTATCAACATAAACATTATGGTCTGATATATCAATTTTTACAGTTTCGTTATTGAAAAATATTTCAAGAGCTTCAAGTATTGTCGATTTTCCTATATCATTCTTTCCTATAATTACATTTAGTTTATTATCAAATTCAACTTCTGTTTTTTTGTAAGCTCTAAAATTTTCTAAAATTAATTTCTTTAATATCATAGTTTTTATTTTTCTTTAATAGTAGTGTTTTGGCAAAAAATAGCTTATCCCAATAAATCGGGATGTGCTATTTGTACGTTGGTTTTTCAATTTATTATTTTCTTGTTGCAAATTTATCATCTTCTTTCTTCGTTTTTCAATCTTGCGCCAAACATCTTAATATCCGTATTACATTTACCACGTCTTATTACGTTTTAAACGAATTGCGACTATTGTATCTACTAATTAAAAAGTATTGAATTCTAAAAATTTTAGGCGGAGAAACAGCTCGTACAAAATTCAGCCCCGTTTGTTTATTGAGTTTCACTTTAATAAATCTCCATCCGGTTTATTAAAAGCCGGATGCAAAATAAATAAATAATATTATTGAAGCAATCCGGTAGAGTGAATTTTTTGTAATTACGGAAGTGAATGTAAAAAGGGAAGGAAGACAAGCTCAACTGGTGGCCCCCCTATTCCTGATATAGAAGGTAGTGGATTTAAGAGGTTTTTATGCTTTCAGGTTTCAATAGGTTTTAAGATTAAAAGAGAAACGATTTTCTGGAGAATCAGGGAGGGATAGCCGGGTTTGGTTTATTTAAATTAATATTTGTTGACTTAAAGTGTATAAATATATATAATTATAAACCATTTATTGCAAATAGTTTATTTAGGTGGTTATTTATATACTAATGGTGAAGAAATGAAAGGAAAAATAAACCGGTTGATCGCTTCTTGGAGGAAGGGAACAGTAAGAACATCTGCTTCGTTACGTGCCGAAGGTTATTCTGACAGTTTGATCGCAAAATATGTAAACAGTAAATGGATTGAACCCATAGGTTTTGGTGCTTATAAGCTTTACAATGATAGAATAGATTGGTATGGCGCATTATATGCTTTACAAACAGAACAGAAGTCATCGATACATGTGGGAGGTAAGTCAGCGCTGCAGTTGATGGGGTTAGCGCACAATATCCCTGGTAAGTTGAAGAAAATAGAATTATACCACAACGATGCGAAAGTTCTACCGAAATGGTTTTTGGAATACAAGTGGAGTGTTGAGCTTTCAATCACAAAAACTGGCAAATGCGGAGATGCGAACAGGTTCTTTACAGAAATAGAATTGGACGGAATAAATATAAAGACTGCGGTAGCGGAGCTCGCGATATTGGAACTGCTTCTAAAAGTACCGGAAGAGGAATCGTATAATGAAGCGAATTTAATAATGGGGGGACTATTAAATTTAAGACCCAGGTTTTTAACAGATGTTTTAATGGAATGTAAATCGATAAAAGCCAAAAGACTTTTTTTGTATTTATCTGAAAAGCATAATCAAGCTTGGTTGAGAGGGATAGACATATCTAAGGTGAATCTCGGCAAGGGGAAAAGACAAATAGTAACGAACGGAATGTTTGATGCGAAATATTTAATAACGGTACCGAAAGGGTAATGAAAAACACTATTTATTATAGGCAAGTTAAATTATTGCTACAAATCCTTCCTTTCGTATATGAAGAGAAAAACATAGCTCTAAAAGGCGGAACGGCAATAAACCTTTTTTTTAGAGCAATGCCTAGACTTTCGGTTGATATTGATTTAGCCTATCTTCCTGTAACCAATAGGGAATATGCCTTAAATGATATTGCAAAAATTTTAAATAGGATAAAGAAAAGAATAAAAAGTTTGTTCCCCAATTCTTTAATACGGGAAAGAAGGTTGGGAGATACGGAATGGATATCCGGTTTAGTTATTCAATATGGAGGGGTTGTTGTCAAAGTTGAAGTAAACACAACTATTAGAGGTGCAGTTAATCCTCCTGTTGAGTTAGTACTAAATCAAGAAGCTGCAGATCTTTTTGAAATGGATGTGATTGTACAATCGCTGTCTTTTGAAGATTTGTATGCGGGTAAGATTTGTGCGGCTTTGGATCGTCAGCATCCCAGGGATTTTTATGATATAAAAATACTACTCGAAAATGAAGGAATAAGCAAAAGATTAAGACAAACATTTATTGCTTATTTAATTAGTCATAACAGACCAATTGTAGAATTGCTTGATCCGAATTTTATTGACATTAGAAATGTTTACGAGAATGAATTTTCGGGTATGACCAGGGAAAATGTTTCAATTGAGGAACTTTTAATTAGCAGGGATCAATTAATTGAGAAAATAAGGAGATCGTTAACAGAGAAAGAAATTGATTTTATAATTTCATTTAAAGAGAGACAACCGAAGTGGGAATTGTTAGAAATCAAGGGAATAGAAAAATTGCCATCGGTAAAATGGAAAATGTTAAATCTTGATAATATGCAAAAAGAAAAATACTCGGAAGCACTTAATAAGCTGAAAATGTTTCTTAATTCTATAAGATGATTTTCAAGCTTGTATCTATCCAAAGCAACGTTTATTTAATTGTGGGTATAAAATTATTATTCACAACAAGCTTACAGCATATAATAATTCTGTTTTATTAGATGAGATAACGCCGTGTGGTTTATTGATTTTTTAGACTGGTTTCATTCATAATTACTTATTTCAATAAGATTTCCATCCGGGTCCCTTAAATAGATTGAACGTATTTTACCAATTGCTCCCGTTCTTGAAACTATCCCTTCAATAATTTTAACTCCTTTTTTCTCAAGCTCGGATTTAACGGTTTCTATCTTTGTGCCGGTAATAAAACAGATGTCAGCCGAGCCGCAAGTCGGTGCTTTTGCTTTTGGCTCAAATTCCTTGCCTTTTTCGTGCAAGTTAATCTTTTGATTTCCAAAAGAAAGGGCTCTCCTATTCTCTCCGAATGTAATGCATTCCATTCCTAAAATCTCGGTATAGAAATTTATCGTTTTGTTTAAGTCTTTAACCGTTAATACAATATGGTCGATTCTTTCAATTTTCATAATGCTTTAATTCTATTAACAGTTTAATTATTAAATTCTCATATCTTAATTAAAAATAACATTTTACTTTAACTAAGGAAATTACTGCTTATAGTTTGATAGCAGCTGGCTGTTTTATTTCATTGGTTATTTACATTATTTTTATCTGATATTTCATCTTCATAATCAGGGCGTCTTACTGCAAATCCTAAAATTAATTTTATCATAAACATTATTCCAAGTGCTAAAATATAAGGATTTATTTCAGTAAACATTGTGGTTAAAATAATACCTATAACCAAAAATGCAGATGCTGTATTTTGCTGAATTTCCCTATTTGAAATTGCATTTACTATTAATGTTAAAATAACTGTAAATGAGGCTATAAATAAAAAGTAATTGAAATATTGAGGGAAAATAACATAAAGTATTGTGGGTTGTAATATATGAATGAGTATAAAAGGAATTCTTTTTTTCTCGTTTCGTTGGTAATATTGATTGGTTGAAGATGATAAATTGGCTACAACTCCCCCTGCAATATCTATTGTAGTTATGAAAAACAAAGCATATTTCCAATAACTCAATTCGTTATCTTTTATCATATAAGTTAAAAACAAAGCCGTAATTATAGCGGTTACATAAACGGAAATAAAAGTATATAAAGACGTTCTATTTCCGTGTAGTTCTATTAATAATTTGGGAACAGTTATTTTCTTTAATAAGTTGTTCATATCTCTAGTTTTATATATTTTTTATCAATTCTTTTATTTCCTCTTCCGGATAAATAGAGAACCAAAAGATTAACCCTTCATATTTTGCAATCATTTTTATTGCATCAATCGAAGGATCTTCTGATTTTTCCTTTGCATAAGCATTTTCAAGGATTCTTTTTAGTCTTGTGTATGTTTCTCTAACTGTTTCTTTAAACTTTGGATATATGTGATAGGCTTCAAAAAACATTATAAAATAACTTGACATTCCTTTGTCGGTTAACTTCATTATTTCAGGCACAAATCGAAAATAAAATTCCTTTATACGAAGCTCAATTTCTTGTACATTCATATTCCGGGTATCAGTCCAATCGATTTGTTCATAATACGAAATAAAATAGGTGTCAATGACATTTTTATATATATCTTCTTTGCTTTTAAAATAATGATAAAATGCACCTTTTGATAATTTGGTTGCATTTACTAAATCAGACATTGAACAGTTACTGAACCCCTTAATAAGGAATATTTTAAAGGCTGTTTCTATAATTCTATCTTTTGTTTCCATTTATATCGGTTTTCTAATCATTAAATAAAGTATTGTTAATATCACAACAGATGCCAATGGTCCGAATATCAGAATATACCTGTGGGATTTTTCCATCTGTTTAATATCTTTCTTTACCGCCATTTTTTCCAAATTGTCTTCATTGTGTTTTCCTATAAAATAAATCGCAAAACAGATTGCAAATAATATCAAAGAAATGAAAATCCATTTTGTCAATAAAGGAATATCCATAATATAGGTTAAACCAACTCCTGAAATCAAAAGTAAGACAAGTGTTGGAAATACTATTTTGGTATTGATAAGATTAACTTGATTTATTATGATAGTGATTTCTTCCGCTTTTTTCAATTTTTTATTTTTCTTCAAATTAATTTCCATAATACCATTTGCAGTAGAACCGCCTATCATCAAAGCGGCTGAAAGTATATGTATAAATTTTATAATTATGTACAGTTCCATAGTTAAATATTTTTTGCTTCCTGTTTATAAAAATCTTCTAATAAATCGCTTCCATATTTATCCGTATAACCATCGATTGTTATAGAAACCAGAAAAAATTCGAGTGGTCCGTAGAATTTTGACGAGGTAAAAGTCCGTAACAGAAAAACAATAACATCTCTAATCCAAATCGGAATGTGTATAATCTTGCCTTTTATGTTTAATGCTTCAAATGCTATTTGAGCAATTTGGTTTTGCGTGTATATTTTTGGTCCGCCGGCATTTACAATTTCTTTTTTATTTTCCATACTATCGATGCAAACAATTGCCAAATCCCTACCCGATATTGGATTTAATTTATACTCTCCAGTTCCTATTAGATAAACCTTTCCGCTTTTAGCCATTTTCAGGACTTCCTTTAAATCGCTAAAATATCCTGTCGGTCTGATGATACTGTGTTTAACACTCGATTTTTTTAATGCTTCAACAAATTTAACTTTGGCTTGAATTATTTTAAGGTTGGGAATTTTTTCAGAACCAAAAACGGAAACATATTGGAACAACTTTACTTTGTTTGCTTCGGCGTCCTTTAATAGATTTAAATTTCCCTGATAATCGACATCCATATAAGTTAATCCGTCTTTCTGTCTTGTTATGCCAATCGAAGTAAATACCCAATCAATTCCCTTTGTTACGTCTTTGATTGTTTCCGGCTTTGTTACTTCGCCGACAAAAAACTCGTCGACTTCAATGCTCTTAAATTTCTCTTTTTGTGTTTCTTTACGGATTAAAACTCTAACCCAATAATTTCTTTTTTTCAATTCTTGAACAACATAGTATCCTAAATATCCCGTTGCTCCCGCTACTAAAACTTTTTTATTCATTTTTTCCTCAGTTTTTAATTTGCAAAACCGACCGTTCGGTATGTAAAAATATGAAAATATTTATTTCTTCGCAATCATTTTGAGGTATTTAAGTTTGGGGGTAGTTTTTGCTTGCAGTTAGCGGTTGGGCTTTATTTCTCCAGTTTCAATTCGTTAATATTTACTTTCAGTTTTATAGTCTTGCGATTGTTATAAACTCCATATTCGACTTCAAATTCTTTCTCATATTCCTTTTTGACATTCCATTTAACAAACTTTGGATTATAAAAAGGTCCTATTTCAAAAAGGCTTTGATTCGGTTCTTCGTCAAATTCGGAAACCGCGATTAATAAGTTATGTGAAACTTCACAACTTTCAAATCCTGCGCTGCCAGTTCCGTTGTTAATTGTATAAATTCTGACTGACAACCAATTATCACTATCTTCTCCGATCAGTTTTGAATTATTCAAGATTTTAATCAGTTGAGAATTTTCATATTTCAATATTTTAAGTTTATTCTGTCCGAAAGACATCTGTATTAAACAAATCGTAAATATTATAATTAGTGTTGATTTCATTTTCTAATTTTATCCGATTTATTAAAAGCCGGGTGGAAAATAAATAATTAATATTTTTGAAGCAATCCGGTAGAGTGAAATTTTCAGTAATTGTGAAAGGTTTGTTTGAGCTCCGTTTCCTGTTAATTGCGATCTATTATATTGCGCATTTTATTTTATAAAAATAATGTATCGGGTTCAATTCCGAATAAATAATTCGATAATTTTATATGAATCCAAGAGAATGATTCAAGTGTATAATACCCCAATTAATTTTGTTTATAGACATAGATTGAATGTTTGTTACGTGTAACAAACGTGGAGGAAGAATGAAAAAATTATTACTCTATTGTACGGTAAGTTTACTATTATTTTTTACAAATACAGTTAATTCACAAATCAATTTCCAAACGCTCGGTAATTGGAATAGTATAGGTTATCCGGATTATCTTGAATCGGAAAGAGATCAAATTGATCAAGATTTTCTCGTAAGAGTGCAAAAAACATTGCCGGAGCGTGTGAAGATTCCGGAGATTCATCCGGAGTTTTTTGGAAATGATATTCAAACTAACGTTGTTCTAACAGAAGCTGCAGATGTTTATGTTACGTTTTTAGCCGAAGGAGCTGGATACAGGAACGTTTTGGGCTTTTATACTTATCAAGCCGGTAATCCACCCCAAAGCTTCGATGACATTAAGGATAACTTGACTATTATATTTCCCAATTCTTCCAAAAAATGGAGCGGCGGAGAATTACTTCCAGGAGATAAAGTGAAAATCGGAAGATTTCCTGCTGGTACGGTTATAGGCTGGTTTCTCGCAGCTAACGGTTTCAGAAGTGGAAATGTCACTCCCGGTTATTGGCTGCTGTTTTCCGATAAAAATTTGAATCCTGAAGTGAATAATGAATTGAAGCAGCATGTACTGTTGCTGCACGATGAAGTATCCGGCAGGAATGTCCTGAGTTTTGAAGATATTCGCAGGGATTACGGTAGCTGCGACCAAGATTTCAACGATGCGATGTTTTATGTTACCTCCAATCCTGCAAGCGCCATAGATAAAGACGGTCTTGCCGATATTGTGAACCCTGATTACATTCCGAAGAGTGATTTGTCTATTACGGAATCGGTTGACAATCCTTCGCCGAAAGATCAGGATATAATCACATTTACAGTATCGCTGACAAACAACGGACCTGATGATGCTACTAATGTAAAAGTAAAAGCAGTGGTTCCAAATGGATTAAGATTTATCAGCTATACTGCAGGGGCTGGTACTTATGACGAAGAGAGTGGCGAATGGGAAATTCCGCAAATCAATAACGGCGCAACTATTGAATTGAAGTTGAAAGTTAAAGTTACATTGGAAGATATCAGCGAAAGCATATTTGATTTGGGAGATGCAAAAGGCTTTAATGTTTTTGTTTTGAAGGATTTAGCGCAGCCATCATCCGATACTGAAGGTAAGGTTGCTGTCGGACACGATGCCTTCCTTTCAAATTACAGTATAGGTGAAAAACTCACTGCAACATCAGATAACGAAGATGTTTTGATTGTTAACGGTAATCTAACATTCCTTAGCGGAACCGTTAGAGGAGGAAACGTAGTTTATGGCAGCGGCGCTAACTTGCCAAACGAACAGGTGACGATTTTGGATGGTTCTCTAAGAAAGGAAAAAAACGTAATTAATTTTGATAAAGCTAGGAATTACTTAAAATCCCTTTCCGTTTCCTTGAGTAATTATCCCGTTTCCGGACAAGTACTGAATCAAAATATGGGACTTGTATTATACGGAGGCGAACCGTTTCTTAATGTGTTTAGTATCAGTGCTGCAGATTTGAATAATTCAACAAGTATGACAATAAATGTTCCCAACGGTTCTGTTGTGCTTGTAAATATTTCCGGTAAGGAGATAGAATGGGGAGGGGCTTTAACCGTAAACGGTACGGCAATCAGTAACGTTCTGTACAACTTCTATGAGGCACGTTCGATATTAATAGAAGGTATAGATGTAAGAGGTACAATATTGGCTCCCAAAGCAACTATCGACTTCCCAAGCGGTGTGGTGAACGGACAAGTAATTGCCAAGACAATTATGGGAGTCGGTCAATTTAATTCAGGTGATAATAACTCGACCTATTTCGTCGGGAATTTACCCGTGAGTGATAATATTGTAAATGAAGCGGAGATTATTGAACTGGATCAAACTGATCCGGATGACGATAATAATAGTGCTGACGTATCCCTGGTATTGAGCGGTTTCCATGATCCAAATAATACAGGTAATATTAACTGGGATTTGGTAAGCTCTCTCTCCGGCGGAGAAATTGTTTGGGTAATGACAAAAGATAAAGACGGTTACCTGCTCAGCGGAACTTGGGGCGGAAAAATTTATCGTTCAATAGACGGTGGAGATACTTGGGTACGTATAAATAATTCGATGAACGTTGGATATGTTTGGGACTTAGCCGTTGACGGAGATATTATTTATGCAGGTACTGAAGAAGGAGTTTACAAATCGAACGATAACGGCACTTCTTGGTCTTTAGTTGGACTCACCGGTAAAGATGTAAGAGCCTTTATTATAAAGGACCAAAGTTTATATGCCGGAGTTTGGGGACAAGGAGTTTATGTTACTAATGATAAAGGTGAAAATTGGGTTGAATTCAACGGCGGTTTGAACCACAAAGAAGTTCAAGATCTCGCTATCGACTCAAATGGAAATCTTTTTGCGGCTACATTTGGCGGCGGTGTTTACAAACATTCCGAAAGTTCAGGTTGGCAGCAGCTAAATGTCGGTTATCCTTTTGTTTGGACTTTAGGTATTACCTCATCAGATGAGATATACGCAGGTACATACGGAAATGGTGTAATGCGTTCTCTCAACGACGGTGTTGACTGGTATCCTGCAAATAACGCATTGCCGGCTACTCATATATACTCTATACGAGTTGATGAAAATGATAATGTGTTCATTTCTTCTTGGATGAGCGGAGTTTATGTTCTTTCCTCAACGTTAAATAAATCGGCTTCGGGAGATGTATGGGGCTCATTGGGAATGAACGGTTTGGGAGTTAGTTCTTTGGTAGTTGATAATAATGCCGGAGTAATTTATGCCGGTACAAGCGACGGACATATTTACCGTAACGGTAATCCCGTTAGTGCGGTAAATCCGGATAAAGATATTCTTCCGAAGGAGTTTGTTTTAGAGCAGAATTACCCGAATCCATTTAATCCGAGTACAACAATAAGCTTCGCTTTACCGAAGCAATCAAATGTTAAGTTGATTGTTTATAATTCCATCGGTGAGGAAGTAGCTGTGTTGATAAATGGAATTATGCCTGCTGGTTATCACAAGGTTAATTTCAATGCAGCCGATTTAAGTTCAGGGTTATATTTCTATAAAATTATAACCGGTGATTTTATTGATGTGAAAAAGATGATGTTGATTAAATAGTAACCATATATAAAAAGAACAATTGGTTTTGCCGTTGGGCTTAAGAGTCCAACGGCTTTTTTTTTGCCTATTTGAATGTGTGATAAGTGAAGACATAGCTTTTCTAAAATATTATTAAATACATTCATCTATTTTTTTACTTTTTGGGAAAATCAAAAAAACTAATTGAAGAATAAAGAGCGTAAAAGTTTTGAGTAATAGCATTCAAATTAAAGATAAAAACAAGGGTAAAAAGAACTCCGTATTTTAAAAGTAACTTTACTAAAGCAATTAAATTTAATTTTCTTCACTCCTTTTTGTGCAAAAATAGCCTAATTTCTAATGGATAGGATATTTAGTAAAGTTAATATCTATGAATATTGTGCATAAAAATGGAATATTAGTAAAGAAGGGATTTGACAGTTCGATAAAAATTATTTAACTTGCAATCCCTCCATAAACAACTATCCAGGCCGCTTAGGTCCGCCCTCTACCTAAGCGGCCCGCCCTTTTTAAACATCCTTATGATTAGGATTTTGTGGCAGAAAGGTTTAATGAAGAGGAGTATTTTTCCACAATTTGTAAAGTTACAAAACTGAGAAAATAGTATTAAAAAGGAATTTTCGGTTATAATATTTTCCCGGTCCTTTTTATATCTTTAAACATTAAAAATGTTAATTATATGGGAATGCTTTTATGAGAAGTGTTATTCGTTTCTTTTGTGTCTTGTTTATTCTCTCCTCTTTTCTGCCGGCTCAGGTAAAGGATTTAATCAAGAAAGTAAATTTAACATCCGGGAAAACGGATTCCGTTCTTATCGGCGATATGTTTTATGCGGAAGAGTATAATATAAAGCCGGTAAAGAATGAAGAAATTAAAATTAACTTTAACGGCAGTAATAAATATTTATACTTCACACCTGATTCAACGGCGGAGGGTTTTTATATCGTGGGTATAAACGTAAACGGTGAAGAGGTTAATTTCCCTGTTTATGTTAAGAAGCCGTTCTATTATTCATTTAAATTTATTCCGAAGAAAAAGTATAAAGAACTTACTGTTTTCGGTGAATTTAACGGATGGAATCGCCATAAAGATTACTTTACCGATGAAGACGGCGATGGAATTTTTACCGCAAAGATTGAAATTGAACCGGGTAAATATCAATATAAATTTTATGCGGACGGTGAAGAAATTGTTGATCCTTTTAATCCCGATAGCGTAAATAATGGTATGGGCGCTTTTAACTCGGTGATAACAATTCCCGAACCGGATAAAGATTTTTCTTTTCTTCATAATTTATCATTTAAAAGCGAAAACGGTATTTCCCAATTCTCATATTATTATGAAAGACAAAACCGGGCCCATTCTTTAAGTAGGGAAGAAATAATTGCTCTTATCGATAATAAAAAAATAGACGATAGTAAGATTCAAATTGAAGGTAATGAAATTAAAATATCGTTCCCCGCAAATGAATTATCCGGATTTCATTTTATACGATTGGCAGTAAGTTCCGAGGGGAATAGCACAAATATACAGTTAACACCAATCGAAAACGGAAGACCTTTAAATGGAAAATCCGGTTTTACTTGGTATGACGGAATAATTTATTCTTTAATGATAGACAGATTTGCAAACGGAGATAAATCCAACGATAATCCTTTAGTGCACGATTCTCTTTCCGTGAAAGCGAATTATAACGGCGGAGATTTAGCCGGTATAATAAATAAAATTGAAGAGGGTTACTTCGATTCACTCGGGATAAACATTTTATGGATTTCCCCGGTTTATGATAATCCGAATCATCCTTTCAGGGAATACCCGGCACCGCATAGATGGTTCTCCGGATATCATGGTTACTGGCCTGTTTCATCCACTCGGGTTGACGAGCATTTCGGTTCATTAGATTTATTAACCGAGCTGATAAAAAAGGCTCATAAGCATAACATTAAAGTATTGCTCGATTTTGTGTCCAATCATGTCCATAAGGAACACCCCTATTTTAATGAGCACAGGGATTGGTTCGGAAAATTAGAGTTACCCGACGGGAGATTAAATTTAAGACTTTGGGATGAGCAAAGATTAACAACTTGGTTTGAACCGTATTTGCCTTCGTTCGATTATATTAATTCGAACGAAGCGCTTGATACTATGACAGACAATGCAATATGGTGGCTTAAAACAACCGGCGCAGATGGATTCAGGCACGATGCAGTAAAACATGTTCCGAATGTTTTTTGGCGTGTTCTTTCTCGAAAATTAAAAAAGGAATTTCCTCAAAAAGAAGTTTACCAAATAGGAGAGACGTTTGGTAATTATGAACTTGTTAGCTCGTATGTTAATAACGGTCAATTGAGCGCGCAGTTTAATTTTAACCTTTACGATGTTGCACAAGCCGCGTTTATTGACACTAATGTATCGATGATTGAATTAGATAAGGAATTGAAAAAAACGGTTTATGTATACGGTCCTCTGCATTTGATGGGGAATATTATGGATAGCCACGATAAAAACCGCTTCATTGCTTATGCAGACGGGGATTTGGAATTGTGGCAGTGGAATGCGACCGAAGAAGGATGGAACAATCCTCCCAAAGTTGATCATCCTATGAGTTATAGAAAGGCTGAATTATATTATGCTTATATGTTTTCAATTCCGGGTTTGCCCGTTATTTATTATGGCAGCGAATTTGGAATGAGCGGTGCATCCGATCCCGATAATAGAAGACCGATGCGATTTGGGGATCAATTGAATAAAAACGAAAAGAAGATGTTACGAGATGTTCAACGCATAGTTAAATTGCGTAAAGAACATTCAGCACTTCGCTACGGAGATTTATTGACTCTTAAAGCCGATAAAAATTCGTTTGCTTTTATGCGCTCAGATATGAATGAAAGAATTGTTACGGTTATAAATAATTCCGATAAACCGAAAAAAATAACTATAAAGCTTCCATCTTTTATGGATGTGGTTAAACTCGTTGATTTATTAGGTGGCAGGACGTATTATCCCGAAAGAAATTCTGTGAGCATAATATTGGATGAATATGGATACGGTTATTTTAAGATTGTAGAATAAGAGGAAGGTTCCCGTGAAGAGCGGGAACCGCATTCCTAACAAATTATTTATACTTACCTTGAATGTAGCTTATTAGTTGGTTTATTTCGAATTTTTTCTCTTCTATTACTGCCTTAACAATATCGCCGATTGAAATAACGCCAATTAATTCACCGTTTTTCTCAACGGGGAGGTGACGTATTCTTTTCTCGCTTAAAATAGCCATACATTCGTCGACTCCGTTTTCGGGAGAAACACAGATAACCGTGTCGGTCATTATTTCTTTTACTTTTGTGTCTCTACTGGTTTTTCCTTTAAGAATAACTTTGCGCGCATAATCTCTTTCTGAAACAATTCCGACAAGCTCTCCGTCTTTTAGAACTATTAAAGCTCCAATTCCTTTATCTGCCATTAGTTTGAGTGCATCGTACATTGTATCGTCGGGTGAAACCGAGAAGATTGTGTTACCTTTCTTTTTCAAAAGATGTTTTACTAGTTTCATGCACTTCTCCCGTTTGTTAGTATTCAAATCGTCAAACTAATTTCAATATAATAAAAAAAAGTGAGTATTTTAAATCTAATTTATCTGTTTGACGTAATTATGTGAATTGATGAAATGCAGTTTTCTGCTGTTAAATAAGAGGAGAAATTCAAGATGCTTCTTTACCGATTTCGAAAAGTTTAATTTTATCTTCATCCAAACTATCTTTAATCATATTTTTATGGATTATGTCGCCAAAAAGTTTCATTTTCATATGTGTAAACGAAAAAGAATAACAATTACTGCAGTTTGGATGAATGTCTGATAAAAAAGGAATTATTTACATACCGGATATTAGCGGATTTACAAAATTCGTCAGCTCTACGGAAATAGAACATAGCCGTCATATAATACGCGAATTACTCGAGGTGATATTAGACAGCAATATAATAGATTTAATTCCCTCTGAAATTGAAGGAGATGCAATTCTTTTTTATAAACTGGGAGCTCCACCGAAATTAAATAGCATAATGGAACAAACCGAAAATATATTTATTAACTTTCATAAGTATTTACGGTCTATCGAAAGGAATAATATCTGCAGGTGCGGAGCTTGCTTAAGGGTAGGTGATTTAACGTTAAAATTTGTTGTTCATTACGGAGAAATTCAAGAATACAAAGTAAAGCAATTTACCAATATTATTGGCAAAGATGTGATTTTAGTACACAGGATGCTTAAGAATTCCCTCAGTTTGAAAGAATATATATTAT